>JBOGHK010000206.1:0-23030 GCA_050744325.1 Acidimicrobiales bacterium
TCGGCGGAACGGGCACGTGCGCGTACGCCGTGCCATCCGACGGCAGCATCTCGATCCTCCTCACCCAGACCGAGGTGGTCGGTGCCGGCGGTGCTCTCGTCCTGGAGGCCTTCTGGGCGGCTGCCGCCGCCCACCACGGCCACGACCACTGACGAGCCGCAACCCATCCGCTACCACCGGGAACGTGACACCGTTCGGTACGTGGGCGAGTGCTGCCACGGGCGGCCTCCCCGCGCCAGGTGCACAAGGCGTACGCCGCGTGAGATCGCTTGGCGTTTCGATTGGTAGCCGACAGTCCGGTAGAGGGCGATCGCCGGTTTGTTCGCTGCTCCCGTGGAGACCTCGAACCGATCCGCATCGCCTTCACGTCGATGGAGCACTTCGAGCAGCGCTCGGCCGATGCCACTGCGGAAGCGCGTGGGGTCGACGGCGAGCCGGTCGATGTCGACCAGATCTCGGATCCGTCGGTAGCCGAGAAGCCCGGACAACGTTTCACGCTCAACGGCACCAAGCACGATGAGATCGAGCTCGGCGATATCGCTCGGCGTCTCGACCATGGGAGGCATCTGGTCGAAGCCAATCAGCCGGGCCTCAACGGCGTAGGAAGCCCGCTGCAGGTCTCGGATCCGCCCTGCGACCTCGGCGTCGCGGTGATCCAACACCTCGATCGTCAGCACCGTCGGCGATCCTGTCAGCACCTGATCGCCCCCCACAACCGGATTGACGTGACGGCCGCGTGTGCTGCAGTCAGCATCGCGGCGTGCCGCTGCTGCTTCCGCCGTCGTCTCCCTGCTCGTTCTGCGACTACCTCGCCGGTGAGCGCCCGTACACGATCCTCGACCGCAACGACGTCACCGCCATGCTCATCACCTACGAGCAGCGGGGACGAGGCCACATTCTCGTGATCCCCGTCCAGCACCGTGAGACCGTCCTGCAGCTCACATCCCCCGAACAGTCAGCGGTCATGGCCGACGTGGTCCGGGCGACCCGAGCGATCTTGGGCGCCTACGACCCGGAAGGTGTTGCCGTCTGGCAGAACAACGGCATCCCGGCCCACCAGTCAGTGCCGCATGTCCACGTTCATGTCGCCGGCACATTGTCGGAAGGCGGAACGAATTGGGGTGATGTCGGGCGACTCACCGTCGCCGAGACAGATGCGATCGCTGACTGCCTTCGCCCTCACCTCCCCAGGTAGCACCTGCCGTCGAAGGCCGGGAGGTGGCCGCGGGCCACGATCGTCGGCGAGCACAATGACTGACATGGGCTCGCTCATCGTCGTCACCGGACCGCCGGGCGCGGGCAAGTCGACTGTGGCCCAGGTCCTGGCCCGGGCGGCCGACCACAGTGTCCGGGTCGACGGTGACTCGTTCTTCGGGTTCCTGGCCAGCGGTGCCCTGGACCCGTGGCTTGCCGCGTCGCATGATCAGAACACGGTCGTGACCAAGGCGGCAGCAGCCGCCGCCGGTGCCTTCGCGCGGGGTGGCTACACGACGGTCTACGACGGTGTCGTGGGGCCATGGTTCCTGTCCACCTTCGCTGCGGCAACGCACCTGGACCACCTCGACTACGTGATCCTGCTGCCGTCGGTGGAGACCTGCGTTCGGCGAGTGGTGACGCGCCGAGACCACGGCTTCACCGACGAGCCGGCCGCGAGGAAGATGCACGCCGAGTTCGCCGGCGCACCGATCGGCGAACGCCATGTGCTCCGCGACCCACCCCAGGACCCAGCGCAGGTGGCGATGCTCATCGAGTCCGCTCGTGCAGCCGGCAAGCTGACACACGCGACCCCCTGACAACGGCCCCCGACGCCGGCTGAGTGACGTCTCGGCTCACCATGAGCGACACGTCGGGGGCAGTGACTCGATGGTGAGTCGGCGGCAAGTGCCCAGCGCGTGATGTCTGATGCCTACGGCACGCCTGCGCGGCGCATCACAACGTCGAGCGCCGGCCACGGCGGCCCCTCGTGAAGGGCTCGGAGCAGCTCTCGCGCTGCTCGTTGCCCGTTCGGGAGCTGGTCGCCCGGCTCGAAACGCCACGCTGCCACCATGGCAAGAACGAGGCAGCGGCACTCAGGGAGCAGTTGCTGATCAGCGCTCGAGTAGCACTCGCCAACCTGTTCGGGCACGTGGGCGAGGTCGAATTCGACCGGCCCCCGGCAACACGTCTCGAGGTCGATGAACCGCAGCCCGTCCCTCGTGCGCAGCACGTTGCCGGGATGCGGCTCGCCGTGTAGCAGTTGCTCGACAGCGCCGCGGTCGACGATCGCTCGTGTCAGGTTTCGCAGTGTGGTGCTGAGAAGCTCCCGGTCCAGGTCGGCAAGCAGAGGATCGTCGCAACTCGCCACCAGTTGTTCAGCGTCCGCGACCCGGTCCGTGAAGTGCGGACACGCGACATCGAGGGTCCGCATGCCGGCGTGCAGCCGCTCGAGCGCACGTGCGTAGTCGGCTGATGAGACCTCTCCAGACGTCGCAGATTCGTAGTAGGTCCACAGCGTGATCACGAAGCCGTCACGCTCATAAGCGCGCGGCTCCACTCGAGGCTCGAGCGCAGCCACCGGGCTCTCGGCTTCGGCGAGCTGTTGAGCCAGCTCGACTTCGAACCGTGCAACCTCCCGCCCTGCATGTGCGACTCGGGCAAAGACGTCACACGGGAGCAGGTGCACGGCGAGCTTGTTCGAGTTGTGAAGAACGACCGCATCGGCGACCGCCAGGTCAAGCGCTGAAGCGGTCGACACTGCCGCAGCCACCGCGCGCCGAACGTCCGATGCGTCGATCTTCACTCACCTCGCTGCTTACGTCGGTCGCTACGGCTGAGAACACGGAGCTCGTTTCCGTCGGTATCCCTTTGATCATCCGCGTGCGGCGCCAAAGGTGGAGTTGCAAACTAGTGCAGCCCCACACAAGTGACGTGCGTGGATCGGCGAGTCAGGTTCGCCGCTCGCAAGGGACCGAGGACGCAGCCCGTCACCAGCACAGGCAATGGAGGAGGACGCCGCGAGCGGAGAACCTGGCCGGCGAGACATGTGCGCCTCACTTGTGCGTGGCTGCACTAGGCCCGCATCCGCCACCCGACACCGGCTCCGGGGCGCACAGAACGCCGGGCCCGAGCGCAGCGAGGATGAGTGCTGAACCTTCGATCTCGCGTCTCGACTCCGTCACGAGTTCGGCGGCTGACCCCAGCCCCCGCCGCCCGGAGTGAGCATGCGGACGACGTCGCCTGCCTGGAGCCGGATGGTGCACCTGTCCGGGAGACGTTCGGCGCGGGAGTCGTCGCCGCCCGGCAACAACCAGTTCTCACCGGGTGCGCCGGGCTCGCCGCCCCACAGACCCCACGGGCGGGATACCCGGCGCTCGGTGATCAGGCTGACGGTGCAGTCCTCCAACACCTGGAGGTCGCGCTCGATGCCCTCGCCGCCCGGAGAGAACCCGGCGCCGCCACTCCCCCGCCGCAGGCGGTAGCGCAGGACCCGCAACGGGAACGACCGCTCCAGGGCCTCGATCGGCGTGTTGCGGGTGTTGGTGCAGCGGTGCAACACGCCAACCAGATCGCGAGTCCGGCTACTGGAGTAAGCCCGATCCAGCCCGACGATTCCACGCTCCGCCGCGAAGACGATCGGCCCAGGTCTGGCCACGGCCGCCCGAAATGTGCCGATGGGTACGCCCCCGGCGTGTTGGCTTCGTGCGCGTTCTGGGCGGACACTCCGTCTTCGGCGAAGTCGGATCGACGGCTAGCCTCGCCCTTCTTCACGTTTGGCGGTGTCATGCCCGGCGATAGGTGTGCACGACGACGCCGGAGTCGAAGATCTGGGTGTCGGTGAGGTCGAGCCTCCGCGGCTCGAGGGCGTCGGGGAACAGCCGCGCACCACCGCCGAGCACGACGGGGAACACCATGACACGGTAATCGTCGATGAGGTCGTGCTTCATCAACCCTTGGGCGACGCTGCGACTGCCGACGCAGAGGATCGGGGCATCGTCCTGAGCCTTGCGGACGCGCACAGCATCGTGGAGGTCACCGCAGAGGACCATCGTGTTGTTCCAAGCAGGGCCCGTCAACGTGGTGGAGATCACGTATTTGGGCATCGTGTTCATCTTGTCGGCGAACTCGCCGTCCCTGGACGGCCACGCGTCAGCGAAGATCTCGTAGGTACGACGTCCGATCAGCAGCGAGCCGGCCTCGAGACACTCGTCCAGCTTGAATCGGAGTTGGGCCTCGCTCATGCGGTCGGCCACCCACCCGCTACGCGGGTTGCCAGGTTCTTCGCTCGGTGCCTCCATCACACCATCGAGGCTGACGAATTCGGAGAGGATCAGGCTGCTCACTATCGGTCCCCCTTCGCGGACGAGAGTCGGGTCTGGTGCAGTTGGCGGTACTGACGCGACGATGCGACCGAACTCATCGGCCAACCCCGCACTTTCCGGTCACCGATGAGTTCGGTGGCTCGAGCGTGTCGGTACTGGAGATGGACTCGCTTCCGAAGGACCATCCCGCCGATCGTGGACAGGTGGCGCCGCCGACGAACGACGACGAGCCCGCGTTCGAGCAGGCCACCGAGCAACATCGACGCGAACTGCTCGTGCACTGCTACCGCATGCTGGGGTCCCTGGAAGACGCCGAAGATCGCGTGCAGGAGACCATGCTGCGCGCGTGGCGTCAGCGCGCCAGCTTCGAAGGCCGATCAGGTCTCCGAACCTGGCTCTATCGGATCGCCACCAACGCATGCATCGAGGTACTGCGCAGCCGCGATCGACGGCCCCAAGGACTCGACGGGCAACCGGCGAACAGGCCGCCGTCCACCTCGACCACACCGTGGCTCCAACCCCTGCCCGACCACCTCCTCGACCTGCCTGGCCCCGACAGCGATCACCCCGAAGAGATCATCGTCGCACAGGAGTCGGTCGAGCTCGCCTACCTCTGTCTCGTCCAGCATCTCCCGGCCCGGCAACGGGGAGTACTCATCCTTCGAGACGTACACAGGTTCACAGCCAAGGAGACAGCCTCGATTCTCGACACGACCGTTCCCGCGGTCAACAGCGCGCTGCAGCGTGCCCGTGAGACGATGCGGCAGTTCCAGCCTCCAGGAAGGTCGGACAGGTCAACACCACCGGCCCCCAGCGCTGACCAGAGCGCCCTGCTCCAGCGCTACATCGACGCGCACGAAGCAGCTGATCCCGCTGCGGTGATCGCGCTGCTCCGTGAAGACGCTCGTCTGACGCTCTGCCCTGCAGGAACCAGCTGGGAGGGCCGCGATGCCATCACCCCGTCGTTCATGAAGAACATGAACAGGTACGGACGGTTCCGCTGCATCCCGACCCGAGCCAACACCCAGCCCGCGGTCGCGTTCTACCTTCGCCGGTGGGACGACGCCGCGTTCCGTGCGTTCTCGATCGTGGTACTCAGCATCGAGGGCGCGGCAATCACCGACATCACCACCTTCGCCACACCCCAACTCTTTCCCACCTTCGGGCTACCTGCAGTTCGTCACACACCCGACGATCCCACCCCGGCGCCTCCGCTCCCGCCTCGGAGGCAGGTAACGCAGGACACGCATGGGGAAGGAGCGCTCGAGGGCCTCCCACGGGTGTTCCGCTGAACATCGTCACCCAGACCTACCTGACCACCAACCCGCCTGTCTTTCGCCTGCAACGACCTCGCGACCGCCGAGCGGGCGCGTCTCAACGAGCGTGCTGGGCAGTCAGGGCCGACGTTGGGGTGTTACGGCGGTGCGCCCCAGCCACCACCGCCGGGGGTGAGCATGCGGAGCACGTCACCAGAGCTGAGGCGGATCGTGCACTTGTCGGGGAGGCGTTCGGCCTTGGACTCGTCGCCGGCGGGGAGGAGCCAGTTCTCGCCGGGAGCGCCGGGCTCACCGCCCCAGAGACCCCAGGGGCGGGAGACGCGGCGTTCGGTGATCAGGGAGACGGTGCAGTCCTCGAGGACCTGGAGGTCGCGTTCGATGCCCTCGCCACCCGGAGAGAACCCGGCGCCGCCACTCCCCCGCCGCAGGCGGTAGCGCAGGACCCGCAACGGGAACGACCGCTCCAGAGCCTCGATCGGAGTGTTGCGGGTGTTGGTCATCCCCACCTGGATGCCCGACTGGCCGGGATGCGGTTGGCGTCCTGGCCGGCCGCCCTGCCCTCCAGCCACGGTCTCGTAGTACACCCAGCCGTCGCCGCCCATCAGCACGTTGTTCATCGTCCCCTGGCCGGCGGCCGGAACCCGCTCGCGGCACGGCTCGGCGAGCGCCCCGAGGCAGACGTCGGCGACCCGCTGGCTGACCTCGACGTTCCCTGCACCCACCGCAGCCGGAGGAAGCGCCGCAACGAGCGTGCCCGGCGGCGCGACCACCGTGACCGGCCGCAACGCGCCGCCGTTGGCAGGCATCGTCGGATCGACGGCTGCCCGCAGAGCGAACGACACCGCCGACACCGTGACCGCCTCCACCGCGTTGACGTTGCCACGGGCCTGCGGATCGGTCCCGGAGAAGTCGAACTGCACCACGTCGCCGGCGATCGTGACCGCGACCACGATGCGCGCCGGTCGCTGCTGGTCGGGACTGGCACCGGTCGAATCCACGACGTCCTCGTGGCGCCAGGTGCCGTCGGGCAGGGCGGCCAGGGCGGCGCGCATCCGCCGCTCGCCGTAGCCGACCACCTCGCCGATGGGCGCATCCGCCATCTCCGCCAGGCGGGCGACCCCGATGGCGTTGGCTCCCACCTGGGCATCGAGATCGCCAACCCGCTCCTGTGGCGTGCGCGAGTTGGCCTCGAACAACGCCCGCACGCCGTCGTCGAAGCGGATCGGCGGGATGCGCAGCCCCTCCTGGTGGATGTCGGTGGCGTCAGCGGGGATCGACCCCGGGGCGGCACCTCCGAGGTCGGCGTGGTGGGCGCGGTTGGCGACCCAGCCCACGAGCCGGCCCCGCACCATGCAGGGAGCGACGAGCGTGACGTCGTTGAGGTGGGTGCCGCCCGCGAAGGGGTCGTTGAGCACCACCTGTTCGCCCGGCCCCAGCGGATCGCCGAAGGCATCGATCGCGGCGCGAACGCTCGCCGGCATCGACCCGAGGTGGACCGGGATGTGCTCGGCCTGCACGAGCAGCTCGCCGTCGGGGGTGAACAGCGCGGCCGAACAATCGGCCCGCTCCTTGATGTTCGGGCTGTAGGCCGCCCGGCGCAGGACGGCCCCCATCTCCTCGGCCACCCCGGTCAGCCGGGAGATGAGCACCTGGAGCGCCGCCGGATCGATCGTCACGCCGCCACCCCTCCCCCCTGACTGTCACAGGTCGTCATTACTCTGATCCTGGCGCTGTTTAGCCCATGTCGACTCTCCCCGGTCACATAGGATCCGCTCCAGGAGGGACCGTCTGTGCCTGCGAGCCAACCCGCAACAAGAGATGACATCCGCGAGCTCGAAGCTCGATTCGACGCCCGATTCCAAGCTGTCAGCGCTCGCTTCGTGCGGGTCGACAACCGGTTCGCAGGCGTCGACACCCGCCTCGACGAGATCGACCGCCACCAGGCCAACCTGGCGCGACAGGTCGACACCAGGTTCCAGCTCATCGACGCCCGGTTCGACCGCACCGAGGTGCAGATCGAAAAGCTCGAGGTGCACGTCGGGGGCATCGACCGGAAGACCGACGCCGTGAGCGGCAAGGTCGACCGCCTCACCCGGATCATGGTCGTCGGGTTCGTCGCTTCGGCGCTGCTCGCGACGTCGCTCTGGGCCAGCACGATGACCGTCGTCACCTGAGTCGCGGTCACCGACCGCTGATCCGCCGCATGACCAGAGCGCCCGCGACTCCCGCCGCTGCCACCCACCCCTCGGGCACCCAGATCGTGCAATCCGCCTCGGCGAGCACGCGCGGACCGGCGAGCGGCTCGGCCAACCGGCGCTCGGCAGCGGGCAGGTCCTCGATGTCCACCACCGGTCGCCGTTGCGCGGTGGCCCGCAGCGCGATCACTTCCACCACCTCGTCCGGCCGGGCATAGCCGTTGCGGCGGGCGTGCTCGTCGTGGAACCGCTGCTCCCAACCGCTGCCGGCAGCGACGGTCAGCTCGTGGCTCTGGCCGCGGTAGCGGCAGTCGAGAGCCGTCGTGGCTGACACGTCCGATCTGCCGAGCAGGGCTTCGGCCTCGGCCGCGAGGCCATCCAGCGCCGCGTCCAGCCCGTCGGGCTCCAGCGGTGTCGCCCAGGAGCGGACCAGGTCGCGGCGCAGCGGTGCTGTGACCAGCCCGACCGCCGACAGCACCCCCGCACGGCCGGGTACGACGACGGCAGCCATGTCCAGCGCGTCGGCGAGCGCTGCCGCATGCAGCGGCCCGGCGCCGCCGAAGGCGACCAACGCCAAGCCCCGCGGGTCGACCCCTCGCTCCACGGAGACCGCCCGCAACGCGCGCTCCATGTTGGCGTCGACCACGGCCAGCACCCCGTCCGCCGAGACCCCGGCCCGGGCCAGGGCGTCCTGAGCGGCAGCGTGGTCGAGCCGCAGCCCGCCGAAGGCGGCATCGGCAGGGATCCGCCCGGCGACCAGGTTCGCATCGGTCACTGTCGGCTCGATGCCGCCCCGGCCGTAGCACGCAGGTCCGGGGTCCGCCCCCGCGCTCTGCGGGCCGACCACCAGCGCACCTCCGGCATCGATCCGGGCAATCGACCCGCCGCCGGCTCCGATCGTGTGGACGTCGAGGGCGGGAAAGCGCACGGTGAACCCGCCAACCTCGCGCTGTGCGGCCGGTGCCGGTGCGCCGTCCAGGATCAGGCAGACGTCGGTCGACGTCCCGCCCATGTCGAAGGTGACCGCATCCGGGAAGCCGTTGGCTCGGGCCACCACGGCGCCCGCGCGCACACCACCCGCCGGGCCCGACAGCAACAGGGCCGCCGGAAGCTCCGCCGCCTCCGCCGCGGGCAGCAGCCCTCCAGCCGACGTCATCACCAACACCTCGTCGGCCAGGTCGGCCAGCCGGCGCAGGTAGCCGCGGGTGCGTGGCCGCAGTGCCGCGTTGATCACGGTCGTGACCGTGCGCTCGTACTCCCGCATCTCCGCGGAGACCTGGTGCGAGCACGTGACATCCAGCCCGCGACCCTGCAACACCTGGGCGACGGCAGCCTCGTGGTGGGGCGCCAGGTCGGCGTGGAGCAGGCACACGGCCACCGCCTCGACCTCGGGATCGATCGCTGGCACGGCCTCGGGGTCGACCGGTGACAGCTCACGGCCGTCCGCCGCCAGCCGCCCGGGCACCTCGTAGCGCCACGCCCTCGGGACCAGAGGCTCGGGGCGATCGGCCAGCTGGTCGTAGAGAGAGGGCCGATCCTGGCGGGCGATCTCGACGACGTCGGCCAGCCCATCGGTGGTCACCAACGCGACCGCCGCGCCCCGCCGCTGCAGCAGAGCGTTCGTGGCGATGGTCGTGCCGTGGGCCAGTAGCTCGGGCCGGGTCGGCGCGCCGGGGTCCTGCAGCGCTTCGAGCCCCCGTGCTACGGCTGCCGCCGGATCCTCGGGGCTCGACAGCACCTTCGTCGAGCGCCCGTCAGCGACCACCACGTCGGTGAACGTGCCGCCGGTGTCGACGCCGACCTTCACGGCCGGCTGGTTCGCCTCGACCGACTCGGCCTGCTCGGCCGACCGGGCCTGCCGGTGCGCGGCACCCGGGCAACGCCCCGAGCGGTGGCGTCGGCGGCCTCGGTCGCCATGTTCCCCGACTGCGAGCTCTGGGTGCGGGCTGCGTACACGGCCAGTTCGTCGACGAAGTCGTTCATCACGTCGCCCGAGTGGCCCTTCACCCACTGGAAGGTGACGTTGCCCCGGGAGCGGACCAAGTCGACCAACGGCTCCCACAGGTCGCGGTTCGCGACGGGCTTGCGGGCGCTGTTGACCCAGCCGCGGCGCAGCCAGCCCTCCCACCAGCGGTCGCGGAAGCAGTTCACGACGTAGGTGGAGTCGCTGAACACCTTGACACCCGTGGGTGAGCCCAAGGCCCGCACTGCTTCGAGCGCCGCCTGGATCTCCATGCGTTGGTTGGTGGTGCGGGAGGCAGAACCGCTCGCGTAGGCACCGCGCGGGACGGCCCAGGCCCATCCGCCAGGGCCCGGATTCCCCAGGCAGGCGCCGTCGGTGTACACGATCGTCGGTTCGGAGCTGGGCACCCGGCGACCCTACCGCCCGCCCAACCCCACACTGCCGCCCTGTATGGCGGCGACTACGTCGCCACCTCCCCTTGGGGCTGTCACCCGACCCCACCCTGCCGCCCAACCTTCACCCGCGTCTGGGCGGCAGGCCGGGCCCGAGGGGGCACAATGGGCCACATGATCATCGACGGGTTCGTGCACCAGATCCCCGACATCGACCCCGGCGAGACCAAGGAATGGCTCGACTCGCTCGACGCAGTGGTCGACTCCCAGGGCAAGAGCAGGGCCCGGTTCCTGGTCTCCAAGCTGTTGGAACGCGCCCGCGAGCTGCAGGTAGGCACCCCGGCCACCGTCTCCACGCCGTACTTCAACACCATCCCGCCCGAGCAGGAACCGTGGTTCCCCGGGGACGAGTTCCTCGAACGCCGCATTCGGGCGTACATCCGCTGGAACGCCGCGGTGATGGTGATCAAGGCCAACAAGCACGCCGACGGCATCGGCGGGCACCTGTCCACGTTCGCCTCCTCGGCCGCGCTGTACGACGTCGGCTTCAACTGGTTCTTCCGCGGCAAGGACGACGGCCAGGCCGGGGACGCCGTCTACATCCAGGGCCACGCCGCGCCGGGCGCATACGCCCGCGCCTACCTGGAGGATCGACTGACCGAGGCCCAGCTCGACCGGTTCCGCCAGGAGGTCGCCGGCGGGGGTCTCTCCAGCTATCCACACCCGCGGCTCATGCCCGACTTCTGGGAGTACCCAACGGTGTCGATGGGCCTCGGGGCGCTGAACTCGATCTATCACGCCCGGTTCCTCCGCTACCTCGGCAACCGCCGCATCGACGACACCAGCAACAGCCGGGTGTGGTGCTTCATCGGTGACGGTGAGTTCGACGAGCCAGAAACGCTCGGTGCACTGACACTGCCGGCCCGCGAGCAGCTCGACAACCTGATCTGGGTGGTGAACTGCAACCTCCAGCGGCTCGACGGCCCGGTCCGGGGCAACGGCAAGGTGATCCAAGAGATGGAGGCCGTGTTCCGGGGCGCGGGCTGGAACGTCATCAAGGTCGTGTGGGGCTCGAAGTGGGACGAGCTGTTGGCCCGCGACGTCGACGGCGTGCTGCTCAACAAGATGAACACCACCGTCGACGGCGACTTCCAGCGCTACGCGGTCGAGTCCGGTGGCTACATCCGCGAGCACTTCTTCGGCCCGGACCCACGGTTGCGCAAGATGGTCGAGCACCTGTCCGACGACGAGCTGCGCACGCTCCCGCGCGGCGGCCACGACTATCGCAAGCTCTACGCGGCCTACAAGGCGGCCACCGAGCAGGAGGGCGCGCCGACGGTCATCCTGGCCAAGACCATCAAGGGGTGGACGCTCGGGCCCGACGTCGAGGGCCGCAACGCCACCCACCAGATCAAGAAGATGACCATCGACCAGCTGCGGGTGCTGCGCGACC
The DNA here is from genome assembly GCA_050744325.1 of Acidimicrobiales bacterium. Classification (GTDB taxonomy): domain Bacteria; phylum Actinomycetota; class Acidimicrobiia; order Acidimicrobiales; family VFJN01; genus DASXTK01. The sequence continues at coordinate 11,579 of JBOGHK010000206.1, forward strand.
GGCTGTTCCTCCACGAGGTGATCCCCGAGGACGCACTGGCCGAGGACAAGGAGCCGCCCTACATCCGGTTCCCCGAGGGCTCGGTCGAGCACACCTACCTGATGGATCGACGCCGGGCGCTCGACGGCCCCCTCCCCCAACGGGTCGTGCGGACCAAGCGGCCGGTGGCCTTCCCCGAGGACGACACGTTCGCCGAGGTCATGGCCGGGTCGGGCAACCAGGCGGTCTCGACGACGATGGCCTTCACCAGACTGCTGCGGAACCTGTGCCGTGACCGCAACCTCGGGCCGCGGGTCGTGCCGATCATCCCCGACGAGGCTCGGACCTTCGGGATGGACGCGCTGTTCAAGGAGTTCAAGATCTATGCGGCGCAGGGCCAGCTGTACGAGCCGGTGGACGCCCAGCTGCTGCTGTCCTACACCGAGGCCCGCAACGGGCAGATCCTCGAGGAGGGCATCACCGAGGCCGGGTCGATGGCGTCGTTCATCGCCGCCGGCACCGCGTACGCCCACCGCGGCGTGCCGATGGTGCCGTTCTTCACCTTCTACTCGATGTTCGGCTTCCAGCGGGTCGGCGACCTGATCTGGTCGGCTGCCGACTCCCGCGCGCGCGGCTTCCTGCTGGGAGCTACTGCGGGCCGCACGACACTGCTCGGCGAGGGCCTGCAGCACCAGGACGGCCACAGCCAGCTGCTGGCCTCGACGGTGCCGACAGTCGACGCCTGGGATCCCGCGTTCGCCTACGAGATGGCGACGATCATCCGCCACGGCCTGCGCCAGATGCTGGTCGACGACACCGACGTCATCCACTACCTGACGCTGTACAACGAGAACTACGTGATGCCGGCGATCCCGTCGGACTCCCCCGAGGTCCGGGCGGAGGTCGAGGCCGGGATCCTCGACGGCATCTACCGCTGGGCCGACGCCCCGGAAGGTCCCGAGCGGCGGGCCACGATCCTGTTCTCGGGCACCGCGCAAGGCGCGGTGCGTGCGGCCCAGGCCGAGCTGGCCGAGCGCTGGGACGTCGGGGCCGACCTGTGGTCGGTCACGTCCTACAAGAAGCTGCGCGAGCAGGCGCTGTCGACCGAGCGGTGGAACCGGCTGCATCCGACCGAGTCGCCGCGCACACCACTCGTGGCCGAGCGCCTCGGTGCCGAGGGTGGTCCGATCGTGGCGGTCACCGACTTCCTGAAGTCCGTCCCCGACCAGATCGCCCGGTGGGCACGGGCACCGTTCGTGCCGTTGGGCACCGACGGGTTCGGGCGGTCAGACACCCGCGAGCAGCTCCGCTGGTTCTTCGAGGTCGACATGCCCCACGTCGTGGTGGCGACGCTGTGGGGCCTGGCTCGCCAGGGCGAGGTCAAACCCGAGCTGGTCGCCGAGGCCATCGCCCACTACGGGATCGACCCGGACCGCATCGACCCCCGCGCCCACGACCTCTGACCCTCACAGTTCCGGCGTTCGTTCGTCGAGCACCGCGACGAACGAATGCCGGTTGGTGGTGGGAGGTAGCGTCGCCGTCATGAATGTGCCGCTGCCGCTGACCGGCGACCCCGAAGCCGACGAGTTGCTGGCCACGGATCCGCTCGCCCTGATCCTGGGGATGCTGCTCGACCAGCAGGTGCCGATGGAGTGGGCGTTCGCCGCCCCGTCCCGGTTGCGTGAGCGGATGGGTGGGCGACTCGACGCCCGCGAGATCGCATCCGCCGACCCCGACGAGTTGGCCGCGATGTTCAAGGGGCCACCAGCGCTGCATCGCTTCCCCGGGTCGATGGCGAAGCGGGCGCAGGCGTTGTGCCAAGCACTGGTGGACGACTGGGATGGCGACCCGAGCGCCATCTGGCGGGGTGTCCACGCGGGCGACGAGCTCGTCCGGCGGGTCAAGGCGCTCCCAGGGTTCGGCGACCAGAAGGCCAAGATCTTCAGCGCGCTGCTGGCCAAGCGGTTCGAGGTACGACCCGACGGGTGGGAGAACGCGACGAAGCCGTTCTCCGACGACCAGCCCCGCTCGGTTGCCGACATCGACTCGCCCGAGTCGCTCGCCAAGGTCCGCGAATGGAAGCGGAGCATGAAGGCCCAGAGCAAGGACAAGGCCGACTGAACCACACGTTCCCGCGTGCGACCGGAACCGGTGACCGTTCCCGCGTGCCGACCGGACAGCTCCGGCGACCGAACGTCGCGAGCACCGCGACGAGCGAAGTGCCGGAAGCTGGGGTCGGATTACCGGCGGAGGAGATGGCGCTGGCGGTCCAGCCAGCCCAGGAGGACGGCGACCGCACGAGGGTCGTGGCGGAGGCGGTGGCCGGCACCGTTGATCAGGCGCAGCTCCGCCGACCCGTGGGCGTCGGCCAGCACACGGGCGTCGAAGACCGGGACGCTGTCGTCCTCGTTGCCGTGCACCACGAGCAATGGTCGGGGCGCGTAGTCCTGCACCGAGGCGATCGGACGGATGACCCGGAAGTCACGCGACCAGAGCTCCAGCGACTCGGGATAGTCGCGGTCGGTGATCAGCCCCACCTCACGACTGTGCTCCAGCAGCCGGCGGGGGTGGCCGGCCCAGTCGTCGAAGTCCGCGGGCGCGCCCAACGCCGCGACGCCCCGGATCCTCGGGTCGCGGGCGCCGGCGCAGATCGCCAGGGCCCCGCCGGTGCCGAACCCGGCGACCCAGACCCCGAGCGGCTCCTCCTCGGATTCGAGGTGGTCGACCGCGGCGAGCAGGTCGTCGAGCCAGCCGCCGAGCGAGAACTGGCCTTCCGACCCGCTGCAGCCCCGCAAGGCCAGGGCAAGCGCGACCCAGCCCATCTCGGTCGCCAGCCGGTCGGCCAGTTCGGGCAGGCTGTAGACGGCGGTCGCGGCAGTCTCGATCACCGACGGATAGCCGTGGCACAGCACGACCGCAGGCAAGGGGCCCGACGACCGCCCTGTGGGCCGCACGACGTGGGCCGCCAGGTTCAGCCCACCGGACCGCAGCCGATCCTCCATGTCCAGGTCGCTCATCAGGTGGGGAGCCCGAGCAGTCTGACGGCGTTGTCGCGTAGGACCTTGGCCTCGACCTCGGGCGACGGCTCATGGGTCTGGAAGGCCCGCTGCCACTGGGCGAAGGTGATGAACGGGTAGTCGGTGCCGAACAACGCCCGGTCGGACAGGGGCCCGAGAACCGCGTCGCGCAGGGCCGGCGACCAGCGCCGCGGCGACCAGCCCGACAGGTCGATCCACACGTTGGTCTTGTGCTGGGCGATGGCCAGCATCTCGTCCTGCCACGGCCACGACGGATGCGCCGCCACCACCTGCAGGTCGGGGAAGTCCGCGGCCACGGCGTCGAGCAGCACCGGTCGGGAGTAGCCGAGCTTGATACCTGCCCCTCCGGGCTGCCCGGCACCCAACCCGGTCGTGCCGGTGTGGAACAGGACCGGCACCTCCAGCTCGGCGCATGCTGCGTAGAGGTCGTAGAACCGCTGGTCGTCGGGGGAGAATGCCTGGGCACTCGGATGCAGCTTCAGTCCCCGCAACCCGAGCTCGGCGACCGCTCGCCGCAGCTCGGCCACGGCCGCCCGACCCTGCCACGGATCGACGGAGGCAAAGCCGACGAACGCATCCGGATGCGAGTCGACGCACCCGGCGACGAAGTCGTTGGTGACCGGCGGTAGACCGCTGGCCGACGTCGCATCCCAGGCCAACAGGACGGCGAGAACCCCGTCGGCCCGGAACTCGTCGGCCATCTCCGCGACCGACCGGACGGGGATCGTGGTGCGGAAATGGGCCTCGGCCGCTTCGCGCAGCGGGCCCATGGCCGCCACCAGGTACTCAGCCGTCGACGGGTGGACGTGGAAGTCGACGGCCCGCACGCCCGCGGCCATCAGGCTTGGCGCACACCCTCGCACCGACCGCAGCGGTGGTAGCCGCGGTTGCGGGCCTCGACCAGGTCGTCAGGACCGAAGCAGATGTAGGTCTCGGCTTCGACCAGCTCGTCGAGGACCGCTCCGGCGGTGCACCGGTCGACGTCGTGCACCACCTGGGTGCGTTTGTCGCCGACCCAGCGATGGTCCTCGAAACGTGCCAGGCGCTCCATCCGGCGGACGTTACTGCGTGTCCGCGACACCGGTGTAACGGTGGGCGACATGCGGCACACTGCTTGTTCCGTATGTCGATGTCTGGGTCAGGTGCCGCGCCGTCGATGCTCCGCCGCGGCCTCCGCTTGCTGTGGGACGGCGCGCGCACCCATCCCCGTCCGTTCGTGCTGGCCGTCCTCGGAGCCTCTCTCTACGCCTTCATGGCTGTGGGGGGTTCGATCGCGCTCGGTCGCGTGACCGACGAGGTGGTCTCGCCGGGTCTCGACGGCTCCGGCGTCCCGGGCACGACCATCGCGGCCGGCGCCGCGACGATCATGGCCGTCGCCCTCCTCCGGTCGGTCGGGATCGTGCTGCGCCGCTACTACGGCGGCGCGACGGGCTACAAGATGTACCGCACCTGGTTCCTGCGGATCGTCCGCACCTACCTGTCGGCCCCGCTCGAGTACTTCGGCCGCCAGCCGACCGGCACCCTGCTCGCTCACGCCGACGCCGATGTCGAGCGGGCGATCAACCCCCTGATGCCGCTGCCGTTCTCGCTGGCGGCCCTGCTGATCGTCGCGTTCGCGACCGTGACGCTCGCGGTGGTCGACCCGGTGCTGATGCTGGTGGGCGTCGCCATGTTCCCGGCGTTGGCGGTCATGAACCGGGTGTACACCCGGCGGATCGAGCTTCCCGCCGCACAGATCCAGGAGCGGACGGGCGACGTGTCGGCGGTCGCGCACGAGTCCTTCGACGGAGCGCTGGTGGTGAAGACCCTCGGCCTCGAGGACCGGGAGCAACAGCGGCTGGAGGTCGAGGCCCGGAAGCTGCGCACCGCGTCGATCACCGTCGGCCGGTACCGCGGCACCTTCGAGCCCGCGCTCGACACGCTGCCCAACCTCGGGATCGTCGCGCTGCTGGCCATCGGCTCGTGGCGCGTGTCGAGCGGAGCGTTGAGCCTCGGTGGGCTGGTCCAGGCGATGGCGTTGTTCGAGGTCCTCGTCTTTCCCACGCGCGTGGTCGGCTTCCTGCTCGAGGAGCTGCCCCGGGGGGTGGTTGCCGCGGATCGCCTGCACAGGGTCCTGGCGACGCCGCCCCGCCTCCTGCCCGCCACCGGCGAAGGAACCACGCTGCCCGCTGGCCCGCTCGACGTCACCCTGGACGCCGTGCGGTTCAGCTACCACGACGGGGTGGATACCGACGGCGCCGCCGTGCTCGACGAGTGCAACCTGCGTATCGCACCCGGCGAGGTCGTTGCCCTGGTCGGTGCGACCGGCAGCGGCAAGTCGACTCTCTGCCACCTGGTCGCGCACCTGCTCGATCCGGACCACGGCACGGTCACGATCAGTGGGATCGACCTGCGGTCGGCGGATCCGGTGAGCGTGCGTCGCGGGATTGCGCTGGCCTTCCAAGAGGCGTTCCTGTTCGTCGCGCCCCTGCGCGACAACCTCACGTTCGGCGACCGAGTCGACGAGGCCGACGTGACGTGGGCACTCGAGGTGGCTCGGGCCGACCGTTTCGTCGCCCGCCTCCCTGGCCAGCTCGACCACGTCGTCGGCGAGCGCGGCGTCACGCTGTCGGGCGGTCAGCGTCAGCGGCTGGCGCTGGCGCGTGCGCTGCTGCGCCATCCCGGCCTGCTGCTGCTCGACGACGCCACCTCGGCGATCGACCCGGTGATCGAGCAGCAGATCCTGGCCAACCTCCGTCGCCAGCTCACGACCACGACGCTGGTGGTGGCGCATCGACTGTCGACCATCGCCCTGTCCGACCGGGTGTTGTTCCTCCACGGTGGCCGCATCGCCGCGAGCGGACCTCACGAGGAGCTCGCGGCAACGGTGCCCGCATACGCCGCGCTCGCGCAGGCCTACGAGCAGGAGGCTGCGGCATGAGGCAGGCCGAGGAGGAGTTCGCCCCACCCGGCTGTCTCGCCGAGGAGGTCGAGCGACCCGGGCCGACGCCCGACGAGGAGGTGCTGGCCAGCGCAGGTGCAGTCGAGGTACTACGCCGCGGCCTGGCGGCGACCCCCGAGCTTCGGGAGGGCGTGTTCTTCACGATCGGCTTGGCCGTCCTCACCGCAGCGGGGCGGCTGGCCGTGCCCGTCCTCATCCAACAGGTCCTCGATCGCGGGATCCGCGGCGACAGCGGCTTCCGCCCGACGTTCGTCTACAGCTGGACCGCCATCAGCGCCGTGTCCCTCGTCGTGCTGTACCTGCTCGCCCGCTGGACCTACATCCGGATGGTGCGCGCCACCCAGAACGGCCTGCTCGGCCTTCGCATGCGGGTCTTCTCCCACGTCCACAGGTTGTCGGTGGCCGAGCACAACGAGCAGCGCCGAGGTGCGCTTGTGGCCCGGGTGACCAGTGACGTCGACACGCTGTCCCACTTCACCGACTGGGGGATGGTGCAGTGGATCGTCGACTCGGTGGTGATCGTCGGCGCGTTCGGCGTGATGGCCGTCTACGACTGGCGGCTGACCCTGCAGACCCTGGTCATCTTCGCACCGCTGGCGGTCCTGCTGCCGATGCTGCAGCGGCGCCAGCTCGCGGCGCAGGACGAGGTGCGCGACACGGTCGGCGACACGTTCGTCGAGGTGTCCGAGACCATCTCCGGCGCCTCGATCGTCCGGGCCTACGGGCTGGAGGACCGCAGCCGCAGCCGGCTGCGGAACGCGATCGACCGCCAGTACGGCGCACGCATGCGGGCGCAGTTCTATGTGGCCTTCATGTTCCCGCTGAGCGACCTGTTCGGCGCCCTCGCGCTGGGAGCCGCCGTCGCGACCGGCGTGGCGTGGGGCAGTGGTTGGGGGCTCGAGTTCGGCGAGCTGGTGGCATTCCTGTTCCTCATCGGGGTGCTGCTCAACCCGGTGGCCGAGATCACCGAGGTGCTCGACCGCACCCAGATCGCCCTCGCCGGCTGGCGGAAGCTCCTCGGCGTGCTGGCGACGCCGATCGACGTCGCCGATCCCGCCGACCCGGCCGACCTCCCCCGCGGACCGCTGTCGATCGAGGCCGAGTCGCTGGTCTTCGCCTACCGCGACGGCAGCCCCGTGCTGTGCGACGTCGACCTCGCCATCCCGGCCGGCACCCGGGTGGCCATCGTCGGCGAGACCGGCTCCGGTAAGACGACGTTCGCCAAGCTGCTGTGCCGCCTCGCCGACCCGGTCGCCGGATGTCTGCGACTCGGTGGCGTCGACCTGCGAACGACCGGTGCGGCGGGCCGGCAGCGGGCCGTCCGCCTCGTGCCACAGGACGGGTTCCTGTTCGATACCACCGTCGGCGAGAACGTGCGGCTCGGCCGCCCGGACGCGAGCGACGCCGAGGTGCGCTCGGCGTTCACCTCGCTCGGGCTGGGCTGGTGGCTCGACGACCTGCCGTTCGGGCTGGCGACCCCGGTCGGTGAGCGAGGCAGCAGCCTCTCGGTCGGCGAGCGGCAGATCGTGGCGTTGGCCCGCGCCCAGCTGGGCGATCCGGGGTTGCTGGTGTTGGACGAGGCCACCAGTGCGGTCGATCCCGAGACCGAGCGGGCGCTCACCGAGGCGCTGGCGCGGCTGGCCGTGGGCCGGACGATGGTGTCGATCGCCCATCGGCTGTCCACCGCCGAGGCCGCGGACCTGGTGGTCGTGTTCGACGGGGGCCGGGTGGTCGAGCAGGGGCCACACGCCGAGCTGGTCGCCACGGGCGGGACCTACGCCAAGCTGTACGCCAGCTGGCTGGGTAGCACCCGCCGCAACGGCGACCGGACCGAGGCCGACGCCGAAGTCGCCTGACCGGGCCCCACTCGTATAGTGACCGCCCATGTGGCGGCCCATGGGTGCACTTGTCCTGACGACACTGCTCGGCATGACGTCCTGTGGCGACGACGACGACGCGGGGCTGTCGACGCTCGGCGCCGACGGGTCGCTCCGTGCCCTCCTCGCCACCCTGCCGGCCGACATCGAGTCGGACAACGAGGCGCCCATGGTCTACCTCGCCGACTTCGAAGCCGCCCGCGAGCAGCTCGGCATCGAGGCTCCAGGAGACGAGGCCGGCGACGACGAGTTCGTCGACTACCTCCTGGCGTTGACCGGCGCGAGCGAGGAGCAGGGGGGCGTCCCCTGGCCCGAGGGCCTCGGCCGGGATCGGGTGTACGACCCCGGGGTCCGCGAGGAGTACGCGACCCAGTTCGGCATCTCGCTGAGCTCCGTCGACCGCTACGCCGAGTTGGCCGCACCGCCAGGCCTGGTGACGGTGCTGAGCGGCGAGTTCTCCCGGGACCGCATCGAGGATGCGGTGGAGTCCGACCCGACCTGGAGTGACCGGCTGGAGAACGCCGAGTACGACGGTACGGACTACTGGTCGTGGCTGGAGGACGGCACGCTCAACGTGGAGCAGGTCGACGGTGTCCATCCCCTGGGGGAAGCCACCCGGCTGGCGCTGGTCGACGACTGGCTTGCACGGACCCGCACCACGGGTGACATGGAGGCCACCCTCGCCGCGCTGGACGGGGAGGAGACCTTGGCCGACGACGAGGTCCTGGCCGCGCTGGCCTCAGGGCTCGACGACGGCGACGCCGTCGCCGGAGCGCTCGCCACGAACGTCGGCGGCTACACCGTCGAGGGCCTCCTCGGCGACCGAGCCACCCCGGAAGCCGCCGAACAGGCGGTGCAACAGACCCCGACCCTGGCCCCCTACCAGGGAGTGGGCATGGGCGTGAGCTTCGGTGAGGGTGGAGTCGACGGTGCGCTGCTGGTCGTGGCGTTGCAGCACACCGAGCCTGATGCCGCCGCGGACAACGTCGACCGCTTTCGAGACATCGTCGAGGAAGGCGTCTCGGTGCGGAGCGGCCAGCCGTGGTCGGAGCGCCTCCGCGTCGAGTCGATCGAGGCGAATGGCACTCTGCTGGTCGCGCGGTTCGGCATCGCGATCCCCGCGATGTGGCTCACCATCGCCTCGATGCCTGGTGACCTGGTGGTCCACAACTGACACCACCACCCGGCTGTCGTCAGGCAGGCGGGCCTACAGCTCCGATATCGGCCAGGTGGGCATGGAGGGCGGAGACCACGAGGAACACGTCGTGGTCGTCGACCTCGAGGCCCTCGTCCTCGGCATGGCCGAGGACCACCGCCACGGCGTCGTCGTCGGCCACCACCACCGGCCGCTCGCCGTTGCCCGCGCCGCCTGGCCGCTCGGCCAGCAGCGGGTCCTCACCGGCCAGGCCCAGGATCCCCTGGCCGCGGAGATGCTCCAGCTCGGCCAGGACCAGCACCCGTACCTCGGCGTACGACAGTCGACCCTGCGTGTCGTCCGGCAGGTGGTCGGCCACGTAGGCCACCGCCTCGTCGAGGTCGAAGATCGTCGGTGGCGGCCGGTGACCGAGCCGGAAGGCCTCGGTGCCGACCGTGGCGGCGGCGATCGCGAACACCGCGATCGCCCCGATCACCACGAAGAGCCAGACCACCACCTATTTATACGCCAACCCTCGGACGCCTCGACGATCTAGATGCCCAGGCGCTGGGCCAGCAGTTCGCGGTGGTAGCTCGGATCCCCGAACAGCAGCTCGGACGACTTGGCCCGCTTGAAGTACAGGTGCGCCGGATGCTCCCAGGTGAAGCCGATGCCGCCGTGGATCTGGATGTTCTCGGCCGCCGCGTGGAAGTACGCCTCGGAGCAGTAGGCCTTGGCCAGGCACGCGACCTCGCCGAGCTCGTCGTTCAGCTCGGCCGCGCACCACGCCGCGTAGTACGCCGCCGACTTGGCCGACTCGACCTCGAGCAGCATGTCGGCGCACTTGTGCTTGATGGCCTGGAACGAGCCGATGGGACGGCCGAACTGGACGCGCTCCTTGGCGTAGGCCACCGACATGTCGAGGCAGCACTGGCCGCCGCCGACCTGCTCGGCGGCAAGGGCGACGGCGGCGAGGTCGAGCACCCGCTCGAGCACCGTCCAGCCCTCGCCTTCGGTGCCGATGAGCGTCGCGGGTGTGTGCTCGAACTCGACCTTGGCCTGCTTGCGAGTCTGATCCATGGTCGCCAGCGCGGTGCGGGTGAGGCCGGCGGCGTCGGCGTTGACCCGGAACAGGCTCACGCCGGTGTCCGTGCGAGCCGCCACGAGGATGAGGTCGGCGGTGTGGCCGTCGACCACGAACATCTTCGTGCCGCTCAGCGTCCAACCGTTGCCGGCTTTGGTCGCCGGCATCGTGATGCCGGCCTCGTCCCAACGGCCCGACTCCTCGGTGAAGGCGAGGGTGGCGATCGTCTCGCCGGCGGCGATGCCGGGCAGGAGGTCCTTCTTGGCCGCGTCGTCGCCGGCGTGGAGCAACACGTTGGTGGCCAGGGCGACGGTGGAGAAGTACGGGGCGCACAGCAGCGAGCGGCCCATCTCCTCCAGGACGACGATCAGCTCGATGTAGGTGAAGCCCTGGCCGCCGAAATCCTCGGGGATGATCAACGACTGGAGGCCGAGCTCCTGGGCCATCTGCTGCCAGACGGCCGGGTCGTACCCCTCGGTCGTCTCCATCAGCCGACGGACCTCGGACTCGGGGGACTTGGCGTCGAGAAACTGGCGGACGATCCGGCGGAGCTCTTCCTGCTCCTCGCTGAAGGCAAAGTTCATGAGACGGATTCTGATGCGGGTGGCGCCCCGTTCGCACGTCGGTATGCGTACACATGTGTACGCTAGCGAACGGTGAACATTCGGACCCTCCGGGGCGACTTGGCCGCAGCCGTCCGCCGGGCCGGCCGCGGCGAGCGCATCGTGGTCACCGTGAGCGGCCAACCAGTGGCCCAGCTCGGACCGCTCGACCCGGGCGACGGCGCGGCCGTCACGATCGCGGATCTCGCCGCCCGGGGCCTCGTCGTGGGCGCCCACCGCGGCGATCGTCCCGACCCGCAGGTCATCGTCCCGCTGCCGGTTGGAACCCGCCTCGACCGCCTGGTCGCCGGCATCCGCGGATGACGCTGGCGCTGGATACGACCGGGCTGCTGGCCCGCTATCTCACCGGCCCACACCGCGAGGTCGCGCTCCGTGCGTGCCGCAAGGATCGGGACTGGTGTGCCTCGGCGCTCGCCCTGGCGGAGGCGTTGATGATCGCCGACCGGGTGACCGAGTCGACCATCGAGCAGCAGGCGCTGCGGGGCGCCCTGCTCGACGACTGGCAGCGGATCCATGTCGTCCCCGTCGATGTCGGCTGCCTCGATCGGGCCACCGAGCTGGGCCGCACACATCCGGTGCGAACGGCCGACGCCATTCACTTGGCGGCGGCCGACCGGCTCCCGCGGCCCGTCACGTACTGCACGTTCGACCCCCGACAGATCCCGGTCGCCCTCGCCCTCGGCTTCGACGTCGCCTCCGTCTGACCTCCCCCAGTCCCCCAGTCCGAGGACTTCGGGCGATCTCGCGACGGAACGTACACAGATTCGTGTACGCA
>JBOGHK010000207.1:0-54545 GCA_050744325.1 Acidimicrobiales bacterium
AGCGCCCATCGGTGGTGGGTCTTCAGTCGATGGCAGTGGGGGCACAGGGGATCGAGGGCGGCGAGGCGGGTGACGTGGGTCTTCGCCCAGTCCTCGCGATGGTCGTTCTCGACCCAGCCGTGTCCACATACCTCGTTGGAGCACAGCGGCCGTTGCCACAGCAACGCCACACGCTGCGCGGCGGTGGGTCCCCGGCCGAGGTGGGTCACCGACACTACGTCGACCCCGCGGGTGATGACGAGCTTGAGGATCGAGTCGCCGAGCACTCTGCGGGCGACGCCGACCGGTATCGGCGCGCCGCCGAGCTCGCACAGCTCACCCTCGCCGATGCCGCCGCGGACCAGGGCTCGGAGATCGACCCGTAGCAGCGCAAGGTGCCGTGGCTTGACCCGAGATCGCTTGCGCTTCGCCTTGGCGTTGTGACGTCTGGTCCGCCGGTTGGGTGACGCTGGGCCACCGCTGCCGACCGGGTCGGATCCCGAGTCACCGCGCCCGGTCGCCGCGGGCGTGGGTTCGCCCTGCTCTGAGCCGCTGCAACCGGTGTTGGGCTCGTGGTCGTCGCGGTTTGGCCCAGCGTGGCCGGCGGCGTCCGGGTTGGTGTCGTCGCGGTCTGGTTCAGTGCTGCCGGTGGGGTCGGGTGTGGGGGTGCTGTGGTGGTGCGGGTTGGCATCGCTTCTGTCGTCGTCGGCGACGAGATCATCAAGGTCGTCAGCGTCGAGGTAGCGGCGGACGAGCTCGATGAAGGCGTCCCAGGCGTAGGCGTCGCGGTGCTCGTGGCGGCCTTCGGCCCGTGCCAGCTTGTACTGCTCGTCGATCAACGGACCCAAGGCGTGGTTGACCAGCGCACCGTCATCGGCGGTGCTGCGACCCGACAGACACCACGCCCCCTCGCCGTCGGTGCGCTGACGGAGCCGGCGGTTCTCGCGGATCCGCCGGTAGGTCGCCTCGGGGTCAGGATCGGCTGCGGCCTTCACCCGCCCGCACTCCTGGGCCAACTCCACCAGCGACAGCCGAGTCGCCAGCTCGATCAACTCGTCCTGCCTGGAGGGGTCAACAGACCCCGCACCAGCAACCAAGCCTGTCCGCTGCTCGGACAGCCCACCACCACGGACCGCGGCCTCGACCGTCGGGCATGTGCCGAGCTTCTTCGATGTCCTGATCGCCTCGCGTTCAACCCGGACCGAACGACCCGACCGACGCGCCATGAGCTCGGCCGCCGACCGGCACCCCGCCGCCGACCAATCGGGCGCCTCCTCCAACCGCCGCGCCAACAACAACTGACCTGCCACAGCAAGTCGACCGACACGCCCAAACGCCTCCCACAACCCCACCACCCCAGACACCGGCACCGCATCAGGCAGGAGACTCGCGACCACACCACCGAGCACGTCGGCCTGCCGGCGGACCTCGTCGATTGGGGTCGGCTGCCCGGTCGTCGCTTCCATGCCGACCATCATCCTCAGCCCCTGTGACAACCAAGCCCCTCCACCACCGAAATAACGTAGAGATCTGAAATCTGGGATGAGCCCCGTGGCTGGGAGAAGGGGCTGGGCGATAGTGGTCAGCGAGACGCCAACCCGAGGCGATAGTGGTCGCCAAAACCAGCCTGAGGCATTGGTGGTCGGCCCCCGATCACCCGATCACTATGACCTCAAGTCCTGCTCAGCGACCACTATCGCCTCGGCACACTGTCGGCCCATGGGCGATCGGGCCCAGGCGACGACCCGCGCTTCGCGTTTCAATGGCTTGATGGACGACGACGTGATTCTGCGACCGATCCACGAGGCCGATCTGGACGGGCTCTGCCGGTCCTTCACCGATCCCGAGGTCTACGGCGAGTTCGAGTGGACGGGGTTCAAGGACCCGAAGGCGATGCGACGGCGCTGGGAGGAAGACGGCTGGCTTGGTGCCGAGGAGGGGCGCCTGGCGGTGGTGAGCTCCGGCTCGTTTGCCGGGGACGTGAGCTACAAGGACCGGTCGCAAGGGATGGCCAAGGCGGCGACCTACGAGATCGGGATCGCTCTGTTCCCCGAGCATCGGGGCCACGGCGTGGGGACGACCGCGCAGCGTCTGCTGGTCGAGTATTTGTTCGATACCACCCCGGCGCATCGGCTCGAGGCGTTCACCGAGGTCGAGAACGTCGCCGAGCAGTGCTCGCTGGAAGAGGTCGGCTTCGAGCGTGAGGGCGTCCTGCGGAGGATCCTGTACCGGGCTGGGCGGTGGCACGACAGCGTCCTGTACGCGCTGCTCCGCGACTGACCGGATAACCCCCGGCGAGGCGGGCCGGTCGCCCGATAGTGTCAGAGCGTGCCTGTCGTCCGAGCTGGCCAGACCGGCGAGATGGTCTGGCGATCGAGGGTCACCAAGCTGAACGGCTGATTCCGCCGCTTCCACGCATGCGTCGAAGGAAGCGGCGGGAGATACGGCGCGACCCGGCTCCCCGGCAACCAGGGTGAGCCGTCTGTCGCGGCGCTCCCGCCATGAGCGAGGAGGAGCGTCGCGATGCCGATGCCGCATCGAACCTTTCAGCAAGTCATCAAGCGCCGTCTCGTCGGCAAGGAGGGCGTCGCCAGGATCCGTGCGCTGCGGGCGGTCCTGGACGAGCTGCCGGACTACCGCAACGGTCCCTACGCGGATCTGCGGAAATGGGTGAACGCTCAGATCGGCGAGACCAACAAGCGAACCCGAGCCACCCACCGCGACTCGATCGCGGTGCGCCGCGAAGGCGCCGCCCAGGTCGCCTTGGTGGGGTCTCCGAATGCCGGTAAGTCCAGCCTCCTGCAGGCCCTCTCGGACGTGCAGGTCAAGACCGGCGACTATGCGTTCACCACGACCCGCCCCGTGCCCGCCGTCACACGGTGCGGTGGCGTGCCGGTGCAACTCGTCGAGATCCCGGGCTTGATCGCCGGCGCCAGTGAAGGCCGCGGCGGCGGCCGGGCACTGCTCAGCGTGCTACGGACGGCGGACGCCATGGTCCTGTGCCACGACCTCAGCGAGGCGCCCGAGGGCTTGGTCGCGCTCCGCGCCGAGTTGGACGCGGCCGCGATCGAGCTGCCCGCGATCGTCGCGGCTACCAAGCTGGACGAGGCCGGCCCCGACGCCGCCCAGGCGCTTGCCGAACGTGTCGGCGACCTGGCGATGATCGAGGTGTCGGTGCTGGACGACGCCACCCTCGATGCCCTGCGCGACGCCATCTGGGGCCTGACCGGCCTGGCGCGAGTGTTCCTCCGGCACGACGGCGTCACCGCCGCCGAACCGGTCGCCATGTCGCAGCCGCTGACGGTCGCCGATGTGGCCGACACCATCCACCACGACCTCGGTGCGGGCTGTCGGGGCGCATGGCTCTGGGGGACGTCCGCCCGGTTCGCCGGCCAACGCGTCGGGCGCAACCATCGGCTCTCCGACGGGGACACCGTCGAGATCATCACCTGATGGCTCCAGCCGGCGGCGGAGATCCGACAGCGAGGACCACTGGCCAGCCGAGCTGACGAGGCGCCCAGAGCGCCTGGTCGGTCTGTGGCAGGAAGAGGCTGACGCCGTCGAACGCACCGCACGGTGCCTTGAAGTGGATGGTCGTGCTTAGCCCGATGACTACAGGCCGCACGGCGACAACATGGAGTCGTGGAATCCAAATCGGCCGACGCCGCCTCCTTTCAAGCAGGACGTAGTCGCGATCAGCTGTGAGACGGACCGCGGGGAAGTAGGTGCGATACGGACTCCCCTGACGGAGCCTCGCGTCGAAGGTGACCGACGAACCGGGGACAAAGGAGTGGTTGACAAGCAGCCCTGGGGGTCTCCTTCCGGGTCGTAGTCCCTTGCGACGCTCCCTTTGGTAGCGCCAGCCGATGAACAGAGCCATTACACCGGCCACGATGACGACCACGCTCACATCGCGTGAGAGACCGAAGTCGACAAGTGCCACGAGCACCCCTGCGCCGACGAGCGCCAGCGCAGATCCAAATGCCACCTGAAGGATTTGCCATATCCCCACTCGACCGCGGACCCACCGGCCCCCCGCCCCTCGTCGTCGTGCCCCACGGGCTCGATCCTCCCACGGATGGTGTCACGCCCCACGGCGCGCCTACCCGCCGATCATCGCTCCCAGCCGACGACCCTGTGAACCTGGGCAATGCACAACGACGAACAAGGAATCCCGCTCGCGCTGACCCGCAACGCGACGCCGTGGTCGGTGGGAACGTCGCTGGCCTATGACCTTGTCCTCGACGTGACTACGGCTGTGCCTTCGTTCTGGGTCCTTGACTGCGACGGCACCCGGATGGCTCGCCGAATACCAGGCGAGCGCTACGAGACACCTCGGTAGCATCCCGCGGATGCCGACCAACGTGACCTACGCATGGCGCGGCGACTTCAGGAACGTCGAGTTGAACGAGCTCCACGCCGAAGCGTTTGAGACCCGGGTGTTCGACGAGACCGAATGGGACTGGAGCGTGCAGGTGCGTGGCCACAGCCTGGGTTGGGTGGTCGCGCGTGACGAGGCGCAACGACTGGTCGGCTTCGTCAACCTCCTGTGGGACGGCCAGGTGCACGCCTGGATCCAGGACACGATGGTGGCGGTTTCTGCCCGCGGGCAGGGGGTCGGTGTGCAACTCGTCGCCGCCGCCCGCGACGGGGCGCGCGACGCCGGATGTGAGTGGCTCCACGTCGACTTCGACGACGACCTTCGGCCGTTCTACGTAGACGCCTGCGGGTTCACGCCGACGGGTGCGGGGCTCATCGCGCTTCGGTAGCGCCCACCGCCGGGGGCGGGTCGCCGGCAACCCAGTGGTCCGATCGTACGCCACTGTCGAACTCGTCCCGTCGGGCGGCGGGAGGTCGGCCCTTACCACCCACCAGCCGGACTGGAGGGGTCAGGGTCGAGCTCGTCCCGTCGGGCGGCGGAACGCCGGGCCCCACTAGCCAGACTGCAGGGTCATGGTTGAGCTCGTCCCGTCGGGCGGCCGAAGGCCTGCGCCCCAGCCAGGCTGCAGGGTCGGGGTCGAGCTCGTCCCGTCGGGCGGCGGAACGCCGGGCCCCACCAGCCAGACTGCAGGGTCATGGTTGAGCTCGTCGTCCTCGGTAGCGGAACGCCCGTCCCCACGCCGGGCCGTGGGGGCTCCGCGATCGCCGTGGTGGCGGAGGAAGGCTGGGTGCTCGTGGATTGCGGCCGGGCGGCAACGCAGCGGGCCATCGACGCAGGGCTGGACCTGACGGCGATCGTTGCCGTCACCATCACCCATCACCACTCCGATCACCTCAGCGACCTGGCCACGCTGGCCACGGCACGGTGGGTCGCCGGCGCAACGACGCCGCTGAGCGTGATCGCGCCTGCCGGGCCATCGGCCCGTTTCGCCCGAGACTGCCTCGACCCGTTCGACGACCAGGCCTTCTACTCCCAGGGCCACGCCGAGGCCGGGCCGCGTCCGACGATCGACGTGTCGGCGTTCGCGCCGCGACCAGAACCCACACCGGTGTTCGCGACCACTCCGTGGAGCATGTCGAGCGTGCTCGTCGACCACCATCCGGTCGCGCCGGCGGTCGGCTACCTGGTCGAGCACGGGGTTCATCGGGTGGTGGTCAGCGGTGACACAGCGGCGTGCGACGGGGTGCGCCACATCGCGCGCCAGGCCGACGTGCTGGTCCACGAGGCGCTCCTGTCCGATCGTGTGTCGCCGAGCCTGCTGGAGTGGAACGCCGGTGCGCGCTCGGTCGGCGAGCTTGCCGCCGAGGCGTTGCCGCAGACCCTGGTCCTCACCCATCTGATCCCCGCCCCCGGGTCTGCAGGCGACGAGCGGGCCTACGTGCAGGAGGTGCGCAGCGGGGGCTTCGCGGGGCCGACTCTGGTCGCCCACGACCTCCTGCGGCTGAGGCTCGGTTCTTGACGACAATTGTTGTCAGGGGCAAAGTGTCCACGTGCGTGATGTCGAGGTCATCGAGGATCCGGCGGCTGCGGCGGTCGCGCTCGATCCCGTACGAGCGCGATTGCTCGCTGAGCTCGTCGAGCCGTCGTCGGCAGGTGCCCTCGCGCTGCGAGTGGGGATCGCCCGCCAGAAGGTGAACTACCACCTCCGCGCGCTCGAAGCCCATGGCCTGCTCGAGCTGACCGAGGAGCGCAGGTGGGGTGGCATCACCGAACGGATCCTGCAGGCGACCGCCGTCACCTACGTCGTCTCGCCAGCCGCTCTCGGCGACCAGGGTGCCGACCCCGGCCGGACTGCCGACCGTCTCTCCGCCCGGTACCTCGTCGCGCTCGCCGGTCGGGTGGTGCGTGAGGTCGGTGACCTGGTCCGCCGGGCCGGCGCGGCGGGCAAGCGGATGCCGACGCTTGCTCTCGACACCGAGATCCGCTTCCGCTCGGCCGAGGATCGAGCGGCGTTCGCCGACGAGCTCACCGCTGCCGTGCTCGACCTTGCCGCCCGGTATCACGACGACAGCGGACGACCGCATCGTGTCGTCGTGGCTTCCTACCCCCGACCCAAGGAGCCCTGATGAGCACGCCCGACGTCCCCCGCCGCCTGGAGCTCACGTTCGAGATGCCCGGTACTCCCGAGGAGGTCTGGGCGGCCATCGCGACGGCGGACGGCCTCAGCTCCTGGTTCCTGCCGACCGACCTGGAGGAGCGCATCGGCGGGTCGATCGTGACCCACATGGGTCCGGAGTTCGAGTCGCCGGGCGTGGTCACCGGCTGGGACCCGCCGCGGCGACTGACCTACGAGGAGCCGAACTGGGCTGCGCTCGCCGGGCGGGAGGGTGCGCCGGTCACGCCACTGGCGACCGAGTTCATCGTCGAGGCGCAATCCGGCGGCAGCTGTGTGGTCCGGGTGGTGAGCAGTGCGTTCGGCACCGGTGCCGACTGGGAGGGCGAGTTCTTCGACGAGATGGAGAAGGGATGGACGCCGTACTTCGACCGTCTCCGCCTCTACCTCACGCACTTCGCAGGGCAGCGGGCCGCGGTCCTGGAGGTGCAGGGCGACGTGCCGGCCGAGCTGGGACAGGTGTGGACCACGATGCGCCGGAGACTCGACGTCAGCGACGCCGGGGAGAGCTTCGAGGTCCGCGACCTGAAGGGGACCGTCGAGCGGGTCGGTGAGGCCGACCTTCTCGTCAGTCTGACCGAGCCGGTCGCCGGGTTCCTTGCCGTGTCCGTGGGAGCGTTCGACGGCAGGACCGTGGCCATGGTCCACGGGCAGCTGTTCGCCGACGATGCGGCTGCGTTCGTGGAACGGGAACGGCCGGTCTGGGAGCAGTGGGTGGCGACCTTGGCCACCAGCACCACCTGAACCGCCAGGACCACGAGTCATCGGGGCGGCACTTCGGCGGATCGCGAGACATCGGTCACGACCTCTTGACCGGTAAAGAGTTCGTTCGTATCCTGCCTCTGTACCGATACAGAGGCGGACGAGCTGTAGGAGCTGCTCCACCATGTCGCAACCGACCTTCCTCCTCGCCGACCTCTACGCCCAGGGGTCACTCCGACGGATCGCCCACAGTGCGCTGCCCGACGCTCCGGTCGCTTCGGAGGCCCGTCGGTGGCGTCGTCTGCGGCGCTCTCGTCGAGGGGAGAGCAGCGCGTGACGGACCTCGTAGCCTTGGCGGGGGCACACGACGAGGTCGACACGATGGGACGAGTGACACTGCAGACGATCGCCGACAAGGTGGGCGTCAGCCGTATGACCGTCTCCAACGCCTTCTCTCGACCCGACCAGCTCTCCGTCGCGCTGCGAGAGCGCATCCTCGCGGCGGCCGACGGCATGGGGTACGTCGGGCCCGACCCGGCGGCCCGGGCACTGGCCCGCGGTTCGACGGGGGCGGTCGGCGTGTTGCTGACCGACTCATTGCAGTACGCGTTCACCGACGAGGTCGCGACGGGATTCCTCGGCGCGGTCGTCGACGGTCTCGCACCTACCGGTCTGGCCGTCACCCTGCTGACCGCCAACGAGCACGAGGGAGACGTCGTGCCCGCCCGGGACGTCGCCATCGACGGCGCGCTCGTCTACTCGTGCCGGGTCGAATCGCCGGCCCGGAGCTGGCTCATCCAGCGCAAGCTGCCTCTGGTGTTCGTCGACCAGGAGCCGGTGCCCGGCATCTCGAGCGTCAACATCGACGATCGCGGCGGGGCGCGGGCTGCCGCTCGCCACGTCGTCGAGCTGGGCCATCGGCGGGTCGGCATCGTGACGATGACGGTCGGCGGCCAACCGGGGTTCGTCGACGACCCTGCTGCAGCGGTCCAGGGCCGTCCCCAGGAGCAGCGCATGACCGGCTGGTTGGAGGCCCTCGGCGAAGCCGAAGTTCGCCCCACCGTGATCCAGGCGGCGAGCAACAGCGACGAGCAGGCGGACGAGGCGGCGCTGGCGCTGCTCACTGGCGACCCTCGGCCCACCGCTGTCCTGTGCATGTCGGACGTCTTGGCGCAGGGGGTGGTGCGCGCCGCTCGCACCCAAGGCCTCGCCGTGCCCGAGGGTCTGTCGGTGGTGGGTTTCGACGACAGCCCCGTCGCACGCCGCGGCGCACCGTCGCTGACCACGGTTCGCCAGGACGTCGTGGCGAAAGGCCGCCTGGCGTCCGAGGCGCTGACGTCGGCTATCGAGCACGCGCGGGCCGGGACCAAGGCGCGGGCCCGCCACCGCACCCTCCCGACCGAGCTGGTCGTGCGTCAGAGCACGGCGTCTCCGGCCGCGGGCGGCGCCTCGGGCTGACTCAGCGGCGGGCGTGCTCGTAGAAGCCCCGGCCGGTCTTGCGGCCGAGGAGGCCCGCCTCGACCATGCGGGCCAGCAGCGGGGGAGGAGCGTAGAGCGGCTCCTTGAACTCCTCGTAGAGCGACTCGGCGACGGCCATCGTGGTGTCGAGCCCGATCAGGTCGGTGAGGGCGAGCGGCCCCATGGGGTGGGCGCAGCCGAGGACCATGCCCTCGTCGATGTGCTCGCGGGTGGCGAACCCGGACTCGAGCATGCGGATCGCCGAGAGGAGATAGGGGATCAGCAGGGCGTTCACGATGAAGCCGGCACGGTCCTGCGAGCGGATCACCGACTTGCCCAAACGCTCGGCGGCGAAGCGTTCGGCGGCGTCGACGGTCTCGTCGGAGGTGAGCAGCGATGTCACGAGCTCGACCAGCTTCAGCACCGGCACCGGGTTGAAGAAGTGGATGCCCACCACCTGAGCCGGCCGTCGGGTGGCCATGGCCAGCTTCATGATCGGGATCGAGCTGGTGTTGGAGGCGAGCACCGCGTCGCCCTCGGCCACCACCTTGTCGAGCCAGCCGAACACGTCGACCTTCTCGTCCTCGTCTTCGACGACCGCCTCGACGACCAGCTGCCGATCGGCCAGCGCCTCCCGCTCCGTGGTGACCACCAGCCGAGCGAGCGCCGCGGCGCGGTCGGCTTCGTCGAGCTTCCCGGCCCCGAGCGCCCGGTCGAGCGAGCGGACGACGCGAGAGCGGCCGGCCTCCGCAGCCTCTGGGCTGACCTCGACCACGGCCACCTCGCAGCCCGCCCGGGCCGCGACCTCGGCGATGCCCGAGCCCATCAGCCCGCAGCCCACGACGCCGACTCGTTCGTATTGGCTCATCGGTCACGGCCTCCTTGCCTGGCGAGCGCTACTCCCGAAGCTACCCGGGGAGGTCGAGGAGGCAGCGGCGGAACCGGCCGAGCAACTCGCCGAGCCTCTCGCGGTCGGCTCCGGACCACGACGCGAGCGCGGCCTCCAGGTCGCGGTTGGCCGGGTGAGGGGCACGCCGGCGGCGGCGACCAGGCGTTCGAGCAGCCGAGGGCCATGGGCGCTCTGCGCGACGAGATCGTTGCAGGCCGAGCTCGCCACCAGCCCGTGTCGTGGCGGCGGCCGACCGTCAGACGCCGGCGAGCGAGCGAACCGGTCTGCCGTATCCGCGCTGCTGCACCCACACGTCGAGGGTGAGCGTGGCCACGTCGTCGACCAGCGGAACGACGTCGACGCCGCCGGGCTGGCGGAGGTCGAAGGTCTTCACGTAGCTCCGGCACGTACTGCACGTGTCGACCCGTGCCCAGCGCCGGTCGTCGGGCAGGAACGACGTGATGCGGCGCGAGTCGTCCTCGCCGCAGCCGATGCATGTTGCCCGGGGGAACGGCCACCACGATGCGCAGCGACCGCATACCAGCGAGCGTGGCGAGCCGGCCATGAACTCACCGCTCTCCTCGGCGATGACCGAGGCCTGCGGAGGGCCGCCGCAGATCGGGCAGGCGGCACCCGACCACGCGGCCGGGGCCGTGAGGCCTCGTGCGGCGGGCTCGAGGATCGGGCTCGCCGCCACGTCGAACCAGAATGCCAAGCGGGGTTCCACCAGCGCCGTGTCGTCCAGCCAGGTCTCGACGACGGCCGCCAACTCCGACGGTGCCAGCGCGCGCAGGTGGTCGCCGGCCTCGGCCAATGCTCCCGGCACGGCGGCGCGGAGCGCCTCGACCGCGGGTGCCAGCTCGTCGATCACGGCCGGGGCCGCTGCCACCAGGTCGAGCAGCGGGCCTGCGGGTAACCCGACGGGGTCGGCGCGGCCTTCGTCCTGGGGGGATCGGTGGTTCTCCGGCGATCGCTGGGGCTCGTCTGCCTCGTCGACTTCGCCCGGGGGTGCTGGTGCGCCAAGTGGGGGTGCTCGGCCGTCCTCGGCGGTGGTGGACCGGATGGCGGCCCGCGCCTGCTGATGGCGAAGCACGGCGACCAGCACCAGGAGCGGGTCACGAGTCACCCCGTGGACCTCGGCGACCAGCCGCTCCGCACGGGCCAGTCGCACGCCCACCTCGCCCGGACCTCCCCGAGGTCCCCGCTTCACTGGGTGATCCCCGCCGGACGACTCCGGAGCCGTGCTGGCTGCCTGTGCCCCGTCGTGGCGAGGCAATAGCTATCGACACGGGCAGTTCGAGGCGCTGGTGATCGGTACTCGACCACTATCGCCTCGAACTCGGTTTGGCGACCACTATTGCCTCGGTTGGTCGGGGCCCGGCCGGTCCTCGCGGCCAGGGTGGTCATGGGCGGCGTCGGTGTCGGCGGTCCCGTCGTCGGCCTGCGCGCCGGGTTCGGCCTCGTCGGCTCGGGCGGCCTCGGGTTCGGCCTCGTCGGCTCGGGCGGCCGCGGGTTCGGCCTCGTCGGTTCGGGCGGCGTCGGGCTCGGCCTCGTCGGCCTCGGTCTCAGCTCGGGCGGCCTCGGGTTCGGCCTCGTCGGCCTCGTCGGCCTCGTCGGTTCGGGCGGGTTCGGCTCTGGTGGTCGCGGCCGACTCGGTCTCCCGGGCCTCGTCGGCGGCCAGGCGTTCGAGCCGCTCGGCGTGCTCGGCCGCGGCCCGCTCGGCGGCGATCTGCTCGCGGTACCAGCGGGGGTGGTGCCACGCCGCCCAGGCACGCGTGACGCGGCCCGAGGTCATGGCCGTCATGGTCCCGGCGAACAGGAACGCCGACAACAGCACATGGATGATGAACCCGGCGACCATCAGCAGGAACGCCACATTGTGGGTGAGCCGCGACAGCTGGCGGATCCCGCTGTCGGCGATCGAGGGGAACCACAGCGGCAGACCCGTCACCAGCAGCACGATCGCGAGCACGAGCGACGCCCAGAAGTAGCCCTTCTGACCACCGTTCCACCGCCCGCTGTCGACCGCCACGTGTCCGCGGCGCGCGTACTCGCCGATCCTGCGGAACCACACCCGATCGGCGCGGTCGAAGAGCATGCCCCGCGCCCAGATGACCAGCATCAGCACGATGCCGACGGTGAACGCGACGCCGATCCACGGGTGGGCCGCCCGCATGGTCTGGCCGCCGCCGAACAGCCCGGCGAGCCACGCCAAACGGGGGTAGGCGAGCGCGAGGCCCGACAACAGCAGCGCCACGAACGTGATCGCTACCACCCAGTGGAGGACGCGCTCGAACAGCGTGTAGCGCAGCAGACCGACGGGCTCCGCTGCCACCGCACGACGCCCGGCCGGAGTCGGCTCGACGGGCTCGGTCTCGGCGACGACGGGGCGGCGTCCCGTCTCGGTGGCAGTCATCTGACGTCCTCGCCGGGACGACCGCGCTCGTCTGGTCCGGCGGCGTCGTCGGGGGGAGCGGTCGACTCGGTGGAGGTGTCGGTCGAGGTCGCCGTGCTGCCACGTCCGGCGGCGTCGTCGGGGGGAGCGGTCGACTCGGGGGCGGCTGTCGGCGGCGCGCCGACGCGGGCGGAGTCGTCGCCACCGTCGCGGCCGAGGTCTTCGGCGGCGGCGACCGCCTCGTCCTCCGGCGGCGGGGCCTTGCGGCCGGTGCGCAGCCAATAGGCCGCCGCACCGATCAGCCCACCCCAGATGGCCACCGCGCCCAGCCCCCGCAGCGCCTTGAGGGCGCCGACGAAGCTGAAGGTCGAGCGGACGTCGGGATCCTCGGGCAACCCGTAGTCATCGAGCATCCCGCCCCGCGGTACCACGTACATCATGTGTAGGCCGTTGACACCCGACGGGTCGTACAGCATGGCGTCGTCGAAGCCCCGGTCGTGCAGCTTGGCGACCTTGGTCTCGCCATAGGCGACCATCTCGGCCTTCGTGCCGAACCGGATGGATCCCGTAGGGCAGGCCTTCACGCACGCTGGCTCCATGCCGGCACCCACCCGGTCGACGCACATCGTGCACTTGTAGACCTTCTTGGTGGTGCGGTCGAAGCGGGGGATGTCGAACGGGCAGCCCGAGATGCAGTACTGGCAGCCGATGCACTTGGTCTGGTCGAAGTCGACGATGCCGTTCTCGTACTGGACGACCGCGCCCGGCGCGGGGCAGGCCAACAGGCAGCCCGGCTCGTCGCAGTGCATGCAGCTGTCCTTGCGGATGAGCCAGGCCAGGTCGCCGTTGTCGAGGTCGACCTCCTTGAAGCGCATCAGGTCCCAGGTGCTCGCGGTGAGGTCCTCGTGGCTCTGGTAGCTGCCGAAGTTGAAGGTCTCGTCGGGCTCGAGGTCGTTCCACTCCTTGCACGCGATCTCGCACGCCTTGCAGCCGATGCACAGGTCGATGTCGACCAGCTTGGACACCTCGACGCTCTCGCGCTGGATGTTCGTGCCCGACGAGGGCGAGGCCGACATCCGGCGGATGGCCAGGCCGTTCTCGGTGGACATGCGCTCGACCTCCTCCTCTTCCTACGCCCGCTCGACGTTGACCAGGAAGCCCTTGTACTCGGGCGTGCGGACGTTGGCGTCGCCGATGTAGGGCGTCAGCAGGTTGGCCATCATCGGCGGGCCCCCGCCCTCGCCCCGCCCACCCGCGTAGTGCCAGTGGACCGGGATGCCGACCTGGTAGACGACCTTGTTGTCGCCGATCCGCAGCGGCCGCATCCGTCGGGTGACCATGGCGACCCCCTCGACCGAGCCCCGCTTCGACGTGACCCGCACCCGGCCGCCGTTGTCGATCCCCTTGTCGTCGGCGAGCTCGACGGGGATCTCGACGAAGAAGTCGGGCATCGCCTCGACCAGGTACGGGACGTTCTGGGTCACGTAGTGCTCGTGCTCAGTGACCCGGTAGGTCGTGGCGACGTAGGGGTAGTCGGCGTCGTCCTCGGCGAAGCTCGCGGGCGCGTCCTCGTAGAGGAACGCCGCGGGGTTGCGGCGGGTCCCGGACAGCAGGTTGTCGATCGGCGTCTCGGTCTGCTCGTAGTGCTCGGGGAACGGGCCGTCGGTGGTGAGGTTGCGGGGCGCGAAGAGCCGGGCGACGCCCTCGCCGGTCATGATGAACGAGCCCTGGCCGTCCTCGGGCGCCGAGGCGACGGGGAAGTCGGGGACGTCGCCGACCCACTCCGTCCCGTTCCACTGGATGCCCGCCCGGCTGGGGTCCCACGGCTGGCCGTCAGCGTCGGCAGACGCCCGGTTGTAGAGGATCCGCCGGTTCAGCGGCCACGACCACGCCCAGTCGTGGAAGTAGCCGAGGCCGGTCGGGTCGTCGACGCCACGGCGGTCCATCTGGTTGCCCTCCGACGTCCACGAGCCGCAGTAGATCCAGTCGCCCGAGGCCGTGGTGCCGTCGTCCTGCAGCGCCGTGAACGTGTCGACCTGCTCGCCGCTCTCGATGTCGTAGCCGTTGACCTCCTGGGCCAGCTCCTCCATCCCGGGGTTGGTTGCATCGGTGTAAGGCCAGTAGAGGCTGGCGACAGGCTCGGGGAGGGCGCCGCCCTCCTCCTCGTACAGGACACGCAGTCGCTGGTAGAGCTCGCCGAGGATGTGGTTGTCGTCGCGGGATTCGCCGGTGGCCGGCAGCGCCGCGTGCTTCCATTGCGCCCAGCGGCCGGAGTTGGTGAACGAGCCGGACTTCTCGATCCAGTGGGTCGCGGGCAGGAACAGCGCCTCGGTCTGGATGTCTGCGGGGTCAACGCCGGGTGCGCGCCAGAACTCCGAGGCCGAGGTCGGCAGCGGATCCATGATCACCAGCCATTTGAGGTTGGCGAGTGACTCGGCCATGCGGTTCGAGTCGGGACCGACCGTGACCCCCGTGAACCCGCCGTAGATGATGCCGTCGAGCCGCCCGGCGCGGGCCTCGTCGTGGACCGTGAGCCAGGACGAGTTCTTCTCCGGCTTGGGGATCCACGAGTACGCGAAGTCGTTGTCGGCCGTGGCCGCGTCGCCGAAGAACGCCTTGAGCTGGCTGACGAGGAACTTCTTGTAGTTGGCCCCGAAGAAGTTCACCGAGTTCGGGCGGAGCTGCCGGGCCGGCACCTCGTCGAGGTAGTCGGCCATGGTCTCCATGCCCGGTCGCGGGATGGCGAGGTATCCGGGGAGGATCTCCCAGGAGATCGCGTTGTCGGTGTTGCCCTGGATGTTGGCGTGGCCGCGCTCGGCGTTGACCCCGCCGCCGGGGATGCCGACGTTGCCCAGCAGCATCTGCAGCAGGCCGATGCCCCGGATGATCTGCACGCCGGAGGTGTGGTGGGTGAGCCCGACGGCGTAGACCACGCTGCCGGCCTTGTCCGGGGTGCCGGTCGCGCCGAACTCCTCGGCGACCGCGAGGAACTTGTCCTCGGGGATGCCGGTGATCTGGGAGACCACTTCAGGGGTGTAGCGGCTGTAGTGCTCGCGCATCAGCTGGAAGACGCACCGCGGGTCCTGGAGTGTGGGATCGACCCGCACGAACGAGGTCTGGTCGATCGGCCCCGTGCCCTGACCCAGGCCCGGCGGGGGCGCGCTGTCCGCGGGCGTGGGGCCCTCGCGCTCGTAGTCCCAGGTTGCGGTGTCGTAGGTCCGCTCGGCCTCGTCGTAGCCCGAGAACAAGCCGTCCTCGAACGAGTAGTCCTCGGCCACGATGAACGACGCGTTGGTGTGGAGGCGGACGTAGTCCTCCTGGTAGAGCTCGTTCTCGAGCACATAGTTGACCAGCCCGCCGAAGAACGCGGTGTCGGTGCCGGCGCGGATCGGCACGAAGACGTCGGCGATCGCGGACGTCCGCGTGAACCGGGGATCGACGTGGATGATCCGCGTGCCGCGCTCGTCGCGCCCGACGTGCGCCCACTTCCACCCGCAGGGGTGGTTCTCGGCGGGGTTGGCCCCGATGACCAGGATGACGTCACTGTTCTTGAAGTCACGCCAGTGATTCGTCATGGCCCCTCGGCCGAAGCTGGCGGCCAAACTGGCCACCGTGGGACCGTGTCAGACCCGGGCTTGTTGCTCGATGTAGACCGTGCCCAGCGCCCGCATCAGCTTGGCGGTGAGGTAACCCTCCTCGTTCGAGATGGTGGCGCCGCCGAGGAAGGCGAAACCGGTCTGGCGGTTCACCGTGTTGCCGTCGTCATCGGTCTCGACGAAGTTGTCGTCGCGGGCGTCCTTGACCCAGCGGGTCATCCTCTCCATGGCGTCGTCCCAGGAGATCCGCTCCCACTCGGTGCCGCCCGGCGCCCGGTACATCGGATGCTCCGGCCGCCGATCGTTGACCGCTAGCTGCAGCGTCGACGCACCCTTGGGACACAGCGTGCCGCCGTTGATCGGGCTGTCGGGGTCGCCCTCGATGTGCACCAGCACCGGTTGGGTGTTCAGGGCCTGGCCGCCGATGGTGTAGGCGATCATCGAGCAGCCCACGGCGCAGTACGGGCAGACGGTGCGGGTCTCGCTGGCGTTCTGGATCTTCAGCTCGCGCACTTCTTGCGCGGCCGCGGCACCGTCGAAGCCGAACGCTGCGAAGCCGAGGGCCCCGGCCCCACCGACGGAGCCCTGGAGGAACTGGCGGCGACTCACCTCGAACATCGAAGGCCCCCCTTCGCGGCGGAGTTGTCGACTGCATTGTAACCAATCAGGGCGGGCACTTTCTGGGTACGATCACGGCCGACGGATCGTCCAGGTCAGTCAGGGGGTCCGCTACGTCACGCTCGCCCGCTCCGTCCGACGCCCAGGTGCACGAGGCGCTGGCGTCGGTGACCGACCCCGAGCTGGGTCGGTCGATCACCGAGTGCGGGATGGTCCGGGGCGTGGTGGTGCGGCCCGGCCGGGTCGACGTGGCGCTCGCGCTGCCGGTCGCGGCCTATCCGGGACGCGAGCGTCTCCAGTCGGCCGCGGGAGCTGCCGTCGCTGCGATCGATGGTGGCGGCGCCGAGGTCGTGGTCGACGTGACGGCGATGAACGACCAGGACCGGGCGCAGCTACGGCGCCATCTCCAGGGGGCCCGGCCCGATCCGGCGACGGTGTTCGAGCACACCCGGATCTTCGCGGTCGCCTCGGGCAAGGGCGGCGTGGGCAAGTCGTCGGTCGCCGCGAACGTCGCGGTCGGCATGGCTCGGCGGGGGCACCGGGTCGCCCTGATGGACGCCGACGTGTGGGGCTTCTCGATCCCGCGGATGATGGGCGTCAGCCGGGGGCCGGTCATCGTCGACGGCCTGCTGGTGCCCCTGGTGGCCCACGGGGTGCGGGTCATGTCGGTGGGATTGCTGACCGAGGAGAGCGCGCCGGTCATCTGGCGGGGACCGATGCTGCACAAGATGCTGGAGCAGTTCGTGGCCGACGTGTTCTGGGACCGGCCCGAGGTCCTGGTGGTGGACATGCCGCCGGGGACCGGCGATGTCTCGCTGACCGTGAGCCGGCTGCTGCCCGATGCCGCCGTGGTGGTCGTGACCACACCGCAGCCGGCGGCCCAGCGGGTCGCCCAGCGGGCGGCGTACATGGCCCGCCAGGTGAAGTTGCGGGTGGCGGGGGTGGTCGAGAACATGAGCTGGTTCACCAGCAACGACGGCGAACGCCACGAGCTGTTCGGTGCGGGCGGCGGCGAGTTGCTGGCCCGTGACCTGGAGGTCCCGCTGCTCGGTCAGGTCCCGCTGGTGTCGGCGGTCCGCGAGGGCGCCGACCGCGGGGAGCCGATCGTGGTGCGGGATCCCGACGGCGAGGCCGCGCGGGCGCTCGACGCGGTCGCCGGGCAGCTGCTCGACCTGGCGCCTGCCCGCATCCGCCATCCCCAGCTCCGCATCACCGGTGCGTGACCCGGTCGGCCGGGGCGGGCTCGCCGGCGACGCGATGGGCGCCGCAGTAGACGTTCATCGACGATCCGCGCAGGAAGCCGACCACGGTCATGCCCGCCGACTCGGCCAGCTGGACGGCGAGGCTCGACGGCGCCGATACCGCCGCCACCAGCGGGAATCCGGCGACCAGTGCCTTCTGGGCGATCTCGAAGGCGATCCTCCCCGACACCATCAGGGTGTGGCCGGTGAGGGGCAGGCGCCGTTCGGTGGCGGCCCAGCCGATCACCTTGTCCACCGCGTTGTGCCGGCCGACGTCCTCGCGCAGGCACAGCAGCTCACCGGCCGGATCGAAGACGCCTGCGGCGTGCAGCCCCCCGGTGCGGTCGAAGACCCGCTGCGCGGCGCGCAGCCGATCGGGGAAGGCGGCCAGGGTGTCGGGGCTCAGCCGGAGGGCATCGTCGGACACGTCGGGCACGCGCTTGCGCACCGCGTCGATGCTGGCCGTCCCACACAGCCCGCAGGACGACGTCGTGTAGACGTTGCGGCGCAGCGAGTCCGCCACCGGCGTACGGTCGATCAGACCCACGTCGACCACGTTGTACTCCTGCACGTCGTCGCCGACGCAGTACCGGATGGCGCGCACGGCGGACGGGTCCTGGACGATGCCCTCGGTCAGGCAGAAGCCGAGCGCGAGCTCGAAGTCGTTGCCCGGCGTCCGCATGGTGACGGAGACGGCGTCGCCGTTGACCCTGATCTCCATCGGTTCCTCGCCGGCCAGCGAGTCGATGTGCCGGGTGGCCACCCCGTCGCGTACCGCGACCACGGTCCGCCGGTCGACCACCCGCCGAGCAGCAGCCGTCGTGGTGCGGGTCGCCGAGGTCGAGGAGCCGGCCATGCCGTCCAGTGTCGCGGCTCGCGACGACAACTGCGCGCCCGAGTGGGTCAGACCCGGCGGAGGCGGCGCTGGACCTCGTCGATCAAGCCGTAGGCCTTCGCCTCGGGCGCGGTCAGCAACCGGTGACGGCGGAAGTCGTCGGCGATCGTCCCGACCGGTTGGCCGGTCGCAGCCGCGATCCGGCGGTAGAGGTCGTCGACCAGGTCGGCGTGCCGGGCGGTCTCCTCGACGATGCGGGTCGTCCGCCCCTCGACGTCCAGACGCGGCTCGGTGAACCGGAAGCTGGCATGGGGCTGCGCCAGACGCCGCGATCCGAGAGCGAACGGCAACACCGCCGGCCCGCCCACCGACCCTGCGCACAGGGTGCGAAGCTCGACCCCGACCAGCTCGACCGTGTCGGCCAGGGCCATCGCAGCGATGATGTCACCGTCAGGGCACGACAGCATCAGGTCGATCGGCTCGTCGCCGGTGCCGTCGAGGAGCATCAACCGTGCTGCCGCATCGGTCGCGGTGGCGAGGTCGAGACGGCCGCCGACCAGGACTCGTCGCTGGTCGAGCAGCCGCTCCGCCAGCTGATCGCCGAGTGGACGGCCCTCGTAGACGAGGGGCACCGGCGGGTAGGTCGGCGGGCGGGGCCGACCAGGCTGACCTGGCGGACCAGGCGGCGGGACCTCGGGCGGCCACGGTGGCCCGAGCGCGCCCGTCATGGCTCGCTCCGACGTTCCAGCCGCCAGTGCAGGTCGTGGCCGATGGCCGCGGCGTAGCGCTGCAGGGTCGACAGCCGCAGGTCGCCGGCGCCGGCCTCGAGGCGCGCTACGGCGGACTGCGAGGTCTGCATGCGGGCGGCGACCTCGGTCTGGGACAGGCCGAGCTGGTGGCGCTCGTGGGTAAGCAGTGTGACGACCTGCCGCCGCTGGTCGGCGAGCTTGTCGAACCCGGGGAACACCGATCGCCGCGTGCCCATATCGCCGACGATATCTCAATAACGAGATATAGAGCGACAGGATCGGCGCACAGAGCGCCGAGTACCAGCGCTGCCTGCACCAATCCTGCCGGCGGCCCGATGGCGGAGGTGGACGGGAATCGAACCCGCCGTCGTGGGGTCGCCACGACCAACCGCTTTGAAGGCGGCGGAGCCCACCAGGTACTCGGACACCTCCGCCGCCGAGCATAGGGGTTGAGCCGCTCTCGGGGTGGGCCTGAGTCAGCCGGGCGGTGGAGGGGGGCGCACCGAGCGCCGGTCGCCGCGACGGGTCGTGATCCCTGCGTCGTCCAGGAGCTGGAGCAGCGGCACCGCCCACTTGCGGGTGGTGCTCAGCGCTTGGCGGGCCTCGCTTACCGTGATCCCGTCGGGCCGGGCGCGCGACAGGTCGGCCAGGATCGCCGAAGCGGCGGGTACAGCCCCGGCGGCGAAGTAGGTCCCGTCCTTGACCAGGACGTAGCCCCGGCGGACCAGCGCCCGGAGGACGGCAGGGGGGAGGCTCGCGGTCGCCGGGGCCGGCGGCGAGAACATGCTGGTCTCGAGCTGCCGCACCAGGGGATGTCGGCCCAGCTCGTCCCGCCACTCCGGCGCCACCGCATAGCCCGAGTCGATGTCGGCGGCCTGGTCGCGCTTCAGCAGCGCCAGCACCGCCTGCTCGCGCTGGTCGAGCTGCCCGGCGTCCAGCCCCACGGGCCGGGACCGTTCGATCCTGTCGAGCAACGTGTCTCGCGCTGCCTCCAACGTCGCCGGGGCGACCACCCACGTGCCGACCACCGGCTCGACGTCGACGCCCAGGCGACGCTCCAGCTCGTCCGCTCGGACCCATTCGCCTTCGGCCACGGTCGGCTGGGCCATGGCCTGGGCGGTGTCGGTCGCCCGGCCCTGCAGGCCACCGGACCGGCGGGGAGCGATGTCGACCAGCTCGCCACCACCGACCAACTCGCCACGACCGGTCTCGCGCAGCACGTAGCGGTCGCCGGGGACCAGAGGTAGGGCGTGGCTCAACCGCAACCGCACGGTCCCGGTCTCGCCCGGCGCCAGGCTCGAGGCCGCCAGCGGTCGCAGACGGACCGCGTGCTCACCCGTCCCCAGGTAGGCGAGGTAGGCGCCGCGTTGGGTGACCTCGTGGTCGATCGACGCCAGCACCTGCAGGGTGGCGTCGACGACGGCTGTGTAGTGCCACTGACCGGCGCGGACGATCGCGTCGCCCCGACGGATCGCCCGGCGGTCGATGCCGGCCAGGTTCAGCGCGGCGCGCGTCCCGGCCGGGGCACGGCTGGTCCGACGGCCGAGCGCCTGGATGCCCCGAACGCGGGCCAGGGCGGTCCCGGCTGGACCGGCCGCGACGACCGAGCCGCCGACGACGAAGGTCCCGTGGCCGACGCCGCCGGTGACGACCGTGCCTGCGCCCCCGATCGTGAAGGACCGGTCGACCCACAGGCGGGGCCGGTCGTGCTGCGCGGTGCCGACCCGCCCAGCGGTGACGACCTCACCGAGCACCTGGCGTACCTGGTCGAGGCCGGTGCCGTCGATCGAGTCGCACGACACGACCGGGGCGTCGGCCAGCACCGTCCCCGCGGTGCGCCGTGCGACGTCGTCCCGTACTCCGGCGAGGCGGTCCTCGTCGACCAGACCCGCCTTGGTCACGACGACCAGTCCGGACGACAGCCCGATGAGGTCGAGGATCCGCAGGTGCTCCTCGGTCTGGGCCCGCCAGCCCTCACGGGCGTCGACGCAGAGCATCCCGGCCTCGACGACTGCGACGCCGGCCAACATGTTGGAGATGAACCGGATGTGGCCGGGCACGTCGACGAACACGACCGGACCGGCGCCGGGCAGTGTCATCCAGGCGAAACCCAGGTCGATGGTGAGACCCCGCCGCTGCTCCTCGACGAAGCGGTCGGGGTCGGTGCCGGTCAGCGCCCGCACCAGGGCGGACTTGCCATGGTCGACGTGACCGGCCGTCGCCACCACGTGCATGACCGCAGCCGTTCCCGTTCGCGCGTCCTCGGCGGGCTCCGGCGCCGGCGGCGTGGTCATC
Organism: Acidimicrobiales bacterium; assembly: GCA_050744325.1. Lineage (GTDB taxonomy): Bacteria > Actinomycetota > Acidimicrobiia > Acidimicrobiales > VFJN01 > DASXTK01. The sequence continues at coordinate 21,312 of JBOGHK010000207.1, forward strand.
CCGACCCTGCCTCCAGCGCGGCGAGCGCCGCCGCGACGGTCGTATCGTCGGTGCTGGCGACGGTGCGGAGGTCGAGCACGGTGTCCCCCCGGTGGACCCGGGCGACGATCGGCCGGGGCTGCCAGGCGCGCAGCGCCGCGGTGCGATCGCCGGACAGCCGCAGGCCCCAGGACGGGATCTCGACCCCAGGCAGCGCGCCGCCGCCGGCGACCGACCCGCACGCGGTCGAGACGACGCCGTCCCCTCCGACCTTGCCGGCGATCGCGTCGGCCCGGTCGCGCAGCACGCCGACCGGCACCGTCGCCATCTGCCAGAACGGCAGGCGGTCGGCCCGCCGCTCCAGGTACTCGAGAGCGACGTCCTGCAGCGCGGCCAGGACCAGTCCGCCCGGCCGCACCACCCGGTAGAGCGGATGCCGGCCACACGCTGCGACCAGCTCGGATCGGCCGGCGATGACCCCGGCCTGCGGGCCTCCGAGCAGCTTGTCGCCCGAGAACGTGACCAGCGAGGCACCGGCCTCGAAGGACTGCCGCACGGCCGGCTCGGCGGCGAGCCAGGACGGCGGCCCGTCCACGAGCCACGGGCAGGCGGCGTCGAGCAGGCCCGAGCCCAGGTCGACCATCACCGGCGGGCCGACGGTCGCCAGCTCGGCCAGGTCGACCGCGCTGGTGAACCCTTCGATGCGGTAGTTCGACGCGTGGACCTTGAGCAGCAGGGCGGCATCGGCGGCGGCGGCCTGGTAGTCGGCGAGGCGGGTGCGGTTGGTGGTCCCCACTTCGACCAACCGGGCGCCGGACAGCGCCATGATCTCCGGGATCCGGAACCCGCCGCCGATCTCGACCAGCTCGCCACGCGAGACCACCACCGGCCGGCCCGCGGCCAGGGCGGCCAGGGCGATCAGCACGGCGCCTGCCCCGTTGTTGACCACCAGGGCCGCTTCGGCACCGCAGGCCCGGGCGAGCAGGCCACCGGCGTGGTCCTGGCGCGAGCCGCGGCGCCCGGTCGACAGGCTCAGCTCGAGATTGAGGTAGTCGGCTGACTGGTCGACCGCCAGCGGCGCCCGGCCCAGGTTGGTGTGCAACAGGACGCCCGTCGCGTTGATCACCGGCTGAAGAAGTCCGGACCGGCGTCGGGCGACCTCCGCGGCCACCGTCTCGGGAGCGCCCGCGGCGATGGCCGCACGGGCGGCGTCGACCAGCAACGGGTGGGGGAGCCCGGAGCCGGCGAGCGAACGGGCGAGCGCGTCGACCGACGGTGGTCGCCCGCCCTGCTCGGCGCCCGGGATGGTCAACGCAGGGTCACCGCCGAAGGACCGCCGACCACCTGTCCGATCCGCACGAAGCCACCCGCGACCAGCGGGTCGACCACGACCGGGTCGACCGCCGCCAGCAGGCCACCCGACGTCTGCGGGTCGAACCCGACCGCGACGGTGGCCGCAGCGTCGTCCTCGACCTCGACGTGACCGGCCACGTAGTCACGGTTGCGGGCATCGCCGCCGGTCCGGACGCCGCGCTCGGCCACCGGCCCGACCCCGTCGATCAGCGGCAGGGCGGCGGCCTCGAAGACCAGGTGGGCGTCGGAGCGGTCGGCCATCTCCCAGCCGTGGCCGAACAGCCCGAAGCCGGTCACGTCGGTGACCGCGTGGACCCCCCGCCGGTGGTCCCGCAGCAGCGCTGCGGCCTGCCGGTTCAGCGCCCGCATGCTGGCGATCGCGGCCGCGATCACCAGGGCGTCGCCCGAGGCCAGCGCCAACCCCGTGCCCAACGGCTTGGACAGCACCAGAGCGTCGCCCGGCTGCGCCCCGCCCTTGACGAACTGCTCGCCGGGCCTGACCACCCCCTGCACGGCCAGACCGAAGATCGGCTCGGGCGAACGGATGGTGTGTCCGCCGGCCACCACACCACCCGCCTGGGCCACAACCTCGGTGGCGGCGCGGAAGATGGCCTGGATGGTCGTGGTCGGGAGATCCTCGGGGAACGCGGCGATGTTCAGGGCGAGGATCACGTCGCCGCCCATCGCGAAGACGTCGCTGCAGGCATTCGCGGCGGCGATGGCGCCGAAGTCGGCGGGATCGTCGACCAGCGGGGGGAAGAAGTCGGTGGTCGACACCAGCGCGACGTCGTCGGCGACCTGGACCACGGCGGCGTCGTCGGATGGTGCCAGCCCGACCAGCAGGCGGTCGTCGCCCGCGATCCGGGCCGCGGCGACGAGGTCGCCCAGCAGCGAGGCGCCCCACTTGGCAGCGCAGCCCCCGCACGAGGTGAGCTCGGTGAGACGGACGGCCATGCCCCCATCCTGACGGATCGGCGCCGCACCTGCTCGGAGGCGGTGTCCGGAGCGCGTGTTGGTGCACGCGCGGATGGCTGTCATTGGTGGAATTCAACAATCAGGGACGACCGTACATAAACGTGCGAGTTGGGTAGCGACGCACGACCGGGTGTGAAACCATGCAAGTCAGTTACACGTCAGACGGGGGAGGTCACGCATGTGCCGCCACAGGACCTGGTTCGGAGGGGGCGCCGGGTGAACGCGATGGATCGTCGCCAGTTCCTCGCCGGTGCGGTCGCCCTGCCGACGACAGCTTCGCTGGACGGGCTGGATTCGATCGCGCCGACCACGCCCCCGACTCGTGTCGGGGCCACCGAGATCGCACGGATTCGCGATACGGCTGCCGGGGTCAAGCGGGGTGACCTGCGATGGGGTGGGGGCTTCGGGTTCGATGCCGCGTTGGTCGAGACCAGGCGGGCACGCGAGCTGCTCGAGGCGCGCTGTCCCGAGCGGCTACGCGGCGACCTGTTGGTCGGCGTCGGCTGGTTGGCGAGCAATGCCGGGTTCATGGCTTTCGATATCGAGCGCTATCGCGACGCGGCTCGCCTCTGGAATGTCGCCCAGCGTTGCGCTGACGAAGCTGTCAATTGGAGCTTGCAGGCCCGGGTACTTGGGTCAATGGCCCGCCAATCCATCTGGCTCGACCATCCGGCGGACGGGGTGGCGCTCCTCGACCGTGCGTTGATGGACGAGCGCGGCGAGCTGGTGCCCACCGAGCACGCGATGCTCTGGGCCCTCAAGTCCCGTGCCCACGCCGACCTCGGCGATGCCACTGCCGCCGAGACGGCGGTAGGCACCGCCGACGAGTGGTTGGCCCAGACAGTCCCCGGTGAGTGCGACGACCGGCCCTGGGTGGCCCACTACAGCCAGGCGCACCACTGGGGCGACACCGGAGTGGCGTGGGAGCGGCTGGCCGTCAGCGGCCACGGGCCCCAGGCGGTGGCCAACGCGGACGGTCGCTACCGCGGTGCCGCCGACGGCCATGGCACCGACGCCGCCCGGTCCCACGTGCTCACACTGGTCAGCCTGGCGCGGCTGAACACGGTGGCCGGCGACCTCGACGTCGGCGTCGCCGTCGGCCACCAGGCGCTCGATGCCTCCGAGCAGGTGCGGTCGGCGCGCGTCCGCGAGGACCTCGTCGGCCTCTACGAAGCCACGGCGGCGCACGCGACCCGCGGCGACGTCGGCGACCTACGTGACCAGATCGCCACGACCCTGCTGGCGGCCTGAGGTCCGCACGCCCGGGCCGAGGTCGTCACGCGACGGGGCGAGGTGAGGCCTGGTGGCGCCTGAGGGCTGCAGTCGCCGTGATCGGCCCCTCGTCGGTCGCGAGCGCGAGCTCGCGTGGCTGATCGCCGCGGTGACCGAGCCCGACGGGAGGGGTGCGATCGTCGCCGGCGAGGCCGGGGTGGGCAAGAGTCACCTGATCGAGCGGGCGACCGCGTTCCTGCTGGAGCAGGGGTGGATCGCCCTCCGTACCCGGGGTGATCCGACCCGCGTGTCGCCGTTCGGGTCGCTCGGCTCGCTGCTCGCGCCGCCCGATGTCGACCCGCACCGATGGGCGGGCGTGCTCCGCCGGGGCCTCGACCACCTTGTCGACACGGCCGCTCCTCGCCGGCCGTTGCTGGTCGCCGACGACCTCCACGCGTTCGATGCCGCGTCCGCGACGCTGGTCCAGCACGCGGTGCTGGCCAGGCGGGTCCGACTGATCGGCTCGTACCGGACGGGCGACGACGTCCCGGACGCGGTCACTGCGCTGTGGAAGGACGACGTGGTCGAGCGGGTCGACCTGTCGCCTCTGGCGCGGGAGGACTGCGACGAGCTGGTCGAGCGGCTGATGGACGGGCCGGTGGCCGCGCAGGCCCGGGCCCGCCTGTGGCGCTGGACCGAGGGCAACCCGCTGCTTGTGACCGAGGTGGTGGTCCACTCCCGCAGCCGCGGTGCGTGGTCCCGGTCGGCTGGCCTGTGGCATCTGGACGCGAAGGGCAGCCAGCCACGCCAGCCGGTGCTGTCGCCGACCTTGGCGGCCATCCTGCGCGACCGGATGGCCGGCGCCCCGCCCGGTGTCGTCGACGTCGTCGACGCTCTCGCCCTGGCGGGCCATCTGCCGCTCGGCGTGCTCGAGCATCTGGTCGGTCGGCGCATGCTCGCGCTGGCCGAACGCTCCCGCCTGACCCGAACCAGGCACGAGGCGAGCCGGCGGGTCCTGACCCTCGAACACCCCCTCTACGGCGACCTGCGGCGGGCCGGGCTGGGCGACGAGCGCATCGCCGAGGTCCGTGGGCGGGTGCTCGAGGTGTTCGAGCGGTTCGACGAGATCGAGCCCGGCGACGTACCGCTGCTCGCCCGGTGGTACGTCGAGACGGGGCGCACCGGGCCCAGGGCCGCCGACCTGCTGACGCGGGGGGCCGAGCTGGCGTGGGCCGCGAACGACTCCCACACGGCGGCCGAGCTGGCCCGCCGGGCCCGGGAGCTGCAGCACGACGACCGCAGCACCCGGGTCCTGGTCAGCGCGCTGGCCCGGCTGGGCGAGGCCGGCGATCTGCATCAGCTGGTCGACGAGGTGATCTGCAGCGCGGCCGACGACGACGTCCGTGCCGAAGCGGTGCGGGGCCACGCATCGGTCCTGTTCCACCTCGCGAATCGACCCGACGATGCCGAAGCGCTCCTGTGCGACGCCGCGTCGGCCTCGACGGATGCCCGTTGCCGCAGCGCGCTGCTCAAGGAGGCGGCCCTGCTCCGGCTGCAGCGCGGCGACCTCGGCGGCGCCGAGGCCCTGGTCCAGCCGCCGTCGGACAGCCCGGACCCGGTGGCAGCTGGGGACGCGGCGGCGGTGCTCGCCCCGATCCGCCTCCTCCAGGGTCGGGTGAGCGAGGCGCTGTCGCTGGCCGGGCACGGGCGACCATCGCACCCGATGGGCCCGGACGACCTCCTGGCCGACCCGGTGACGCTCAGCGAGCACGCAGTCCTGCTGATCGGTGCCTGGGTCGAGACCGATCGGCTGCGGCAGGCCGACGAGGCCGTCCAGCGCGCGATCCTCGCCCTGGATGCGGATGCCGGTCCCTTCTCCACCGCGTTGGTCGCGTTCCAGATGGGTCGCATCGCCCGCCTGCGGGGGCGGCCGCGCGCCGCGGCACGGTGGTTCCGCGAATCGGCGGCGGGGTTCGAGTCGATCCGCCGCGAGGGCTTCGTGGCGTGGGCGCTCGCGGGGCTGGTCGAGGTCCAGGCCCAGATCGGCGACCGGCTGGGCGCCGAGGACACGGCGGCCGAGTGCCGAGAGCACCGCTACCACCCGATCGGGCTGGGGGCCGGCGAGGTCGCGCGCTCCCTGGCGTGGGCACTGGTCGCGAACCTGCAGCTCGACGAGGCTGCGGACCGGATGCTCGACGCGGCTCGACGCTCGCTGCTGGCAGGCGAGGTGCTCCACGCCGCGCACGCGTTCCACGACCTGGTGCGCATCGGGCGGTCCGAGCGGGGTGTCGAGCGGCTGGACGACCTCACCCGGCGATCGGACGGGCTGCTGGTCTCCGCCTTCGCCCACCACGCCCGCGCCACCGTCGCCGGGGACGTCGTCGGCCTCGAACGGTCGGCGCGGCGGTTCGCGACCTTGGGCTGCGATCTGCACGCCGCCGAGGCGTGGACCCAGGTCGCTCAGATCTGCCAGGTCGTAGGGCGCGAGCGACGGTCGGCCGCCGCACACCGCGAGGCGCTCGTGTGCCGCCGCAGCTGCGAGGGGGCGCGGACGCCCCTGTTGGCCGTGGCGACCGACATGGCCGCGCTGTCCCGGCGCGAGCGCGAGATCGCTCGGCTGGCGCGTTCAGGCATGCCACGCCGCGCGATAGCCGCCCACCTGGTCATCTCGCCGCGAACCGTCGACAGCCATCTCCAGCGGATCTACCGCAAGCTGGGGGTCGCCGACCGCCGCGGCCTCGCGGCTGTCATGCCGAACGACGGTGCCACGAGTGGTGGCGAGGCGCTGGCTCAGTGACCCTTACGCGGTCAGGATTGCGCGCCGCCTACTCATGACGCCGATTCTGGCGGTCGGCATCCTGAGGTCGGGCTCACGGAAGCGTGGTGGGGACACCGAGACGGCGGCGCTGTCGTCGTCTCGGCACCACGGGCCCGATGGTACGGATTCGGCCCCGGAAGCCTGCGGCGAACAGGGCTGAGTCGGTATCGACCCTGGGGGCCACGCGGCGGGCGTGGCTCTCGGAAGACATGCACGGACAACCCGCCTCAATCGGTGTCGGGCGCTCCGCGAACAGCGGCCCCGGCACCTATGTGCTCGACGGGATGGCGGACGCGGCAGCCGCCACCCGTTGAGCCCACGGATAGTCCGGCTTACCGCTCGGTGAGCGCAGCACGCTCTCGACCAGCGTCAGCTGGCGGGGGATCTTGTAGCCGGCCAGGCGGCTGCGGCAGTGCGCGTCGAGCCCGTCCAGCGTGAGGCCGGCGTGATCCGCACGCAGCTGGACGACCGCCGCCACCCGCTGGCCCCACCGCTCGTCGTCGACACCGACGACCACGGCGTCGAACACCGCCGGGTGGGCCTTCAGCGTGGCTTCGACCTCTTCGGGGAACACCTTCTCGCCGCCCGTGTTCACACACTGGGATCCCCGGCCCAGCAGCGTGATCGAGCCGTCGGCCTCGAGCCGGGCCATGTCGCCGGCGAGCACGTAGCGTTCGCCGTCCGGCCCCGTCACGCAGGTGGCCGCGGTCTTGGCCTCGTCCTTGTAGTAGCCGATCGGCACGTTGCCCTTGCGGGCCAACCGCCCCGGCTCGCTGGCACCCGGCCGCAGCGGGCGGAGGTCGTCGCCCAGCACGACAGCGTCGCGGCCCGGGCGCACCGTAGGCCCGCCCTGCATCTCGGTGGCGCCGGGCTGGACCGTCATCAGGCCGTTGCTTCCGGTCTCGGTCGAGCCGATGGCGTCGACCAGCAGGATGTCGGGCAGGCGTTCGATGAAGCGGTCCTTCACCGGGGACGAGAACAACACCCCGGCCGACGCGAACACGAACAAGGAGCTCAGGTCGGGCGTCCGGCCCTCGGCGTCGATCTCCGCCAGCGACTCGATGAGCGGTCGAGCCATCGCGTCGCCGGTCATCATCACGTTGTTGACCTTCCAGCGCGCGATGAGGCGCCAGCTGTCGTGGGGGTCGAAGCGGCGCGCGAGCACCGTCGTCCCGCCCTCGAACAGGAACCGCAGCACCGACCACTGGGCAGCGCCGTGCATCAGCGGGGGCAGGCACAGCGACACCAGGGGGGTCTCGGTGGCCAGGGCCTTGCCGGCCAGTTGCCGCTCGGAGGTCACCGGCTCGTTGGTGTAGGCGTCGATGCCGCCCCCCAGCGCCATGAACACGTCCTGGTGGCGCCACATGACGCCCTTCGGCATGCCCGTGGTGCCGCCGGTGTAGAGCACGTAGAGGTCGTCGTCCGCCCGGGTTGCGAAGCCACGCTCGGGGCTCGCGGCGGAGATGGCGTCGTCGACGTCGATGCTGTCCAGCCCGTCGGGCAGGCCGGCATCGTGGTCCGGCCCGACGATGTGCAGCAGCTGGCGCAGCTTCGGGGCCCTGTCGGCCACCGCGGCGACCCATGGCGCCAATCCCTGGTCGAACACCAGGGCGACGAGGTCGGCGTTGTCGAGCAGGTAGAGCAGCTCGTCGGTGACGTAGCGGTAGTTGACGTTGATCGGCACCGCCCGGATCTTGAACGTGCCGAGCATCGCCTCGATCCACTGGCGGCTGTTCACCGCGTAGATGCCGATGTGGTCGCCGATACCGAATCCCTGGGACAGCAGGTGGTGGGCGAAGCGGTTCGCCCGGCCGTCCAGCTCGGCGTACGACATCGGCTGGTCGTCGACCACGACCGCGATGCGGTCGGGCACCGCGTCGACCGCGTGCTCGAACAGATCCGCGATGTTGTAGGCCATCAGGCGTCCCCCTGGATCGTGTCCCTTTCCTACCTGACGCACCGTCAGAAAGCGAGGCGCAAGACGCTGTGCCTGCTGGCCCGCCGCGGACCGATGACTTCTCCACCTCGATGCCGTCTATCCGTCGGGAGCCAGTGGCAGGAGACGACATCGTGGGTGCAGGTTCATCGCTCGCAAGCTCGCAGAGGCCGGTCCGGCCGCTGCCGGTGCCACCGGCCCGGTCCTGGGTCACGTGTCGGCTCGTCGTACGGCCGTCGTCGATCGGCGGCCTGGGCCTGTTCGCTGCCGAGGAGATCAAAGCCGGTGGGCTGTGCATGCTGCTCGGCGGCCAGCTGCTGGACGGCGACCAGTTCGACCACGTGCGTCGCACCCGTGACCGATGGTCCGCCCTCGTCGTCGGGGAGGGCTGGCACCTCCTGCAGGACGAGGAAGATCTTGCCCGGTTCGGCAACCACTCCTGCGACCCGAACCTGTGGCTGACGTCGGCGACGACCGTCGTCGCCCGGCGCCGCCTCGTCCCGGGCGACGAGGCCACCTTCGACTACGCGCTGGCGACCGCGGACGACGGATGGGCGATGGAGTGCCGTTGCGGCACGACTGTGTGTCGGGGGGTGGTGACAGGCGTCGACTGGCGGCTGCCGGCCCTGCAGGCCCGGTACGCCGGGCACTTCTCCCCGTTCATCGAGGGGCTGATCGCCGCGCGGTGACTGGTCGTCGAGAACCAGGAAGGTTGCTCGACACCGCGGGTTAGCATCGCCGCCGTGACCATCGCCGAGACGGTGGGGCGTGCCGTCGCCAGCCTGGGGTGCCGGCAGGTGTTCGGGGTGGTCGGCAGCGGGAACTTCGTCGTCACCCGGACGCTGGTGCAGAGCGGCGCCCGCTTCGTCGCTGCCCGCCACGAGACCGCAGCGGTCACCATGGCCGACGCGTGGGCGCGGGTCACCGGCGAGGTCGGGGTCGCCACGGTCCACCAGGGCCCCGGCTTCACCAACGCCATCACCGCGCTGGCCGAGGCGGCCAAGAGCCGCACCCCCCTGCTGGTCCTGGCCGGCGACACCTCGGCCGCTGCCGTCCGGTCGAACTTCCGGGTCGACCAGGCGGCGATCGCCACAGCGGTCGGCGCCGTGCCCGAACGCATCCACACGCCGGCGACGGCACGCGACGACATCGTCCGGGCCTACCGGCGGGCTGCGGTCGAACGCCGCACGGTCGCGCTGATGCTGCCGCTCGACGTGCAGGCGGCGCCGGCCGACGAGGAGGTGCCGACACCGCCTGCGCTGTGGCGCCCCGCCGTGACCACGCGCACCCGGCCCGCCGCCGACGCGGTCGACGCGGCGGTCGACCTGCTGGTCGGGGCCCGCTTCCCGGCGATCGTCGCGGGGCGTGGTGCAGTCCTCGCCGGCGCCGGCCGTCGAATCGAGGAGCTGGCCGAGCTGACCGGAGCGGTCCTGGCCACCTCGGCGCTCGGCAACGGGCTGTTCTCCGGCAACCCGTTCGCTCTCGGGATCGCCGGCGGCTTCGCGACGCCGGTGGCCACCCGCCTGCTGAAGCAGGCCGACCTGGTCGTCGCCGTCGGCGCATCGCTCAACATGTGGACCACGCGGCATGGTGCACTCGTCGGCCCCGGGGCGAAGGTCCTCCAGATCGACTGCGACGTCGACGCCATCGGTGCCCATCGCCCGGTCGAGCTGGGGATCGTCGGCGACGCGGCCGAGACGGTCGGGGCCGTGGCCGACGCTCTGCGCAGCAGCGGCCATGCCGCGACCGGCTACCGCACCGACGACGTCAAGACGCAGATAGCGTCTGGTGGCTGGCGCCACCAGCCCTACGACGACGCCGGCGACGCCGAGCACATCGACCCCCGGACGCTGTCGATCCGCCTCGACGAGGTGCTGCCACGCGACCGGCTGCTGGCGATCGACTCCGGGCACTTCATGGGGTGGCCGGCCATGTACCTCGACGTGCCTGATCCTCAGAGCTTCGTGTTCGCCCAGGCCTTCCAGTCGATCGGTCTGGGGCTGGCCAGCGCCATCGGGGCTGCCCTCGGTCGACCCGACCGGCTGACCGTCGCCGCGCTCGGCGACGGGGGTGCGCTCATGGCGGCCGGCGAGCTCGAGACCGTCGGCCGTCTGGCGCTACCGCTGCTCGTGGTGGTCTACAACGACGCCGCGTACGGCGCCGAGGTCCACCACTTCGGCCCACACGGCGAGCCGCTCGACATCGTCACCTTCCCCGACACCGACTTCGCAGCCCTGGGAGAGGCGGTCGGGGCCACCGGAGTCACGGTCCGGCGGGTGGAGGATCTCGCCGCCGTCGAGCGTTGGGTCGCCGCCGACCGGCCCGGGCCGATGATCGTCGACGCCAAGGTGCAGCCGACCGTCGTCGCCGGCTGGCTGCACGAGGCCTTCCGCGCCCACTGACCGCCACCACCCACCCACGGGGGAGCTTGTTGATGAGTGTTCTGCAGGATCTGCTCGACAGCATCGGACAGGGCCGGGTCGACGTGGTCGACCTGACGGCCACGCTGTCGGAGGCCACGCCGATCATCCAGTTGCCCGAGCCTTTCGCGAATACGCCGGGGTTCTCTCTGCACGAGCTCAGCCGCTACGACGAGCGGGGCCCAGCCTGGTACTGGAACGCTTTCTCGTCCGGCGAGCACGTCGGCACCCACTTCGATGCTCCGGTCCATTGGGTCACGGGCCGTGACGGTCTCGACGTCGCCCAGGTGCCTCCGGCTCAGCTGGTGGCGCCCGCGGTCGTCATCGACAGGTCGGCGGAGTGCGCTGCCGACGCCGACTTCCTCCTCGGTGTGGACGACGTGCGGGCCTGGGAGGGTGACCACGGGCCGCTGCCCGACCGCGGCTGGCTGCTGTACCGCACCGGGTGGGACGACCGGTCGTCCGACCAGCAGCGCTTCCTGAACGCCGACGCCACCGGCCCGCACACACCGGGCCTGTCCGTCGAGTGCGCACGGTGGCTGGCCGAGGAGACTGCGATCCTCGGGATCGGCGTCGAGACGGTCGGCACCGACGCGGGCCGGGCCCACTCGTTCGACCCGCCGTTCCCCTGCCATGCGTTCTTCCTCGGCAACGGCAAGTACGGCCTGACCCAGCTCGCGAACGTGAGCCGGCTGCCGGCCACGGGGGCCGTCGTGATCGCCGCGCCGCTGCCGATCGAAGGTGGCTCGGGGAGCCCCTGCCGCGTGCTTGCCCTGGTCGACCGGAGTTGAGTCGCTGCTCACAAGTGGACCGGATACCCCGGCCCGAAGGGGATGCGGAGCACGTACCAGGCCACGAAGAACACCGTCCATGCGGCGAGGACGATGACCGTGTAGGGGATCATCAACGAGATGATCGTGCCGATGCCCGCCTCCTTCTTGTATCGCTGAGCGACCAGCACGATAAAGGGCAGGTACACCATCAGCGGCGTGATCACGTTCGCGGGTGAGTCGCCCAGGCGGTAGGCGGCCAGGACGGTCTGTGGTGCGACGTCGAGGCGGAGGAACAGAGGGATGAAGATCGGGGCGAAGATCGCCCACTTCGGCAGCGAGCCGGGGATGATCAGGTCGAGGATCACGATCACCACGACGAAGCCCACCAGCAGCCAGAGCGCGCCGATGTCGGCGCTCTCGAGGAAGTCGGCCATCTTCACCGCCGCCACGGTTGGCATCTCGCTGAAGTTGAAGTAGGCGATGAACTGGCTGATCAACAGCAGCAGGAAGACCAGTCCGGCGAGGCCGGCGAAGGTCTTGGTGATCGCGTTGATCACGTCAACGCTGCTGGTGATGGTCCTGGCGCCGACGCCGAAGCAGATCCCCGCGACCAAGAAGACCGTGGTGATGACGAAGATCAGGCTGTCCATCAGTGGCGAGTTGTTGAAGATGGAGCCGGTCTCGGGGTTGCGTAGCGGTGCGTCAGGCAGGACGGTCAGCAGGGTCACGACGGCGACGGTGGCGAGCGCACCCAAGCTCGCGAACCGCAGGCCCCGGCCTTCACCGGCCGGCACGTCCTCGTCCTCGTCCTCGTCCGCTTGGCCCCGGTCCGGCCGCCCTTCGTAGGCGCCCAGGCCCGGTTCGGTGATCCGTTCGGCGATCACCGTGATGACCAGGGCGACGAACAGCGTGGACGCGATGGCGAACCAGAGGTTGGCGGTGAGGTCGATGGACCGCGAGGGGTCGGCGAGCGCGATGGCTTCGTTGGTGACCTCGGTCAGCAGACCGTCGAGCGGTGTGAGCAGGACGTTGACCGCGAACCCGGCGCTGACCCCGGCGTAGGCGGCTGCGATCCCGGCGAGCGGATGCCGCCCAACGCTGAGGAACGCCGCCGCCCCGAGCGGGATGAGGATCAGGTAGCCGGCGTCGGTGGCAACGCTCGACAGGCCACCGACCAGGACGATGATGAACGTGAGCGTGGCCGGAGGCGCGACCTGCACCAGCTTGCGGATGAGGGCGGCCATCATCCCGGCCTCCTCGGCGACGCCGACGCCGATCATGGCGACGAACACCACGGCCACCACGCTGAAGCCGGCGAAGTTGTCGACGAACGACGAGAAGATGAAGCGGACGCCGTCGACGGACAACAGGCTGCGGATCTCGGTCGTCTCCTGCTCGACGTCGAGCTCCTCGGTCAGGTAGTCCTCCGGGACGGTCACCGTCTCCGGGACGACCGAGCCGCCGAGATACTCGTCCTCCGCCTCGACGGTGGGCGGCTCGACAACGTCGTAGGTAACCCGGACGTCGAACGCGTCCAGGACGGCCGACAGCACGATCACCAGTACGCACAGGCCGAGGAAGATGATCGCCGGGTGGGGCACCTTGTTTCCGGCGGCCTCGATGCCGTCGAGGAGCCTCTGCACGAAGCCACGCTTCTGGGCCGCCGCGCCGGCCTGCACGCCCGACGCCTCTGGCTGGTGGACCATGGCCGTGTCCTCTCTGCTGTCACGCGCCGATCCCACGGGGAGCGGACCTCACACTCGAGGTGGGGCGAAGTCCAGCGCCAGGTCCACGAGCAGCCGGGCGCCGAAGCCGCTGCAACCAGCGGTCCGCCAGCCGGTGTCGCTCGGGCTCTGTGCCGTCCCGGCGATGTCGACGTGCGCCCAAGGATGGTCACCGACGAACTCGGCGAGGAACAGGGCCGCGGTGATCGCGCCGGCGTTGGCGCCGCCGAGGTTCTTCAGGTCGGCCACGGTCGAGTCGAGCTCGGGGCGGTAGCGCTTCTCCAGTGGGAGCTGCCATACGGGCTCGTCTGTGGCGTCGGCCGCGGCCCGAACCTGGTCGACCAGCCCCTGGTCGTTGCCGATCACCCCGGCGACCTGGGTGCCGAGCGCCCGCATGCACGCACCGGTGAGGGTCGCGATGTCGACGATGGCATCCACTGATTCCTCGGTTGCAAGCACCAGGGCGTCGGCCATCACCAGTCGTCCCTCCGCGTCGGTGTTGACGACCTCGACGGTGGTGCCGCCCCGCATCGTGATCACGTCGCCCAACGCCATCGCCGTTCCCGACGGCATGTTGTCGGTGCACATCAGGTAGCCGGTGACGGCAGTGCTGCACCCCAGCTCGGGCAGCACCGACATCGCGGCCAGGATCGCGGCGGCGCCCGACATGTCGTTCTTCATCTGTGCGTGGACCTCGTCGCCGGGCTTGAGCGCGATGCCGCCCGAGTCGTACATGATCCCCTTGCCGACCAGCGCCAAGCGCCCGGACGGTTCGACGCCGTCGGGTCGGTAGCTCAGCTTGACCATCCTGGGCGGCTCCGCGCTCCCGGCGTTGACCCCGAGCAGCCCGCCGCACCCCATCCCGACCAGGTCGTCCTGATCGAAGACGTCGACGCCGAGCCCGCGGTCCGCGCCCAGTGCTGTCGCGGCCTCGGCCAGTCCCGTGGCATTGAGATGGCTGTGGGGCGTGTTGGCGAGGTCACGGGCCAGCTGCGTGGCCGATGCCATCAGACGCCCCCGCTCGGCGCCGCCTGTCGCGGCCGGCGACCCGTCGGATCCCACCACCAGGGACAGCGCCGACAGAGCAGTGCCCTTGGGCGTGCTGCGCAGCGGATCGTAGCGATACCGGGCCAGCAGCACGCCCTCGACGATCGACTGCGCCGCGTGCTCGGGAGCGACGGCCTCAGTGCCGGCCAGAGCGAACGCCAGCGCGGCGTGTGACGACACGGCACGCGCGAACGCGGCCGCCGCGTTGCGCAGTGCCGCCGCGTCCAGTGCCGCAGGATCGCCCACACCGACCGCGACCATCATCGGACCGTCCTGCGTGGGGACGACGAGCGTCGCCCCCACCGACGCGTCGAAGCCCGCTGCCTCCAGCCGCGCGCGGTCGAGGCCGAGCTCATCGGACACGTCGTCACTGGTTCCCACCGCCACGCCGACCGCCGTCGCGGTGGCGGGTACCGACTCGCCGACCTCGACAGTCACACCGGAGGTCCCGTCGGGTGACGGGGTGGGAACAACGCCTGCGCTCACCGTGCCTGTCGACATCGTCGCTGCGCTCTCTCGTTCGGGCCCGCCGGATCTCACCCCGAATTGCTACGCCGGGGGCCCAGGGACGGCATCACCCGGCTGGGGTGATTCCACCGGTCGGCGGACAGGCGACGATGCCGTGCGATGGCCGACAGCACGATCGTCTTCCTCGTCCTGTCCGGCGTCGTCGTGCTGTTCGTCGTCAACCTCGTGCCGGTCGAGATCGTCGCCGTCGGAACCGCGCTGACGCTGTGGGCCACCGGGGTCCTCGACATCGACCAGGCCCTGGCCGGCTTCGGCGACCCCACCGTGGTCTACATCGCCGCGCTGTTCGTCGTCAGCGAAGCCCTCGACGCCACCGGCATCACGACCTGGGCCGGCCAGCACCTCGTCGCCCGAGCCGGCGACGCCCCCGCCCGGCTGCTCGTGTCGCTCATGCTGCTCAGCGCCGGGCTTACCGCCGTCATCAGCGTCAACGGTGCCGTCGCCTCACTCCTGCCGGTCGTCGTCGTCATCGCGGTCAAGCTGCACCGACCGGCGTCGAGGCTGCTCATACCGCTCGCCTACTCCGCCCATGCCGGCTCGATGCTGGCTCTCACCGGGACGCCGGTGAACGTCATCGTCTCGGAAGCTGCCAAAGATGCCACCGGCAGCTACTTCGGGTTCTTCGAGTTCACCCTGGCCGGCGTACCGCTCGTGGCTGGCACCGTCGCGATCATCGCCTTGCTCGGTGACCGGCTGCTCCCTGACCGCCGGGCCGGCGTCATGCCCAAGGACTTCAGCGACCACGCCCGGACGCTCCTGCGCCAGTACCGGGTGGCCGGTCCGGCGAACGAGTCGCTGTTCACCCGCCGCTCCGGTGTCGCCGAAGTCGTGATCCCGCCTCGCTCGACGATGATCGGCGAGCCCGCGTTCCCCGGCATGGTCACCGACAGCGGCGACCTCGTCGTGCTCGCCGTCCAGCGCCAAGGCAAGGACCTCGGCCCGACCAAGGCCGTCCTCGCTGCCGGCGACATCCTCCTGCTCCAGGGGACCTGGGACGCCCTGACCACGAACCTCCAGGACCCCGAGGTCCTCATGGTCGACAGCCCCGACACCGTCCGCCGCCAGACCGTGCCCTACGGGCCAGGTGCCCGGCGGGCCACCGTCATCGTGCTCGGCATGGTCGCCCTGCTCGCCACCGGCGCGGTCCCCGCGGCTGCTGCCGCCCTGCTCGCCGCCGGGGCGCTGGTCGTCTCCCGCGTCGTCGCTCTCGACCAGGCCTACCGGGCGATCTCGTGGACCACCGTCGTGCTCGTCGCCGGCATGATCCCGCTCTCGGTCGCCATGACCTCCAGTGGCGCCGCGGCGAAGCTCGCCGACCGTCTCGTCGACATCGTCGGCGACGCCGGGCCGTACCCCCTGCTGGTCGGGATCTTCCTGCTCACCGCCATCCTCGGCCAGCTCATCAGCAACACGGCCACGGCGCTCATCGTCATCCCGATCGCCACGTCCGCCGCCACCGCGCTGGACGTCTCGGTCCGGTCCGTGCTCATGTCCCTCGCGGTCGCCTCCACGGCCGCCCTGCTCACCCCGGTCGCCACCCCCGCCAACATGATGATCCTCGGACCGGGCGGCTACCGCTTCGGCGACTACGCCAAGCTCGGGCTTCCGGTGCTCGCCTGGTTCTTCGTCGTCTCGGTCGGCGTCGTCCCCGTGATCTGGCGTCTGTGACCGCTCAGGTTCGGGTCAGGGCCGCCGGACGTTCGGGATCGAGTCGTCCGGCAGGACCAGGCCTCGCTGGTCGCGGAGGCGGGCGACGTCCTCCGGGAACACGTTCTGCAACAGGAACAGGTCGCGGCCCATGTTGTAGTCAGGCGCCAGCTCCTTGGAGTAGCGCTCGAAGTACATGAGCTGCTTGGTCACGAGCACCAGCTCACGTGCAGCGCGGACGTTGAACTCCCTCTGGAGCTGGAGCTGCTGGTGCAGCATCTCGGCCAGGCTGGCCTCACCGAGCCGCAGGTCCAGCATCGGCTCGAGCACCGACCGGAGTCGGGCAGCGACGTCGTCGATCGGCCCGACGTCGTCGTCGAACAGCCCGATGCGCTGCCACGCCCGGACGATGCGGGTGTAGTCGCCGTCGATCATCGTGGTGAACTGCGCGTCGCGCAGCGCCTCGCGATGCATCCGCGGCAGCTCACCCATGATGCCGAAGTCGAGGTATGCGGCACGGCCGTCCTCGAGCACCCACAGGTTTCCGGCGTGCACGTCGCCGTGGAACGGGCCGTGGATCAGCACTGCCTCCATCCACACCTTGACCCCTCGCCGAAGCACGAGCTCGCCGTCGATGCCGCGGCGTCGCAGCTCGTCGAAGCTGTCCATCGGGGTGCCGAACATCCGCTCCATGCAGATCACCCGGGGGCCGCACAGCTCCGCGTACACCTCGGGTGCCGTGACCCACTTGTTGTCGCCGAACTCGGCGATGTGGTTTCGGAACCGGGTCTGCCGTTCCGCTTCGAGGGCGAAGTCGAGCTCCTCGTTCGACACCTGGTGGAGCTCCTCGACGACGCCGGGAGCGTTCATGAGGTGGCCCTGACGGGTGCGGTCGATCAGCCGGGCGAAGCGGAACATGATCCGCAGGTCACGATTCATCCGCCGAGCGATGGCCGGCCGCTGCACCTTCACGACGGCATCCCGGCCGTCGGCGAGGACGCAGGCATGGACCTGCGCGATCGATGCGGCGGAGAGCGGCACCGGATCGAACCGACCGAACAGGTCGGAGGTCGCCGCGCCGAGGTCCTCCTCGATGATCGCCCGGGCCTGCTGCGCCGGGAACGGGGGGACGTCGTCCAGGGTGCGCAGGCACGCATCCGCCAACGGTGCGGGGAACACGCCGGGCGACGAGGCGATGAGCTGCCCGAGCTTGACGAAGGTCGGGCCGAGCACCATGAACGCCTCGACGGCTCCAGCGCTCGCCGCTCGTGCCAGTGCGGCCTTCGAGCGTGGGAGCTGCCGGATCACGGCCCACGCGATCCACGCGGCGAGGACGGCGGTGATCTCGGCCGCCCTCACGATCTCGTGTCCACCGAAGCGGGTGAGGCTCGGGCGGTCGGCAGCGGCGGCATCGGTCACCAGGCGCACTATCGCATGGTGACGGATGCCACTTACAGTCAGCCTTGACTGTAAGTAGGCCAGCCGTCATCGTGAGGCGATGGGCCGAGGGACCAGGAGCACGCGACGCACCCAGGCCGAACGGCGGACGCAGACCCACGCGGCGTTGCTTGACGCCACGGCGACCTGCCTGGTCCAGCGGGGCTATGCGTCGACCAGCACCAACGACATCGTCCGGCTGGCCGGCGTCTCGCGTGGTGCGTTGCTCCACCACTTCGCCAGCAAGGCCGAGCTCATGGGGGCTGCGGTCGATCACGTCTTCGACCGGTGCGAGCGCGAGTTCCGTGAGGCGTTCGCTGCCCTGCCGGTCGAGGACCGGACGCTCGAGCGGGCAGTCGAGCTGCTCTGGGAGCTGTTCCGGGGGCCGTCCCATGACGCGGCGCTCGAGCTGCTGGTCGCCGCCAGGACCGACCCCGAGCTGCGCTCGGTGATGCTGCACGTGGTCGAGCGGTTCGAGCGCAACGTGGCCGCAGACTTCGCCGTCCTGTTCCCGGCCACGGCCCAAGCGTCGGGCCTCGCGCTGGTGCGGTTCGCGTTCGCCACGCTGGCCGGCGCCGGGATCCTCGAGGACCTCGGCATGGGTGCCGAGGCCACCGAGGTCGTCGGGATCCTGCGTCACCTGGCCCGCGAGCACGCCGACCTCCTGCCCGTCAGACCCGACCACGATTGGGGAGTGCACGATGAGCACCGTCCTTGACGACGAACAGCGCGTCGACGACACGACCAAGGCCGACAACTACCGAGCGCTGATCGACAGGCTCAGCCGTCAGTCCGTCGACAAGCACTTCGACGCCTACGCCGACGTGGCATGGGACGCGCCGGAGATGCAGATCGACCCCACCGACCCCCGCTGGGAGCTGGTGGCCGACGTCGGTCTCGGCCAGACCGACTGGTACCGCGGCCTGCCCCAGGAGGAGCGGGCCCGCATCGGCCTCTACCGGGTCGCCCGCTCGATGAAGATCGGGGTCCAGTTCGAGAGCGTGCTCAAGCGAGGGCTGCTGGACTACGCCTCGACGCTGCCCAACGGCGCACCCGAGTTCCGCTACCTCTACCACGAGGTCATCGAGGAGGCGCAGCACTCCCTGATGTTCCAGGAGTTCGTCAACCGCTCGGGCTTCGACCCGCCTGGACTGCCCTGGCCCCTGCGTATCGGCTCCCGGTTCGTCGTGCGCCTGGCCCGGCGGCACCCGCCGCTGTTCTTCATGTTCGTCCTCGGTGGCGAGGACCCCATCGACTACACCCAGCGGCGCCAGCTGAAGGACCACGCCGGCCAGGGCCACCCGCTGCTGGAGCGGATCATGCGCATCCACGTCACCGAAGAGGCGCGGCACCTGTCGTTCGCCCGTCACTACCTGCGCCACGAGGTGCCCCGACTCGGGCGGCTCCGCCGCGCGCTCCTCGCGGTCAAGACACCGCTGCTGCTCGGCGAGATGGCGAGCCAGATGCTTGCTGCGCCCGCGACCATGGCCGGCCACCGCTTGCCGCGTGAGACGCTCCGGCAGGCGGACAGCAACGAGGCACGGCAGTTCGTGCGCGACTCGGTGGCCAAGGTTCGCCGCTTGTGCGTGGAGTTGGGCCTGGTCGGGACGGTGTCGCGGCGGCTGTGGAAGGCGGTCGGCCTGTGGGACGAGCCGCGCTGAGCCGCTCGCCCAGCGCCTCGGACTAGAACGTGTTCTAGCCTAAGGGGGTGGACACCGACGACATCGTCGGGGAACGGGCGCTCGGCCTTCTCCCTGAAGCCGCGGGTCGATCACCCGCCGGGGCGAAGAGGCGGCACTAGCTTGGCCCGGATGTCAGCGGAGGTCGGCGCGCTCACCAAGAGCCAGGCAGCCCGGCGCGAGCGGGTGATCCAGGCTGCGCTCGAGCTGGCGAGCGAGGGCGGCTACGAAGCGGTACAGATGCGCGACGTCGCGACCCGGGCGAACGTCGCGTTGGGCACGATCTACCGCTACTTCTCCTCCAAGGACGCGCTGCTGGCCTCGGCGATGGTCCACTGGATGGCCGAGCTCGAGCGGCGACTCGCCGACCGGCCCCCGAAGGGTCGGCACACGTCCGAGCGGGTGCTCGACGTCCTGAACCGTGCGGTCCGGGCGATGGACCGCGACCCGCAGCTGGCCCGGGCCGTCGTCGCGGCCCTCATGGCCGGCGACCCGGCGGGGGTCGACGCGCTCAACGGCATGACCGGCACCCTGGCCCGCATCATGCGTGCGGCGTTCCCCGACGACGTCGACCCGGCGCTTGAGGCGTCCGTGGCCAAGGTCCTCGGCCACGTCTGGTGGTCGACGTTGGTGGCGTGGGCCAACGGGATGGGCGACATGGCGTGGGTGTCCGACGAGCTGGCCGCAGCCGTGGGCCTGGTGGTCGAGCGGTTCGACTGATGTGGAACCGTTTGCCAGGCGCCGTCGTCCGTTGTTGACATCACCTGACCAAGCGGTCAAGAGTGCATGCCGCCTATCTCCGCAGGTCCAAGGGGGTCCCCACATGCGTGCCGCCGTTCTACGCAATATCGGTGACGACAAGCTCGAGATCCGTGACGACGTGGGTCTCGGCGACCTCGGCCCTGGCCAGGTCAAGGTCAAGATCGAGGCCACCGGCGTCTGCCACTCCGACGTGTCGGCGATGTCCGGGCTGATCCCCCAGCCGACGCCGTTCGTCCCCGGCCACGAGGGCGCCGGCGTCGTGACCGAGGTCGCCGACGACGTGACCACCGCCAAGCCGGGCGACCACGTCATCGTCGCCTGGAGCGCACCGTGCGGCGAGTGCAGCTTCTGCCTCAAGCACAAGCAGCCGAACCTGTGCTCGAACATCCTGTTCTCTGCGGGCGGCATGGCGAACTTCCGGCTGGACGGTGCGCCGCTCATCGGCATGACCGGTGCCGGCACCTTCGCGGAGGAGCTGATCCTGCCCCACCAGGGCGTGGTGAAGATCGACGACGACGTGCCCTTCGAGATCGCCTCGCTGGTCGGCTGCGGTGTCATGACCGGGGTGGGTGCGGCGCTGAACACCGCCAAGGTCAAGCCGGGCTCGTCGGTGGTGGTGTTCGGCTGCGGTGGCGTCGGCGTCGCGGCGATCCAGGGTGCCCGCGTCGCCGGTGCGGCCGAGATCGTCGCCGTCGACCTGGTCGACCACAAGCTCGACGACGCCAAGCGGTTCGGTGCCACGCATTCGGTGAAGCCCGACGACCTGGCGGATCTCCAGGCCGAGGTGACTGGCGGTGACGGCTTCGACTACGCGTTCGAAGCCATCGGCCTGCCCTTGACCATGCGGGCGGCCTACGACGCCACCCGCCGCGGTGGCACGACCTGCGTGATCGGTGTCGGTGCGATGGACCAGCAGGTGGCGTTCAGCGCCTTCGAGCTGTTCTTCGCCGAGAAGACCTTCGTCGGCTCGTACTACGGCTCGGCGGACGTGCGGGTCGACTTCCACCGGGTCCTGGGCCTGTGGAAGTCCGGCCGCCTCGACCTCGAGGGGATGATCACCCGGCGCATCACCCTGGACGAGGTCAACGAGGCCGTCGAGTCGCTCAAGGCCGGCGACGTCATCCGCCAGGTCATCAGCTTCTAGTCGCCCGTTTCTGGCCGTGTGCTAGAAACTAGAACGTGTTTCAATCTGACGAGGTGCTGTCTGCGCCGCTGGTCGTGGAGTATCCGTTCCGACGGACCCTCGGCCCGGTGCAGAGCGCCTTCTTCACCGGGCTCCGCGAGGGCATGGTGCTCGGCGTCCGCGGCAGCGACGGCCGGGTGCACTGCCCGCCCGTCGAGTACGACCCGGTCACCAGCGAGGAGCTGACCGACCTGGTCGAGATCGGCACCAGCGGCACGGTGACCACGTGGTCGTGGGAACCGTCACCCCGCCCGCAGCAGCTGCTCGACAGGCCGTTCGGCTGGGCGCTGATCCGGCTCGACGGCGCCGACACCGCCATGCTGCACGTCGTCGATGCCGGCTCGGCCGACCGCATGGCCACCGGGATGCGGGTCCGGATCCGGTGGGCCGAGGACCGGCCCGGCGGGATGGCCGACATCGCCTGCTTCGAGCCCGAGGAGGAGCAGTGACGGGCGAGGTCACCTTGCCGCCGGCTCTCGCCGGGGTCGAGCCGGTGCGGTCGCTGACCGTCCCGGCCCGTCTCGATTATCGGTTCACGGCGGGCGCGGCCACGTCCCGGTTCCTGCGCGGCATCGGCGCCAGGCGCATCCTGGGTGAGCGCTGCCAGGCGTGCGGCAAGGTGTACGTCCCGCCACGGGGTGCCTGCCCGACCGACGGCGTGCCCACGACCGAGCAGGTCGAGCTACCGGCGACCGGCATCGTCACGACGTTCTGCGTGGTGAACCTGCAGTTCTACGGGCAGGCCATCGAGGTCCCCTACGTGTGCGCCACCGTCCTCCTCGACGGCGCCGACATCGGGCTGTTCGGCATGGTGCAGGAGATCCCGTTCGACCAGGTGCGGATGGGGATGCGGGTCGAGGCCGTCTGGGTCGACGACGACGAGCTGGGGCCTACCTTCGCGTCGGTGCGGTGGTGGCGGCCGACCGGCGAGCCCGACGCCGCCTACGAGTCCTACCGGGAGCATGTCTGATGGTCCGCGACGTCGCGGTCGTCGCCTTCGCCCAGTCGCCGCAGACGCGCCGGGTCGAGGACCGCAACGAGGTCGAGATGTTGATGCCGGTTCTCGAGGAGGTGCGCGCCCAGGTCGGCTTCGAGGACCGCACGGCCGCCGAGGTGTTCGACTTCTGCTGCTCCGGCAGCTCCGACTACCTGGCCGGCGCCGCGTTCAGCTTCGTGACCAGCCTCGACGGCGTCGGTGCGTGGCCGCCGATCTCGGAGAGCCACGTCGAGATGGACGGCGCCTGGGCCTTGTACGAGGCCTGGGTGAAGATCCAGACCGGCCAGGCGGACACGGCACTGGTCTACGCCTACGGCAAGTCGTCGCCGGGATCGCTGCGCGACGTCCTGTCCCGCCAGCTCGACCCGTACTACCTGGCGCCGCTGTGGCCGGACAGCGTCGCGCTGGCCGCCCTCCAGGCTCGGGCCTGCCTCGACGCCGGGGTCACCACGATCACCGAGATGGCCGAGGTCGCCGCCCGCAACCGGCGCGCCGGGGCGAGCAACCCCTTCGCCCAGCTCCACGGGTCCGACGACCCGGACACGCTGCTCGACGGCGCCGAGATCGCCCCTCCGCTGCGACGCCACGACTGCCCGCCGATCACCGACGGGGCGGCGGCGGTGATCCTCGCCGCCGAGGATCGGGCACGCGAGCTCGCCGCCCGTCCGGCCTGGATCCGGGGCATCGACCATCGCGTGGATCCTCATGCGCTCGGCGAGCGCGACCTCACCGACTCGCCGTCCACCCGCCGTGCCGCCGAGGTGGCCGGGGTCGCCGACGGCCCGGTCGACCTGGCCGAGCTGCACGCGCCGTTCACCCACCAGGAGGTGATCGTGCGCCGAGCGCTCGGGTTGCCCGAGGACGCGACGGTGAACCCGTCGGGCGGCCCTCTGGCGGGGAACCCGATGATGGCCGCCGGGCTGGTGCGGATCGGCGAGGCCGCCCAGCAGGTCAGCCGCGGCGACTCCGACCGGGCGGTCGCCCACGCCACCAGCGGGCCGTGCCTGCAACAGAACCTCGTCTGCGTCCTGGAGGGGGAGGGCTGATGGGCAAGGAGCGAGTGGCGGTCGTCGGCATCGGCCAGACCCACCACCAGGCCACCCGGGGCGATATCTCGATCGCGGGCCTGGTGCGCGAGGCAGCCGAACGGGCCCTCGACGACGCCGGGTCGACCTGGGTGGACATCGACGCCGTGGTGGTCGGCAAGGCGCCCGACTTCTTCGAGGGTGTGATGATGCCCGAGCTGTACCTGGCCGAGGCGCTGGGCGCGGTCGGCAAGCCGCTGCTGCGGGTCCACACCGCCGGGTCGGTCGGCGGGTCGACGGCCCTGGTTGCCGCCAGCCTGGTCGCGGCCGGGATCCACTCCAGAGTGCTGACCGTGGCCTTCGAGAAGCAGTCCGAGAGCGAAGCCATGTGGGCCCTGAGCCTCCCCATACCCTTCCAGCAGCCGCTGGTGGCCGGCGCCGGCGGGTTCTTCGCCCCCCACATCCGGGCCTACATGCGGCGTTCGGGCGCTCCCGACGACATCGGCATCCTGGTGGCCCTCAAGGACCGCCAGAACGCGCTGAAGAACCCCTACGCCCATCTCCACGAGCCCGACATCTCCTTCGAGTCCGTGCGCGACTCTGTGATGCTCTGGGACCCGATCCGCTACTCCGAGACCTGCCCCTCCTCGGACGGTGCGTGTGCACTGGTGTTGGCCGACGAGGCCGGCGGCGACGCTGCGTCGAAGCCACCGGCCTGGGTGCTGGGCACGGCCATGCGCTCGGAACCGACGATGTTCGCGGGGCGCGACCAGGTCAGCCCCCAGGCGGGCAAGGACTGTGCCGCCGACGTCTTCCGGCAGGCCGGCATCACCGAGCCGCGACGGCAGGTCGACGTCGCCGAGATCTACGTCCCGTTCAGCTGGTACGAGCCGATGTGGCTGGAGAACCTGGGCTTCGCCGAGGAGGGCGCCGGCTGGAAGATGGTCGAGGAGGGTGCCACCCAGCTCGACGGCGACCTGCCGGTCAACGCCTCGGGCGGCGTCCTGTCGTCCAACCCGATCGGGGCGTCCGGGATGATCCGCTTCGCCGAGGCCGCGTTGCAGGTGCGGGGGATGGCCGGTGAGCACCAGGTGCCCGACACGCGGCTCGCGCTCGGCCATGCTTACGGGGGCGGTTCGCAGTTCTTCGCGATGTGGGCTGTCGGGGCCGACAAGCCGACCTCGTGACGGTAGGGCCCGGATGACGAGGGGAGACCATGGGACGGCTTGACGGCAAGGTGGCGCTCATCAGCGGCGGGGCTCGGGGCCAGGGTGCCGCCGAAGCGGCGCTGTTCGTGGCCGAGGGCGCCAAGGTGGTCGTCGGCGACGTGCTCGACGCCGAAGGCGAACAGACCGCGGCAGCCCTCGGCGATGCCGGCGCGTTCGTCCATCTCGACGTCACCGACGAAGCCAGCTGGCAGGCCGCGGTGGCCGAGACCGAGCAGCGGTTCGGCCCCATCGGCGTGCTGGTCAACAACGCCGGCGTGCTGTCCTTCGGGCGCGTCGACCGCATCGAGCTGGCCGAGTTCGAGCGCCTCATGCGGGTCAACGTGCACGGGGTGTTCCTCGGCATCAAGAGCGTGGCCCCGTCGATGCGCCGCGCCGGCGGTGGGTCGATCGTCAACATCTCTTCGACCAGCGGGCTGCACGGCCTGCCGTCCCTCGGTGCCTACGTCGCCAGCAAGTGGGCTGTGCGAGGGTTGACCAAGACCGCGGCCATCGATCTCGGGCACGACGGGATCAGGGTGAACTCCGTGCACCCCGGGGGGATCGACACCCCGATGATCGCCGGTACCAGCGGCGACGCGCCGTACTACCGGCGGCTGCCGGTGCCCCGGATGGGCACCGTCGACGAGGTCGCCCGGGCGGTGCTGTTCCTCGCCTCCGACGAGTCGAGCTACACGACCGGTGCCGAGCTGTCGATCGACGGCGGCGCCACCGCCGGCGACCTGGCCATCTTCGAGTAGTCGGCGTTTCGCCTCGGAAGCGGAGCCGTCCAGCGCTCGTCCGTCGCCGGCGCGCGGGCTGCAGCTGGGATAATCCCGACGTGGCCCGGGGGCGGAAAGTTGCGCTGATCGCGACGTCGACAGTGCTGTCTGTGGCGCTCGCCGTCGCGGTGAACGTGGCGACCGGCGGCTCGCTGCCCGAGCCGCTGGACACCTGGCAGTGGTTGGCCTGGCCGCTGGTGGGGGCGTTGGCGCTGGCTGTGATCGTGGTCGGTCTGTGGCAGGCCGGAGCCGAGGCGCCGGATCGTGAGCGGTTGACCCGTCCGGTCGAGTTGCCACCGGCGATCACCCGGTTCGCGGGACGCGAGACCGACCTCGCCCTGCTGCTCGACGCCGTGCCCGCTCGGCCGACGACCGGTCTTGGTGCGCCAGTGATGCTCGGCATCTTCGGCGCCGGCGGCATGGGCAAGACCGTGCTCGCGACGCGGGTGGCCCACACGGTCGCGGCCCGATATCCCGACGGCCAGGTGTTCGTGGAGCTCCGCGGGGCGTCGTCGGAGCCTGCCGACCCCGGCGAGGTCGTGCGCCGGGTGCTGCATGCGTTGGGCGTCCCGGCTGCCGACGTCCCGGCGGAGGTCGGGGCCCGTGTCGCGCTCTACCGCACCGTGCTGGCCAGTCGCCGGGTTCTGCTGTACCTGGACGATGCCGGTTCCGAGGACCAGGTGCGGCCGCTGCTCCCCGCCGGGCGCGGCTGCCTGGTGGTGGTGACGGCCCGCCCGTCGTTGGTCGGGCTCGGCCTGGCTGCCTGGTGCAATCTCGACGTCCTGCCCGAGGCCGAAGCCCTTGAGTTGCTGGCGCTGATCGCCGCGGACGAAGACCGGGTGCAGGCCGAGCCGGCCGCAGCGGTCGAGATCGTCCGCCACTGCGGCTACCTCCCGCTCGCTGTGAGCATCGCCGGAGGCCGATTGCGCAGCCGGCCGCACTGGACGCTCGCGGACCTCGCCGCCCGGCTGGCCGACGAGCGTCGCCGCCTGGACGAGCTCCAGGTGGGCAACCACGACGTCCGCGCCAGCATCGGGCTGAGCTACGGCGACCTGGATCCAGTGGCGAGCCGCCTGTTCCGCCGCCTCAGCCTGTTGGGCCACGTGAACTTCGGGCCCGGGGTCGCCGCGGCGCTGCTTGGAGGAAAGCACCAGTGGCCGCGCAGCGAGACGACCCTCGAGCACCTGGCCGACGTGAAGCTGGTCGAGGTGGCCGGGCCACGTCGCTACCGCTTCCACGACCTGGTGCGGTTGTACGCCGGCGAGCGCCTGGACGCCGAGGAACCCGCCGACGAGCGGAAGGCCGCACTGCTCCGATCGCTGGACTACTACCTGACGCGGACCCGTGAGCAGTGGGCGTGCCTCACGGATCCCTCCGCTGACGACGACCGCCGCGTCGAGGCCGAACTGTGGTTCGGGCGCACTCGCGAGTTGATCGTCGCCGCTGTCCAGGCCGCCGAGGAAGCTGGCGAGCGCGACACCGCGAAGGAACTGGCCGAAGCGGTCGGACCGTACCTGGAGAGCCAGGGCTATCCAGTCGACCTGGCGGTGGTCGCCGAGACCGCGGTCCGCGCCGCGCGGTCGGCGCACGACCGGGCGGGGTTGGCCGTCGCCTTGCGCTTCCTGGGTCAGGCCGAGCGACACCGGTCGCGCCACGATCGGGCGCTCGCCGCCTTCACGGAGAGCTTGGTCCTGCGGGAGGAGCTCGGCCAGGACGGCCCGGTGGCCGAGGCGTTGCATCGGATCGGCGACACCCACCTGGACACCGAACGGCTGGAAGAGGCGGAGGCCACCTACCTCCGCTCCATCGCGATCTTCGAGGAGATGGGCCAGCTCCGGGACGTCGCCATGGTGGAGGTGGCGTTGGCCGGTGCGTGGCTGCAGGCTGGGCGGGTCGACGAGGCGACAGAGCTGATCGAAGGCGCGGTCGAATGCCTCGGCGCTGACGACACACGCACGCCGCCCGATCGCGCGGGCGCCTGGGCGCTGAACACGCTCGGTGCGATCCGGAAGGCCAACGGCCGACTGGTCGAGGCCGCGGACTGCCATCGCCGGAGCCTGGCCTCGTTTCGTTCCCGCGGGGAGCGGTATGGCTCGGCGTACGCCCTGCTCAACCTGGGCCGGTGCGCCGCGGTCCTGGGCCAAGCCGACGAGGCTCGGAGCCTGTACGCGGAGAGCATGCGGTTGTTCGTCGAGATCGGCAGCACCGACGGGCCGGACGAGGTCCGCAAGGGGTTGGCAGAGCTCGACCGCGTACCCGTCCTTGGTGCTGGTGGCGCCCGTCGCCGCCGCGGCCGCACGTGACCGCCGCAGCAGGCCTCACGAGTCACCGTGGCGGGCCGACGCGGTGGCCTTGGCCGGCGCCTCGTCGACCCGGTCGGGCCAGAATGGCGGCGGGTAGACCAGACGCTCGTCGCCGACGGTCTGGCTCGCCGCGTAGAACTGCGCCACCCACCGCCGGAACTTCATGAACGGCCCGTCGTTGTCGGCCAGCGCCGGGCGCACCAGGTGGGCCTTGTGCTCCCAGATCGGCTTGTCCTCGCGGAGCTGCTTGTCGACCTCCGCGACGAACGCCCGGCCCACGTTGCGGGTCGTGTCCTCGTCGCCGAGGGTCTTGAACCGGAAGTTGAACCGGATGTGGCACCGGTCGGCCTCGATCGGCGTGGTGCAGGCGTAGTTGATGGTGTCGATGATCCCGCTGAAGCTCACGACCGACAGGCCCGGCCCCCAGGAATGGGTGACGATGTGGCCCTCCATGACGCCCCGGGGGGTCGGGAACTTCTGCGACGACCGCATCACCGCCTGCGGGAAGCCCGTGGTGTACTCCTCGATCTCGGGCACGGTCGCGGTGTTGTGCACGAATCGGAAGTGCGCCGAGTCCACGGCGTTCTCGGCCATCTCCTGCAGCGCCGCGTCGACCTCGTGGTCGGTGCGGATGACCGTGGACCACTCGGGGTGGTCGTTGAGCTCTGGCTGCTCGGGCATCTCCCACAGCGGCGCGACGTCGTCGGGGTGGTACCACGCCATCACGACGCCGTTGCGCTCGATGGTCGGGTAGGCGCGCAGCCGGGCCTTGCGGTTGACCCGGTCGCTGTAGGGGATCTCGGTGTTGTTGCCCTCGGTGTCGTAGCGCCAGCCGTGGAACGGGCAGACCAGCTCGCAGCCCTCGACGGTGCCGCCATGGCCCAGGTGGGCACCGAGGTGGGGGCAGAAGGCGTCGTGGACGTGGACCGCGCTGTCGGCGTCGCGCCAACCCACGAGGTGGCGCCCGAAGTAGTACAGCGCTTTGGCCTCGCCGGCAGGGAAGTCCTCCGGATAGCCCACGCAGAACCACCCGAAGGGGATGGGGAACGGGTAGCGGTTCTCCACGGCTACCTCCTGGTCCTCAGGCGTCCAACCCGAGCACCCGCAACGCGTTCTCGCGGAGGAACTTCGGCCAGACGTCGTCCTTCAGGGGGACGTCGGGAAGCTCGGCGAAGATGCGGTCGAGCGACAGGCCCATCGGGAAGTAGCCGGCGTACAGGATCTTGTCGGCACCCCGCGTGTTCGCGTAGTCGACGATCGCCCGGGGGTAGTAGCGAGGCGCGAACGCGCTGGTCGAGTAGTACAGGTTGGGCCACTTCAGCATGAGCTTGACCGCCAGCTCCTCCCACGGCTCGGCCCCGTGGCGCATGACCACCTTGAGCTCGGGGAAGAACCAGCAGACCTCGTCGAGCAGCTCGGTCTTCTGGCATGCCATCGGCATGCGCGGCCCGGGGACGCCGGTGGTGACGAAGATCGGGATGTCCAGCTCGATGCACTTCGCGTAGAGCGGATAGAAGCGCCTGTCGTCGATGGGGACCTGGGGCGAGTACCCGGCAGGGAATGCGGTGGCGGCCTTGATGCCCAGCGTCTCGTAGGCCTTGACGAGATCGCGAACACTGGCCATGCCTCGGTTGGGATCGACCTGCCACGACCCGAAGAATCGGTCCGGGTGATCGGCCAGCGCCCGATGTGTGCTGCTCCGATCGCGGTCCCTGCTGGTGCGGCCCGTGCCGAGCATCGCCCGTTCGATGCCGTGGCGGTCCATCTCACGGAGTGCGAAGTCGACCCCGTCGACCTCGTCGGGCAGGTCGGCCGGGACCTCCTTGAACATGTACTGGGCAGGGAACTCGAACCGTTCGAGGCTTTCGGCATCACGCAGGTTGGGGGCCATGAACCGGTAGTTCTCGCGCTTGGCCCCCTCCGGGATCTGCAACATGAGGTCGATCACGCCGACGTCGCTGGGCATCCCCATGCCCACAGAATAGAACACGTTTCAATTCTGGTCGAAAGCCCCACGGATCGTGAGCTGGTCGATCCAGTTGGTCACGGACGGCGCCGACCAGCCCGGATGTTTGTGAACTCCTGATCGCGAGCGCGGCAGGGTGGCCGCCGCGTCTGCCATAGTTGCGCCATGGCCAGCACGTCGCCGACGCAAACCGAACACGGGGGCGTTCCCGACTTCACGATCGTCCTGCGGGGCTACGAGCGCACCCAGGTCGACACATACATCGAGAGGCTCGTGTCGCGGGTGGACCAACTGATCGACGCCCGCGATCGTGCCGAGTCGGGCTCCCGCGAATCCAAGGATCATCTCACCGAGCTCGAGAAGAAGGTCGCGCAGCAGACGCGGCAGATCGAGGAATCGGCCAAACCCACCCTCTCGGGCCTGGGGACCCGGGTCGAGCAGCTTCTCCGGCTCGCGGAAGAGCAGGCCAACGACCACCGCGACGACGCCCGTCGCGAAGCCGAAAAGCTCATCGCCGCCGCCCACCTCGAGTCGAAGGAAGTGGTCGAGAAGGCCCGGGCGGTCGCCACGGCCGTCAAGACGGCGGCCGAGCGCGAGGCCAAGGCCACGCGCGACGCGGCCGAGCGCGAGGCCAACGAGCTGCGGGGCACCACCCAGCGCGAGGTCGACGCCCTACGTGCCGACGCCGACCGCGACACCACCCAGCTGCGCTCCGCGACCGACCATGAGGTGGCCGAGCTGCGCGCCACCGCAGACCGCGAGATCGCCACGCTGCGCGCCACTGCCGAGCGCGAGATCATCGAGATCCGCAACGAGGCCGCGCGCGAGGCCGAGGAAAAGCGGGCCGCGGCGTCCAAGCTGCTCACCAAGGCCAAGGAGAAGCGCGAGGCCGAGCTGCAGGCCCTCGAGCTCGAACTGGCCGAGCGGCGCGAGAAGTCCGAGCGCGAGGAAGGCGAGCGTCACGACGCCGCCATCGCCGCGACTCAAAAGCTGGTCCACGACGGCGAGTCCCGGGCCAAGGCGGCCGAGCAGCGGGCCAAGGAGATCGAGCAGCGGGCCGAGCAGCGCCGCAAGGACTCCGAGGCCGAGGCCAAGGAGATCACCGAGAAGTCCAAGGCGTTTGCCGAGCGCACCATGTCCGACGCCCGCAGTGAGGCCGAGCAGCTGCTGTTCGAGGCCCGGACGCACGCCGAGGTCACCAAGCAGACCGCCGAGCGCGAGGTTTCCGACCTCACCCGCCAGCGCGACACCGTCACCGCCCAGCTGAACCAGCTACGCGAGATGCTGTCCGGTCTGGCCGGTGCGGCACCGGCGCCGAAGGCCGAGCCGGTGAAGGCCGCGCCCCGTGGCGGCGACAGCGACGAGGGCACTGACTCCAACGGCGCGAACTAGCTCTCTCTCACTCACTCCGAACTGCGACAGACGTGGTTGCTCCGCCACCATTTCTGTCGCGGTTTCAGGTGGGCTAGAACGGGCGGATGGCGCGTGACCTGAAGCTGGGGCTGGTGATCGGGTACTGGCCGTCGAGTGGGCCACCGGCCGATGCCGCCGAGCAGGTCGCCGCCGCCGAAGCCCTCGAGTTCGACTCGGTCTGGACGTCGGAGGCGTACGGATCCGACTGCTTCACCCCGCTGGCCTGGTGGGGCAGCGCGACCCGGCGCATGAAGCTGGGCACGGCGATCACCCAGATCTCCGCTCGCACGCCGGCTTCCACGGCGATGACGGCGATCACGCTCGACCATCTGTCCGGTGGGCGCATGATCCTCGGGCTGGGCGTCTCGGGCCCCCAGGTGGTCGAGGGGTGGTACGGCCAGCCCTACGGCAGGCCGCTGGCCCGCACCCGCGAGTACGTCGAGGTCGTCCGGCGCATCGTCGCCCGCGACGAGCCGGTCAGCTTCGAGGGCGAGCACTACGCGATGCCGCGGCCGGGTGGCACGGGTCTCGGCAAGCCGCTGAAGTCGATCGTGCGGCCGCTCCGCACCGAGATCCCGATCTACCTCGGGGCCGAAGGCCCGAAGAACGTGGCACTCTCGGCCGAGATCGCCGACGGGTGGCTGCCGATGTTCTTCTCGCCCAAGGCCGACGACTTCTACCGCAACGCCCTGGCCGAGGGGTTCGCCCGGCCTGGCGCCCGCCGCAAACCCGATGACTTCGAGGTCGCGTGCGTCGTGCCGACCATCCCGGCCGACGACATCGACCAGTGCGCCGACCTGTTGCGCCCGACGTTGGCCCTGTACATCGGGGGTATGGGGGCCCGCGACCGGAACTTCCACCGCGACGTCTTCGCCCGGCTGGGCTACGAGGCCGAGTGCGATGCCATCCAGGACGCGTACCTCGACGGCCGCAAGGCCGACGCCGCCGCGCTGGTGCCGACGTCGATGGTCGAGGATGTCTACCTGATCGGGCCTCCCGACAAGATCCGCGACGACCTGGAACGCTGGCGCGACACGTGCGTCACCACGCTGCTGGTCTCCGGCCCGCCGCCCCTGCTCGAGCAGATCGCCGGGCTGGTGAGGGACTGAGACGGTGGAACCCCGACCCGTTCCGTGCTCTGGATCTGGCCGATCTCGCGGGGGTTTGAGTACACAGAGCGGATGAGCGAGGTGACCGGGGTGGATGTCGCAGGCCATGTTGCGCAGATCGAGCAGCAGGGGTACACGATCGTCGTGGATGCGATCGACGTCGACCTGCTCGACGAGCTCGACGAGGCACTCGAGCGGTTGGAAGCCGATCTGGGGATCGTGCCCGCGGACAACGACTTCGAGGGCCGCCAGACGGTGCGGATCTACAACCTGCTGGTCCACGGGACCGTCTTCGAGCGGGTGCCCGTCCATCCCAACGTCCTGTCGGTCGTCGAGGGCGTGCTCGACGACGGGTGCCTGCTCTCGTCGCTGTCGTCGATCGCGATCGGCGCCGACGAGACCGCGCAGCCCATCCACGCGGACGACCAGCTGATCCCGATCCCCAAGCCCCATCCGCCGACCGTGTGCAACACGATGTGGGCGTTGACCGACTTCACCGGGGCGAACGGTGCCACCCGGCTGGTGCCGGGCACCCACCTCGACCAGTCGCCCGAGTACGGGCGGCACTACGACTCGATCCCGGCCGAGATGGCGCGGGGCAGTGTGCTGATCTGGCACGGCAGCCTGTGGCACGGCGGGGGAGCGAACACGACCGCCGAGCGCCGGGTCGGCCTGGCCTGCAACTACTGCGCCGGCTACATCCGCCAGCAGGAGAACCAGCAATTGGGGATCCCGCGCGCCGTCGCCCGTGGCTTCGACCGGCGCCTCGCCCGCCTGTGCGGGTACGGCATCTACAGCGGGCTCATCGGCCACATCGACAAGCACGACCCGATCGAGCTGCTCGGCGACTCCCCGCCGTCGGGCATGGTCTGGGACGTGCTCTAGCTGCTGGCCGCCCGGGTCAGGACTCGGGCGGCGTGAACTGGCTGAGCGTGAACGTGGCGCCCTGGGGCTCGCGCAC
>JBOGHK010000208.1:0-3286 GCA_050744325.1 Acidimicrobiales bacterium
CGCTCGGACTCGACCGGTTGCGCGAGGCCACGACGCTGCCGGTCCGCGCGGTGCGGCGGGCGTGGGCCGGGCTGCGCACGTTCGCGTCCGACCGTGCACCGGTCGCGGGCTTCGATCCCGACGCGCCAGGGTTCTACTGGCTGGTCGGCCAGGGGGGTGCCGGGATCAAGACCGCACCAGCTCTCGCCGGGTTGGCCGCCGCCGACATCGCCGGCGAATCCCCTCCGCCAGGCCTGGCCACCGACCTCGTGGCGCAGCTCCGTCCCGACCGCTTCCGCGGGCGGACCGCCGGAGCTGGGTCGGGCCACAGTGGCCATTGAGCATGCGACGATCGTGCGGTGGCCGCCGAGATCCGTTCCCGCAAGGACCTGTTGAGGGGCACAGCTGAGTACTACGACCAGTTCCGGCCGCCGTACCCCTCCTCTGGAGCGGCACGCCATGCGCGGTGATCGGTCGTGGCAACGCGCCATGGACGAGGCCCTCGAGTGGTGGAGAGACGCGCTCGGCGCGCGCGACCGCGTGGCGGAGGGCTGGCAGTCGGCCATTGACCGAGATCCCCACGAGCAGGTATTGCGGCGCGCTGGGCTCCGGTACGAGGGGCTGTTCGAGTTCGTCCTCGACCACGGCGGCAGGGGCCTGCGGCACGTATCCCGCTTGTCGCACGTTCGGTGGCCGATATCGGTGGCGCCGTAGGACCGAGTCGGCCGGGTTGCCGGCAGGCCGGCTGGATCTGGGTGGCAGGCTTGCTCCCGTGATCGATGAGTTCGCCAAGGAATACCTGCACGGTGACTTGTGTGAAGTGCGAGAGACGATGCTCTGGAAGCTGGACGGGCTGACCGACTACGACGTCCGCCGCCCGCTGACCTACACCGGCACCAACCTCCTCGGCCTGATCAAGCACCTGTCGACCTGGGAGGCCAGGTACTTCGGCGAGGTGTTCGAGCGGCCGTTCCCCGAACCGCTGGCCTCGTGGGACGCCGACGCCGGGCCCCTTGCCGACATGTGGGCCACCGAGGACGAGTCGCGCGCCGAGATCGTCGACCTCTATCGGCGAGTGTGGGTGCACTCGGACGCGACGATCGCCGCCCTTGACATCGACGCGCCCGGCCATGTGCCCTGGTGGCCACGCCCGGACGTGAAGCTGTTCAACATCCTGGTCCACGTGCTCACCGAGACCAACCGGCACGCCGGGCACGCTGACATCCTGCGCGAGCAGCTGGACGGCGCGGTGGGAACGGACGCGGGGAGCACGGCCCTGCAGGAGCTGGGCACGGCCTTCTGGGTGAGCCATCGCGCGAGGATCGAGCAGGCAGCCAAGGCAGCTGCTCACCGGCGATGTTGACCGCGGAAAGCGGGTACGACCGAGCTTCGCCGGGTACATATGTTCGTGTCTTGTGGTAGTGTGTTAAGGTATGGGAGTCCTCGCTGGTGTTCGTGAGCACATCGAGGGTCTTCGGGTGCTCAACCTCGCCGGAGTTGGCGACGACGAGCTGGTGGAGGCGATGCCCGAGCTCCATCGGCTCGAGGCGATGCTGGCCGCGCAGCGGGCCCGGTTCGTCGCCGAGGTCGACGCGCGCAAGCTGTGGCGGGCCGACGGGTCGCGAGCGTTGTGGGCGTGGCTGGCGCGCCACACTGGCGCCGCAGCTGGTGCCGCGAAATCCATCGCTGGGTTGACGCGGCGGTTGCGGCTGGCGCCGGTCACCCGCGCGGCCTTCGAGGCCGGTGAGATCGACCGCGAGCGGGCGGTCGAGCTGTGCCGGCGCGCCGCGTCTCCCCGCAGCGGGATCGCGAAGGCGTTCGGGCGCCACGAAGAAGAGCTGGTGCGCCGCGCCGCCAACTCCTCCTTCGAGAAGTTCATCGGCGATCTCCGCTACTGGGGGGCCCTCGTCGACCAGGACGACGAGGAACGGCCAGCCGAGGAGGATGTCGCTGCCCGGAGCTTGCATGCCTCCGAGACGTTCCGAGGCATGGTGCGCATCGACGGTTTGTTGGATCCGATACAGGGCGCCGAGTTCTGCGAGGCCCTGTGGCGCATCACCGAAGAGATGCTCAAGGCCGACTGGGAACAGGCTCGGGTGGTGTACGGCGACGAGGCCTGCAAGGAGCACCTTGCCCGGACGCCGGCACAGCGACGAGCAGATGCGCTCGCCGAGATGGCGCGGCGCGCCATGACGGCTCCCGCGGACCGCAAGCGGCCCCGGCCTCTGGTCACCGTGCACGTCGGGCCCGACACCGTCACCCGCATGTGCGAGCTCGCCACGGGCACGGTGATCGCTCCCGGGCTACTCGTTCCGCACCTCGGGGAATCCGACATCGAGCGGATCATCTACGGTCCCGGCAAGCGGGTCATCGAGCTCTCTGTCCAGGACCGGTTCTTCCGTGGGGGCCTCCGGCGGGCGATCGAGCTTCGTGACCGCTGGTGCTTCCACCCCACCTGCAAGGTCCCCGCCGAGCACTGCGACATCGACCACCACGAGCCAGTCTCCCAGGGAGGTCTGACCACCCAACGCAACGGCAGGCCCGCCTGCGACATCCACAACTGGTGGACCTACACCTTCGAGCAACGCCCCACCACCGTCCTCGACCCCGGCGACGCGGACGCCGACCCACCCCACACCAGCTGAACCGGCAACCCTGCGGACCTGTCCGCTACGGCGACGTTGCACCACCGCCACCCAGGGCCTGGTCCTCCACCTGAACCCCCATCACGAGCTCCAGACCAACTGGCAGTCGCCTAAACGACAGGGCCCGGGGTTGACAAGGAGGGAACGACACCTTGGGCTGCACAGCCATCCAGCGCGGCCGGCTCACACCCTCAACACCGGCTCTTCGGTCGGTCATACCCCGGACCCGCCGGCAATGGTAGACCCCGCCTTTGCTCAGCGCTCACCGAGACTTGGCGTCGGCGATGTCACGTCGTGAGCGGTCGCCCGCGAGTCGATGGCCACGCCGGCTGCCAGTCGGGTGCCGATCGCCGACCTCTGGCTCGGCACCTGTTTGCTGTCGCCTCAGCAGGTAGCGGAGGTGGGCACACCTTGCCGAGGGCGGGTGGGCCGACCCGGCGACCGACGAGCTACTCGGGCGAGCCCGGCGGGGGCGCGTCGTCCGCTTGGCCACCGCCGGCACCGAGGTGGGCAAGCTGCTGCCAGAGCATCCGCGCCGCCACCACCAGCAGGAGCAGGGCGAACAGCACGTTCGACGCGGTCTCGGACATACCGACCGAGATCTGCGAGGCCACGAACGCCGACACCACCCCGGCCAAGCCGACCACCCCGGCGATGCGCAG
>JBOGHK010000209.1:0-3494 GCA_050744325.1 Acidimicrobiales bacterium
CACTACGTCGGCACGGTCGTCGAGAAGTGGGACGAGAAGCAGTGGCTCGACTTCGGCATCGATCAGCGGCGCTGGACGCTCTCGCAGTTCCTCCACGGCGAGCAGGGCGCGCTGCTGTGCACGGCCAAGATCGTCGAGACCGTGCCGTGGATCGACGCCAAGTACTACGCGTCGACCCAGGTGATGGACGTGGCCCGCCACGTCGAGGTGTTCGCCATGTACCTGCAGGACAAGCAGTACGGCTTCTACCCGATCAACGCCCACCTCAAGATGCTGCTGGACGACATCGTGCAGGACAGCCGGTGGGACATGACCTACCTGGGCATGCAGATCATGGTCGAAGGGCTGGCGCTGGCGGCCTTCGGCTTCATGCAGCAGATGACCCCGGACCCCCTCCTCAAGCAGCTGCTGCGCTATGTGATGTCGGACGAAGCCAGGCACGTTGCCTTCGGGGTGCTCTCGCTCAAGGAGTACTACGGCGAGCTGACCAAGCCCGAGATCCGCGAGCGCCAGGAGTTCGCTTTCGAGGCTGCGATCCGGATGCGCGACCGGTTCCTCCAGCAGGAGGTCTGGCAGAAGATGGGGATCAACCCCAAGGACATCCTCCCGCTGGTCGTCCAGGACGAGGGTCGGGCGATGTTCCAGAAGATGCTGTTCTCCAAGATCGTGCCCAACTGCCGCAAGCTCGGGCTGCTCGACGCAGGCGACGCCTGGCTGCGTGCGCGGTTCACCGAGATGGGCGTGATCGACTTCGAGCACTGGGAAGACACCGGCGAGGAGTACGAGTCGCTGCAGGTCGCCCCTGCGGCGGCGTCCTGACTCCGTCAACCGGCGTTCAATGTCGCGCGAGCACCGCGACGGACGCACGCCCGGAACGTGGGACGTCAGGTGAGGGGGAAGCCGACGGCGGTTTCCAGCTCTCGCAGCGCGTCGCCTGGGTCGACGACCTTGATCGTGGTCATGCCCATGGCCCGGGCAGGCTTGAGGTTGATGCCCAGGTCGTCGAGGA
This sequence comes from Acidimicrobiales bacterium, assembly GCA_050744325.1. Lineage (GTDB taxonomy): Bacteria > Actinomycetota > Acidimicrobiia > Acidimicrobiales > VFJN01 > DASXTK01. Next base: position 1,010 of record JBOGHK010000209.1, read on the forward strand.
ACACGGCCTCGGCGGGCTCGATGCCCAGCTTGTCGCACACCAGCTCGTAGATCCGCGGGTCAGGCTTGCGGATGCCCGCGGCGCTCGACTCCACGACCACGTCGAACAGCGCCATGACTTCGGCGATGTCGGGCCTGGGTGGGGGAAGCTCGCCGCCGCGGCTGGTGGACACGAAGTTGTTGGTCAGCAGGCCGGTGCGAAGCCGCTCGCTGCAACGGCGCACGGCCTCGACCATCGGCGGCCGTAGCTCGCCACTGAGCAGCGAGAGCACGACCGAGCCGTCGATGGCGTGACCCTGCGCACGGGCTTCGGCCTCGAACAGATCGACGAAGCCCGCCAGGTCGACCTCGCTGCGTTCCAGCCGGGCCCAGGCGTTGGTATCAGGGTTGGTGGCGTTGATCCCTCGGATGAAGCCGTCGGGGAGGCCGTTGTCGCGCTCGTGATGGCTGAAGGCCTCGAACGGGCTGGTCAGGATCACGCCGCCGAAGTCGAAGATCACTGCGTTGATCGCCATGTCGACGTCGCCTTCAGGCACTCAGCTCAGCAGGTCGCGGGCCACGGCTTCCCACAGCTCGGTGGACAGCCGCAGCGACTCGACGTCGACCCTCTCGTCGTCGCCGTGGAACATGCGGCCGTAGTCCTCGAAGCTGAGCTTCTGGCTGAACAGCCCGAACCCGTACGACGTGATCCCGAGGCGGCGGAAGAACCGGGCGTCGGTGGCGCCGACGTTCAGGAACGGCACCAGGTGGCTTCCCGAGTAGAACGACTTGGTCACCCGGCTGAGCGAATCCCACAGCGGGGTGTCGATCGGCGACGCGGTGGACGGGTCGTCGTGGGGCTCGACGACCTCGACCTGGTCGGCCAGGTCGCCCAGCGCATCGCGCAGCAGGGCCTCGACGTCGGGGAGCGTCTGGCCGGGCAGGGTGCGGACGTCGAGCTGGACGTCGACGCGGTCGGGGATGACGTTGGTCTTGGTGCCGCCGTGGACCACCGTGGGTGCCACCGTGGTGTGGGTGCACGCGTGGAACTGACGGGCCATGCCGTCGGGGAGCGCCGTGAGGGCCTCGAGGAACCGGTCGGGATCGAGCAGCGGAGCGACCATCTCGTCGGGGAAGCCCATGCCGTCGAGGAACCGTCGCCAGGTCTCGTGGATCTGGGTCTGCGGCCGGTAGGCGGCCAGCCGCCGCACGACCTCGGAGGCGGTGACCAGCGCGTTGTCGGTGTGCCACGGCTGGGAGGCGTGGCCGGGCGTCCCCCGCACCCGGAGCGTGCACCAGCACGAGCCCTTCTCGCTCACCAGCACGGGCAGGCGGACACCACCGTCACCGCCGGGCACCGGGATGCCGCCGGACTCGGTGATCACGTAGTCGGCTCGGACGGCGTCGGCCTCGTGCTGTGCGAGGTGGTCGGCGCCCCAGGTGCCAAGCGCCTCCTCGTCGGCGACGGCCAGGTAGACCAGGGTGCCATCGGGCCGGAAGCCCGAGGTCGCCAAGCGCCGGGTGGCGACGGCCATCGACGCCGTGAGGTTGAGCATGTCGACTGCACCGCGGCCCCACACCTCGTCCGCGACCAGCTCGCCCCCGAACGGATCGCGGCGCCAACCGTCGGGATTGGCCGGGACGACGTCGGTGTGGCCCATCAACAGCAGCGTCGGGGCGTCAAGCTGGCGGCCCTCGATGCGGGCGACCAGGCTCGTGCGGCCTGGCCGGGGCTCGTACCGCTCGACGTCGAGCCCGCTGCCCTCGAAGTACGACGCGAGCACATCGGCATTGCGGGACTCGTGGCCGCTGGCGACCGACCCGTCGTTGACGCAGGCGTTGCGGATCAGCTGTTGTAGCAGGTCAGTGACCTCGTTGGTCACGTCGGCAGTGGCGTCGGGCATCGTCGGCACCGTATCGCCTCACGAGGGACGTCGGCCCGCCCGTCCGCCCGATCCGCCGGGCGGTCTGATTCAATGCCAATCGACATGGTGGTACACCCGGTGCTCAAACATGTGATCGTCGACGGGTCGAACATTGCGACCGAAGGTCGCGAGATCCCGAGTTTGGCCCAGCTCGACGAGGCCGTTCAGGCCTTCATCCGCGAGTACGAGCCCGAGATCGTCACGGTGGTCGTCGACGCCACCTTCCCGAACCGGATCGCCAAGAACGAACGGAGGACCTTCGAGGACGCCATCAACGCTGGCGAGGTGATCACCCCACCGGCCGGGGCCATCGGTCGGGGGGATGCGTTCGTGTTGCAGATCGCCGACCGCGCCGACGCGTCGGTGCTGTCCAACGACTCGTTCCAGGAGTTCCACGGCACCTACGACTGGCTGTTCGACGAGGGCCGGCTGATCGGTGGGAAGCCCGTTCCCCACGTGGGTTGGGTGTTCATGCCCCGTACACCGGTGCGGGGCCCGGCGAGCCGTCGCTCGATCAGCGCCGCCCGGCGGGCGGAGGCCGCGGAATCCACGGCGACGCGGGCGGTCGCGCCGGCCGAGGCG
>JBOGHK010000210.1:0-14158 GCA_050744325.1 Acidimicrobiales bacterium
TGCTGTCCGCGCTGTTGATCCAGCTGTGGCATCTCCAGTGGTACATATCGGCCGAGTTCCGTGACGCCCACCTGGCGACCCGAGACCTCCTGCTGACCCGCCTGCTCGAGCGCTGACCGAAGCAGGCCCGCCCGGCCACGCCACACTCAGGGCCATGGACATCACCTGCGTGACCATCGACTGCCACGATCCGGGCAAGGCAGCGAAGTTCTGGAACCAGGCGCTGGCCTGGGGCGGTGTCGTGGTGTCGCCCGACGGCAGCGGTGCCGCCTGCGGTCCAGCAACGAGGGGTCAGCCGAGACCGCGGCGGTCCCATCAGGGAAGCGATCAGGCATGATCTCGGGATGGGCGCGCGATTGGTCCCACCGTGAGACGCACGATCCTCCGTCCGGTGAACCGCCACCAGGCGCGTCTGGTCCGGATGCTGCGCGACGACGGCCCGCGCTCACGCGCCGAGCTCGGTGACGCGGTCAACCTGTCGAAGTCCAAGCTCGCCGACGAGCTCGACCGGCTCATCGAGCTGGGCCTGGTCGAGGCCGGTGGCTTGGCCGCGTCCCGGGGCGGCCGCCGCTCGTCGATCGTGCACATCTCCAGCCAGCTGCGGTTCGTCGGCATCGACATCGGTGCGACCTCGGTCGACGTAGCGGTCACCGACGGCGAGCTGGCCATCCTCGGGCACGTCTCCGAGCAGGTGGACGTGCGCGACGGGCCGCAACCGGTCCTCGGCTGCGCTCTGGAGCTGCTGGCCAAGCTGCGATCGGAGGGGCTCGCGCCGGACATCCACGGGGCGGGCATCGGCGTCCCCGGCCCGGTCAGCTTCCGCGACGGCACGCCGTTCGCTCCGCCGATCATGCCGGGGTGGGACAAGTACCCGGTGCGCGAGACGCTGAGCCAGGAGCTCGGCTGCCCGGTGCTCCTGGACAACGACGTGAACATCATGGCCCTGGGCGAGCACCACGCCGGCCTCGCCAAGTCGGTCGCCGACTTCCTGTTCGTGAAGATCGGGACTGGGATCGGATGCGGGATCTTCGTGGACGGGCGCGTCTACCGCGGGGTGACCGGCAGTGCGGGCGACATCGGCCACGTCAGCGTCGAGGAGTTCGGTCCCACATGCGCCTGCGGCAACGCGGGGTGCCTGGAAGCCCTGTTCAGCGGTTCGGCCCTGGCCCGTGACGCGACACAAGCCGCTAGATCGACGCGGTCCACCTACCTCGCGCAGCGGCTGGCCGAGGCCGGTTCCCTGACGGCAGTCGACGTCGCTGATGCTGCGGCGGCCGGCGACCCGGTTGCGGTGGCGATGGTCCGCGATGGTGGACGGCGCGTCGGCCAGGTGCTCGCGAGCCTGGTGAGCTTCTTCAACCCCGCGCTGATCGTCATCGGAGGCGGGGTTTCCGGGGTCGGGCACGCGCTGCTGGCCGAGATCCGGGGCGTCGTCTACCGGCGATCGTTGCCGCTGGCGACCGGCAACCTGCCGATCGTGACGTCCGAGCTGGGCGCCGATGCGGGCGTGACCGGGGCCGCGTACATGATCAGCGATCACGTCTTCCACGTCGACTGACCTTTGTCCACTCAGTGGGAAAAGTTCGGCGACGACACCCTTGACTTAAGCCGGTATACGGGCCTTAGCTAGCCAGGAAAGCGAAGCCCGCCGCCTGTCGTTGGGCTTCTTCGGGGGAAGAACCACATCCGGCCGCGTCGGCGGGAGCGTCAGGCGGTCGGCGCTACGACAGAGCCAGGGGGGACCAGATGGGTAACCACGACAGACTCAGCCGCCGGAGCGTCCTCGGCGTGGCGGCGGGAGCGGCGGCCGCATCCGTGTGCGGGCTGGCCGGTCCTGCGTACGCCTTCGTCGCTCCGAAGGAGCAGGATGGAGGACATGACCCGCGTGACCGGGGACGGCAGGACGACGGCCGCGGGAGAGGCCGTCTGATCCCGCCCGGGAAGGTGGGGACGATCACGTTCACCCAACGTGACGTTCCGTCGCGTGTCGGCATCGCGGCCAGCGCGGCGCTGGGCGTGCCCCCGACGATGGGCCATCTGGGAGGCGCGAACTTCCCCGCGGATCCCACCGACCTCGGGCCGCTGGTGCCGTTGCCGGGAGGTTGGCGCGAACTGTTCGAGTTCCTGGCCAACCTCCGTTACAAGCAGATCGAGTTCGCCGGCTACAACCAGAACGCCAGCAACCCCGGTGGGGCGGCACCGAACCCGGCACCCGGCGGCGTCACGACCCCGGAGTCACGCGCCGCCTACCTGGCCTACGGCCGCACACTGCGCGGGTTCCTCGACGAGTTCGGCCTGGAGGCGATCGGCAACCACGGCTTCATCCCGAACACATGGCCGGGTCCGAGCAGCCCGGGCGGAGCGATGTCGACCAACGACCACGAGCGCTTCCAGACCGAGCTCGAGTTCGCCTCGATCCTCGGGATGCCCTTCATGGGGACAGGCAACGACCCGACCAGTGCCGACGACCGGAACATCGAGACCTGGGACATCGCGGGCGAGAAGTGGGAGGCGCTCAACGAGCTGGGCCGCGAATGGCGCATCCAGATCTACCCACACAACCACTCGCCGGCCTACAACTTCCTCCAGGACGGACCGATGGTCGAGGTCACCGAGGACCGCCTCACCGGTGCACCGATCCCGCCGACGATGGTGCGCGCCGAATCCGGCACGCGGCTGATGCAGCACTACCTCGACATCACCGACCGGAGGCTCTGCGTCGTCGAGATGGACATCTACTGGGCGCACGTCGCACAGCACCAGTGGCGCTGGCGCTACGACGTCGACGGGAACCGGGTGGAGGACATCTTCGACCCGATCGCCCAAGTCGCCCGGCAGACCAAGCGTTACGCGCTGTTCCATGCCAAGGACGGCGACCGCACCACCGAGCCTCCCGGCACCGGCAACGGCTATGAGATCGTCCCGTTCGGTGACCCGCGCAGCGACATCGACTTCGAGCGGTTCTACCGCAGGATCGGGGCCAGGGGCTTCCACAACTCGAACTACGAGCAGGACAACGCACCCGGCGGTGCCGCCGACCCAGGTCAGTCGCTACGCCACGCGGTGATCAGCGCGGGCAACATGCGATCGTTGCGGGGTTGAAGGAGAACCGCCATGGCCGTACCGGCGATCGGTGTGATCCTGCCGACGATGACCGAGCGACGCGAAGCCGTGGCCGACGTGGTCGCTGCCGCGCGCCACGCCGAGGACCTGGGCTTCGAGTCGGCCTGGGCCGTCGACCAACTCGTCGCGGGCACCGGCGTGCCGTTCGTCGACAGCACCGTCGCGCTCAGCGCGGCCGCTGGCGCGACGGAGGCGATCCGGGTCGCCTATGGCGTGATGATCCTGCCGCTGCGACCGGTCGTCTGGGCCGCCAAGCAGGCCGCCTCGTTGCAGTACGTCTCCGGTGGCCGGCTGCTGTTCGGTGTCGGCGTGGGCGGCGACCGCCACGAGCGCTCCTGGGCAGCGACCGGGGTGCCGCGCCGCGAGCGCGGTCGGCGCACCGACGCCGCTCTGGCGGTGCTGCCCGACCTGATCGCCGGCAAGGCGGTCGACGTCAACGGTGCGATCGTCCAGCTCGCCCCAGGGGTGACCGTCCCGCCGATCCTGGTGGGCGGGATGGCTGAAGCCGCACTGGCGCGCGCGGCGGCCCACGCGGACAGCTGGTACGCACTGCCGCTCCCGCCTGCGCAGCTCGCGCCGGTCGCGGAGCGGCTTGCCGAGCTGGCCGACGCCGTGGGGCGTCCGACGCCCACCGTCACCGGCAGCACGTGCGTGGCCATCGAGGGCGACCCCGCGCTGCCCGACCAGGACGGCCTGGTCCGCAAGCTCAGCGACCCCGACGGGATGTACGGCATGCCGGCCGACGCCGTGCCCGACATCCTCGTCACCGGTGGGTCCGCCGCCGTGGCCGGACGCATCGGCGAGCTGCAGGCCATCGGCGCCGAGCGGGTCGTCGTCACCCTCGCCGCTGGCGACTGGTTCCGCCAGGCCGAGCTGCTGGCCGAAGCGGCAGCGCTCGTGGGCTGACCGCGCGGACCGGGTCGCCGCCGTCCTCAGTCGAGCGAGCTTCATCGACGTGGCCCCTCGACCAGGACATTGCTATGTCTGGGGAGCTTCGAGGACGGCTGGGCCTCCTTCATGGGTGGAGGCGCAACTTGTCAAGGGCCTTGTCGACGACGCGGCGGTTCCCAGCCACGGCGAAGCCGGCCAGGCTGAGGTCATCGGTGGCGACGGCAGCGACAGCGGCCCGGTTGTCGATGTCGTTGCCGGTGCCGAACAGGTCGTCGGTGTACACGGCAAGGCGGAGGCCACGGGCCAACGCTCGGTCGAACGCCTGGCGTAGAGCGTCGGCCCCGGCCCCGAACACCAGGACCGGCACCGCGAACATCGGGTGGTACTTCTGTCCGGCGGCATCCTCGTACGGCAGCCCGATCACCTCGGGTGCCGACGTCCCGAGCCCGCTGGCCAGGAACGCGGTGACGTTGAGCTTCTGCCACGTCTCCAGGTCGTCGCGGACGACGACTGCGATCTTGATGTCGTTTGCCACCGCCCCATCTCACGGTTGGGACGACCAGCTTGGACCATCGCGAGCACGGTTCGGGCTCCGGCACAGTCACCGTGCTACCTCCGCACGTCGTTCACGACGGGCGGGCCGCCCACCATGTCGGCTTCCGCAAGCGGGTCCTGTACGTCGAGACCGCCGAGCTGGGTGAGCACCTGATCGGGCCAGCCGTCGACCGTCCGCGGATCGACGACCGCGGACTGTGGATGGCGCTCGACCGCCTGCACCGCCGGCTGCGGGCACGCGACGACGTCCTCGGCGGCGAAGCGGCGCTGGCGAGGGTCGTCGACCTGCTCACTGCCCATCTGGGTCAGCGCCCAGCGGCGGCGCCACCCGACGATGCCCGGCTCGCCGACCGGGTGCGCCAGCTCCTCGACGCCCATACGTTCGAGGCGCTCACCTTGCGTGCGGCCGGCTCGCTGCTGGGTGCGAACCCGACCCATCTGGTCCGCTGCTTCACCGCGGCCTACGGCATCTCGCCGCACGTCTACATGGTCGGCCGCCGCATCGACGCAGCTCGGCACCTGCTCTTGGAGGGCCAGGCACCAGCCAGGGTCGCGGTCGACACCGGATTCCACGACCAGGCCCACCTCACTCGCCACTTCGCCCGACATGTCGGCACCACCCCCGGCCGCTTCGCGCTCGGCCACGGCCCGCGGCGGGGCTGACGTCGGACCAACCACGGCTGGTCGGGATCCAGGTGGCTTCGGTCACTCGAGTGGCTCGTCGTCGTCTTCGACCAGGTCCTCGACGAAGGCGGCAACGGCCTGCACCACGTCGGCAGGCGGATCCGGAGCGCCCGGCGGATCCGGTGCGTCGTCGGTCACGGGTTCAGCGGGCTGCCCGGGCTCACCACCGTCGCTCACGGTCGCACCGTACGCACCGCCAGCGAGGTCCGGCGTCCGTAGTTGCTACGTACCCGATCCGGGCGCGAGCCCGAGGGCCTCGGCGAGCTGGTGCCGGCCGTCGACCATCAGCTTGCGGTACACCCGATGGAGGTGGGTGTCGACGGTCCTGACCGACAGGAACAGGGCGTCCGCGATCTCCGGGCTGGTGCGTCCCCGGGCGGCGAGCACGGCGACCTCGCGCTCCCGGCCGGTGAGCTCCTCGCCCATCAGCACGATGGGCTCCAATGCCGGGGACGAGGGCCGTCCGCACCTCTCGAGCAGTTCGTCGACCCGGCGCGCCGCGGTCGACGCCGAGGCGCCCCGCCCCGCCCGCTGGTAGGCGTTGGCCGCCGACCGGTAGGCCTCGGCCGCCACGAGGTCGGCCCCCTGGTCCTCGAAAGCGGCTGCCACGCTGGCCAAGACGTCGGCATCGGCGTCGGCGAGCGCCCGGGCGTGGCGCAGCGCCAGACCGACGAACGGCCCGTCCACGGTGTCGCCCAGCCGCTCCAGCGCGACGATCGCATCGGCGGCATACCCCAGGCGGACCGCGGCGTGCAGGGCCTCGACCCCGATCGGCTTCGCGACGCTCTCCATCGCCTCCCCGAGAGCGAGGCATCGCTGGGCCGCTTCGGCGATCACCCCCTGTGCCGCCACCAACCACGCCCGGGACAGCTCGATGTACGGCAGCGTCCGAGCGCCCCGCAGGGTGTCGGCGGCGAACGCGGCGTCGGCGGCGCGGAGCGCGTCCTCCGCGGTGTCGAGCTCACCGGCGAACACCGCCGCCCGAGCGCGCATCGCTTCAGCCAGCGGCCGCTGCCCGAACCAGTCGTTCTCTGCCAGGGCTCGCGACGACCGGTGCAGCTCGGTCAACGCCTCCCGCGCCCGTCCCCGAACCAGCAGGGCGCCGCCCCGGAAACCGGTGAGGATCCCGCGCAGCGACGGCGGCGGATGGTCGATGTCGAGCCCTAGGCTGGCCTCGGTGTAGGCGTCCATCTCACGCACCCGACCCGCCCAGTACAGGGTCTGGAACCGGGCCATGCGGAGCTGGACGTTCCCGTAGGGCACCTCTCGGCGGTGCCGGCGCGCCGAGTCGAGCACCGCCTCGTCCAGCAGGGCGAGCGCGGCGTCGAGTCGCCCCTGCGCACCCCAGGCGACGACGGCGACGCTGACGGCCCGCACCCGGGCCGGCTCCGGCGTCTCGGGCGCCGCGAGCAGCTCGTCCACGATCGTCCGCGCGTCGCCGATCCGCAGCGAGAACATGCACATCTGCGCCAGGATCGACCGGCACTCGGCCTGCCATGCCGGCTGGTCGGCGAGCTCGGCATCGGCGGCCTCCATCACCGCGAACGCCTCCCCCGACCGGTTGAGCTGCAGGAACAACTCGCTGGCTCGGGCGATGGCCACCTTGGCGACCTGTTCGGGGTCGACCGGGCGGAGTTGGGCGAGCACCGCTTCGGCGTCGGCCGTGCGGCCCTGGCCGGCGAGAGCCTCGCCGACGATGAGGCCGGCGTCGGCGAGGTCCGTGCCCCCGGCGGCGTGGGCGAGGCGTTCCGCGAGCCGGTGGTCGAGGCGTCCGAGCGCCTCGCGGGCGAGCTCGAGCAGCTGCTCCCGGTCGCCCGGCGCCTCGGATTCCAACCGCCAGCGGGCCACTCGCAGCCGGTCGAAGTGGTCGAGGTCCTCGACCGAGCAGACCAGGTCACGGAGCAGTGCCCGCCGCCGCAGCCGCGGCAGTCCGGCCGCGAGGACCTCGCCGTAGAGCGGATGGGCGACCTGCACCTGGCTGACCCGGTTCACGTCCACGATCTCGACCAGGCCGCGCTGCTCCAGCGCCTCGAGGTCGGAGGAGTCGACGAGGCGCTCGGCCGCCGCCAGTGGCACCTGCTCGCCCGTGGCGACGATCTCCAGCGCGGCGCGCCGGTCGGGCTCCAGCAACCGCAGTCGTTCTTCGACCAGCTCGCGCAGGCGTTCCTGTGGCCCCTCGGCGGGAAGCACGATGCGCCCGCTGCCTCCGCCCGCTCGCCGTTCGACTGCCGCGGTGATCAGCTCGCGGACGAACAGCGCATTGCCTCGGCTGAGCTGCCAGATCCGGTCGAGCAGCGAGTCCGGCACGCTGCCGCCGAGCACGGTGAGCACGAGGTCCTCGGTGGCGTCACGCGACAGCGGTGCGACGTCGAGACGGGCCAGCAGCTCGTCCTTCCATAGCCCGACCAGCCCGGCCGGCAGCGGCTCGCCTGCCCGGACGCTCAGCAGCAGCCGGATCGGAGACTGCGTGACCGTGAGGTGCAGCAGGGCGACCGACACCTCGTCGAGCAGGTGGGCGTCGTCGACGGCGAGGAGGAAGCGCCCGCCGTCCGCACGATCGTGCAGCCGCGCCAGCGCCAGGTGGAGCAGGTCGTCGCGCTGGTGAGCCTCGTCACCCGGCGCGAGGAGGTGGGCGAAGGATCCCAGCGGGATCGCCTTGGCAGCGTCGGTGGCCCGCACCAGCTCGACGGCAGCCCCGTCGGCGCGGGAGGACTCGATGGCCTCGGTGACGAGGCGGGTCTTGCCCACGCCCGCGTCGCCGAACACCGCGGCTCCCCGCGGCCCCCGACTCGACCCCAAGTGCAGCCGTAGGTCTGCGATCTCGTCGTCTCGCCCGACCAGCGGCCAGCGCCCGACCACGACCATGATGGTATGCGGAATACGTAGGTGCTACTGATCCGCTGTACGCAGGCCGGCCGTACCTTCTTCAACGACAACCCCACGCTGACACCCCCCATACCGACAGCGTGGTGTGAGCCCCAGTGGAGCGGCCGGAGGGATAGGCGGATCCTTCCGGCCGCTTCTGGGTGCGGGGGTGCGGGGTACGGGGGCGTGGGTGCGGCCGGACCGGGTGGCCTGCCGTCAGTCGAAGGCGGCGGCGATGTCGGAGAAGGCCAGGGCCTCGGCCAGGTAGGTCGACGTGCCCGCGTCGGCCAGCTCGCGGCCTGCCACCAGCAGCGCGCTGTAGGCCGCACGAGCCAAGCCGCCGCCGGTCGAGACCCGGCGCACGCCGACCGCCGCCAGCTCGGCGACCGACGGCCCGTTGGCCCGGGCCAGCACGTTGACCGGCGCACCGACGCCGACCACCCGGGCGATGTCGTCCAGGTCGACCAGGCCGGGCGCGTAGACCACGTCGGCACCCGCCTCGCGGTAGCTGCTGAGCCGGGCGACGGTGTCGTCCAGGTCGTCGACACCGTAGACGTGGTTCTCGGCTCGGGCCGTGAGGACCAGCCCGTGGCGTCGGGCCGCCTCGGCCGCGGCCGCCACCCGCTCGGTGGACTTGTCGACCGGGTCGATGCGCCGCGCGGCAGGGTCGAAGTCCTCGATCGACAGCCCGGCGGCGCCGGAGCCAGCGATCCGGTCGACCGTGCGGGAGATCCCGGCGAGGTCGTCGGCGAAGCAGTACTCGGAGTCGACGTTGAGCGGGACGTCGACGGCGGCGGTGATGAGCGTGCAGTGCTCGACGAGCTCGTCCAAGGTCGCGTGCTGGTCGCGCTTGCCCAGCGTCGCCGCATGCCCCGAGCTGGTGGTCGCCAGCGCGGGGAACCCCAGAGACACCAGCAGCCGCGCCGAGCCGACGTCCCACGGGTTCGGTATGACGAACAGCCCCTCGGCGTGCATCTCGTGGAACCGATGACGGCGGTCGGAGGCGACGTCGCTCATGGCCGCCGACACTAACCAGCCGGTGCAGCTACTGGCGTCCCGCAGCGCTGGATGAAGCACTCAGAGACGCCAGTAGCTGGACCGGAGCACGGCATGATGGGCGGATGGATGGCCCCGTGGTCGACGCGACCTGGCTCATGGCGCACGCCGACGAGGTGCGGATCGTCGACGTCCGCTGGTATCTCGACGGTCGTTCGGGCCGAGCTGCCTATCTGGCGGGCCACATCCCGGGGGCGGTGTGGCTGGACGTCGACGCCGACCTGGCCGATCCGCCCGGCGCAGGCCGACACCCGTTGCCGTCGCCACAGCGGTTCGCGGCGGCGATGACCCGGGCCGGCATCGGTGACGACACCCCGGTCGTGGCCTACGACGACGCTGGCGGGTCGATCGCCGCCCGCCTGTGGTGGCTGCTGCACATCGTGGGGCAGCCGGTCGCCGTGCTCGACGGTGGCCTCGCCGCCTGGTCCGGCCCACTGGAGATCGGGGAGCCCGAGCCGGTCGAGCCTGCGGCAGCGCCGTTCACGCCGCGACCGTTCCCGGCCGAACGGCTGGCGTCGGCCGAACGGCTGGCTGAGGTGGCCGGGGTGGTGGACGCTGCCAAGGAGGCCGAGGTGGCCGGGGAGACCGGGGCGGACCGGCTGGCGGACGCTGCCGGGGTGGTGGTGGTCGTCGACGCCCGGACGGCGGGGCGCTACGCGCAGGGTGACCCCGCGATCGATCCCCGTCCGGGCCACATCCCCGGCGCGGTCAGCGCTCCGTGGGCCGGCAACCTCGACGCCACCGGCCGGTTCCTGCCACCGGACGAGCTGCGCTCGCGCTACGCCAAGCTCGGCGTCGAGCCCGGTCGAGCGGTGGTCGCCTACTGCGGCTCCGGGGTCACGGCATGCCACGATCTGCTGGCGCTCACCCGCGCCGGCATCCGGGACGTCCGGCTGTACCCAGGCTCGTGGTCGGAGTGGGGCGCCGACCACGACCGGCCATCTGCGGTCGGCCCGAACCCGGCCGGCTGACCCTCGATGGTGCCGAGCCCGACATTCCCGCTTCACGCTGCCGGCCCGCCTATTTCTGGATCTCGTAGCGCAGAAGGACCACGCCGGTTTCGAACGAGGTGCCCTCGGGCGGCCATCGGCACCGAGAACCCGGCGTTCTGCAGCGTGCCGATGACGGCGTCGAGGTGCCGGAGGGGGGCGGGGCCCGGGCTCGTCCGCGAGCCGAGCAGGGCGATCGCCCTCGGGTAGCGTCGCAGCACCTGCCGGGCCGAGGTGGCCCGCCGGCGCATCTCCTGCCGCCAGTCGCCGTCGGTCGCCGGCAGCTCGATCTCGCTGAACACCAGGTCGACGACCCCATCGAGGATCTCGTCCTTGTTCGCCACGTGGTGGTACAGGCCATCGGCTTGACGCCCAGCTCGCGGGCGAGCGAGCGGATCGTCAGCGATCCGATGCCCGCGGCATCGGCCACCGCGACGGCGCCCCGCAGCAGCCGCTCGCGGGTGAGGGGCACCCGGCCGGTGCCGTTCGGGCTGGTTGGCTCGGGGATGCCTTCCTCCTCGACCGTCCGCTTCTCGTGTTGACTTGGTACGGCCCGACGGGAAGCCCGAACGACCGGCTCGAAAGGGAAGACAGCCATGGGATCGACAGAGCCCGGACAGGAGCCGGCGTCGGCCGGCGGCACCATGCGGGCGGTCGTGCAGGACCGCTACGGGCCGCCCGACCGGCTGCGGCTGGCGCAGGTCGACCAGCCGACGATCTCCGACGACGAAGTCCTCGTCCGGGTCCAGGCGGCCGGCGTCGACCGGGGCACCTGGCACGTCGTCACCGGCCGGCCCTACCTGATACGGGTCATGGGGTTCGGGTTCCGGGGGCCGAAGAACCCGGTGATGGGGCTCGACGTGTCTGGCACCGTCGAGGCGGTGGGGCCGGGGGTGACCCGGTTCTCCCCGGGCGACGAGGTGTTCGGCATCAGCCGGGGCTCGTTCGCCGAGTACGCGGCCGCCCGCGAGGACAAGCTCGCCCGGCGCCCGGCCGACTGCACGCCCCTGCAGGCGGCGGTGCTCCCTGTCTCCGGCGGCACCGCGCTGCAGGCGCTGCACGACGCCGGCCGGGTCGAGGCGGGGCAGCGTGTGCTGGTCCTTGGGGCGTCGGGCGGCGTGGGCTCGTACGCGGTCCAGCTGGCCAAGGCCGCCGGGGCCGAGACAACCGGCGTGTGCAGCACGGCGAAGGTGGACCTGGTCCGGTCGCTCGGAGCCGACGAGGTCCTCGACTACACCCGGGACGACGTCACCGACGGCACCCGCCGCTACGACCTCGTCCTGGCCATCGGCGGGAACCGCTCGATCCCCAAGCTGCGACGGGCGCTGGCGCCCAAGGGGACGCTGGTCATCGTCGGAGGCGAGGACGGCGGCCGGTGGACGGGTGGCTTCGGTCGCAGTCTCCGGGCCCCGCTGCTGTCGCCGTTCGTGGGCCAGCGGCTGACCATGCTCGTGGCCAAGGAGCGGGCCGCCGATACCGAGCGGCTGGCCGAGCTCGTCCAGGCCGGCAAAGTGACGCCGGCCATCGACCGAACGTTCCCGCTGGAGCAGGCCGCCGACGCGGTGCGCTACGTCGAGGCCGGCAAGGCACGAGGCAAGGTCGCCGTCACGATCTGACGTCCCGCGCCCCGGCCCGGCCCGGCGTCGGCGCCGCCGGAGCACCCGCGGTCGCTACCGGCTGCTGGAGCAGGCCGTCGCTACCGACCCCCACCCCTACCGCGACCTCGCGATCAGCAGCAGCTTCGAACCGTGCCTGTGGTCCTAGAAGCGCCGAGCCCGCAGCGGCTGGACCGGTGACGGTGTTGCCGGTCTGCGGTCGGCGGATGCGAGTCGGAGGGGTCGTCTGGGCTTGGTGATGTGGTGGGCATGGCCGGCCCCGGGCCCATGGGTGCCATCTCACTGGTTGGCTGGTTCGGCGGCGCAGTGGTGGCGGTCGGCCGCGCCGGTCCCGCAGGAGGCGAGGGTTGCGACGGCTGGGGGCTTGTTGCGGGGTCGTTGGTGCCGGGTGGCTCGGTGTCGTAGTCGCCGACGATGTCGCCGTGGTCGTTGATGTCCAGGGCGCGGGTGTAGGTCGCCTCTCCGGGCGCCTCGATGATCGTGAACCGGCCGCGCCGGCTGCGGAAGAAGGCATCGGTGGAGCCGTCGGCGTTGTAGGTGGCGCCGACCATCTCGTCGCGGTCGTTGATGCTCAGAACCGCGGTGCCGAGCTCAGCACCGGGGGCCTCGATGTTGGTGAACCGGCCTCGGCGGTCTCGCAGGAAGCCGTGGTAGCTGCCGTCGGCTGTGAGGTAGAAGCCGACGGTGTCCCGACGGTCGTTGATGCCGAAGATGAAGGTGCCGATCTCGGCGCGGGGGTGGTCGATGGTCGTGACCTCGCCGTCGTCCCACACGAAGCCGTGCGCGGTCGTGTCCTGGTCGAAGTAGATGCCGGCGACTTGGCCGCGGTCGTTGAGCTTGAGCGCGGCCGTCGATGTGGCGCCGGGGACCTCGATGGTCTCGTAGCGGCCGCGTCGGGTGCGCAGGAAGCCCTGGGTCCCGGCCGTGTTCTCGCCATCGGCGTCGCTGAAGCCGACCATTTCGCCGCGGTTGTTGATGTCGACCGTCTCTTCGTTGGCGAACGAGCCGGGCGGGTCGATGGTCGTGTAGCGGCCTCTCCGGTTGCGCACGAACTCGCGGATGACCTCTGACCGGTCCGCGTAGAGGCCGAGGAGCTCGCCGCGGTCGTTGATCCCCGAGATCTGGGTGCCCGTCCCGAGCGAGTCGGGGCCGACAGTCGTGCCGGCGTCGGGGTGGTCGATGGTGGTGAAGTCGCCGTCGTCGTCCAGCACGAAGCCGTGGAAGACGTTGCCGGCCGACGTCGGCGGCGGATCAGCGGTGGCCGGCACCGCTCTGCCGGCCACCACCGCCAGTGACCCGATGACGAGCGCCACCACAGCGGCCACGATGCCACGACGGCGCCCGTCTGCTTTCGGTTGCCTAGTCATGCCAGTTCTCCTTACGTCCTCGAATCGACGCCCTCCCCATGGGAATTCGGAACCGGCAGCCAGCCCGGATCAACCAATCGGCAGCCCAGACACACAACGTCTTGTGGGTACATATGTTCGTGTATTGGTGGCTGAGGTCGATGCTCGCAAGCTGTGGCGGGTCGGTGGGTCGCGGGCGTTGTGGGCCTGGCTCGCCCGCCAGACCGGCGCTGGGGCGGGGGCCGCCAAGGCCGTGGTTTGCTTGGCGAGGCGGCTACCGCGTGCACCGGTCACCCGTGAGGCGTTCGAGGCCGGTGAGATCGACCGCGACCGGGCGGTGGAGCTGTGTCGGCGGGCGGCGTCACCGCGGTCGGCGATCGCGGACGCGTTCGGGCGCCACGAGCCCGAGTTGGTGCGCCGGGCGGCGACGCAGAGCTTCGCTGGGTTCGTCGGCGATCTGCGCTACTGGGAGAGCCTGGTCGTCGAGGACGACGAGGACGACGAGGACGACGAGGACGACGAGGACGACGAGGAACGCCAGGCGCAGGCCGATGTCGCGGGTCGGAACCTGCATGCCTCGGAGACGTTTCGGGGCTGTGTGCGTATCGATGGGTTGTTGGACCCGGTCCAGGGCGCCGAGTTCGTCGAGGCCCTAGCCCGGATCAGCGACGAGCTGTACCGCAACGACTGGGACCAGGCCCGAGCGGTCCACGGTGAGGCCACCCACAAAGACCACCTCGCCCGGAGCCCGGCGCAGCGTCGGGCCGACGCGCTCGCCGAGATGGCGCGTCGCTCGGTCACCGCGCCCGCAGACGGGAATCGGCCGGTGCCGTTGGTGACCGTGCACGCCGGTGTCGGCACCGTGGCCCGGATGTGTGAGCTGGCGTCGGGGGCTGTGATCGCTCTCGGCCTGGTGGTGCCCCACCTCGGGCACGCTCAGATCGAGCGGGTCATCTTCGGCCCTGGCAAACGGGTGATCGAGCTGTCCAAGCGGGCCCGTTTCTTCCGCGGTGGCCTGCGGCGGGCCATCGAG
>JBOGHK010000211.1:0-25925 GCA_050744325.1 Acidimicrobiales bacterium
ACGCCGCTGACTGCCACTGCTGCGGATCGGAGGGCGGCACCGTGAACCCCGACGGCGCCGCCACGGCCACACCACCCACGGGCGACGGGTGGGCCAGCGCTGCGGATCGGCAGGCCGCAGCCCGTGACGCCTACCGGCGCAGCATCGGCCACGGCGACCCGTTGACTGCGGCTGTGCTCGCTGACCGCTTCGACCGGTCCCTGCGGTGGGCGCAAGAACGCATCGCAGAAATCCGCAACCAACGCAGCACCGAGACCGACCGGCGCAGCGTCGAGCAGGACGGGCGCAGGACGACCAGCGACGGACGCAGCACGACCGGCGGCGAGCGCAGCACCGTGGAGGACGGGCGCAGCACGACTGGGCGGGGTCTCAGGACCGGCGGGGGGCGTGCAGGACAGGAGGCGCAGCCCAGTGGGGCAGGGCAACGCTTTGACACGTTCATCGCAGTGGTGGTGGCGCTGGTGGCCGCCGCGGCGTCCTACGAGCACCAACGCAGCCTGGCCGAGCTGGCCGGTGAGGGCGCCCTGGCCTGGGCGCTGCCGATCAGCGTGGACGGGATGATGCTGGCCACCAGCCGGTCAATCCTGCGCCGCCGCCGGGCCGGCGTGACAGTGCCGTTCCTGTCCTGGTTTGGGTTCGGACTCGGCTTCGCTGCCTCGGTGGCCGCCAACGTGGCCGCGGCAGAACCGACCCTGGTCGGCCGGCTGCTGGCCGCCTGGCCGCCGGTTGCGCTGTTCATCACCTACGAGACCCTCGCCGCTGACCATGGCGAGTTCCGGGACCGATGAGCACCAGCCGACCGCCGCAGGCCGACGAACCTCGGCGAGGCGCAGAGAGCCGACGACCGGGTGACGACTCGGGCCACGTGCTGCGCTTCACGCCACCGCCGGCCGATTGGGTGCCGCCCGACGAGGCAGGCCGGGCGATCCTCCGTGTGGCCATGGCCGTGAAGAAGCGCCGCGACCCCGACCGCAAGGACGCGGCCTGACATGCCCGGCCGAGCGGCTCGGCCCGCCTACCCTGATGGCCACACCCAGTGCGTGGCTGTGAAGGTCAGGCGGTGACCGGTCTGCTGTTGTTCGCGTTCGTCGGTCGGGTCTCGACCGAGGACAACCAGGAACCCGAGGCGTCCCGCGCCCGCCAGGTCGCCAAGGCCCGAGCCATCCTGCCGCCCGGCGCCCAGATCGTCGCCGAGTACTTCGACATCGGCGACAGCCGCTCGGTGCCCTGGGCGCGCCGCCCGCAGACCGGACGGCTCCTCACGGAACTGCGCGCCGGCACCCACCGCTGGAACGCCATCGTCGTCGGCGAGTTCGCTCGCGCCTTCGGGGCGCCGATCCAGTATTCGACCACCTATCCGCTGCTCCAGCACTTCGGCATCGAGCTGTGGCTCCCCGAGATCGGCGGCGGGGTCGACTACAGCTCGGCAACCACCGAGATGCTGCTCGGGATGCTGGGCGGCACGTCCAAGCAGGAACGGGATCTGATCCGGACCCGCGTCCGCGACGGCATGGGCGTGCTCGCCGAACAAGGCGAGCGGCACCTCGGCGGCCGGCCGCCCTACGGCTACCGGCTCGCCGACGCCGGCGAGCACCCCAACGCCAAGAAGCGCGCCCTGGGCCAACGGCTCCACCGGCTCGAACCCGACCCGGTGACCGCCCCGGTCGTGGGCCGCATCTTCGAGATGTTCGCCAACGGGCAGGGCCTCAAGCAGATCGCCAACACCCTCACCGCCGAGAACATCCCCTCACCGTCCGCCCACGACCGGAAACGCAACCCTCATCGTGACCCACGAGGCTGGGCGCACACCGCCATCCGGGCCATCCTCCTCAACGAGCGCTACCTGGGCCGGGCCGTGTGGGGCAAGCAGGCCCGCACCGACGAGCTGCTCGACCTCGACGACGTCGCCGCCGGCTACATCACCCGCCAACGCTGGACCGGCAAGGACCGCTGGGTCTACGGCCCCGACGACGCCCACCCCGCCCTCATCGACCGAGACCTCTGGGACAACGTGCACGCCCGGCTCGCGGTCCGCACCCAACAAGCTCAGAAGGGCACACGCTCGCCGAAGACCACCGACACGCCCTACATGCTGCGCGGCCTCGTGCACTGCGGCGTCTGCGAGCGGAAGATGCAAGGCAACCAGGCCCACGGCACCCTGCGCTACCGCTGCATCACCACGCAGACCCGCTCGCTGCCCGCCTATCTCGCCGACCACCCCAAGGCGCTCTACGTCCGCGAGGACGCCATCATCCAGCCCCTCGACACCTGGCTGGGCACCATCGCCGACCCCGAATGGCTCGCCGCCGCTCAGGAAGCCGAGCCGATCATCGAGGCGCAGCACGCCAACCTCCACGCCCGGCTCGCCGAGGTCGACAAGGCCACCGCCAATCTCGTCTTCGCTCTCGAAGCAGGCACCGATCCCGCGATCGTCAACCCCCGGCTGAACCAGCTCCGCTCCGAACGGGAGATGGTCGCCCACCAGCTCGCCAACCTCGCCGCACCCGACCGGCTCAGCCCCAACGAGATCGACGCGCTCATGACCGAGCTTGGCGGCCTCACCCAGATCCTGCACAAAGCGACACCACCGGAGAAGGCCAGCGTCTACCAGGCGCTCGGACTCCACCTGGTCTACCAACCGGATCAGAACGCCATCGTTGCGACAGCGGATCTCGGCCGTGTCCTTAGTCGTGTCGGAGGGGGGACTCTGCCGGGAAGTCCGTGGGTCATAACCCACGACAACCCAAGGTTTTCGTCCCCTCCGGCCACTGGGAGGGCCGTCGCGAGCCTCGTCGGCTCGCTCATCTGGCTCCTCCTGATGGCTGAGGTGTTCGCTACTGCTGTATTGACAAACGATATGCTGCTTCGTACCGTCGGTCAACATGCCGATCCGGGTTCATCTCGACCAGCTCCTCGCCGACCGGGGCATGACGGTGACTCACCTGGCTGAGCAGGTGGGGACGACCCGGGCGAACCTTTCGATCCTCAAGAACAGCCGAGCCCGCGCCATCCGCTTCTCGACCCTCGAGGAGATCTGCCGCACGCTCGACTGCCAGCCCGGCGACGTGCTCACTTGCGAGTAGGCCACGCGTCGCCTACGGGATCGTTCTCGACCGGCCACTGAGCGAACGGGGCAGGTCGGGCACACCGGGCGGGATCAGGAGCATGCCGCCGAACCTGTCATGATCGGCCCCGTGGCGTACCTGCCACGCTCTCATGGCCGTACGGAACTGGCCACTGTGGCTGGCGCGCATCAACCACCTGATGCCGGTCTCGCTCAGCTCATTCGGGGCCTCAAGAGCAAGGTCCAGGTCCCGGGCTTGAGGGGCGGGCTCATCGGCCGCGAAGGCTCGGATGGCATACGTCCACCAGGGATTCCCGAACCACGTTGAGGCGTACGCACCACCGCAGGCGGCGTACAACCTCACGGCCGCCGACATGTCGTCGCCGAGGACAGCAGCGGTCATGAGAGGAAGCCAGGCACCCTCGTTGAGGTGCCAGGAGAGCTTGGTCCAGGCTCCGGCGAACAGCTCGCCCGCCTTGTGTTCGTTGTCACCTATTCGCAGCGGGCGGTCCTTGTTACGCAGCAGGTCGCGAACCGCGATGACGTCGAAGGACTCCGGTGATACGTGGGGGCGGACCTGTCGCCATGTAGCGATGTTCAGCCGCGCCATGTCGGTATCGGGGATGCCGTCCCTCGCATAGGAACCGACCGAGCCGCCCTTCCAGAACCCGCCGCAGTGAATGTCTTCCAACACTGTGTTTCGCCAGCAGGAGACGACGTAACCCGTCGTAGCAAGCCCGCACAATGCCTCGATGTTGTCGGGGCCTACACCGAGGTGGCCACGCAGGTAGTTGTCGATCTCCCGCATGGCCTTCGCGCTGTCTGTCGTCATGGCGTCCGGCGTCGGGGTGGCGGCTTGGGGAGGCTGATCAGTACGTCGAGGTCAAGGTGCTCTTTGAAGAGGTACTTGACGTGCTCGCATTCCATGATTTCGATCCGTCCGTTACGAGCAGCAAACGCGTGACCTTCTCGGGTGACCCAGGAGGTTGTCACGAGGATGCCCTTGGTGGCACGTTTGTCGTCCATCACGCCGGCAAGCGCCCGGACGGCCTCGACACCGACGGCACCGCGATATCGCTTTGCCTGGATGATGCACAGTCCGCCGAACACGGGGTCCTCGTTGACCGCGACGGCATCGACGCCGTCATCCCTCGATGCCTGGGTGTTCCAGTACGGGCGACGGCCTGGGCATCACTATCGTTCACGCCGGAATGGTGATCGATCAGCGTGTTCTTCGGCGTTACGAGGTGTTCGACGAGGATGGTCGGCTCTGGCTGAAGGGCCGAGGCGATCTGATTCGGCTGCGGACATGGGATCTCTTCAGCCGGCTGTTGCCGCGGTCCGGTCGAGTGCTCGACGTCGGAGGCGGGACTGGAACTCACGCTGCGCATCTGGCGGGCCTTGGCTATGACGTGGCGCTGATCGACCCCGTGCCTTGCCAGGTTGCTCGCGCCGCCGTCCGGTCGAACGATCAGCAGCGTGCGTCGTTCCAGACGGCGGTGGGTGAGGCGTGCGGTCTCCCGTTCGCTAGCAGTTCCATTGACGTCGTCTTGCTGATGGGGCCGCTCTATCACCTCATCGACCGCGATGAACGGCTCGCGGCCCTCGACGAGGCCATGCGGGTGCTGCGTCCGGGTGGTCGCCTGCTGGCCGAGACGATCACGCGCCATTCGTACCTCATGTCGGCCGCGGTTCACTGCCAGCTCGACCAACCGGACATCTGGAGGATGTTCGAGCGGAACATCGGGATGGGCCTGAGCCGGAACCCAGCAACGATGAGAGACGGTGATTTCCTCGCCCATCTCCACACCCCCCTCGAGCTGGGCCAAGAGCTTCACGAGGCTGGCTTCGTCGACCCCGAACTGTTCGCGGTGGAGGGCTTCGGATGGCTTCTCGGCGACCTCGAAGGCCGGATGGCCGAGCCAGGCCCCCTGTTGCAGGCGTTGCGGCTCACGGAACGAGAGCCCTCCATGCTCGGCGTGAGCGCACACATGATGGCGCTCGCCCACGGCCGACGACGATGAGGCGGCCTGCTACCGGCTGAGCCGGATGGCCTCGGCCACGAGGTCATCGACATCGATCAGTGGCTGATGCTGTCGAGGCGCCATGTCTTCCGGCAGGGCGGCATGGATGAGGAACTCGACGTTTCCCTCGGCGCCTTGGATCGGCGAGATGGCGCCGGCTAGGACACTCGCTCCCTTCATGAGTAGCTCGCCCGCTATCTCCGCCAGGACTCTGCGCCACACCTCGGGGTCGCGGATGACGCCCTTGCCGCGTGATGCTTCGGCCCTGGTGGCCTCGTACTGGGGTTTGACGAGAAGTACTAGGTCAGTGCCGTGTCGGCCCTGACCGATGAGGCCAGGGATCACATGTCGGAGTGAGATGAACGACAGGTCGGCGACGATGAGGTCGAAGGGTGGGCCGAGGTCTCCGGGCGCCAAGTCGCGGATGTTGGTGCGGTCCAGTACCTCGACGCGGGGGTCCGCCCGTAGGCGTTCGTGGAGCTGGCCGTAGCCAACGTCGACGGCCACGACTTGCCGAGCGCCGTGCTGGAGGAGGCAGTCGGTGAAGCCGCCGCCGGAGGCTCCGGCGTCGAGCGCCCTGACGTTCTCGACTGAGAGATTGAAGCGCTCCAGTCCAGCGGCGAGCTTGGCGCCGGCCCGAGTAACGAACCGGGGTGGCTCGTTGAGGATGACCACTGCTTCGTTGGGGCTGACAAAGCGGCCCGCGTTCGCGGCCGGCGCGCCGCCGACCGTGACTCGGTCGGCGGCGATCAGCTCAGCCGCTTCTTGTTTGGAGCCGGCAAGCTTCCGGCGGACGATCTCGGTGTCGAGCCGGCGTCGTCTCATCCGGGTAGCACCTGGAGGATGGTCTTCAGGATGTCGGGGGCGCGTCGTTGGGTGTCGTGCTCGACGCAGACGTGGGCCGCGAGACGGGCGCCGAGTTCGGCGCGTCTGTCGGGGTGACGGAGTAGGTGGGCGATCGTGGCTGCCATCGACTCGATGTCGAAGCATTCGACCAGGATGCCCCTGTCCTCAGCGAGGAGCTGTGAGGCGCCGCCGGCATCGAAAGCGACGGCGCAGCGTGCGAGGGTGCCTGCTTCGAGCAGGACCAAGGGGAAGGGGTCCTCCCGTGAGGGCACGACGAATACCTCGAGCGCGGCGATCAGCGGGTAGGGCTGGTCGATCTCGCCGAGCACGTGGACGCGGTCTCCGAGCCCGGCGTCGTCGATCCATCCCTGCATGATGGGGATGCGGTCGTCGCTGCCGCCGATCCACACGAAGTGAACGTCAGCCGGGGCGCGGGGGCCGGTGAGGACGGCGGTGGCGAGTCGGACGAAGAGGTCGGGGCCTTTGTACGGCCAGATGGAGCCGACGGCGCCGACGACTCGGCTGCCTGGCGGGATGCCGAAGCGCTGCCAGATGGCGGAGTCGGTGGCCGGGGTGCGTGCGTTCGTGGTCACGTCGTCGGTCCATACGAAGCCTTCGCAGACTGTCACCTCGTCCGGGGCGATGGGGTAGTCGGTGACGAGGACGTCGCGGACTTGGTTCGAGACGGCGATGTAGTGCGTCGGTCGCTTGCCGGCTCGGAGGACGTCGACCGGCGCGAGGCCGGCTCGTAGCTCGTGGACGTGGCTCAGAACGGGGGCGGCGAAGGCGTCGAGCGCGTCGAGGAGGCTGTGGCTGGCGGTGCTGTTGGCGTACACGAGGTCAGCACGGCCGACGAGGTCGGGTCCGCAGTCGGTGGCGGCGGTAACGGGCGCCAGAGCCGAGAAGCGCTCGACTAGCGGGCCGTCGGTGCCGACGACGACCGAGAAGTCGAGGGGGCTGGCTCGCCGTAGCCATCGCAGGAAGTTGAGGAGCGCGACTGGCGCGCCTGTGAGCTTCGCCTCGTGGGCGACGAACAGGATCACCGGGGAGAGCGGCGGGCGTGGAGGAGGAACTCAACGGCTCCTCGGCCGCCCCGGACCGGCGAGTCGATGACCCCGGTGACTTTCCAGCGCATCCGTTCGACGCCCTCCGAGGCGTGGCGTACGGCGGCTTGGAGCTGGTCGGGGTCGCTCGGCAGGGTCGCTAGGCCGAGTTCGTACTGCGGCTTGACTAGCGCGACGAGATCGGCGTCATCCGCGACGCGTACGGCCTCGACCTGTGTGATGGCCTTGGCCACCGCCAGGTACGACAGGTCCATTGTCACGATGTCGATCTCGTCGGGCACGAGGTCGGTGGTGAGGTCGCCCAGGTTGGTGCGTTCCAGGTTCCGAACCCGCCCGTCCTGGCGGATCGAGCCGAGCAATTGGCCGTAGCCGGCGTCGACGGCGTACACGACAGCGGCGCCACGCTCGAGGAGCACGTTCGTGAAGCCGCCGGTCGATGCGCCGAGGTCGAGGGCCTTCCGCCCTTGCGGGGAGACCTCGAAGTAGTCGAGGGCGGCGGCGAGCTTCTTGGCCCCTTGCAGGGTGAGGGGCTGGCTGACCCGGATCGCGGCGTCGCGTCGGACCCGGGCGGCCGGGTTGGTGAGGATGGTCCCGTCGACCTGGATCAGTCCTGAGCGGATGGACTCCTCTGGGTCCCCGACGGTCGGATGCTGTGCGGCGATCAGGCGGGCCAGGGAGACGAACGGAGCCTTCGACTTGGCCATATGGCTGGACTCTACGTTCGTGCCCCCCGATAGCCTCGTACCGGCCCTTGTGACTGCTAGGACTGGGAGGAGACCGCTGGGTACTCGTCGTGTCCGTGTGCCGGACGTGCTGCGGGCTGCCGGGTTGCGGACCGCGTACAAGGGTGTCGAGTACCTGGCCGTGCGTCGGCGGCTGCCTTCCCGGCTTGTGGGCCGAACGGTCCTCGACGTTGGCAGCGGTATTGGCCAGCAAGCGGCGCTCATGTCCGAAGCGGATGTGCTGGTCATCGGGGTCGACCGCAACGAGCAAGCTCTCCAGTACGGCCGCGCAAGGTCGAGCTATCTGGATGGTGGCGCTGCCCCGGTGGCCAGTGACATGGGGACGTTGCCGTTCTCCGACGCGAGTGTGGACATCATCACCAGTTTCGGCGTCCTGGAGCATCTCGACGATCCGCATGGCGTTCTGCGTTCCCTGCATCGGGTGTTGAAGCCGGGTGGCCAGGTGGTTCTCACCGCGGACTGCCTACGTGACGCCGCAAGGACAGGGTTCCCGCTGTCCGCGTTCAGAGAGGCATTCGAGGTCAAGATCCTCTACGACGTGGAAAGCCTCTACGGGGCGATGACACAGGCCGGGTTCGAGGTCATCGAGATCGGCTACATCGTCTCCAGCCGGAGAGCCCTCGATGAGCTTCGGGGTTACCTCGGCGGCAGGGGTGAACCCCCGACCGCCGTCAAGGTGGCCAGGCTCGGGTTCACCCTCCTTGCCGAGCGCCGGCTGCGGTCACCCAGGTCAGGGCAGTTCGTCCTCGTAGACGCGATCCGGCCGATCGGGAGGTAGGCGATGTCGGTCGCCGTCGTCGTCCCCTCTTTGGGCGTCGGTGGATGCGAGATGTATGCCGCCGACCTCGCTGGCGAGATGAGCCGGATCGCGCCGACCCGACTGATCTGCCAGGCTCCGATCCAGGCGGCCCTTCGTCGGCGCGCCAGCCCGGCGGTGGTGACCGGCATCGGGCCTGCGGAGTCCGGCGCCTCGTTCGCAGCCGCGGTCGATGCGTATCTGTCCTCGTTTGTGCCCGGCCACCTGGTCGTGGTGATCCCGCTTCCCGTCGAGGAGGTCGGCACGACGCCCGAACCTGTCGCGGTGTTGGAGGCGGCCGACGCACGAGGGATACCGACGACGGCTGTCTTCCAGCTCTGCCACAGGGTCTTCGACGCGACCGCAGCAGCTCGGCGAGCCGCGGACCGGCTCACCCGAACTCAGCGGTGGGTGACGGTCTCGCACGACAACAGGACCCATCTCGCCGACACGTTCCGGGTGCCAGCGGATCGCCTGGCCGTGGTCCCCAATGGTGTCGCCGTCGCGCGGCAGGACGGGGCCGGGCCGCTTGGCGGCCTGCGCTCGGAGCTGGGCCTCACGCGAGACACGTTCGTCGTCCTCAGCGTCGGGCGGCTGGTGGCGTCGAAACGCCAGGTTGATGCGATCGCCGCGATGGCTCTGCTTCCCGACGATGTCCACCTCGCCATCGCGGGCGAGGGACCCGAGCGCAGCGCGCTGGCCGCTCGCGTGAACGCCGCCGGCCTGGACAGCCGCGTGACACTGCTCGGGCACCGGGACGATGTCCCAACGCTGCTTGACGACGGCGACGTCTTCGTCTTCCCCTCGGTCGCGGAGGGCGCGAGCTTCGCCCTGCTGGAAGCGATGGCGGCTGGCTTGGCTGTCGTCGCGGCGCGGTGTGGGAGCAACGCCGAGATCGTGCGAGACGGCGTCGACGGCTATCTGCACGAGCCCGCGTCGGCTGAGGACGTGGCAGCCAAGCTCAGCCAGCTCGTGCTCAACCGGGGGCTCGCGGCGGCGCTCGGTCGATCCGCTCGGCGCCGCGTCGAGATGACCTACGACCGCCGGGTGATGGTCCGAGACACGCTCCGTTTGGTGCTCGGCGATCGGGCCGGCGTCGAAGGGGAGAAAGCGTGAATGCTGCGGCCAAGCAGTTTCGGGTCCTCTACGTGCCGATGCTCTCGTACGCGGGGCCGCCGTACCCGCGGTCGGTCGCAAGCGCCGAGATCGGGTTCGGGCGCAACTCCAGCGGTGCGCTCGTCGCTGCGCTGCGCTCACGCGGCGTCACGGTGGACGTGGTTCCCCGTGACCCGACGTTTCCGGCCGGTGGCGCCGTGGTCGCCAACGCCTGGCGGGCCAGCGCATACGACGAGATCATCCGCACCGCCGGCGAGCACCGGCCGGACGTGATCCTGGTCTTCCACCTGTTCAGCCAGTTCGCCAGCGAGATCCGGCGGGGCCTGCGCGACACGGGCCTCGACATCCCGACGGCGGGGTTCCTTCATGGCAGCCATTGGGACTGGACCGACCGATTCCGTCAGGACCGCTACCCCGGACTTGACCTCGCCGAGCTGGGCAACATGGCCGCACTCGACCGCATCTACTGCCCGAGCAAGTACGTGCAGGCCCAGGTGTTCGGGCAGGTGTCGCGAGCGAACGGCAGGCTCGGTGCGGAGCTGCTGGCCCGGTCCCGTGTCGTGGGGATCCCGTATCCGGCTGATGAGATCGCCCGGGTGACGCGGCCGCCGACGCTGTCGGCCGGGCGGACGCGCATCGTGTACAACCATGCGCTTATCCCGAGCAAGCGGCCCGAGATGCTCGCTGAGTTCGTGAGCCAGCTCTCCGCCCGCAGACCAGGACAGTTCGAGCTCGTCCTGACACGAGGACCGGAAGACGCCTGGGGCGACAAGGTGATCGCGACACTCGACCCCGCCCTGATGTGGGTGGCCGGCACGCTCTCGATCGCTGATTACCACGCAGTCCTGCGGTCGAGCGACGTCCAGGTCTCGACAGCGGAACACGAAGGCTTGGGGGTCGCGACGCTGGAGGCGATGGCGGCCGGGTGCTGCGCCGTGGTACCGCGCGTCGGCGCCTACCCGGAGATCGTGGCCACACCCGAGACCCTCTACGACGGCACGGTGGCTGACCTGACCGACCGAGTCGACGCCCTGATCGGCGATCCGGACCGGCAGGCGGTGCTCGCCCAGCGCCAAGCCGCCCACGTCGCCCGATGGAGCCCAGCCGCGATCGCCGACGCGTTGGCGGCCGATCTGTCCGACCTCGCCACAACAGGCCACCGGCCGCTGCGGCTCGATGACTGGCTACCCGTCCGGGGTGGCAGAGAGTCCTCCGAAGGAGAACCGTAAAGTGAGGCCGATCTTCGTTCTCGGCTGCCCGCGCTCGGGCACCACCGTTCTCGGCCACAGCCTCCAACGCCATCCGCGGGTGTGTGGTGGCACCGAGACGCACTTCTTCATCCCGGCGCTAGAGGCGTTCGATGAGGTATGGCGGTACTCGGTCGAGCGGCTTCCGTCTGAGTTCAGCTGGCTGGAGGCGGAGGGCATCACGAAGGACGAATTCCTCGTTCACTACGCCAAGGGCATGAGGAATCTCATCGAGAGTCGGGCGACCCACGAGCGGTGGCTCGACCACACCGGGGGCAACGTTCTGGTCTGGGACAAGCTGCACAAGGTGTTCCCTGATGCACAGTTCGTGTTCATCGTCCGCGACGGAAGGAACGTGGTCGAGTCGGTCATGCACACCTTCTGGGGTGGGGCCTTCTCTTTCCGGAAGGCGGCCGAGATGTGGGTCGAGCACGCCGAAGCTGGCATCGCGGCGCTGACCAGCGCCTCAACCGATCAGGGCCTTCTCGTCACGTACGAGTCTGTCGTATCTGCGCCCGAGGAACGCCTGAGGGAGATCGTCGACTTCCTCGGACTCCCGTGGGCGGACGACGTGCTCGTGCCGTACATCGGCGAACCGCTCGTCAACTCGTCCTTCCCCGATGACACCGTCGCCGACAAGCTCGCACCGAAGTGGCTCGACTGGGAGGCGTGGAAGCACCAAGACTTCGACGAGATCGGCGGGGCGATGCTCCGGCACTTCGGATACGAGCCCGATGGCACCTGGTCGCAGTAGGCCGCGCCGGGCGGCCCGACCGAGGGTTCTCGTGGCCACGCCGGGCGAGATCGCCTACGACATCAACGCCGGGCACGCCCGCCTATGGTCGGTGATCCGAGCGCTTCTCGCCCAGGGAGCCGACGTCGGCTACTTCGGGATCTGGCCTCTCGCCCACCGTCGGTACGCCATGGCGATGGCCGAACTCGGTGTACAAGTCCTTGGCGAGCGGCCACCTCGGCACGACCTCTCGGAGCAGGCCGCTCGGCGCCGCGAACATCGAGAAGCAACGGCCCGGCGGTTCTCGGCAGCCATCGGCGGGTTCGCGCCGACGCACGTCTACTTGTACCTCCACGTCACCGCGATCGAACTCCTCGACGTCGCCCGGTCGGCTGACCCCGCCGCGGCGATCCTCCTGGACGCCGTCGATGTCCTGTTCCGCCAGGAGTGGGCCGAGTCGAACCCGCCACCGATGACCGAGGCGGATGAGCTGGCCTTCTACGAGCGCTGCGACGCGGTCCTCGTGGACTCCCACACCGATGCGTCCACGCTGCGTTCTCGCCACCTCGGTGCGTCGGTCGTCGTGGTTCCGCTCACCTATGAAGCCCGACCGGGTCTGGGATGGGCGGAGCGGAAGGGTCTTCTGTTCACCGGCACGTCGGACCACCCCCCGAACGTCGACGCGATCCGGTGGTTCGTCACGGACATCCTGCCCGTCGTCCGCGATCAGCTCGCCGTGCCGACGACGATCGTCGGTTCCGACCGTGACCGGCTCTACAGCGACCTCGCAGGACCGGATGTGACCGTCCTCGGATGGGTGCCGGACCTCGACGACGTGCTGGCCGCGCACCGGTTGGCGATCGCGCCCCTCCGCCAAGGCGGTGGCCTGCGCGGGAAGGTGCTGGAGGCCATCAGCGTCGGCTTGCCGGTCGTCACGACGAACGTCGCCGCCTACGGCATCCCTCGTGCCGACGACGGAGAACCGATAGGTGGCGGTGTGTCCGGTGACGCGCGGGCGTTCGCCGAGGTGCTTGTCGCCATGTACCGCGACGAGCACACGTGGCGAGAGGAGCGCGACCGGGGTCTCCGCATCATCGGGCAGCATTTCTCTCGACAGCGGCTACAAGTCGCCGCAGCCCGAATCTTGAAGGTGGCGAACCCGCGGTGACGAACCGACAGGTGTACCGACTGCCGGTGTCCCGTCCCTCTATCGGGCAGCAAGAGCAGTACAAGGCGCTCGACGCCATCCGGAGCGGCTGGATCTCGCCTCATGGGCCGTACGTCGAGGAGTTTGAGGCACGCTTCGCCGAGCTGTGCGGTGCTCGCCACGCCCTGGCGGTCTCGTCCGGCACGGCCGCGCTCCACCTAGCGTTGGCCAGCCTTCGACTCCGGCCAGGAGCCGAGGTGATCGTCCCCACGCTGACGTACGTCGCGACCGCCAACGTCGTTCGCTACATGGGCGCCGAGCCTGTCTTCGTGGACGTCCACGCGGCGTCCTGGTGCATCGACGCAGCGAAGGTCGCGGATGCGCTCACGGCGAAGACCAGGGGGATCATCGCCGTCGATCTCTACGGCCACCCGGCCGACATGACGCCGCTGCTCGCCCTCGCCGCCGAGCATGACATCTGGGTCGTCGAGGACGCAGCGGAAGCCGTCGGCGCCACGTACGCGGGCCGGCCTGTGGGCAACAAGGCCACCGTGAGCGCCTTCTCCTTCTTCGGCAACAAGATCGTGAGCTGCGGACAGGGCGGAGCCCTGACCGTCAACGACGACGACACGTATGCGCGCGCTAGGAGGCTCCGTAACCAGGGCAGGGATGGGAGCGGCCACCCATACGAGGCCGCCGAGGTCGGCTTCAACTACGGCCTGTCGAACGTCTCCTGCGCCATCCTGTGTGCTCAACTCGACCGCTTGGACGAGATGTTGAGCGCGCGTCGAGCGGTGATCCGCTACTACGAGTCCTCCCTCGGCCGCAACGAGGCCGTCGGACTTCGCCCCAGACCCGGCAACGGCGACGCTTCCGCTCCGTGGCTCGCCGCCGCCACCTTCGGGACCGGGGCCTCTCCGGACCTCCGGGACGGCCTGGCCCGATCCCTCGACGAGGCGGGGGTCGAGACGCGGCCGTTCTTCCATCCCCTGCACCTCATGGAGCCATACCGGTCGAGTCTGTGCGCCGGCCCTCTCGACGTCTCCGTCCGGCTGGCGCAGTCGGGCCTCACCCTCCCGACCTACGTCGGCCTGCCGCTACATGACGTCGACGCTGTGTGCCGGCACGTCCTCCATTACCTCGGCCGAGACACCCTCGGCTGCTGACACATGGCCGAGCCGATACGGCGTGACCGACATGACGATGAGCGGACGGTCGAGGTCGACCGACCGTCAGGATCGCGACCGGCCGTCGCCGTCCGGCGTGGTGTCGTGGAGGATTAGCCGTGGTGCGGGGTCGTGAGTTCGTTCCGCTCCCCAGCCGGCGCCCCAGTCGAGGTCGCCGTGCTTTGCGGCGGATATCAGCTTGCGGAAGGTAGTGCGGCGTACGACGAGCATGCCGTCTTCGGGTCGTGTGCTGTTGGTGATGGCGATGTGGTGGTCGTCGACCGGTGCGACGGCGACGCAGGTGCCGGTGCCGTCGCTGAAGCTGGAGGTGCGCCAGCGGAGCCCGGCAAGGGTTGGCTGGCTGGGTTCAGGCTGATGGTCGGTCATGTTGCGATGTCCTTGCCTGTGTCTCGGATCATCTTGGCCGACTGGCGTGGCGGGAGGGCAATCGCGGCGAGGTGCTGGAAGGCGAGGGTGTGCTCGTCGATCTCGTGGGGTGCTTCGAGGTAGAGGCCACCGGAGCGGCATTCGATGAGCACGACTCCGGGGTCGCCTTCCCAGCCGAAGTCGAGGATCTTGAAGGCGCCACGGGTACCGACGTGGGCGCCGTGGCTGAAGGGGATGATCTGGACGGTGACGTTGGGGAGGGCAGCCATGTCCGCGAGATGGGCGAGCTGGGCGCGCATGATCTCCGGACCGCCGACTTCAAGGCGCAAGGCAGCCTCGGTGAGGGTGACCCAGAGTTCGAGTGGGTCTTCGTCCCGGGTGACGGCGTCTTGGCGTTTGGTGCGCAGCTCGACGATCTCGGCGATCTGCTTCTCAGTGCGGGGAACGATCTCGCCGCGCAGCAGGGCGGCGTGGTAGTCGGGGGTCTGCAGAAGCCCCTCGATGACGAGGGGTTCGTAGACGCGGAGCTGGCTGGCGCCCTGTTCGAGCCCGACGTAGAGGGAGAGCCAGTCGGGCACCATGCGCCGGTCGTAGCGTTCCCACCAGCCCTTTTGCCGCGAGTTCTTGGCGGCGTCCACAAAGGCGGGCCGCTTGTCTTCGGGGACTTCGTAGAGCTGGAGGAGGCGTTCGAGGTCTTCGGTGCTGATGTTCTGCTGGGCGTTCTCGATGTAGCTGACCTTGGCTGTCGAGCGGCCGAAGACCTTGGCGACCTCCTGCTGAGACATCTCGGCGTCGGAGCGGAGCCGGCGCAGTTCGAAGGCGAGCCAGCGTCGCCAGACGGTCGGGCTTGATCTCTGCATCCCGGTTCCCCTCAACCGTTGAGCCAGCTCGGGACACGATCGATCGTCGCCCTTGCACTTATGTACGTGGATGCTACGGTCACAGTTAACTTAATCACGATCATACGGCCCACATCAGCAGCTACGTGACGCTAGCCGCCCTGTGGGTCGGTAATCGGCTCCGATGGCGCAAGGGGGGGTCACAGCATGGGCGACCGAGACAGGCGACGCATCCGCCCGGCTGGTCACGCCGCAACGAGGCGGCCAGGGGACGCGGACGGTAGTGACGGCTTCTATCTCGAAGCCGTCGGGGACCGGTGGGCCAGGCTGCACCACGTGCCCTGCGGCAAGGTGACCCGGTTCGTGAACCCGACCGACGCACGGGTTCGCTGGTACATGCGGGTCCATCGCTGCGGGATACCGGGCACTGACTGGCACGTGAGCGGCGGCGACGGCACTGCGATGACGGTGCAGGATGCGTCGCTGCTGACCGCCACCATGCGCTCCACGGCCAACATCGTGGAGGCCACTCCCCTCGCTGCCTTCCGGGACGGCGACGTCTACGCCACCGCCCAGGTCCTCGCCGCGGCGCTGGAGAACGCACTGATGACCGTTGGACGCCCGCACCACATCAAGCCGACCGAACCATGACCAACCTTCGGGCTGCGAAACGGGTAGCGGTGTGGACCGCGGTGTCAGTGGGTGCCGTCAGCGCGGCTGCGTGGTCGACTGGAGTGCTGGGGGCCGTCGTAGCGGCCGGCACCGTAGTCCTGCTCACCGTGGTAGCGAATTGGCCACGGCCGGATTGCGGCGTCAGCGGGTGCACGCAACGGCGGAACCCATGGCACAGCCACCACAGGTGGCCGATCGACCGGCCGGCGAGGTGAGGCGATGGAACGCATCTGGCTCGACGTGCCGTTCTCCGAGAAGGACAAGGCCAAAGCCTTGGGAGCACGGTGGGACCCTGCACGCAAACGCTGGTACGCGCCACGACAGGGTATGGCCGCACTCGACGATTGGGCTGCGACGCCCCCGCTTCCTGAGGTGCTGCCCGGCGAGGACCGGGCCTTCGGGAGTGGGCTGTTCGTCGATCTCGTGCCCGCGTCGTGCTGGTTCACGAACGCCCGCAGTTGTGTGGCCGAGATCGATTGGGAGCGACTACGGCGGATGGTGTGCGGCCGGGCCGGTTGGGCCTGCGAGGCGTGCGGCGACGGCGAGGACCGCGAGGCGAGCCAGTGGCTTGCGGTGCACGAGCGATGGGAGTACCTCGAAGCCCAGCAGGTGCAGCGGCTCCGCCGCCTCATCTGCCTCTGCTCGCCCTGCCACACCGCAACCCACATCGGCCTGGCCGGGCTTCGGGGCAAACGCGACACGGCGATACGCCAGCTCCGACGCGTGAACGGCTGGACCACGAGTCGGGCCGAGGCGCACGTCACTGATGCGTTCGCGATCTGGCGGGCACGGTCGGCCAAGGACTGGACACTTGACCTGTCCATCCTCACCGACGCCGGGGTCTCGCTCCGACCACCACCAGACGCGAGCGGACGCCGAGGCATCGCCGACGCGACCCTCCGCGCCAACGACGGCGGGAGCTGACAACGCTCAGAGCCCGAAGCCGAGGTCGGGTGCTCGGGGTTCGGGCGCGGGCGGCTCATGGCCGATCGAGGCTGACGGTGTGGGGCGGTGGGGTTGGCGGTGGAGGTCGAGGTCGGTGAGGGCTTGTTCGAGGTGGTGGATGCGGGCGACGTGTTCGGGGTGGTCGTGGTGCCAGCGCTGGTTGAACCGGTTCTCGGTGTGGAGCTGGTCGGCCCGGTCGGTGGTGCGGGTGATGGCGGTGTCGAGGCGGCGGGCTTCGGGCTCGACGTGCTGGTGCCATTCGTCGAGGGTGGCGGCCTGGTAGTTCTCCAGGGTGGTGATGTGGCGTTGCCAGCGGGGCCGCTGCCAGGGGCGGGCCTGGGTGTGCTCGGCTCGGGCTTCGTTGAGGTCGGTGTCGAGGTCGTGGAGCTGCCGAGCGATGCGGCCGACCGGGCCGGCCTGGTAGGGGCCGGTGCCGGCCGTGAGGTGTTCCCGCTGGGCGCTGAGCGCGCGGAGCTGAGCGAGGGTGGCGGTGAGGTCGCTGGTGACGTCGGGCGGGGTAAGCGCCTGGAGCTGTTCCAGCTCGGCGACGAGGCGGCGGCGGATCGTGTCCCGGTCGACGGCAGCGGGCTGGACGCGGGGGTCGTCACCGACGCTGGTGGTGGGGCTGAGCCAGGTGTCGTGCTGGGTGCGGGACCAATCGGCGCGGATGTCGTCGAGGGCCTGGTCGAGGTCGTCGGCGACAGCATGGACTGTCGTGTGGTGGCGGGCGCGGGAGAGGGCGACGTAGGCGAGTTCCCGGCCGCCGCCTTCGGCGAGGTAGTGGGTGCGGTCCGAGGTGGCGCCTTGCTCGCGGTGGACCGTGAGGGCGTAGCCGTGGGCGAGGTGCTCTGGGTCGATCTCGGAGCCCAACAGGGTGACCGTGCGGCCGTGGTCGGTGCGAACGGTCAACGCCCCTGCCCGGTGATCGACCGCGGTCACGGTGCCGCGCTCGCTGGTCACGAGCTGGCCCCGGTAGTTCGGGGCCAACGTCACGACGATGTCGCCGACGGTGAAGTCGCGGCCGTCGGGAGTCGTGATGTCGTCGCCTGTGAGCCAGCCGCGGTCGCGGGCGACCGCACGGCCGATGCGGTTGAGGTCAGCCACGGACTGCCGGCGCCAGGCGAGCATGAACGTGTCGTGCCCGGCTGCGACGTCGGTGGCCCACGCGTCGACCATGCCGGCGAGGGCCAGGGTGCGCTGGGAGACGTAGGTGATGCGCTGGTTGTTGGCGTAGAAGCGCAGGGCGGTATCGAGGTCGCCGGCGCGTAGCTCAAGGAGCGCGTCTCGCTCCGCGGGGTCGCGTTGGCGGAGGTTCTCGGTCAGTGTGGTCACGACGTCGGGGTGAGCGGCGAGGGTCTGGTGCAAGGCGCCGCCGGGCCCGACCGCGGAGAGCTGGCGGTCGTCACCGACGATCACGATCTTGGCCCCTGCCGCCTCGACCGCGAGGACGAGCCGGGCCATGTCGGCATCCGCGGTCATGCCGGCTTCGTCCAAGATCACAACGCAGTCCCGGTCCAAGACGATGCGGCCGTGGTCGAGCTGCCACATCAGCGACCGCATGGTGCGGGCCTCGATCCCCGCAGCGTCGCCCAGTGTTCGTGCAGCCTGGCCGGAGGTGGCGGTGCCGATCACCCTGTACCCGGCGTCCTCCAGGGCCGTGGTGGCGGCGTCCAGCGCGGTGGTCTTCCCCGACCCGGCGATGCCCACGACGACGTCGACGGCGCGGCCGGAGGTGCAGATGGCGTTGACCGCCGCGTACTGGCCCTCGGACAGCGCGGCGCCGATCTCGTCATGCTTCGCCGCCATCGCGGCGAGGACCCGGGCGGGATCGAGCTGCGGACCATCGCGCCCAATGAGGCGTTCAACGGCGCCGGCGATGGCGTGCTCGGTGGCGAGCACCACGGTAGCGGTGTAGGGCTGCTCGACAGCGCGGGCGACCCCGATCAGCGGTGTCACCAGCTCGGAGGCCAGGATGCGGTCGAGCACCGGGTCGAGCTCGGCGGGGTCGTGCCCGTACAGCTTGGGGGCGACCTCGGCGATCAACCGGGTGCGGGTGAACACCTTGCCCCGGGCCAGGAACGGCCCGTCAGGGTCCATCAACTCGGCGGTGATGAGGTCGATCTCCCGGGCCGTGAGCGGAGGGGCGACGCCGGTCCCGGCGGTGCGAGCCTCGTCGAGTGCCGCAACGAGGCGTTCGACCGGCCAGCCGATCTCGGCTAGCTCTTGCCGCCAGCGGGGCATGAGTTCGTCGACGCCGGTGTGGCGTTTGATGTCGCGGGTGGCGCGGGCGGCGATGTTGGCGGCCCGGTAGCCGACGTAGCCCTGGTCGGAGAGGTACTCGCCGATCTCGTCGGAGCGCTTCGACACGACCTCGCACGCCTCGCGGGGTATCCCTTTGATGCGCCAGTGCCGCAGGCGGCCGGAGGGGCCGGGGTCGGGTTCGATGGCGTAGCCGAGCTTGACGGCGATGTAGGCGGAGTGGAGCCGGCCGACCATGGTGGCGGCTTCGACGGTGCCGGCGAACATCCCGTTGCGCATGCCCTTGTGCCCGCCGGCAGCGTCGAGCATCCCGGTGAT
Source organism: Acidimicrobiales bacterium (assembly GCA_050744325.1). Classification (GTDB taxonomy): domain Bacteria; phylum Actinomycetota; class Acidimicrobiia; order Acidimicrobiales; family VFJN01; genus DASXTK01. Next base: position 19,367 of record JBOGHK010000211.1, read on the forward strand.
GTTCCCGATCAGGTTGTGGTCGTGGGGGGAGGGGTCGCCGGCCCGGGAGGTGCCGTGGCGGGTGGTGGCGTACACGAACCCGGTCGTGGGGGTGACGACCTCCGCCCGGCCCCGCCGGCCACCACGGGCCTGGAACCAGCCCTCCAGGTTGTCCATGGTGTGGGTGTTCTCGGCGTCGAGGATGGCGTGCATGTCCTCGGCCCGCCCGATCACACCGAGCAGGGCGACGGTCTTGTGCGCGGCGACCACGATCTCGATCCCCGGTCGCTCCGTCTTCACCAGGCGCTCACCCGTGACCGGGTGGCGGAACCCGCCGTGGCCGAACGCGGCCTCATAGGCTTCCGGGGTGACCGCCCCCGCTAGGCCCAACCGGGCGGCCTCGGCGCCGCCCCACCGCAGCGGGGTCTCGCCCTGTGAGGCGTAGTAGTCGAGCGCTAGGCCGGGATGGTCGTCGCCCCGACCGACCACGGTCTCTCGGTGATACTCGACGGCGTCGGCGCCCATGGCCCGGAACCACCCCACTCGGCTGCGCTCCCTCCTCCAACGCCGGAGGCGTTGGTATCGTGTCTGGCCCTTCGCTCAGCTGAACGTGGGTGCTGGTCCGGGGCGTGGGACAAGTCGCGGAACGCCTGCGAGGCATGTAGAGGAGCTATCGGGGGCGACTCAGTGCCCAGGTGGCGGTGGGCGGTTGGAGTGGTCCGCGACGTCAGGCGGGTAGCGACGCTCGTCTTCGCGGAGCGCCCGCTCGACCCGACGGCATTCGAGCTTCCAACGCAGGTAGGCACAGCGGGATCGCTTGTAAAGCGCGGGCTGCCACAGGAGGAACGTGATCGCCGCTCCGATAACGCCCACCCGGTCCGTGATCGGGCCAGGCAGGAGGGCCTCGACAAGCTCAGGGACCGTCATGGCGGCTGGTCGGCTTCCGAGTAGCTCGGCATGGCGGCGAGCATTCCGACGTCGCGCGGCGCCCGACCCATTCCGCCGACGAGAAGTGCGGAAAGCGGGTACATCGCCCCACATGTGCGGTATCGGCCACCGCTGGCGGGTGTGGGGAGGGGACGCTGCGGTGACCGCAGGGGTGATCGTCCTTCGGGAGGTGACCGAGAAAAGGACGTCCGGGTGAACCTCACGTGACCGTCCTCCGCACGGGTGACCGTGGACGAGACCTCAGGCGTGACCGGTCACGGACCGATGACGGACCGTCCTTTGGGAGGTGACCGAGAAGAGGACGTTGCGGTGAACGTCACGGACCCGGTCCCTGAGATTTTTCTTACGGGTGCCGCTCGGCAGACCTTTCCGGTGATCGTTGGGGTGACGGCGATGTGGACCATGACGGGCATGAACGTGTCGGTCCACCATCTGCCGACTCCACGGGCTCGCGCCGGACGACGGGCAGTGCACTACGCCGGGCCGTTCCAGGGCCTAGTAGAGGTACAGCGCCATGTGCCGCTGGACGTCGGCGGTCATGGCTTGGTCGCTGGTGGCGTCCCCTACGACGTCTACGTGAAGGGGACCACCATGCCCGCATCTGGTGACCAGCACTGGGAGTTGGCCGGTCGGCGGCGCCGCCCCAGGTGTGGCGGCGGTGCAGCTGCACCAGGGGGGGAGACCTCTACCCCCCTGAACTGGGTCGAGGGGGGCGGTGCATGAACTTCCGGTCTCGGGCTCCTCACCGGTCGCGGCGGGGCTTGGTGATCGGGGCCGGCACTGCCGCGGTCATTGGGTGGATTGCCGCTGCGGCACGCCAACCGCGACGGCGAGCGTCCACCGTGGTGGTCGAGGTCCGGGTCACGGTGACCAGCGATCGACTCGGACCGCTCGCCTCTCCAGCGCATCAATCGACAACGACCGTACCTGTCGGCGAGCACGGACCCGACAGACCCCGGACGCCGGATGCGCCGCGGCGTCGCCAGACGATGACGGGCGTTCGGTCACGGCCGCGGCACCTGAGGCTGGTCCCGCCGCTCGCCGACTCTGGCGACCAGGCCCGTCGTGACCGAGGCGAGCCGCAGAAGCAGACGCCGCAGACCGGGATGCACCCGTCCGGTGGGCCGGGGAGGAAACGGCGATGACCAACGTGCTCGACGCACTGGAGACTGCACCTCTGCCGAGCCGACAGCGGTTCGCCGCCTGGGCGGTCCGGGAGCCTGTACTCGGAGACCTCAAGCCGGACCAGCTACGTGAGGTGCTTCTCGACGACTCCGCTGAGGTCGACTACGAGCGCCGTGACGACCTGCTGGCCGCCTTGGTCCGCCTCTCACGCACCGACGACCAGGCCGGCACTCTGCTGGTCCTGTGCCTGCTGCCAGGGTTGCGCCGCAAGATCGCCCAGCACGGCTGGGGCCTGGACCGCGAGGAAGCCGCCGCCATCGCCGTGGCCGCGATGTGCCGGCGCATCTGGACCTACCCGCTGCTGCGCCGGCCCCGCAAGATCGCCATGAACCTGCTCATGGACACCGGCCACGACCTGATCGACGCCCGGAACAAGGAACTGGACTGGCACGCCATCGCCTACCTCACCGACCGCCACCCCGACCGGGCCGCCGCCCAGCCCGACGACTGGTCATCCGAGCTGCTGTGGGACGCCGCACGCAAAGCCGGGGTGCTCAACGACCGCGAGATCGCGCTCATCCACTCCACCCGCGTCCACGACCTCCCCATCGCCAACGTCGCCCCACTCGTGGGCATGAGCCATGACGCCGCCCGCAAGGCCCGCCAGCGCGCCATCCACAAGCTCAAGTCCTGGTGGAACCCCGGCCGGCGAGTGGCCTGAACCTTCCCCCGCCCCGGTCCGCTCCAGGCGGCCGGAGGGTCGACGGCGCGCCGCCCCACCCGGCGGCAGGGCGAGGAAGCCGCCACTGCCGCCGGGCGGGTCGTGCCGTTGCCGTTACGCGCCTTCCTTGCCGGTGCCGTTGCCGTTGCCGGCGGCCCGCCGGGGGAGCTGTTGCATCAGCAGCTCGTAGGACAGGATCAGGCAGACCGGGGACCAGGCGGCAACCAGCCGGCCGATCCAGGTGGGCGGGGCAGCGGCGATGTTGGCCGCCAGCGACGCCGCGCCGCCCAGCAGAAGGGCGGTCCAGGTGAGCCAGCCGGCTGGCTCGCCGTCCCAGCGGCGCACCAGCATGTTCAGGGATGCGATGAGCATCATGCCGTCGACCGACAACGGCAGGTACCAGGCGGCCTCGTCGTTGCCGGCCATCTCCACCACGGTGCGCTGGTGCTCGTAGGACGACCGGGCGGCACACGCCGCGACCACGATCACCGCGGCGCTGGTCACCCAGCGGATGGCCCGACGGCTCCACATCCCCTCCGGGTCCGTCTCACGGTTGCCGGCGGGAGCCAGCGGTACGACCACCGCTGCTGTTGCGTGGCCGTCGCCGTTGCCGTCCCCGTGCGGCCGTGCTGTCGCTGGCGCTCGGCTGCCGGTGCGGTCGGCCGGCATGGCTGCGGTTGCCGGTGTCGTGCCGTCGCCGTCCGAGCGGCATTCGGCGATGCGGGCGCGGCCCCACCGTTGCGAACGGCCGAAGCGTCGCCCGAGCTCCGCGCCGGTCGGAGCCTCACCGGTAGCGGCGGCCTGGCGGTAGGCGTCACGGGCCGCGGCTTGCAGCTCGGCCGGGGCGGCGCCATCGGAGCTGAGGTCGATCACCTCTGACAGGCTCACGCCACTGCCTCCTCAGTCTTGTCTCCTGCGGGGTTTGTGGTTCGGGTGGTGAAGTCCGCGGAGACGACGTGGTTCTCGTAGGCACACAGGGCGACGGCCTTCTGCTCCATCGACACGTGCACGTAGAAGTCCGTCGGCGACCGCCGGGACGTGTGGCCCAGCACCGCCCGGGTGACCGCCCGGGTGAAGTGGGCATCGACGAACGTGCCCAAGGCGTGACGATAGGAGTGCAGCGACACGTCGCCCTTGGCGAAGAGGTGTGGTGCGCCGGCCTTAAGCCGGTCGAACAGGTCCTCGATCCGGCGCCGTCCCGCGGCCCGGCCCAGCGGGTACGCCGGGCTGGGCCGGGACCGCAACAGGGTCTCCTTGCTGGCCAGCCACTCGGGCCGCGACAGGTGCTGTGGGCGGCGGTCCTCGACGTAGACGGCCAGCAACCCAGCCAGGCCCGGCGGGATCGGCATGGTGCGCGGCTTGTCGTTCTTGCCCCACACCTCCATCTCGTTGCGCTCCAAGTCCAAGTCGCACAGCCGCAGGCGGCACAACTCGATGCGCCGCAGGCCCAGCCGCTCGGGGATCGCCAGGGTCACCTCATCCAGCAACGGGTCCCGGCCCGTGGCCTTGGCCAGATGGCGCAACAGCACCGCCTCATCGGGTTGCACCGGGCGACGGTTCGGCTCGGCCCGGCTCGGCTTCGCCAAGCGCAGGGCGACGTTCTCGTCCGCCCAGCCCTTCTCCACCAAGTAGCCCCACAGGCTCCGGAACGCTCCAACCGCGTTCTCCTCCGCCGCCCGTCCCGAACGGCGCCGCTCGTCACCACGGCGAGCCGCCACCACGTAGCGGGCGATGAGGTCCTTGAGGTCCCCGGCCGTCAACCCGCGAGGCGAGTCCTGGCCGTGGGCGTCGACCAAGCGTCGCGTCCAGGTCCGGTAGGTATGGCCGGTGCCCTTGGCCATCAACGCCAGCACGCTGGCCTCGTAGCTCGCCACGGCATCCGCCAGAGTCACAGCGGGAGTGGAGACAGCGACTCGCAGTCCCCCGTTCGTCGACGGGGGTCGGCCGCTGGCGTGGCGGGTGCGCAGGAAGTCCAGCACTCGACCGACGACGGCTGGGTCGGTGCCCGGCCCGGCGGCGGTGAGGACGTCCAGGGCGAAGGTCGGGTCTGCGAGAGCGTCGGTCCCGCGGTCGGCACCCGTGCGCTCGACCAGGCCGAGCATGGCCACCAGCGGCGCGCCGAGGTCGCCGAGGCAGGCCAGCTCGGGTCGCACCGTCCCGCACAGCAAGGTCAGGCTCGTCGGCAGCTCGATGGCGGTCATCGCGGGCCTCCGAGCAGCTCGTTGTACCGGCCGACAGCGGCGTCCATGGCTGCCGACTCCTCACGTCTCGCCGCCTCCTGCCGCTGCCGAACACGGTCCTCGGGGAGCCCTCCGGCCGCCCGAGCCGCGGCCAGCAGCTCGAGGAGGCCATCGGTGGTCCACTCGTCCCACTCGCTCAGCCAGCGCAGCGTGTTCCGTCCCTGCGCCGACAGGGCCTCGGGATCTAGGGTGCCAGCCTCGATGATCCGGCGCCGTCGCCGTGCCATGGCGATCTCCCGGTGCATGACGCGCTCAGCGTCCGCCCGTGCCGACAGCGAGCCGGTCATCGGGTCACCGCCTCGATGCGTCGGGCGTAGTCCTCGACCGGGACCACCAACAGGCCTAGGCACTCCCACCCCAACGGCAGGATCGCCGCCCGGAACGCCCCGGGGTCAGCGACCGCCAGCCACGCGCGGGACCGCCGGTCCAGCACCATGCGGCCACGCTGGTCAAGCATCGCTGTCGAGCGGTAGACGTGCCGGCCAAGATCCGGCGGCTGGACCTCAGGTGAGCCCAGCCAGCACGCCGTCCCGAACCCGACCACCACCGCAAGCGAGCCGTCCAACGGCAGCCAGTGCCGATCCCGGGCCAGATGCAGCCGCCCCTGGCGGACCGGCGCCCCGACCGGGGCCAGCTCAACGGTGCGAGCCGCCGGGTCCTCGGTGATCGTCGCCGCGGCGCTCATGAGAAGCTCCGCCAGACGCGCCGCAGCCACCGACGACGGCTGCAAGGAACGGTGCTCGGGCGCAGGCATGGCACCCGGACAAACGTGGGAAGCGGCCCCGAGATTGGGACACCACTTCGACACAGGATTCGTGGGTTACGACCCGCAACAGCCCTAAATCCCAGTGTCGGAGGACCGAGCCCTACATTAGGGACACGGTCGATCCCCAAGTCAGAGGTGCTTTCTCTTGAGGGTGCTGATCGCCGAGCAGAGGCTTACCGCCAGCGCCTCGACCAGGTCGCTGATCTCAAGCCGCCGACCGTCGGCGGTCTCAGCCTGTGAGGGCTAGATCGACTTGCCCCTGAAGATGTAGCTGCTGGTTGCTGGCGGCGTGGGCTGGGTGGGCCTGTTGGGGTTGTCGGAGCGCGCCGGCGGGAGGGCGTCGCGCTGGCTGGGTTCTCGTGGCGGTTAGATCGACAGGGCGGCGATCTTGGTGGCCTTGTGGCGGAGCACGCGCCAGCCGCACCAGATGTGGTCAAGCCGCGGGCCTAGGGCGCAGCCGTGCTGGCGTTTGAGGGCGGCGATGCGGTCCTCGGGGCGGTGCGCCATTTGACCAGCTCGATGAAGTCGTCAGCGGCCTCGATGGCCTGGCGTTTGTGGCCGGTCTTGCCTTTGCGCGGGATCGCAACGAGGTCGACGCCGAGTTCGCTGAGCTGGTCATCGACCGATGACTCGCCGTAGCCGCGATCCGCGGTGACGGCTGCGGGGACGACGCCCACTGCAGCGATGGCTCATTGGATCGCAGGTGCGAGCCGCGGGGCGTCTGGCGGCATGCCGGCCTGTGAACGCATCGAGGTGATCCGAGGATGTCTGAGGCGTGTA
>JBOGHK010000212.1:0-20806 GCA_050744325.1 Acidimicrobiales bacterium
TCTCTACGGGAGATGACCACACCAGCCTCGGGGCACGCTCCGTAGGCGATCCGCGGCCCTCGCATCCCGGTGCCGGAGCCTCACATTAGAAAACCCATTAGAAAAACCGGCCGGACGCGGCAGGGCCGATCCCTAGGGACCGGCCCTGACCTGGGTCTTCTCTTGGTGGCGGGGGCAGGATTTGAACCTGCGACCTTCGGGTTATGAGCCCGACGAGCTACCAGACTGCTCCACCCCGCGTCGCTGTGGAGGCGACAACATAGCAGCGCACCCGCCCGACGCCAACCTCGCGAGGCGCCAGCGCTAGGCGGGACGAGCCGCCAGGGTGGTGGACGTCGTCGAACCCGGCCCCTCGGCGTCCTCGGTGCCGCTCGCGTCGGCGGGTGGCTCGGCCGGGGGCGGGGCCTCGCCACCCAATAGTTCGGCGGCCTGGTCCAACAGATTCTGGCCTTCCTCGTTCAGCTCGTCGTAGCGACCGAGGTCGCCCTCGCGCAGGGCCTGCTCGGCTTCGTCGAACGCGGCGCGGGCCTCGGTGAGCAACTCGGCCGCCCGCTCCTCGACAGATCCCGTGGGCTCGTCCGGCTCGTCCGGCTCCTCGGGCTCGCCCTCGCCCGGTGGGGCGGACGGGTCCTCCTGGGTTTCGACCGGCTCGCCGAACAGCTCGATGAGCGCCTCTTCGAGCGTGTTCTCGATCACGACCTGGTCGCCGAAGACCGCGATCACCCGCTCGAGGCGGGGGATTCGACGTTCGGCGGTCTCGGTCTCGAGGTAGAAGGGCTGCACGTACAGGAGCGCCTCGTCGATCGGGACCATCAACAGGTTCCCGTACTGCACGTTCGAGCCACCCGTCTGCACGCCGAGGTTGGTCTCGAGGTCGGATACTGCCTCGTCGGCCTGGATCTCGCCCGCGACCAGGCCGGGGCCGTCGGGAAGGTCGCCCGACGGCATCTCGTAGACCACAAGGTCGCCGTACTGGCCAGGATCCATCCGCGCGGCCATGTACGCGGTCAGCTGCTGGCGGGTGTCGTCCTCGCTGAACGGCACGAACGGCCGCATGAGCACGAACTCGGCTGCGTCCTGGTCGGGCAGCTGGAGATATTGGTAGTACGGGGCGATCGGGGCCTGGGTCGTGGCGATCACCTCACCCGTGTCGTCGGTGACCGGTGTCGCCGACTCGGCGCCCGCCGTGCCCGGGTCGCGGGCGATCCGCCAGGTGTTGCTCTCGTTGTAGAACTCCTGCGCGTCGCTCAGGTGGTAGCGCTGCCAGGCGGCCGTCTGGACGCGGAACAGGTCCTCCGGGTAGCGCAGGTGGGCCTCGAGCCCCTCCGGCATCTCGTCGCGGTCGGAGAACAGGTCGGGGAAGGCGTCGCGGTAGGCGTCGAGGATCGGGTCCTGGGTGTCCATCACGTAGAACCGCACCGTGCCGTCGTAGGCATCGACGGTCGCCTTCACCGAGTTGCGCACATAGTTGAAGTTGTGGTCGAGACCGCTCTCGTCGCTCACCTCGTCGTTGTCGGCCTCCTGGCCGTAGGGGTAGCGACTGGTCGTCGTGTAGAGGTCGACGACCCAGACCACCTCGCCGTCGAGCAACACGGGGTAGGGGTCGGCGTCGGCGTGGAGGAACGGCGCCAGCGTCTCGACCCGGTCGACCACGTCGCGGTTGAAGATCACCCGCGAGTCACCGGTCAGGAAGTCGGAGATCAACGGGTTGACCGAGCCGAACCGCAGCGCGAACGCGGCCCGCCGCACCACGGAGCCCACGGAGACACCGTCCTCGCCCTCGTAGGTGGTCGTGCGGGTCTGTTCCTCGTCCTCGTAGTCGATCTCGTCGCGCCGGGTGTTGACCATCGCGTAACCGCCCAGGCCTTCGCCGAAGTAGACGCGCGGCTCGTCGACGGTCAGGGACTCGGCCTCGGACTGCACCGGGATGTCGCGGATCAGGTAGTCGGGCTCCTGTTCGACCGAGGCGTTGACCGGCGCCAGGACGACGCCGTAGCCGTGGGTGTAGCCCAGGTGCTCGTTCTCCCACGAGTCGCCGGGCACCCGTTCCTCGTCGATGCTGCGCACGCCCAGCTCGACTTGGGTCATCTCGCCGTCGACCATGTAGCGGTCGACGTCGATGTCGTCGATCCGGTAGTAGTCGCGGATCCGCTGCATCTGCTCGAAGACCTGCCCCGAGATCTGGGCGGAAGGGTCCCAGAGGCGGATGTTCCGGATCGTCTCGGCAGCGCCGACGACGTCGACTTGGTCGGCATCGGTCTGGGGCGCGTACGACCGGACGGTCACGTCCTCCACGCCCATGGCTGCCCGCGTCGCCTCGATGTTGCGGTCGATGTACAAGCGCTCCTTGGCCGACTCGTTCGGCTGGACCGTGAAGTTCTGCACCACCTGCGGGTAGATCCCGCCGACAGCCACCGCCACGAACCCCCACAACGCCACGGCGACGATCGGGAGGGCCCAACCGCGGCGGAAGATGTTGGCGATGAACAGCGCTGCCGCAGCAACCGAGATCAGCGCCAGCAGGTTGAGTGCCGGCAGCTGGGCATGGACGTCGGTGTAGGTCGCACCGTCGACCACACCACGGGACGAGACCGTGAGCTCGAAGCGCTGGAGCCAGTAGTCGGCGGTCTTCACCAGGGCCAGCACGGCCAGCAGCACCGACAGGTGAGCCTTGACCTGGGACGTGACCCGGGGGGCGTTCGACTGCACCCGGATCCCGCCGTTGAGGTAGTGGGCGACCGCGGTGATGATCAGGACGATCAGCAGCGACGCGAACAACCAGTCGACCACGAAGGACAGGAACGGCAGCCGGAAGACGTAGAAGCCGACGTCCCAGCCGAACTGCGGGTCGTCGATGCCGAAGTCGCCGCCGTTGGTGAACAGGATCCACGAGTTCCACTCGCCTGACGCGCCCGACCCGGCGATCAGCGCCAGCAGCCCGGCGACCGCCACGCGCACCCGGCCCATCCGGCCAGCGACGAGATCGTGGTAGCGCTCGAGCAGCTCGTCCTCAGGCCCCGCGGAGCGGAAGGGCGGAGCCAGCCGCTCGGCCACGTAGAGGTTGGTCCACGCCAGGAGGAAGAACGCGGTGATGAAGATCAACGCCAGGCTGGCCTGGGCCACGAGCATCGACCGACGCGTGCCCCACTGGCCCAGCGAATCGAACCATAGGTAGTCGGTGTAGATGCCCGCGATGCCCCGCAGCGACGTCAGCAGGAAGAACAACGCCACCACGGAGACGATCAGGATGACCCGACGTCGTCGACCGGAGCCTCCCTCGCCGCGGCGGCGCCGGCGGCGGCGGGGCAGGTCGTCGGGAGCGCGCATCAGCGGTGCACTCTCAGCCTCGTGGTGATCCCGTCGATGGATCGTGGATTCGGGGGCGCCGCGCTCTGCACCGTGCCGACTTTATGCGTCAGCTGTGACAACCAGGCAACGGCACCCGAGGTGTGCCGGCGGGCATTGATCGCCGGTCGGGAACGCCTCGCCCTTGCACACCAGCCCGGCCAACGCGTTGTCGTCGGCGTCGGGGCACGGGTCGCCCTGGCGGTCGACCAGCCACAGCAGCGGCGCGTCGTCGGGCAGCGCTGCGTACGCACCCTGCGCGTAGGCGACGACGCTGTAGTGGCGCACGGCGTCAGCGATCCGCTGACCCTTCCACTCGCGGTACAGCGCCCGTAGCCGGCCCGTCACCTCGCCGAGGTCGCCGCCGGTCTCGGCGAAGGATCGGGCGATGCGCTCGCGCAGCGGCTCGACGATCGCCTGACCCAGCTCGGCGGCCACCCCGTCGCAGAAGCCCTCGGACTGCGGCTCCTGCGCGTCTGCGACATGGATGGCCCCACAGTTGGCGGCGGCCTCGAGCTCGTCGCGCGCCGCGTCGGCGTAGCGTTCGGCATGGTCGGCGACGGCGGGCAGCAGGTCGTCGACGCTCGTGGGCGTGGTCCGACGGAGGAGGTCGAGCACCTCGTTCTGTTCGTCGGCCAACGCCCGCTTCAACAGCCGGGCGAGGTCGTGCTCGATGGTGCCCAGGGCCTCGTCCCTCTGACGGAGCAGGTCAGCATCCCGTCCGCCGGTGGCAATCTGGTCGTGGCCATCGCCACCGCGGGCGTCTGCCTCATCATCGACGGCGCCGCGGTCGGCCTGAGGCGACCGCTCGGCCCGCGGCGGCGCGTGCACTTTGGCCAGTCCATCGGCGCGGTCGCCGTTGACCGGCCGAGCCTCGGCAACGGCACCGACCAGCATGGCCTCGGAGTCGTCGACGGCCACGGCATCGTCGGCACCGCCGGCATCGTGGCCCTGGCCCTCGCGGAGACGGGCGAACAGCTCGTCGAGATCCGGGGCTGGCTGCGTGGCGTCGTCGGATGCGTCCTCGCCCCGGTCGTCCGGGCCCTCGGCGTCATCGGAGTCCTCGATATCCTCCGTCTCGCGCGGCTCGCCCGGCTCGACCGTCAGCTCGTCGTCGCCGGTCACCACCGGCTGGGAGTCGGCCGGCGGAAGGTCACCGGGATCGACCTCGGGTGGGACCGCCAGTTCGTCCGCTGGCTCCGGCTGAACGACGTCCCGTGGCTGGTCGCCGCTACGACCCTGGGCGTCGACCGGCTCGCCACCGAGAACCGGAGCGGAGTCATCGACCCGCTCACCAGGGAAACCTGGTGCCAAGCGGTCACCCGGCCTACCAGGAAGGCCTGCCCCGGCGTCGTCGCCTGCCTCGCGAGCGAGACCTGCCCCGGCGTCATCGGCCGGCTCGTCGGCTAGACCTGGCTCGGAGTCGTCGACCCACTCGTCAGCCTGGGACACCGGACGATCGATCGGCTGCAGGGGGTCGAGCAGACCGGCGATGCGGGCCATCGACACCTGCGCCTCCAGCTCGTCGACCGTCGGCTCGGGCTCGCCGTGGACTCGGCGCATGGCCTGGTCGCCCGCGATCTTGGCCTCCGGCAGCGCAACCTGCAGCTCGGCCGTGGCTTCGGCGACCGTGCGCCGGACCACCTCATAGGCGGCAAGCAGTCGGTCGCGCGCTGCGTGCAGCCGTTCGAGCTGCTCACGAGCGGCACGGCGCCGTCGGGCCAGGTCGCGCAGCATCCGCTCGCGCACCAACTGGGCCTCGGCCACCATCTGATGGCCTTCCTCCTCACCTTGGGCGCGGATCGCCTTGGCTTCGTCGCTGGCATCGCGCCGGTCCTGGTCGCCGGCCCGGCGCAGTGCCTCGCACTCGGCCTCCGCCTCGCTCACCATCTGCGCAACGATCTCGTCGGCCTCGGAGCGCCGCCGTTCGAGCTCGCCGGCCGCCTCACGGCGCAGCGCCTCGACCTCGGCGATCATCTCAGCCCGCTGCGAAGCCACGGCGCGCTCGGCATCGGCGCGGACCTGGTGGGCCTCGTCGTTGGCCTGGCTGATCAGCCGGGCCGCCGATTCCTGGGCCTTGTTCTTGATGTCGGTCGCCGCCCCCCGCGACGCGGCCAGCACCCGGGTGGTCTCTTCGCCGAGCAACTCGACCAGGCGATGCTCGTCGAGTCGCTCGGCTTCGACCGCCCGGGATTCGGCATGCTCGGCACGAGAGGTCAGCTCGGCCTCGCGACGCTGCAGGTCGTCGATCGTCCGGGACAGCTCGTGCAGGTAGGCCCGGACCTCCGCCGAATCCAAGCCCCGTCGTGCCGTCGCGAACTGGCGACTGACGATCGTCGCTGGGTCGAGCGCCTCGCCAGATGACCGTCGGGGGGCTTCGGGGGACATAGGTCGCGATGGTACGACCCTCGCCTCGGCGGGTGGCGCTGCCTTGTTCTGCGTCCGGGTATGCCGGCGATCTTTGCCAGACCCAGTGCACGGAACGGATCGGCCGGGCCTGACCGACCGGGCCGGTGCAGTCTGGCTTAGGACCCTGCGGATAGGTGGCGTGCGTGGGGCCTTAAGCGATGTCGATAAGGAGGTCCCAAGCATGCCCGCGGGCGGCTACGTCTTCGGCGAAAGCTGCTGGCCGCCACTCCGTAGGAACGGCGCGGCCGCCGAAGTTGGCGCTTGTACGTGATTCGAACGGATCGAACGCGTTCTGTGCGGCACTGACGAGGACAGGCACTGCGGTGGCGACATGAGTTGCGACGGCCTGTCTGGCCCAGTCGACTCTTCGCTGATAGGGCGCGGCTGTGCCGCCGAGGTAGATGTGGAAGGGCGCTGTATGACGCCTGTGGCGTTGTTGCTCCACGTCTCGTTCTCGGCGATGGGGAGCCGCAGCAGCGCCTCGGCGGCGCGGTCGTGCAACTCGTCGAACCACGAGGGCATCGAGCGCCTCGGCGACCTCGACGTGGCGTCTGGATGGCCCGCAGAACTTCAGTCGGCAATGCGGTCAGCAGCCGGTCTATGGCATCCATGGCTGCAGCTGGGGCGGCGATCGCTGGAGCAGTCGTGCGGCGCCCTCGCCCACGTCGCCGAGCGACGACCTGAACCTGGTCGCCAACGCTGGGTTGCTGGTCCCGGCGACCTTGATGGTCCGCCTGGGTCTGGAAACGCTGGTCAATCAGATGGTGCGGCTGGCAGGCCCAGAAGCTATTCAACGAGGCGTGAGCACTATCTCCGCTTCGTCGTAACAGGTGCCTCCGCTGCGATCCAGCACATAGTCGCCGGACGGGAGGCCGTCGGCGTCCATCTCGCCGGCAACCGAGCCGCCAAGCTCCGGGATGCTCGTGCTCGGCGGTATCCCTATGACCGTTGTGAAGGTCGCTGTTTGGTCCCCTCGGAGCAGCACGAGAGACACGCAGCCGGCAGGGGCCGTGAATGCGTAGGTGATCCGATAGTCACCCGTCAGCACATAGGGCCCAGCTGACTCAACGCTGTCTTGGGTCAGCGTGATCGTCAAAGGGTCCCTTGCGCCGCGAGTCCCGTCGGGGGTGGTCGTTGTTGTTGGCGTCGCCGTCGTCCCAGGCCGGACACTGGACGTCGTCTGCTGCGGCTCGCGCGTTGCCTGGGCCGGCTCGTCATCGCCGCAAGCAGCGACGAGGGCCAGAGAGACCACGGTCAACGCGACAGGGCTCAAACGTTGCCCAAGTACTGAACGCATGCTGGCTCGACCCCTCGACAAGTCAACCACATGCGCCTGCGAGGGGCATGGCCGCAACGCCGCCGGGGTCCTCGAATCCTCCGCAGAGGTCGACTTCGACCTCACGCTTGGGTCGTTCGGCCCCGGCGTGCTCGAGTAGCTCGGCGAGGGTGTCGATGGTGATCCGACCGGCGGCGAGTATGGCAGCGCTGGAGCCTTCGACAGCGGCCCTCCACTCGCGGAGCATCTCGACGGGGTACCGGTCGACCACCTTGTGGTGGGGCGTTCAGAGGAGAATGAGGTTCGCGGACGCGGCCCGTTGCGAGTTCAACATCGCTGGGTCGTAGCGAGTGAGTCCTTGTTGGCACCACCGATATGGCCGATGTCGACGTTGATAATCGGTTCATCCTCGCCGCCACGGACTGAACCCGAATGCCTCCGGTCATGTTCCCGTCCGGCTACCGAGCGACGGCATTCCGGCACGCGGCTTGACACACGAACGGACGTACCCCTCCTCGGCGGTGGGATGCCTTCCGTCCGCAAAGGGGGTTGGCTCGTTGACATGCCCACCGACTCGTCTGTTGCCGGTTCGACGTAGGGTCCGGTCGTGCGCGTTGGTGTTCTGATCTTGCCGGAACACCGGTGGTCTTCGGGTGTCGAGAGGTGGAAGCGGGCCGAAGGGTTGGGCTTCGACCATGCGTGGACCTACGACCACATCGCCTGGCGTGATCTGAGGGATTCGTCGTGGTTCGCGTCGATCCCGACGTTGACCGCCGCCGCGGTTGCCACGACGAGGATTCGGCTCGGGACGCTGGTTGCGTCTCCTAACTTTCGTCATCCGGTGCCGTTCGCTCGTGAGCTGATGACCGTGGATGACATCGCCGATGGTCGTCTCACGCTCGGCATCGGAGCAGGCGGTCAAGGCTGGGACGCGACGATCCTGGGTCAGCGGCCTTGGAGCGTGGCGGAGCGGACGCAGCGGTTCGGGGAGTTCGTCGAGCTCTTGGATCGGTTGCTGCGCGACCCTGAGACCAGCTTCCGGGGCCGTTACTGGAGCGCGGACCGGGCGCCGAGCTGTCCGGGTTGCGTACAGCAGCCGCGTCTCCCCTTTGCCATCGCGGCGACCGGCCCGCGGTCGATGCGGCTGGTGGCCCGGCACGGAGCGGTGTGGGTGACCAACGGCGACCGGTCTCACACTGGTCCACCGCTGGGCCCCGAGGAGGGCGCCGCGGTGGTCGCCCGGCAGGTGGCGTTGCTCGAGGAGATCTGCCATGCGGAAGGCCGCGACCCAAGCTCCCTCGACCGGTTGGTGCTGACCGGACCACGGCTCGCCGCCGGCCTCCAGACACCGGCGGCGTTCACCGAGGTCAAGGAGGCCTACGCCGCGGTGGGGACGACGGATCTCGTCGTGCACTGGCCACGCCCAAACGAGCCCTATGCCGGAGACGAATCGATCCTCGAACGCATCATCAGCTGAACCTCACGATCCCGCAGCTCAACGCGTGAGCGAGGGGACGGTGAGGTGGCCAAGACGGAGCTCAGAGAGCGGCGAGCGCCAAACCGGTAGATGCGGCGGTCATGCCGAGGGCCAGGTTGGTGATCAGGGTTGAGGAGGACCTCGCGGGTGGAGCCATCTTCTATGAGTCGGATGGTCTCGTAGCTGAACGTCGAGAACGTGGTGTAGGCGCCGAGGAAGCCCGTGCCCAGCACGGTGCGGGGGCTGTCGTCGAGGCCGTGGTAGAGGCCGAGGCCGAGGCCGACGAGGAACCCCAGTAGCAGTGAGCCGGTGACGTTGACGACCAGGGTGCCCACGGGCAACACGGCGGCGCTCCGGTGCTGGACGGCGGTGTCCACCAGGTACCGGGCGATGGCCCCACCGAACGCGGCGACAGCGATCGCGACGACCGTCATCGGGCCTCGTGGTCGTTGTTGCGGCCGACGTACTTGACGATCTCGACCGGTTCCCGCACGACCAGGCCCTCGGTGATCAGCTCGTCCAGCACCGGCAGGAACCCGTCGATGCGCTCGGTGGTGTCCACGATGATCACCACCACGGGGAGGTCTTCGGAGAGACTGAGGATGCGGGTGGTGTGGACATGCCGCGAGGCCCCATAGCCCTCCCGGCCCCGCACGACCGTCGCCCCAGCCAAACCCGCGTGGTGCGCGCGGCGCACGATCTCCGTGTACAGGGGATGGTGGTGGTACTGGTCGGTCTCGCCCACGAAGATCGTGAGCCGCTCACCGGGTCCTTCGAGCTTCATCGCTTCTGCCTCCTGTCGGTGGCCCACAGGCGAGCGAGCCACACGCCCGCCACCGCGGCCGCCAACCCGGCGGTCATGGTGGCCGCCACGTAGGCCACCGCCACCACGACGTGCCGGTCGCGGGTGAGTAGCGCGGTGTCGACCAGGAACGTCGACCATGTCGTGTACCCGCCGCACACGCCCACACCCGCGAACGCACGGACATACCGGGTAGGTGGCCACCGCTCGACCACCAGTGTCGCCAGCACTCCCAACGCCAGCGCCCCGGACACGTTGACCAGCCAGGTCGCCCATGGGAACCCACCCGGCGACGTCGGCACCGCCAGGGCGATCTCGTAGCGGGCCAGGCTCCCGAGCGCACCCCCCGCCCCGACCGCGGCCAGCACCGCACCATGCCGGCCTCGCCTTCTCGGAGATCGATGCCCAGCACGGTGCGGTCGAGCTGGTCGGTGAGTGGCCGCGCCACGCACCGGTGCCGACCCCGACCTCGAGGATTGGGGCACGCTCGATCCAGCCGGCGATGTCGTGGGCCATCGCCCGCCCACGGTCGAGACCACCACGGGCGGCGTCGTAGACGCCGGCAAACGATCTCCCACCGCCGTGGTGAGCCTATCCGCGCTTCTTGGCAAGGAACGGTGCGAAGAGCGCAACGTTCCTTGCCAAGATCGCTAAACACTAACCGCAATAGTAGCTATCGTGCACGGGGTCGCAGTCTTGTCCACCTGCTCCTCCGCCTTCTCCTTCCCAGCCTTCATAGAAGGCCCAGCCAAACGTACGCACGCCCCAGTAGTACGTATCAGCCGCTTCAAGGCAGGACCCCGAGGCTCCATAGTTGTAGTTGCAAAGGCCCACCATGTCGTTGTGGAAGATCATGTCGCACTGTTCCCTGGTGTAGCTCAGGTTGTCCTCCGAGTAACACCAGTCGTGGTAGGAGCAGGCGGGAGAGAAGTCGTAGCCTGCGGGTGCATCGGGCACGAGCGTGCATATGTCGTCCTCGGCGGAGGCGGACGGTGCCAAGGCGACGTTGATCGCCAGGGCGGCCACCAGGCTCGCCAGCACGAGTAGGCCACGTGCCATCATGTGTGACCGCTTCCTTGGTCGCGGTGCCGGTTGTGCTTCTGTCATGGTCAGGTCTCCTGCAGCGGGAATGACTGACATCTCTCCACGAAGCGAACACCAGCCGAGCATCGCTTAGCATCGGTAAGAACTACCTAATGTGTAGGTGGGTCACCGCCGAGCCAGCTGTCAGCTGGTCGTGAGGTGGCGAGCCACGGCGGCGCGGGAGTTGATCCCGAGCTTGCTGAAGATGCGGGCCACGTGTGCGTCGACTGTGCGTGGGCTGAGGTAGAGCTCCGCGGCGATCTCCCGATTGGTCAGCCTCTTGGCCACCAGTTCGGCAACCTCGTGTTCACGCTTGGTGAGTGCAGCGCTCACCACGCCTGGCTGTCGGTGCCGAGGTAAGCGGGCGCCGAGCCGGCGTTGCGCCCGGTCTGCCTGATCAGCGAGCCAGTCCGCTCCCACGTCGGTCAGCTGATCCTTGGCTCGGCCCACCTCGCTGCGGGCGTCGTCTATCCGGCCGTCCCGTAGCAGTGCCTCGGCCAGCGTCATCCGGGCCTGGGACGCTCGAATCAGCTGGCCGCATGCTTCGAAGTGCTCGATGGCCGACCCGGCCTGCTGGACCGCATCAGCCGCCCGGTTCTCGGCGAGCAGCACATCGACGTCCGCAAGCGCGATCGATCCTTGACTGCTGGCGAGAGGAGCTTCACTTGCGGCGGCACGCGCTTCGTCAAGCCAACCCTGAGCGCCAACGAGGTCACCGTCGGCGAGGTGGGCTTTACCGAGGAGGACGTACGAGGTCGGCGCCAGCCCCAGCCGGACAGCATCTTCGGCCAGCCAGGACAGCATCCGCGCCTGGCATTCATCGGTCCGCCCCAACCCGAGCGCCACATCGGCGACCAACAGGTCAGCGACGAGCCGGTGCCAGGCCGTGCTGATCGACCCGGCCAATTCGAGCTTCGCCATCGCGGCCGAGGCCGCCTTGGGGCCGTCCCGCCACCACAGCGGCTGCAGTCCCACCGACAGGGCGAACGCCACCATCTCCGCGCTACCGACCGCTCGGGCGGTCTCCTCGGCGTTCTCGGCCTCCCGCAGCGAGTCGTCTATGCGACCGAC
Organism: Acidimicrobiales bacterium; assembly: GCA_050744325.1. Classification (GTDB taxonomy): domain Bacteria; phylum Actinomycetota; class Acidimicrobiia; order Acidimicrobiales; family VFJN01; genus DASXTK01. The sequence continues at coordinate 11,464 of JBOGHK010000212.1, forward strand.
CATGCTGAGGGCCATCGCCTTGATCGGGTGCATCTGTGGCAGTACATAGACCCTCGCATATCGATGGGCCAGCTGCATGCCCCGGTCGAGGTGACGCAACGCGTGATCGGGCTGGTCGCAGAAGAGCTCGGCCCAGGCCAGGGGGATCACCACCTGGATCACGTCCCGCAACGACCCGTCGTCGAGGCTGTCCACGAGGTTTCGGGCCCGCTCAAGCCGGCCGAGGACCTCGCCCAACGAGCCGCGGGACACCGGGCCGAGCGCATCGACCACGGCCGCCGCGGCCTCCACTCCCGGATGGTGGTCCCCGGTCGTGCGTACCAGCGCGGCGGCGACTCGCTCACCTTCCTCCCAGTGCAACGAAAGCAGCTCGCCCACAGCAAGCTCGAACTGCAGGACGAGCCGGGCCCACGTATCGATGGTGCTGGTCAGCTCGGCCCGGGCCAGGTCGCTCGCCTCGTGTGGCCGTCCCAGAAGTCGCACGGTCATGGCCCGGAGCCGCACCGCGCCGGTGCGTGCCTGGCCCGTCAAGCTGCCCAACTCCTGCAGCTCGATCTCGCAGTCGGTCAGCTGTCCCGAGAGCACAAGTGCCTTGGCGAGCTCCAGCCGCACCTGCGATCGGCGCTCCGCGTACGCCGCGCCATCCGGCAGGGCCCGCAGGGCGGCTCGCGTCCATCGCGCGCTGGTCGCGGGTGCGGTCCCGAGCACTGAGCGGGCCGCATCGGCGAGTACCTCCGCGGCCTCTACGTCGCCGAGCTGGGCGGAGTACTCGAGGTGCGGTGCCCGACGAATGGACGACGCGTCGTGACCGGCCAGGTACTCCGCTGCCCGCTTGTGAGCGCGGGTACGCCAGCCAGGACCGGAGATCCGGAAGGCGGCGGCGCGGACCAAAGGGTGCCGGAACGCCAGGTGGCCGTTACCGGCCCCGGAGCACAGCACGCTCGACGAGCCGATCGACAACTGTGGCGGCCACGTCCGGCTCCACGGCGGCCACACACGCCAGCAGCTCGAGGTCGAGATCTTCGCCGAGGAGTGCCGCCGCTTGTACCACCACCCGCTCGAGGCCGTCGACGGCCCGCAGCTCCGCCGCGATGGCTCGGTCCACGGCCACGGCGACGCGCTCGTCGAGCTGGTCCGGCGCGTCGGCGATTCCAGTCAGCGTGGCCGGCGGGGCTTCACTGAGGATCTCCAGGTACAGCGGGTGACCGCCGCTGACCCGGTGGAGCAGCCGGCGACGGACCGCCGACTCCGTCGGAAGCAGCGTGTCGATGTCAGCAGCTCGCAGTGGTTCGAGGTCCAACCAGTGCACGCCGCGAGCGACACGGCCGAGCTCGCGCTGCAACGCAGGCGGGCACTGGCCGGTTCGGCAGGCCAATACGACAACGGTCGCCGCCGCGGGCGGATGGCGCACCAGGTACTCCAACAGCTCCAGCGATGCTGGATCGGCCCACTGCACATCGTCGAGGGTGAGCAGGAGTCCACCACCACCACCAACACTGGCCGCATGGTCGGCCAACTCATCGCGGGCCGCCCGATAGCGCTGATGCCTCTCCACCCCAAACGCCTGGCCAGGCCCGAAACCGCCCGCCGATTCTGCGAGCGCCACCGGGAACGCGTCGTAGACCAGCGCGAACGGCATCGCCCGCTCATACTCCGTGGCACAGCCGGTCCGGACATCCCAGCCGACGCTTCGCGCCCGTTCACCGATCTCGGCGATGAGCCGGGTCTTGCCGATCCCCGGTTCACCTTCGACAACGACGAAGCTGGGTTGATCTGCCGGGTCAGCCATGAGCCGCGCCACCCCGTCCAGCGCGGCGCGTCTTCCGACGAACGGCCACCCTCGGCCCCTCTCCGTCACACTCCGACGATAGCGGTCGGCGGTACGCACACACATGGGATCGAGAGTCTCGACTATGGACCGTCCACGTCCCGAGCTCTTGACTGGACGGTATGACAGAGATGACAGGTGCCTCCACGGAGTCGAGCCCCTACCGCCCCAGCCTGGACGACATTACGAAGGCTCTCGCCCGGCGGTCGTTCTGCAACCTTGCCACCGTGTCCGCCAGTGGCCGGCCTCACGTGGCCGGCGTCCTGTACGAAGCCATCGGCACGACCCTGTACGTGAACACGTTGCGCGATAGCCGGAAGGTCCGCAACGTGGCTGACAATCCCAACGTCGCGGTGAACGTCCCCATCCGCCGGCTGCCGGTGGGTGGGCCAACGTCGTGCTGCTGGCGGTGACGGCGGCCGCGTGGGCTGCAGCCGGAGCTGCGTCGGCTGCGACAGGACGCGCGGCAGCCACGTGGCATCGCTGAACGTCCTATTCGGCATCGTGCGGATGACGGCGCTGCTGGAGGTAGCGCTCCACCTGGCGCTGCTCCCAATCGACTCCGAACAGGCCGCCGACGCCGAGAAGGATGACCGCTGTCACCGCCACACCGACGCCCGTACCGAGCATCGGCCAGTAGAACCACAGGTCCTCGGTACCGTCGGCCATATCGATCGCGAACCACATGAGGCTGAGAACGGCGTAGATGCCCACGATCGTGTAGAGGATCCGCTTCCGGCGAACCCAGCGGTGCGCCTCGGCTCTCCGCTTGTGGGGCTCGGGTTCCGGTTGCGTCGGGATGTTGCTCGACATGGTTCATGTCCTCCATGCGATGCCGGTGGTCCGGCCATCAGGCGGGCAGCTGACGGCGCGGGCACTGAGCGCCACCCACGCCGTGGTGACCCCGCGGTGGGCTGTAGGACGAACGTACGGACGACCGGCGGCCCGGTCGACCGCCCCCGGTTGGATCGTCGTCATCCTCCTCTGGCGGGAGGCCCCCCACCCTCGGGGGGACCCGTCCTTCCGGCCCCGTCCCCGCCGTCGTACCCTCGATCCGTGATCTGGCTCAGCTGCCGTGCCGATCTCTCCCGTGCGGCGACGACGATCAACCGCAGGGAGGTGCTGTTCTTGGTGACTGCGGCGACGGCGATCGTCGTGGCGGCCCAGACGACCGATCCCGGCACCGTCGGCGAGCTGCTCCTGGTGGTCGTGGCCGCGGGAGGGCTCGTGCTGTTCGCCGCGGCCGATCGGATCCCCAGAGTGGTCGTCGCCGTTCTGGTCATGGTCCTGGTGGCCTCGGCGATGTGGCGGGGCGGGAACCTCGAGGTGGCGTTGTTCCTGGGTGTCCTCGTGACGTTGTACTCGGCGTGGCACCTTGGCTCGCTGGTCAAGGCTCTGGTGGTCATGGCTGGGACTGCGCTCTGCCCGTTCGTCGTGTCGGTCGCCAATCCCGAAGCGGAGATCGGCTGGACGCCGTGGGTGGCGGCGAGCGTGCTGACCTTCGTCCTGGGTCGCAACCTGCGCCGCCAGCGGGTCCTGATCGAGCAGCTGGAAGCGGCGCGGGAGGCGTTGGCCGAGCGGGCAGTTGCCAACGAGCGCCAACACATAGCACGGGAGCTGCACGACCTCGCGGGTCACACCCTGGTGGCGGTGCTCTTGCATGTCACGGGCGCCCGGCACGTGCTGCACCGTGATCGCTACGAGGCCGAGCGGGCGCTCCTCCAAGCCGAGACCACGGGGCGTGCGAGCCTCGACCAGATCCGGTACACGGTCGCCTCGTTACGGACCAGCGAGCGCGGGACAGATCACGCTCTGCCGAGCTCGGGCGAGCTGACCGCGTTGGTCGAGCAGTACCGCCGTGCCGGGCTGGCCGTCACCGCTCTGGTCACGGAACGGGCAGCGGGGATCGACGGGCCGGTCGGTACTGCCCTGCACCGGATCGGCCGAGAGGCCTTGGCGAATGTGGCCCGTCACGCCCCGGGCAACAGTGTGGAGCTGACCGCGGACGTCGACGCGGACGCCGACGAGATCCGCCTCGTCGTCGCCGACCATGGTCGTCCTCCCGCCGCGCAGGACTCCGCCGACGGGCACTTCGGACTCGTCGGTATGCGCGAGCGGGCCCGTGCGCTCGGCGGGGAGCTGGAGGCCGGCCCGACCGTCGACGGGTGGCGGGTCGCAGCGCGGCTGCCACTGACCGACGCCGGCCTGGAACGGTCCCCGCGATGATCCAGGTCATCGTCGTCGACGACCAGCCGGTCGTGCGCGCCGGGATCGCCCGGATCCTCGGACCGGGCGACGGCTTCGAGCTCGTCGGCGAGTGCGAGGACGGAGACCAGGTGGTATCGGCCGTGGCCGCTCACCGGCCCGACCTCGTGCTCATGGACGTCCGGATGCGCCGCACGGATGGCGTCACCGCGACGCGGTTGCTCGCGCGCACGGGCGAGGCGCCGCCGGTGCTCATGTTCACGACCTTCGATGACGACGACGTGCTGTGGGGTGCCCTCGACGCAGGCGCCGCCGGGTTCATCCTCAAGGACAGCTCGGCCGAGGACCTGATCGCCGCGGCCCGCGCCGTCGCCGGCGGTGCCGCCTGGCTCGACCCGAAGGTGACACCCCGGGTGCTCCAGGCGTTCCGCGCCACGGTGCGACCCCACCTGGCCGAGTCAGCACGGATCCCCGAGCTCACCGACCGCGAGCACGATGTGCTGCGCCACATGGCACGAGCCGCCACCAACGCGGAGATCGCCGCCGCGCTGATCGTGAGCGAGACCACGATAAAGACACACGTCGGCGCGGTGTTCTCCAAGCTCGGAGTACGCGACCGGGCCGCAGCCATCGTGTTCGCCTACGACCACGGCATCGTCGACCCCCGCCCACCCGCTGACCTCGCCTAGCGCGACCCACACCTTCAGGTCGCCCGCCCTTGGGAGTTTCCTCGCCTGGCTCAAGACGCCCCTGCCAGGTCGTCGACCAGCCGCCCCGAGCGCGAACCGACACTCGTGACACAACCCGTGACGCGTGCGCGACAGCGATGTCTCGACGTCGCTGGACATCCGGAGCCCCAGCACGCACTGGCTGCTGCCGACGGGGCCGCCAGGCGGGTCTTGCCGGATCCGCCCGACCCGGCGAGCGTCACCAGCCGCTCGGCCGGCCGACCCAGCAGCGCCGTCACCGCCTCCAGCTCTCGGCGACGGCCGACGAGGCTGGTGAGCAGGGCCGGCAGGTTGTTGGGCACGGCATCGGGCGAGCGCAGCGGCGGGAACTCGGTGGTCAGGTCGGCCGGGCGTAGCTCGAAGACCTGCTCGGGCCGTGACAGATCCCGCAGGCGATGGGTACCCCGGTCGACCAGCCGGCCCGGCCCCAAGCTCCTCCTGCAACAGGTGCCCGAAGCTAAGACCGTGAAGAACCGCATGAACCTCGACATCGAGACCCCCGACATAGAGGCCGAAGCCGCCCGCCTCGAAGCCCTCGGCGCCACCCGCATCCAAGAGGACCACGTCCACGAGCACGGCACCACCTGGGTGCGCATGGCCGGCCCCGAAGGCAACGAGTTCTGCGTATGTGACGGCGGCGCCGGCCAAGCCCCATCGTGAACCTTGACGGCAACGCGACCACGCGACACCGCGCCTGCCACGACGGCAACCCACTCAGCGGTCACCGACGGCAGCGCGGAGCCAGGTAGTAGCGCCAGGCCGAGCGCCTCTAGGCGCCGAGAAGCGCCGCGTACCGGTCGAGGTACAGCGGCCAGCCGCCGTCGCTGTCGACGCCGTCGTAGACACCCTCCCAGCCGGGGCCGTGACGGTCGATGTGGCGGTGCTCGAGCTCGACTCGGGTGCGGTCCGGACCATCGGCGACGAAGCGCACCTCGACCTCGCTGGCGTTGGCCGGATCGGCCTCCAGCTGCCAGGTGGGGCCGATGTCCCAGCTGAACACCACCCGGGTCTGAGGTTCGTAGGTGAGGATGCGGGCCCAGCGGCACTCGCTTCCGTCCTCGGCCCGGTCATAGATGTGGCCGCCGACACGGGGCTCGAAGGTCGTCTCGGCGATCGGCGCGCCGAGCAAGTTGTGCTCAGGCGGCTTGAAGTCACCGAACCGATCGGTGAACACGCTGAAGGCACGCTCGATCGGTGCCTGCACCACGATCTCCTCGCGCACCACAGTGTCTGCTGCCTGAGTCATGTCTCGCCCTCCGTAGAGTCGTCGATCGCGGCCTCGTAGTTGGCCATGGCGCGGCTCCAGAACGTGTCGAGCTGGTCCCGGAGCGCCTGCACACCGGCGGGGTTGAGCCCGTAGATGCGCCGGGTGCCGACCGTCTCGTCATCAACGAGGCCGGTCGCCTTGAGCACCTTCAGATGCTGGGACACCGCCGGGCGACTCACCGGAAGCTGCTCGGCCAGTCCCCCCACCGCGCAGGGCCGCTCAGCCAACCGCTCGAGGATCGCCCGCCGGGTGCGATCACCCATGGCGTCCCACACCCCATAGACCGGTCCGTAAGTCCCCACGAACGGTAAGTTACAGCTTACCTTCTACCGCGTCAAGAGGCCAGGCCCACGACCGGCACCTTGACCCATCAGCCCCGGTGTTGGTGTGTCTGCCGGCGTGGCTGCGGCCGGCCTGCGCGGCCTGCGCGGCGGGCGTGCTGGTCGGCACCCGATCTGCCGACGGCCTCGTCGTGGTCTCCTCGACCGCGCTGTTGGATGGTCTCGGTGACCACCTAGCGCCCCGAGCATGGGCGACGGTCGGGTCGTGGAGGGCAGCGAGGCACGACGGCGCGACGCTGGGTCGCTGCTGGGCCGCCCAGGACCGGATAGCGGCGATTAGCAAGAGGTCGATGAGGCGGGCGGCAGCCACGCGCGAGCCGGCGGCGTGGCCGGCGACCTCGGCGGTGAGGAGACCGACGAGGCTGGCGATCTCCACGTCGCTGCCGACCCTCACACCAACCCAGGTTCTCCTTGACCAGGCGATCGAAGGGGCGACAGTGGACGTCGGGGCGGAGGAGAGCCGGTGGGGGATGCCTGTCGGAAGGACGAGGACGTCGCCCGGCATGAGCTGGAGCGGCTCGCGGCCGGTCCCCTCTGAGTAGTCGGCCAGGCTCTCACCGCGACCTCGTGACTCGACTCGCCCTCTGATGGTTGTCGGGGTGGTGTGCGCAGGGTGACGGGTGCGGCGCGCGGCTGTCGCTCGTACTGTGAGGTGATGGTGGGGTGGCCGCTGGTCGGGCGGGACGAGGAGTTGGCGTTGCTGGACGATGCCGTGGTGGCGCGGGGCGGGTCGGTCGTGGTGGCTGGTGGCGTGGGCGTGGGCAAGTCTCGGCTGGTGGGCGACTTTCTCGGGCGGCTCGATGGCTTGCGGGTTCGGACGGTGCAGGTGCGGGCGACGCGCTCGACTGCGACGATCCCGTTTGGGCCGTTCGCGGCTTGGGCGCCGGCCTCGGGTAGCGACCGGCTCCAGATGCTGCGGGGTATCGGCGCGGCGCTGGAGGCAGAGGCGGAGGCGGATGCCGGCTCGATGGTCGTGGCGGTCGACGACGCCCACATGCTCGACGCCGGGTCGGCCGCGCTCGTACTGCACCTGGTGGAGCACGGGAGGGTTCGGGTCATCTGCACGGTGCGGGACGGGGAGCGCTGTCCAGACGCCGTCGTTGCGCTGTGGCGGGAAGGGTTGGCCGAAAGAGTCACCCTGCAGCCGCTGTCCGAACCCGAGGTCGGCGATCTGGTCGACCAGGTGCTCGACGGCTTGGTGGACGCCGCGGCGTATGCCTGGCTGTGGGCCCTCACGCGGGGCACGCCGCTCTATCTCTACGAGGTGGTGCGGGCCGCGCTCGCTCAGGGCATCTTGGCCGAGGTCGACGGGAGCTGGCGGTGGCAGGGTGCGCTGCGCGGCAGTGCGGAGTTGAACGGCTTGATCGGTCAGCATCTGGCGGACGCCGAGCCGGACGAACGGCGCCTGGTCGAGCAATTGGCGTTCGGCGAGCCGCTGCCGGTCGACCTGGTGGTGCGGCTGGGCGCCACCGAGGCGCTGGCCTCAGCCGAGCAGCACGGGTTCGTGGTCGTGGAGACCGCACCGCCGGGCCCGGCGGTGCGGCTGGCCCATCCGCTGTACGGGGAGGTGCTGCGGGCGGCCGTGCCGCTGATGACGGCTCGGAGCCACCGACGGCACCTCGCGGCCGCGGCGAAGGAGTGTGGCTGGGGCGAGCGTGACCCGGTCCGGGTGGCGTCGTGGTGGCTCGAGAGCGGCACCGACGACGGTGACGCCCAGATCCTCCTTGCCGGGGCCAACCGGGCGTTCCTGCTGGCCGACTGGGAGTTGTCGGAGCGCCTGGCCCACGCCGCGGAGCGGGCCGGGGGCGGCGAAGGCGCGGTCCTGGCCCGAGCCGCGGCGCTGGTGCCGCTGCAACGTTTGGACGAGGCCGACCGGATGTTGGCCGAGCTCGCGGCCGCCACCGGCGACGACGCGACCGCCTCCCTGGCCAGCGTGTGGCGAGCGGACCTGCTGTTCTCGTGGCTGGGTGACGAATCCGGTGCTCTGGCGGTCCTGGAGGATGCAGTGCAGCGATTGCCCGCACCCTTCCGGGCCCAGGTACTCGCCTTCGCCGGCTCACTGGCGGTCCTGGCGCTCGATCCGGTGCGGGCGGTTCGGCTGGCCACCGAGGCCACGGCCGAAGCCGGTCCGGCTGTGGAGGTGCGAGTGCAGGCCCTGTCAGTGGCCACGCTGGGATGGATGGTGCAGGGCCAGACCGAGGCCGCGGTGCAATTCGCCGAGCTGGCGCTGCCCCACGCGCCCGCCGATCCGGTAGATGGCACCAAGCTCGCCGCCGACCTGCCCTGGGCCTATGCGCTGGCACTGTCGTTCGACGGTCGATTGGAGGACGCCGCCGCCGCAGCGGACGACCTGTTGCAGCTCAGTCGCCGCGAGGGTTTCAAGTTCTTCCAAGGCCGAGCCGCAACCATGGTCGGCGCCCTGGCCGTGACCCAGGGCAAGCTGGGACTGGCGCTGCGTAGCGGGCGCGAGGCGCAGACCGTGATGGGCGAACGCGAGCTGTCGCCGCATTGGCCGGCGGCGACCGTGGCCACGGCGGCCGCCCAGCTGGGCGATGTCGACACCGCGTGGGCAGCCCTTCGTCACGTGGAGGGGGGACGGCCCGCGGCGCACATGTTCCGGCTCCAGCTGGGACTGGCCCGCGCCTGGTGCACCGCAGCAGCCGGCGAGGTGTCGGCGGCTCAGTCCATCGCCGGGGAGATGGCGGCCGATGCGGCCGACGCGGGTGCATGGTCCTTCGAGATGTTCGCCCTCCTGGACGTGGTCCGCTTCGGCGCCGCCAGCAGCGTCTGCGAACGCCTGGATGAGCTCCGCCACGTCGTCCAGGGCGGCTTTCCTCCGGTCATCGCCGACTTCGCCGCCGCCGCGGCGGCTCGTGACGGACCGGCTCTCGACGCCGTGTCTGGGCGTTTCGAGCAGCTCGGCGCCATGCTCCTGGCCGCCGAGGCCTCGGCGTATGCCGCGACGGCGCACGCC
>JBOGHK010000213.1:0-23502 GCA_050744325.1 Acidimicrobiales bacterium
GGCGCGTCGGGATCGAAGCCCGCGACCGGTGCACGGTCGGACGCGAACGTGCGCAGCCCGGCCCACGCCCGCCGCACCGCGCGGACCGGCAGCGTCGTGGCCTCGCGCAACCGGTCGAGTCCGAGCGCGACGTCGAGCTCGTCGGGGCGGGCGTCGCCGGGCTCGACCGGCGTTTCGTCGCCCGGCGAGACCAGCAGGCCACCAGGTTCGGGCTCGGCGTAGAAGCCGCCGGCGACGTCCATGATCAGGGGCCAGCCGCGGACGTCGTGGCCGTCGGGGACCGGGACGATGCAGGCGGTGCGGCGCAGGGGCGTCAGCCCCAGGGGCATGACCCCGGCCCGACCGGCGACGACGTCGCCCCACGCCCCCGCGGCGTCGACCACCGTGCGGCCGACAAGGGTGGCGCCGGCGGCCTCGACGCGCCACCCGCCACCGATCAGGGGCGACAAGCGGACAGCCTCGTGTGCCGTGGCGACATCGCCACCCCGGCTACGGACGCCCCGCACGTAGGCCTGGAGCAGTGCGGCGACGTCGACAGACCGGGCCTCAGCCTCGTGCACTCCCCCGGCGGCAGCCCAGGTTGCACGCAGCTCGGGTACCAGTGCCGCGGCGGCCGTGGCGTCCAACCGCTCGACCGCGCCCGCCGTCGCTTCTTTGGCCACGGCATCCAGCGCAGCCGTGTCCTCGCCGACCCACAACAGTCCCCGCGGCGCCAGCAGCGGATGGTCGACGAAGCCCGGCGGCGGCTCGGCGAGGAACGGCCGGCTGGCCCGCGCCAGCGCCCCCACCACCGGGTGGCCCACGGTCTCGTTGAGCAGCGCCGCCGACCGGCCGGTCGCATGATGGCCGGTCTGCGCCTCCTGCTCGACCAGCACCACGCTCGCCCCGCGGACCGCCAACGCCCAGGCCACGGACGCGCCCGCTATACCCCCGCCGACCACGACCGCGTCCACAACCCTGTAGCCGTCAACGCCAGGCTCGCTCGACCGACGCCCGACGTCGGCTCCCGGGCCCACGCCCGTCGGTGCGGCGTTGCGGTCCGGCTGGCCGCTGGCCTTCGCGATCAGCCAATCCACGATCCCGCGTCAGCCGGTTCCGGCCGCGTTCGGTCGCAGTCGCCCCGACACACGAACGCCCGGACGCCACCCGACCACGTCCGGTCGCCGTCTCCAGGACATGCGGACGCCGGCACGCGTCCCGGCCCGCTCAGCGCTTCGGCGCATGCTCCGCCTCCAGCGCCTCGACCACCGACGTCATGTGGGCCAACGTTGCCTCCCGGGCGGCGGAGACGTCGCCGGCGGCGATCGCGTCCCGGATGTGCTCGTGCTCGTCCCAGCTCAGCTTCCCCCGGTGCGAGGCCAGCACCGAGAACACCAACTCGGTCTGGTGCCGCAGGGGCTGGACCGTCTGGCCCAGGTAGGGGTTGCCGGCCATCTGCTCGATCGCCACGTGGAACTCGCGATGGCACTCGGCGGCGCGCACGAGGTCGTCGCTCTCCGAGGCCCGGCGCCCCTCGTCCAGCACGGCGCTCACCCGGTCGAGGCCGGCACGGTCGTCGCTGGAGGCCGCGAGCTCGGCGGCGTAGGCCTCGATCAGCGCCCGCAGCTGCAGCAGCTTGCGCACGTCGTCGAGGTCGAACGACGACACATAGGCGCCCTTGCGCGGCCGGACCTCGACCAGTCCCGTGCTCTCCAGGGCGCGGATGGCCTCGCGCACCGGGTTCCGAGAGACACCCATCTGCTCGGCGAGATGGTCCTCGACGAGCCGGTCGCCGGGCTTCAGGTCGCCGCGGGTGATCATCCCGCGCAGCTCGTCGACCACCGCCTCGCGCAACGTCTGGTGCGTGCTTCCAAGCGTCACAGGGTTCTGTGTACTGGATATCGCGGACCTGCGCGCCATCGGCCATAACCGCTCGGGTGCGCGCGATCGAGCGCGCATGGGGATGAGACGTTGCGGTGACCGCTATGACCCGACCGGCCGACGCCGAGCCAGGATGTAGGCACGTCGTGTGTCGATCTCCTGGGGATAGGACCGTCGTTCGAGCACGGCTTCGACGGTGAACCCGACCTGTTCGAGACGTTCCGAGACCGGGGCGCTGTCGAGGAACCGGAAATCGACGTCAACCTCCTCGCCCCACCACTCGTCGAGGTGCCGGGTCTCGTCGCCTCTATGGAACGCGACGAGAAGGGGGCCGCCCTCGCGGACGACCCGGGCAAGGTCGTGCACCGCAGCTTCCAGCCCGTCGTCGTCCAGGTGGATCAGGCAGTAGAGCGCCACGGCGGCGCCGAGGCACCCCGTACGCAGAGGCAGGGCGCTCAACGAGCCCGCGACCGCGGCCAGGCCGAGCCGGTGGTGGGCGATCGTCGCCATGGCCGGCGACAGGTCGGCGACGGCGACATCGGCCCCGAGGGCCGTGAGGAACGCCGCGGCGTGCCCGGGGCCGCCGCCCAGGTCGGCGATCGGGCCGCGCCCTCCGCTCCTCACGTCGTCGGCGACGACCGCCAGCAGCGCCCGGTCGAGGGGTTTGTGGTCCAACTCGTCGACGAACTCCTCGGCGTAGCGCGCGGCTACGCGGTCGTAGGAGCGACGGATGGCGTCCGGGTCGAGCCCCATCAGCGGGATCTTACGGAACCGCCACCGCGCGATCGCCGAGCGCGAGGAGGGTGGCGCGGAGCAGGCGACCCAGGTCCTGCTGTTGGCGCGGCGTGAGCGCGGCGAGGATGTCGCGCTCGGTCGCCAGGTGGGAGTCGACGACCGTTTCGACCAGGTCCAGGCCCCGGCGAGTCAGGCGCACGATCACCTTGCGACGGTCGTCGGCACGCCCCCTCTCGACCAGGCCCCGTTGTTCGAGGCGGTCGATCCGGTTGGTGATGGCCCCCGTGGTGACCATCGTCTGACGGACAAGGTCGCCCGCGGTCAGCTCGTACGGCTCGCCCTGGCGGCGGAGGGTCGCTATCACGTCGTACATCCAGTTCTCGATGCCGTAGCGGGCGAAGTTCTCGGCGAGCCGGCGGTCCAGGAGCCGGGACAGCCGCGACACACGCCCGATCACGCCGATCGGCGAGACGTCGAGATCGGGGCGCACCGCCTGCCATTGAGCGGTGATCCGGTCGACCGCGTCGTGGTCTGCGCGTGGCACAGGAGGAACTGTACCGACGGAACGTTGACGCTAAGTATCTTTACTTTAAGATAATGAACGTGAAGTCGACGGCGCCGACGGCAGGCATCTGGACCGCAGGAGCGACCTTGCTGGCGCCGATCTCCTGGGGCACCAGCTACGTCACGATCACCGAGCTGCTGCCCGACGGTCGGCCACTGCTGGTGGCCACGAGCCGAGTTGTGCCCTCGGGCCTGGTGCTCCTGGTCGCTGGCGCCGTCGCCTCACGGTGGCGGCCCCGCGGTCGTGAGTGGTGGCGCACCGGGATGCTGGCCATGTTCAACTTCGGCATCTTCTTCCCCCTGCTCGCCGTCGCCGTATACCGGCTGCCCGGCGGAGTCGCCGCCGCGGTCGGTGGCCTGCAACCCCTCCTCGTCGCCGCCTTGACCTGGCTGGTTGGCGGGCGCCGGACGCGAGCGCTCGATCTCGCGGTCGGCGGCGTCGCCGCGTTGGGGGTGGGACTGGTCGTGGTCCACCCCGGGGCCGGCCTCGACGCGGTCGGCGTGGTCGCCGCCGTCGGCGCCAACCTGTCGTTCGCGGCCGGTGTGGTGTCCACCAAGCGTTCGCCCGCGCCGTCGAACCGGCTGGCCGCGACGGGCTGGCAGATGCTGCTGGGCGGCCTGGCCCTGGTACCGCTCACCGCACTGGTGGAAGGCGCGCCGCCGACGCTCACCGGACACAACCTGGCCGGGTTCACGTACCTCAGCCTGGCCGGCACGGCCGTGGCCTTCGTGCTGTGGTTCAACGGCATCCGTCGCCTGCCCGCGGCCGCGCCGCCGCTGTTGGGCCTGGCCGCCCCCATCACGGGCGCGCTGCTCGGCTGGGCCGTCCTCGGCGAATCACTGACGCCACTGCAGCTCACCGGGTTCGTGGTGACCATCGGGGCGATCGCCTACGGGGCCACTCTCACCAACGACCGCCCCGTCGTTCGCCGCACGACCGGCATGATCACGCCGAGTCGTAGGCCGCCTGCAGCTCGGAGACCACGATCTTGTTCATGCCGAGCATCGCCTTGATGACCGCCTGCGCCTTCGCTGCGTCGGGGTCCGCCGCCAGTGTCATCAACGCGGCCGGGACGACCTGCCAGGACACGCCGTAGCTGTCCTTGAGCCAGCCGCACGGCCCGTGCTCGCCGCCTTCGCCGAGCTTGTCCCAGTAGTAGTCGACCTCGTCCTGGTCGGCGCAGCCGATCTCGAACGAGATGGCCTCGTCGAAGGTGAACTCCGGACCGCCGTTCAGCGCCTGGTACGGCTGCCCGTCCAGCTCGAACTCGACCAGCATCGTCGTGCCGGCAGGGCGAGGGCCAGCCTCGCCGTAGTGCATCACGTTGACGATCCGAGAGTTCGGGAACACCGACACGTAGAAGTTGGCGGCATCTTCGCCTTGCGTGTCGAACCAGAGGCAGGGGGTGGTCTTGGGCATCGCGCCTCGCTCCTCTCAGCAGTCGGCGCACCGTGCACCGATCGGTATGCCCCTATAGAACGCCCCGGCCCCGAAAACTCATCGGTGCCTGCTACGTGGGGCGGACCAGCATGAGCAGATCCCACTCAAGCTCGGGTACGCGGCGACCGCTCGCTGCCATCACGATGCTGCGGAACCGGCCGTCGAGGTGGGCCGCGCTCTGGCCCGCGAGCCCGAGTGCCCACCGCAGCGTGCCGAGCACCTTCCACCAGTGGAACCGCTCCTCGTCGAAGACTCCGCCACCACGCTGGTAACCAGCGGCGAACGGCGCGCGGCCGGCAAACCCGCCGATCTCGCGCTCGTCCTCGTGGAATCGCCACATGCGTAGCGCCGTCCAGGCGACGTCTTGCATCGGATCGCCATGCCGCACCGCTCCCTCCCAGTCGAGCACCGCCTCCAGGCCCTGGCTGCTGACGAGGATGTTGCCGTTGCGCACGTCGGTGTGGAGGATCGTGCGCGTGGGCGGCGCCGAAGGCAGATGCCGCTCGAGCCACCGCATCCCGAGCGCCAAGGCAGGGCGCGGCAAGGGCATGGCTGCCACCATCTGGTCGGCACCGACCAGCGCCACCTCCGCCGGGTTCTCCGACGGGTCGTCGTTGAGGTCCTCGGGCGCCAACCCCGGGTCGATCGAGTGGAGGCGTCCCAGCGCTTCGCCGAGCTGGCCGGCGACCAGCTCGCCCACTCCCGCGGCGTGCACGAGCCGCAGGATCCGCCGAGGGACCGACTCGCCGTCGACGAGGTCGGACAGGAAGAACGGCCCACCTACGTAGCCGGGATCGGTGCACACCGCATGGATGTGGGGCACCGGCACGCCGTGCTCCTCGGCGAGGGTGCGCACTGCGGCCTCGGCGGTGATCGGGTTGATCTGGATCTCGGCCGTCGGCAGGATCGTGGCCACGAGCCGCAGCGTGCGCCTGGGGCCCTGGGCGTCGAACAGGACGTTGGCACGACGGGCCCCGGCGGACGACGCAGCGACCCCGGCGACCGTGAAGGGCTCGCCGAAGTGCCCGGTGAGGAAGCGGGCCAGCCCGTCGCCGAGGTCGGTCCGCGCCTTGCCGGCGGTGGGGCTGGCCTTGTTCAGGGCCCCTCCCAAGCGTCGTGGCCTGGCTTCGAGATGGCGAGGTCGTCGCGTGCGATGGCCACCAGCGTGTCCCAGGCACGCCGTTGGAACTCGGGATCGTCGTCGGTCGTGATCCGGCGGGCGAGTCGCCGGGACAGCTCGGCCAGGTCATCGGCGTCCTCGTCCCGGCCCAGCAGACTGGCCAGCAGCCCGCGCTCGCGCGTGTCCCCCTCGAACCCCGACTGCTCCTGGCGTTGGAGGATGCGGGTCAGGTTGGCGGCGACGCGGCACTTGTGCTTCAACGCGTCGGGAAGCGCTGGGAGCAGTTCGTCCTCGAGCAGCTCCGCGATCGCCGCCAGGAGCTCGATGGCGCTGGGCTCGTACTGCATCTCGACCCTCCACGGACCTGGACGGCAAGGCTCCTGAACGATCGATCAGTGACCCTACTGCACCTACGAAGCGAGACCAGCGGAGACCAGGCCCTGCTGGACGGCCAGCTCGACACCGCGCGCGTGGCGCTCGATACCGGCCGGTGCCTCGCCCATCTTCCCGTCGATGTAGCGGCGGTACACGCCCTCGGAGATCGCGGCCGAACGCCACGCGTTCAGCGCCATCCAGTAGTCGAGGTTGTCGAGCGTCCGACCCGACGCCCTCGCGTACCGCTCGGCGACCTCGTCCCGGCTGGGGAACCCCTCGGCCGAGGCCGCCGGCCCCTCGCCCCCGGCGGCCTCGTCAGGTGTCGCCCACCAACGCAGCAGGTAGGACACGTCGGCCAACGGATCGCCGAGCGTGCTCAACTCCCAGTCGATGACCGCGAGCGCCCTGCCGTCGGCAGCGTGCAGGGCGTTGCCCAGCCGGAAGTCGCCGTGGACGACGCCGGTCTCGGCCTCGACAGGACGGTGCTCGACCAGCCAGGCATGCAGCGCCTCCATCGCCGGCAGCTCGCGGGTCTTGGAGGCCTCCCACTGGGCGGACCACCGCTTGAGCTGGCGGTCGAGATAACCGCTGCGGCGCGCGAAGTCGCCGAGACCGACCTCGTCGATGTCGACGGCGTGCAACGCCACGAGGGCGTCGACCATCGTCTCGGCGGCGTTGCGGCGGGCCGAGCGCGACGGGAGCAGGCGCTCGGCGTCCGCGGCCGTGTGCAGCACCACGCCGTCGACGTAGCTCATCACGTAGAACGATGCCCCGTTGACCCGTTCGTCCCGGCAGAGGCCGAGCATGCGCGGCACGGGGACCGCTGTGTCCTGCAGCGCCGACATGACCCGATGCTCACGAGCCACGTCGTGGGCGGTCGCCAGGACCGTCCCCAACGGCGGCCGACGCAGCACGTAGCGGCGGCCGGCCGCGTCGGTCACCACGTAGGTGAGGCAGGAATGCCCGCCCTCCACGCGGTCGTAGCGCAGCGGCGGGTCGGCCTCGGGCACGTTCCGGGCGAACCATGCCTCCACGGGGGCCGGGTCGATGCCAACGGGCGCTGCGGACGCCGGACTCATCGAAATTGACATTAGTGTCGGTTCGACTAGGTTCGCCGGGATGGCGCGGGCGCTGGTGCTGGGCGGCAATCGGTACATCGGGTTGCACCTGGTCTTCGAGCTCGCCCGGCAGGGCCACGAGGTGACGATCGTGAACAGCCACGTCGCCCCGATGCCCGAGGGGGCGCGTCGTCTCCACGGCGACCGTCGCCGACCCGGCGTGCTCCGACAGGTACTCGAGCCCCACCGCGACGAGTTCGACATCGTGTTCGACAACACCGCCTACCAGGTCGAGGACCTGGAGCCGCTGGTCGAGCTGTTCCGGGGCCGGGTCCGGCAGTTCGTGTTCACCAGTTCGGTCGCGGTCTACAAGCGCAGCTTCGTCCAGCCGGTGAAGGAGCACTTCGCCCGCCACGCGCCCGACGATCCCGACCCGCGCAAGGCCTACGGGGTGGGCAAGGTCGACTGCGAGGACTACCTGGCGCACCTCCACCAGTCCGAGGGCTTTCCGGCGACGTCGCTACGGGTCACCCACACGGTCGGGCCGAAGACCCCGTTGCCCACCCGCGAGCCGGTGTTCTTCGCCCGGCTGGAGCAGGGACGGCCGATCCTCGTTCCCGGCGAGGGGTTCCCGTTCGTCCACCTGGTGCACGTCCAGGACGTGGCGCGGCTGATGGTCGCCGTCGCCGGCAACGACCGGGCCATCGGCGAGCAGTACAACGTCGGCGGCGCCGAGGTCACGAGCGTCCTCGGCTGCGTCCGCTTGATGGCCAGGGCCGTGGGAGTCGAGCCCGAGATCGTGCACGTCCCGATGGACGTCGCCCGCCGAGCGCAGCCGCCGCTGGTGCACTGGGGCGAGGGCCTGGTGGGTGGCGCGATGTTCGCCATCGACAAGGCGCTGGCCCATCTCGACTGGGAGCCGAGCTTCGGCCTGGAGGCCGCCTACCGTGACTCCTACGAGTGGTTCAAGGCCGAGGGGCGCGACCGGTTCGACCTCGACTTCTCCGGCGACGACGCGGTGCTCGCCGAGCTGCTCCGCTGACGCCGGTCAACGGCCGGTGAACACTGCCGGTCGGCGTTCCAGGAATGCGGCGACGCCCTCGCGGTGGTCGTCGGAGGCGAAGCACTCCTGCAGTAGCCTGGCCGTTTCGCGCACGTGCTCGTCCATGGGCCGAAACATGCCGCCGTAGACCAGCTCCTTGGTGCGCCGCAGCGCGAACGGCGAGGCGTCCAGGTAGCGCTGGGCCTCGGCATCGGCCACCGCCGGCAGGTCGTCGGGCTCGACCACCGCGGTGACGAAGCCCAGCCGCAGCGCCTCGGCGGCGTCGACGATCTCACCCGAGAACAGCAGGCGCATCGCCGCGGCCGGGCCGACCAGGCGGGGCAGGAGGAACGTGCCCGCACCGGTGTCGGCGACCAGCCCCCGGAGCACGAAGATCCAGCCGAAGCGGGCCCGGGTGCTCGCGATGCGCACGTCGCACTGGGTCGCGAACTCGGCCCCCATCCCGACCGCGGGACCGTCGACCGCGGCGATCACCGGCTTCGGGCACGTCACGATCGGCCACGGCGCCCGCCACCCGCCACCCTGTGGGTCGGCGCCGGCATCGTCCCGAGCCAGGCCCGCCGCGCCGTCAGGGGTGCCGACGCCGGCCGCGTCCTCGACGCCACCGACGCGCCGGGCACGTCCGGAACGCTGGTCCTCGGGCGTGTCCGCGAGGTCGACCAGGTCGGTGCCGGCGCAGAAGGCACCACCGGCCCCGGTCACCACCACCGCGCCCGCGGCGTCGTCGTCCCCCGCGTACCGGATGGCCTCCTCGAACTCGCGCAGGATCGCGAACGTCATCGCATTGCGTTTCTCTGGGCGGTCGATCGTTACCGTCGCCACCCGGTCGCGCACCTCGTAGCGGATGTGGCCCATGGCGGTAGGGTATCGAGCGAGTCGACACCAGTGTCGAGAAAGGGTGGCTCTCATGAAGGTGCAACCGGTCCCGACGCTCGACGACCGCATCAACGACATCCGCACGCGGACGGCGGCGATCATCAACGAGGAGATCCTGCCCAACGAGTCCCGGCTGTGGGTTGGCCGGCGGGCGTCCGAGGTGGAGCGCAAGGAAGCGACCGAGCTGCGCACCTCGATCCAGGAGCGGGTGAAGCGCGAGGGGCTCTGGGCGCCCCACCTGCCGACCGAGTACGGCGGGATGGGCCTCGACTTCCTGGCCCACGCCTACATGAACGAGGTCCTGGCCTACGGCGTCGGTGCCGGCTCGCTGTTCGGCGTGGTCGCCCCGAACTCCGGGAACCAGACCATCCTGGTCAAGTACGGCACCGAGGAGCAGAAGCAGCGCTGGCTGATGCCGCTGATCGAAGGCACCATGCAGTCGGGCTTCTCGATGACCGAGCCGCACAACCCCGGCTCCGACCCCCGCTCGCTCGAGACCAGCGCGGTGCGCGAGGGCGACGAGTGGGTGATCAACGGCCACAAGTGGTTCACGTCGAACGGGTTCGCCGCCGACTTCTTCATCGTGATGTGCCGGGTCCAGGACGACAGCGGCCGATTCCGACCCGGGCAGATGGCCCAGATCATCGTCCCCACCGACACACCCGGCCTGACCATCGTGCGGGGGGTCGGCATCTTCGGAGCCGAGACGTCCGACCACTGCGAGGTGCGCTACGAGGACGTCCGGGTGCCGGTGGAGAACATCCTCGGCCAGGTCGGCGACGGCCACCGGGCGGCGCAGGACCGGCTGGGCGCAGGGCGCATCTTCCACTGCATGACCTCGATCGGCCAGATGTGGCGGGCCTTCGACCTCATGGTCGAGCGGGCCATCAGCCGGCAGGTGCACGGCGGCCTGATGAAGGACAAGCAGTTCATCCAGGGCTTCATCGCCGACAGCTACATGGACATCCAGGCAGCCAGACTGATGACCATCAACGCCGCCGAGAAGATCGACCGCGACGACCAGGCGGCCCGCATCGACATCTCGGCGATCAAGGTGTTCGTGCCGGCGGCGCTGGGCCGGGTGGTCGACCGGGCGATCCAGGTCTGGGGCGCGGCGGGGGTGTCCAGCGACCTGCCTCTGGCGACGATGATGCAGGGCGCCCGGGTGCTACGGATCGCCGACGGCCCCGACGAGGTGCACCGGGTGCTGATTGCCAAGAAGGTGATCGGCGCCTACGAGCGCGGCGATTCCTGGGACTTCGGCAACTGACCTCGCGCTCCCGTGCACTGGATCTGACACCGATCGCCGGCTCGCCAGCACACAGACCCACAGACACACAGGACCGTCAGGTCGGGGCGTCGCGCTCGATGCGGTCGAAGCGGCGGCGGACGAATGGCAGGCTCTCGGCGTGGGGCAGGACGTAGAGCCGCCCGTCCTTGACCGCGCGCACCACGTCGGCAGCGACCGCCTCGACCGGCAGGATCCGCCCGGCCATGGCGGTCAGCTCCTCCTCCGACAGCGTCGGCAGCGGGGGCGTCGCCTCGGGGCCGCCGAGGTCCTCGGGACGGTTGCGCTCGGAGCTGCCGATGTTGGTCTCGACCCGCATGGGGCACAGCACCGACACCCCGATCCCGTGGGGACGGAGCTCCTTGCTCAGCACCTCGGCCAGCGCCACGGTGCCGTACTTGGTGACGCAGTACGGCCCGAGGCCGATGTTCGGCACCAGCCCCGCGAACGAGGCCGTGAACAGGATGTGGCCACCGCTCCCCTGATCGATCATCCGCTGGAGGAAGGCTTCGACGCCGTGGATCGGCCCCCACAGGTTGACCCGCACCACCCACTCCCAGTCGGCGTGGGTCATGTGCGCGACCGGACCGCCGACGGCCACACCCGCGTTGTTGAACAGCAGGTGCACGGCCCCGAAGCGGCCGTAGGCCTCGTCGGCCAGGTGCTGCACCGACGCCAGGTCGCCCACGTCGCATACCACCCCGAAGGCATCGAGCTCGGATGCGGCCCTCTGCAGCGGCCCATCCTCGATGTCGGCGAGGACCAGCTGCATACCCTCGGCCGCCAACCGCCGCGCGGTCGCCAGCCCGATGCCCGAGGCACCCCCCGTGATGACCGCGGTCCGGCCAGCCAACTCGTCCATCAGTCCCCCACTAGGTCTGCTTCTCGAGGCCGATGGCGCTGAGCCACAGGGTGCCCAAGGTCTCGGCCGCCGACACGACGTCGTGGGCGCTCTTGCCCGGGCCGTCGCCTTCGATGAACCAGCGGTGGGCGAACTCCTCGAGCATGGCGACCAAGGCGGCCGCCGCGACCGCCGGGTCGATGTCGGGCCGCACCTCGGCCGAGACGATGCCCTTCCGCACCCGCTCGATGCGCCGGGCCCGCTCACGCCGCCGCGTCTCGGCGATCTCGGAGTCGAAGTTCGACGCGGCGTGCCACACCTTGGACAGCTCGAGGTGCTCGACGTGATCGGACAGGTACCAGAAGATCTCGGCCCGGATGCGGTCCGCGAGGTTCTGGCTCTTCAGGCTGGGCAGGCGCTCGCGGGTGTCCATCACCGGCCTGGTCAGCGCCAGCAGGATCTCGCGGCGGCTGCCGAAGTACTCGTAGAACGTGCCATGCCCCACGCCGGCGGCCTGGACGATGTCGGGGACGCTGGTCTCGTGGTACCCGTTCTCGGCGAACAGCCGCGCCGCGGCGTCGAGGAGGGCCCGGCGGGTCTCCTCACCCTTCGGCGTGCGACCCCCCGGATTGCGGCTGCTCCGGCCGCTGCGCGACGCCGTGCGGGCAGCCTGTGCCTTCCTCGCCGTCGGCTTGGCCGTCATGGCGCGGAGTATACGACGCGGTAACCGATACCAACGTCGGCTTTCGACGCCACGTGGACGCTGGCGGAGGACACGTCCACAGACTAGGGCCGCCAAGTCCTCGACTTCTTGACAGTTATGTCGGTTTTCCGTGATAGTCGGAGCCGAGGGGGACGCCGCCATGCACGAGACCCACAGACTCTCCTGGGACGGCGCTGTCGACGCGGACGGCCACATCCTCGAACCGTCCGACCTCTGGGAGACCTACCTCGAGCCCGGGTACCGCGACCGGGCGCTGCGCCTCGTCAAGGACGACAACGGCCTCGACGTGCTGGAGATCGACGGCACGCCCTCGTTGCTCGCGGCCAGGGGCATGCCGTCGACCCTGGCGGCGATGGGCCGCCCCAACCTGGTCGCCATGGCCCGTGACCCCGAGATCACCTACGACAACCACGCGCCGCCGAGCGCGATCGATGCGACCGAGCGGCTCGCGCTGCTCGATGCCGAGCACATCGACGCGGCGGTCCTCTACACGACGACCGGCCTGCTGTGGGAGGCCGAGCTCACCGACGTCGAGCTGTCCCAGGCCTACTGCCGCGCCTACAACCGCTGGATCTGCGACTGGTGCTCGGACAGTGGCGGCCGCCTGATCCCCACCGCCCACCTGTCGCTGGGCGACCCCACCGCAGCAGCCCAGGAGCTGGAGCGGGCCGTCGGCGACGGCGCACGCGGCGGGTTCGTCGCGCCGTTCACCCACAGCGCCACGCCGCTCGGCCATCCCGACCACGACCCGGTGTTCGCAGCCGCACAGGACCTGGGCGTGCCGTTCGCCATCCACCCCACCTTCGAGCCGCAATGGACCAAGGGCACCCGTATGGGTGGTTGGGACAACGTGCGCCAGCTGCGCCTGAGCGCGTCGGTCCAGGCGTCCGACGGGGTGCGCCACCAGTACTCGACGCTGTTCGACTACGGGGTGTTCGACAAGTTCCCGCGACTGAAGGTGCTGGTCCTCGAGTCGGGCGGCGGGTGGATCGGCTACATGCTCGACCGGATGGACGCCGTGTTCAGCCATACCCCCATCGGCTATCGCGTCCCGTTGGAAAACCCGCCCTCGTACTATTTCCGGGAGCGGTCGTGGATCAGCTGCGATCCCGACGAGCGGACCATCCCCGCCCTCGCCGAGCGCTTCGGCGCCGACCGGTTCCTGTGGGCCTCCGACTTCCCCCACGCCGACCACACCCCCGAGTACATCTTGGACCTCGACGAGCTGGCGGGCCTGTTCCCCGAGGATGCCGGTCGGCAGAGATTCCTCGGCGACAACGCCCGAGACCTGTTCAACATCGACGCGTGAGGGAGCCATGCCGATGGCGATGAGCGAGCTGGAGCAGTCGCTGACGGGGCCCGGCGGGCCCTTCGAGATCGTCGAGGTCGAGATCCGCGGGACGCGGACCCGGGTCTGGAAGACCGCGCCGACGTCGCTCCGCGACATCTGGGATGCCAGCCGCGCCCACGGCGACCGCGACTTCCTGGTCTACGACGACGAGCGCTACACCTACGCCGGCACGCACGCGCTGGTCGCGACCTTGGCGCGACGGCTGGTCGAGCAGTACGGGGTGACCGGGGGTGACCGGGTCGCGATCGCCATGCGGAACTACCCCGAGTGGGTGCTGACCTTCTGGGCAACGGTCTCGATCGGTGCGGTCGCCGTGCCCCTCAACGCCTGGTGGACCGGACCGGAGCTGGCGTACGGGCTGTCCGACTCGGGCGCGAGGGTGGTGGTCGCCGACGGTGAGCGGCTCGAACGCCTCACCGACCATCTCGGCGAGCTCGACCTCGCCGGCGTCGTCGGCGTGCGAACCGACACGTTGCCCCCGGGTGCTGTCAGCTTCACCGAGCTGAGCGACGGGGCGGCTCCGGACGCGGCCCTGCCCGACGTCGACATCGACCCCGACGCGGACGTCACGATCCTCTACACCTCGGGCACCACCGGCCGCCCGAAAGGCGCCGTGGGCACCCACCGCAACATCACCAATTTCCTGATGGGTGGCCTCTACATGGGGACGGTACGCGCCGCCGCCGCGGCCGGCATCCGGTCCGAGGGCGCGGACGGCGAGACGCCTCCCCCACCGTCGACGCTGCTGACGTTCCCGCTGTTCCACGTCGGCGGGCTGCAGTCGCACCTGATCCCCTACACGGCCTACGGCGGCAAGCTGGTGCTGATGTACCGCTGGGACGCCGATCGCGCCGTCGACCTGATCGAACGTGAGGCGGTCACCAACTTCTCCGGCGTGCCCCACACCGCCTTCGACCTGCTCGAACGCGCCGCAGCGCGCGGCGTCTCGCTGGCGAGCCTCGAAGGCCTCGCCTCGGGCGCCACGCTCGTCCCGCCCGAGCTGGTACGCCGTGTCGACCAGCAGTTCAGCTCGCGGGTCGCGCCCGGCAACGGCTACGGCCTCACCGAGACCACCGGCGCCATGATCGTCAACATGGGCACCGACTACGTCGCTCGTCCCGACAGCGTGGGCAAGGTGCTCGCCCCGGTGGTCGACATCCGTTTCGTCGGCAGCGACGGCGACGATGTCACGCCCGGCGAAGTGGGCGAGATCTGGATCAACGGCCCCACGATCGTGCGCGGCTACTACAACAACGCCGAAGCCACCGCCGCGGCGTTCACCGACGGCTGGTTCCACACGGGCGATCTGGGCTACCTCGACGACGACGGCTTCGCACACGTGGTCGACCGCCTCAAGGACGTCGTGATCCGCGGCGGCGAGAACGTGTACGCGGCCGAGGTCGAGGCCGCACTGTTCGAGCATCCGGACGTGGCGGACGCTGCGGTCGTCGGTGTCCCCCACCCCAAGCTGGGCGAGGAGGTCGCCGCGGTGGTGAAGCGACGGCCGGGCAGCGACCTCGACGCCGATGCCGTGCGCGCCCACGTGGCCTCGCGGCTGGCGGCGTTCAAGGTGCCGTCGGTGGTCGACATTCGCGACGCGGAGCTGCCCCGCAACGCGTCGGGCAAGGTCCTCAAGCGCCAGCTGCGCGACGAGCTCGGCAACGTCGCCTCCGGGAGACCCGCCTCGTGACCACCGGGCCACCAGGCTTCCCGCTGCCGAACTTCTCGACCGACCTGTCGGGCCAGGTGGCGCTGGTCACCGGCGCCAGTTCGGGCCTGGGCCGCCGCTTCGCCACGGTGCTCGCGACCTGCGGTGCACAGGTTGCCGCGACCGCTCGCCGGGTGAAGCGCCTGGAGGAGCTGGCCGACGAGATCCGGGCGGCTGGTGGGATGTGCCTGCCGCTGCCGCTCGACGTCACCGATGCCGACCAGTTCGCCCCGGCCGTCGACCGGATCGAGGCCGAGCTGGGGCCGGTCTCGCTCCTGGTCAACAACGCCGGTATGCCCGACGCCCAGTACGCCACCAGGATGTCGACCGCGCTCGTCGACGACGTCATCGGCACCAACCTGCGGGGACCGTTCCTCCTGGCCTGCGAGGTGGCGCGGCGGCTGATCGAGCGCAAGGCACCGGGCCGGGTGGTCAACCTGTCGTCGATGGGCGCCCACCACTATGCGGGCGGCGGGGCCGCGCTGTACTCGATCACCAAGGCCGCGGTCGAGCGGATGACCGAGGCGCTCGCAGTCGAGTGGGCGCGGTTCGGGATCAACGTCAACGCGATCGCGCCCGGCGCGTTCGCCTCCGAGATGATGGACGGGATGCTCGCCAGGGTCGGCGACTTCACCAAGCTCTTCCCGCGCCAGCGCCTCGGCGACCCAGCCCAGCTCGACAGCACGCTGCTCTACTTCGTATCGCCGTCCTCGGAGTTCGTCACCGGCATGATCGCCAAGGTCGACGACGGCCAGGGACCGCGGTAACCGCCGGAGCGAAAGGGGGCCGTCCGATGCGGATACGGCTGCTGCCCGAGGACGACCACATGCACCCTCGGGAGGAGGCGACGAACTTCAACGAGAGCGCCTACTACAACTTCTGCGACAGCGGCTGCGGGCTCGGCGGGTGGGTCCGCCTCGGCAACCGCCCCAACGAGGGCTATGCCGAGATGACCACCTGCCTCTACCTGCCCGACGGCCGGGTGGCGTTCTGGTTCGCCCGTCCCCGGATCACCGACAACGACCGACATGATGCGGGCGGGCTGCGGTTCGAGGTCGTCCGACCGTTCGAGGAGCACCGGGTCACCTACGAGGGCCCGGTCGTCGTGCTCGACGACCCCTCCGAGATGGAGGACCCACGGCGGGCGTTCGACGAGAACGAGCGCGTCGACTGCCAGCTCGAGCAGGTCCACCGCGGCATCGCCAAGCCTTGGGGCGGCGAGCCCGAGGCCGAGGAGGGCGAGACGCTGCGCGAGATCGACCCCGAGAAGTCCTTCGCCCGGGGCCACTTCGAGCAGCACATGGCCGTGACAGGGACAGTGGAGATCGGCCACGAGACCTTCGAGCTCGCCGACGGGCTCGGTCTACGGGACCACAGCTGGGGACCGCGGTACTGGCAGAACATCTGGTGGTACCGGTGGCTCACCGTCAATCTGGGGCCGGACCTGGGCTTCGCCACCACCGTGTCGGGCGACGAGACGGGCAAGCGCCGGGTCGGAGGCTTCCTCTACGACCGGGCGCGGCACGGCGAGGACTGGGTACCGATCCGCGCGGTCGAGATGACATCCGACTTCGACGACCGCTGGTACCACTCGGCCGTGCACACGACCATCCACACCGACGCCCACAGCTACGACGTGGACGGCGAGGTGTGGTCGAACATCCCGCTGCGGAACCGGCGTGGCGGGCTGACGACCCGCATCACCGAGGGCATGACCCGGTGGCGTCATGGCGACCTCGAGGGCGCGGGCCTGGCCGAGTACCTCGACCAGATCGTCGACGGCCGCCCCGTCGGCGCAGCCGCAGGCCACTGATCCGAGGCAATAGCGAATGCCGTCGGCAGGCCGAGGCGATAGCGAACGGTTTCCGTTAGCCATTGCCTCCGGCCCGGCGGCACGATCGTCATTGCCTCGCCACAGGATCAGCGGCCGCGGAACGTGGGGGTGCGCTTCTCCAGGAACGCCAGGCCGGCCTCGGCGACGTCCTCGGTGACCAGGTTGACCGCCTGGCAGCGGGCCTCGTCCTCGAGTGCCTGATCCATGGACACGGCGAACGAGTTGTCGAGCATGGTCTTGGTCATCGACAGCGCCAAGGGAGGCCCAGCCGCGAGACGGGTCGCCCAGTCGTCCACGACGGCGTCGAGCTGATCGGCCGGCACCACGCGGTTGACCAGCCCGATGCGGAGCGCCTCCTCGGCCGGGGTGATGTCGGCCAGCAGGGCCAGCTCCTTGGCCTTGTGCAAGCCGACGATCCGCGGCAGCAGCCACGAGCCACCGAAGTCGAGCGACAGGCCCCGCCGGGCGAAGATCTGTGAGAACCGCGCCTCGGTGGACGCCACCACCAGGTCGCAGCCGAGCGCCAGGTTGCACCCGGCGCCCGCGGCCACGCCGTTGACCTTGGCGATGGTCGGCTTGGCCAGCCGGTACAGGCGCAGCGCGGCGTCGCCGATCCAGCGCATCTGGTCCAGGCTGTGCCGCGGCCGCGTCCCGTTCGCTGCACCGGCGCCAGCTGCGGCGGTGACGGTGGCGCCAGGAGGACCCGCCGCATCCGAGCGGCCGGCGGGGCCACTCGCCGTGCCCGTGCCTGGTGCACCCGAACCGCCGGCGGCCGCGGCGAGGGCGGCCTCGGCCCGCGCGGACAGGTCGGCGCCCGAGCAGAACCCGCGGCCTCGTCCGGTGATCACCAGGACCCGGTCGTCGTCGTTGTCGGCGACCTCGGCGAACACCTGACCGAGCTCGGCGAACATCGCGTCGTTCATCGCGTTGAGCTTTTCGGGCCGGTTGAGCGTCACCGTCACGACACCGCCCGCCCGCTCGATCTCGAGCGTCTCGGGGCCGCTCACAGCACCAGCTCCGCCATCGTCTCCAACGCCTCGGGCTGGGCGGTCCCGACGATCAGCGTGGTGACCGGCGACCCCTTCCACCCGTCGAGCAACTCGGCGATGCGCTCCCTCGGCCCGCACAGCGCCACCTCGTCGACGAACTCGTCGGGCACCGCCGCCACAGCCTCGGCCTTGCGGCCGTCGAGGTACAGGTCCTGGATGGTCTTGGCCGCGGACTCGTAGCCGTAGCGACAGGCCAGGTCGTTGTAGAAGTTGCGGCCTCTGGCGCCCATCCCGCCGATGTACAGGGCCAGGCCGGGCTTGACGCGGTCGCGGCAGGCCTGCGCGTCGTCGCCCAACACCACCGACACCGAGGGCGCGATGTCGAACTGATCGAGGTCGGTGGCCGCGAACGTCTCGCCGTACGTCTCGTCGAACCGCGCCGGCGAGAAGAAGACCGGCAGCCAGCCGTCGGCGATCTCGGCCGTCAGCGCCACGTTCTTCGGACCGATGGCCGCCAGGTAGACGGGAACGTCCGCCCGCAACGGGTGGGTGATCAGCTTGAGCGGCTTGCCGAGGCCGGTGGCGTTCGGCCCGGAGTAGGGGATGTCGTAGTGCGCGCCGTGGTGCTCGAGCGGCTTCTCACGACGCAGGATCTCGCGGACGATCGAGACGTACTCCCGCGTCTTGACCAGCGGCTTGCCGTATGGCTGGCCGTGCCAGCCCTCGACCACCTGCGGCCCGGACAGACCCAGGCCCAGCAGGAACCGTCCGCCGGACAGCGCGTCGAGGGTCACCGCGGTCATCGCCGTGCTCGCGGGTGTGCGGGCCGGCATCTGCATCACCGCCGTGCCGACCCCGATGCGGGTCGTGTGCGCGGCGAGCCAGGTCAGCGGGACGATGGCATCCGAGCCGTAGGCCTCGGCGCTCCAGACGGAGTGGTAGCCGAGCGACTCGGCGTGCTGGACCAGCGGCACCGTGTGCGAGGGCGGCGACGAACCGAAGTAGCCGAGGTTGAGGGCGAGGCGCATGGGCCGAGCGTAGCCAATATCTAATCGATCGTTAAGTGTGCGGTCGACTATCAGGCCGTCGGCGACACGCCCGCGATCGCGCGGGCGAACCCCTGGTAGAGCGCGATCACCTCGTGCATCGAGCACCGCATCTCGCGGTAGGGCTCGACGAGCGACGTGGCCAGGATGATGATCGCCCGTGCCGCCTCGCGGGGCTCGGCGACCGTGAAGGCCCCACTCGCGACGCCGTCGGCGATCACGTCCTCGACCAACTGCAGCATGCGGCGGCGCTTCTTGTCGATCACCCGCCGATCGGGTGGGTCGAGCCGGGTGTACTCGCGATAGGCGACGTTCGACGCGAGCTGGGCCCACTCGTCGTGGAGGTGC
This sequence comes from Acidimicrobiales bacterium, assembly GCA_050744325.1. GTDB lineage: Bacteria > Actinomycetota > Acidimicrobiia > Acidimicrobiales > VFJN01 > DASXTK01. Next base: position 19,222 of record JBOGHK010000213.1, read on the forward strand.
GAGGCGATCAACGTGCCCACGACCTCGTCGAGCTGGGCCGTAGGCGTCTGCTCGGCGGCCTCCATCCTCCGCTCGAGCCGCGCGAACGTGACGTCGTAGGCCTCGATGAGGAACTCACGCAGCAGGTCGAGCTTGGACGGGAAGTGGTAGTAGAGCGCCGCGACGCTCACACCGGCCCGGGCCGCGATGTCGCGGATCGACGCGCCTTCGTAGCCGTCGGTGCCCATGACCTCGATCGCGGCCCGCATGATCGCGGCCTTGCCTGGACGCCCTTGCCGTTTGGGCACCTCGGCCACGTCCATCGTCTCGACATTAGCCATGCGGATCACTGGGCTAGCAGACTCCACTGAACGAACGATAAGTTTAGTTGAAGGCCCAGCGTGGGGAGGGGGAGCGGCGATGACCTACAGCGAGCTCATCTACGAGGTCGACGGCCACGTGGGCGTGATCACGCTCAATCGCCCCGAGGCCCGCAACGCACTGACCCACACCACCTACCGCGAGCTCACCGACGCGGTGCGCACCGCCGCCGTCCGCTGCCTGGTGATCACCGGTGCCGACCCGGCGTTCTGCTCCGGCGACGACGTCAAGCAGGTCATGGCGCCTGCCGGTGACCAGCTTGCCTCGGGCCTGCGGTCCGAGCCGCGCCTCACGCCGGCCGCCGGTGCGCTGCTGGGCACCGACATCCCGATGGTCGCCGCGGTCAACGGCGCCGCAGTGGGCTGGGGTATGGAACTGGCGCTCATGGCCGACATCCGGGTCGCCTCGGAGCGAGCGCGCTTCGGTGAGCTGTTCGTCAAGCGGGGCCTGTGCTGCGACGTCGCCGGCATCGGTCGCCTGGCCCAGCTGGTCGGGCGCGAGCAGGCCGCCGAGCTGCTGTTCACCGGCCGGATGATCGATGCAGCCGAGGCGAGGGACCTGCGCTTGGTTTCCCGGGTCGTCGCCCACGACGAGCTGCTGGCGATCGCTCTGTCGCTGGCAGCCGAGATCGCCGCGAACCCGCCACTGGCCGTGCAGCGGCTCAAGCAGGGGCTGCGCGTCGCCCTGGACCCCGACTGGGACGACCTCGGTCGCTGGGTCACCGCCAGCCTCGGCGAGCTTTTCCAGACCGAGGACCACCGCGAGGGCGTCGCGTCGTTCCTCGACAAGCGCGCACCCCACTACGTCGGGCGATAGCGAAAGGCACACCGTGGACTTCGACATCCCCAAGGACCTCGCCGACTACCTCGTCACGTTGGACGAGTTCATCGACCGCGAGATCAAGCCCCTCGAATCCCGGGACGACAACATCCGCTTCTTCGACCACCGCCGCGAGGACGCGCGCACCGACTGGGAACGCGGCGGCCTTCCCAACGGGCAGTGGATGGCCCTGTTGCAGGAGGCCCGCCGCCGCGCCGACACCGCGGGCCACTATCGCTACCCCTTCCCCGCGGAGTACGGCGGCCAGGACGGCACCAACCTGGGCATGGCCGTGATCCGCGAGCACCTGGCCCGCAAGGGCCTCGGCCTGCACAACGACCTGCAGAACGAGCACTCGATCGTCGGCAACAACGTCGGGCTGCTGCTGATGATCCTCTACGGCACCGACGAGCAGAAGGCCACCTGGATCGACGACCTGGCCGAAGCTCGCCGCGGCTTCGCCTTCGGCATCACCGAGCCCGCCCACGGCTCGGACGCCACCCACATGGACACCAACGCGGTCCGCGACGGCGACGAGTGGGTGATCAACGGCGAGAAGACCTGGAACTCCGGCATGCACGCCGCGCAGTACGACCTGATCTTCGCCCGCACCAGCGGCCAGGCGGGTGACGGCGAGGGCATCACCGCGTTCCTGGTGCCCACCGACAGCCCCGGCTTCGAGATCGTCGAGTTCCTCTGGACCTTCAACATGCCCACGGATCACGCCCACATCCGCCTGACCGACGTACGGGTGCCCGAGGGCGCGATCTTCGGCGGCGAGGGGCGCGGCCTGCAGGTGGTGCAGCACTTCTTCAACGAGAACCGCATCCGCCAGGCCGCCTCCAGCCTGGGCGCCGCCCAGTACTGCATCGACCAGTCAGTCACCTACGCCAAGCAGCGCAAGCCGTTCGGCAAGCCGCTCGCCACCAACCAGGCCATCCAGTTCCCGCTGGTCGAGCTGCACACCCAATGCGAGATGCTGCGGGCACTGATCCACAAGACCGCCTGGCTGATGGACACCCACGGCGCGTTCTCCCAATCCGAGCGGGTCTCGATGTGCAACTACTGGGCCAACCGGTTGTGCTGCGAGGCCGCCGACCGGGCCATGCAAGTCCACGGCGGGCTGGGCTACTCGCGGCACATGCCCTTCGAGCACATCTACCGCCACCACCGCCGCTACCGCATCACCGAAGGCGCCGAAGAGATCCAGATACGGCGCGTCGCCGGCTACATGTTCGGCTTCATGCACCAGCGGGCACCCAAGGGCGTGGACTCGGAGGCGGGGCCCGAGCATGGCTGACACCTCGACGGCGACGTCCCCTTCCAGCGCCGTCATCGGGACGATCGAGCCGATCACCGAGTCCGACGACGAGATCCGGGCGATCCTGGCCGAGGCCGAGATCCCGCCACTGCTGCCCGCCCTCGCCTACGCGACCGGCGACCTCTCGCTGCTGCGCGAGCACCTGCGGCCCGACCCGCTGATGTTCGCGGCGCTCCCCCAGGGCGGGCTGACCCGGGCGCAGCAGGACGAGGCCCGGGAGCTCGCCCTCGACGCGCTCGCCCGGTTCCGCGCTGGAGGCTGCCGACCGGCGCCGCCGCCTGCGGACCAGGACGTGCTGCGGATCATGGAGTTCGCCGTGGGCGGGTCGGGCATGGATGCCTACCTGCCGCTCGTCGAGGAGGAGCTGGCGCACCGCGGTGCCGACCGGCGGGCACCGGGTTGGCAGCTGACCGACGTCGCGCCCGGCACCGATGTCCGGGTGGCGATCGTCGGCGCCGGCATGTCGGGTTTGCTGGCGGCTCACCGGCTGCGGCAGGCGGGCATCCCGTTCGTAGTCTTCGAGAAGAACGACGACGTGGGTGGCACGTGGTTCGAGAACGGCTATCCCGGGTGCCGGGTCGACAACCCCAACCACAACTCCAGCTACTCGTTCGCGCAGCGCCACGACTGGCCGTTCCACTACTCCACCCAGCCGGTGCTGCACCGCTACCTCTGCGACTGCACCGACGCGTTCGGGGTTCGCGAGCACATCCGGTTCCGGACCGAGGTCGTGTCGGCGGCCTGGTCCGACGAGGACCTGCGCTGGACGCTCCGGGTCCGCCCGACCGACCCGGGTGACGGCCACGACGAGACCCTCGTCGTCGACGCGGTGATCAGCGCCGTCGGCCAGCTCAACCGGCCGTCGCTGCCCGACATCCCCGGGGTCGGCACGTTCGCGGGCCCGGCCTTCCATTCGGCCCGATGGCGCCACGACGTCGACCTGCGGGGCAAGCGGGTGGCGGTGATCGGCACCGGGGCGAGCGCGGTGCAGATCATCCCCGAGATCGCGCCCGAGGTCGGCGAGCTGCTGGTGTTCCAGCGGACGCCGCCATGGTTCGCGCCGACGCCCGATTACCACGACGCCGTGCAGTCCGGCCTGCGTTGGCTGTACGACCACGTGCCCTCGTACAGCGAGTGGAACCGCTTCTGCATCTTCTGGCGGATGGGCGACGGCGTGCTGGCGGGTGTGACCGTCGACGAGTCATGGGAGCCACCGGCGCCCGGGCAGTCGGTGAGCGCGCTCAACGAGTTCCTGCGCCAGACCCTCGCCCAGTGCCTCGAGGGCGAGTTCGCCGACCGTCCCGACCTGCTGCCCCATGTCGTGCCGGGCTACCCACCCGGGGCGAAGCGCATGCTCCGCGACAACGGGGTGTGGGCCGGGGCGCTGAAGCGTGAAACGACGCGCCTGGTCACCACGCCCATTTGGGAGATCACGCCCCGCGGCATCGTCACCGTCGACGACACGGGCCACGGCGAGGAGCACGAGGTCGACGCGATCGTCTACGGCACCGGGTTCCAGGCGTCGCGGTTCCTGACGCCGATGACGGTCACCGGGCGGGGCGGCCTCGACCTCCACGAGCACTGGGACGGCGAGGCGCGGGCGTACCTCGGCGTGACGATCCCGCAGTTCCCGAACCTGTTCTGCCTCTACGGACCGAACACCAACATCGTGGTCAACGGCAGCATCGTCTACTTCTCCGAATGCGGGGTGCGGTACATCGTCGGCTGCCTGCGGATGCTGCTGGAGGGCGGGCACCGGGCGCTGGACGTCCGCACGGACG
>JBOGHK010000214.1:0-7979 GCA_050744325.1 Acidimicrobiales bacterium
GCCACGAGCCCGGCGACCTCGCCGGCGTCGACGAAGGGCTCAAGCGCATCAGCGATCGCAGTCACAGCCTGACTCTCGCGCGTCACGCGCAGCCCGCCCTCGAGCCGTCAGCGCAAGGCTCGCCCGAGGGCGCTCATCCGGCGTTCGGGGACGTTCAGGTTCCGGTCGTCCGCAATACCCGTTCGTCTCGTGCCGCGACACCGTCAGCGCGTGTTGCCAGCCTTGGGATGTCCTCCGAAGCGAAGACCAGCCTTCCGGTCAGGGCATCGGCGGCGCCGGCGGCAATGGCGACGATGGCATCGGCGAGTCGGTCCGGCGGTAAGAATCGCTCCGGTGGGATGGTCGCGAAGCGGGGGAGCCAGCGATGGGCGTCGCCGGTCGCCAGCTCGCCGATCATCGGGGTGTGAACTAGGCCGGGATGCAGCGCGAGCACGGTGATCCCGGCATCGCGGCATTCGTGGGCCGCCTGCTCGGTGAGCCGGAGCAACGACGCCTTGGCCACCGCGTAGGCCGAGCAGTACCGCCCGGCGCGATCGCCCAGATCGCCGTAGATGTTCACTATCCGTCCCTCACGGCGCGGGATCATCGAACGAAGCGCGAAGTGCGATACGACGGCTGCGCCCCGGACGTGGGTCTCTACCTCGCGCCACCAAGAGTCCGGGTCGATCTCGGCGAGGGGGCCGACGGCGCGACACGTGCCCGCGTTGTTGACCGCCAGCGTGATCTCACCGAAATGTCTGTCCACGGCTTCGACGGCTTGGGCGACTCGGGTCGAATCGGTCACGTCGCACCGCAGAGCCAGTGCCGTGCCACCCCGGTCCTCGATCTCGGCCACAACCGCCTCGATCTCCGCCGTGCTGCGGGCAAGCACAGCCACTGCCGCGCCCTCCACGGCGAGAGCCTCCGCCATGATGCGCCCGATCCCGCGTCCACCACCTGTGACGACGACGACCTCCCCGGCGAGCGACCGCATCGTGCAAGCGTGCCATGCCCAGCAGGACCCGCCCAGGGGCAGGCAGCGGCGATTGACACCGTGCCGGCGTTTGGTGGCACCTCGACCGGGTCGACGAACCGAGCGTTCTGTGACACCGATCGGTGCCCACCCACAGAGCGCGTAACGCCGATTCGGTGCCCCTCGATCGAGATGGTCGTGCGCCTCGACCTCCGCAGCAGCCGCATTGCGGGCACGCTGCTCCAGGCGGTCATGTTCAACGCCTTCGCCGCCACCATCAGCGGCACCCCGATCACCGACAACGGCCCCGACGCCGACGAGCTGTGGGACTTCGTCCTGCACGGCATCGGCACCGGCACGGCCTGAGGCCCCCTACGCCGGAGCCGCTCCCTGGGCCATGGCCCGGCTGACGGAGGTCTTGACGGCGGCGAGGACCGCCCAGGCCACGGCGGTGACGGTGACCGCCATGGCGACGTTGTCGAGCAGCACCACGGCCAGGATCCCGACGGCGGTCGTGGCGGCCTTGGCGACCACGATGCGGCGGGGGCCCTGCGAGCCGATGCCGCTCGCCATCAGCGTGAGCCCGAGCATCACGCCGGTCAACGCCACGGCGAGCAGGCCGACGGGTTCGGCACCGTCCGCCGCCTCGATCGAGAGCTGGACGCCGACGCCCGTCGCCGCCACCGCGGCGTAGACCGCGATGTGCCCGTAGCCGTAGAGGAAGGCGCGCAGCTGGGCGTAGCGGCCCTGGGCCATCGCCCGGTCGATGGCGGCCTCGTCGAAGGCCCCGAAGTAGACCCACCAGATCGACGCCGCGATCACGAACCCCGCCACCGCGGTCACCACCGACGCCGGCCGCCAGTGGGTCGCCTCGACCCCGTTGATGGCCCCGAGCACCGACTCGCCCAGCACCACCAGGGTGAAGAGGCCGAACCGCTCGGGCATGTGCGACGTCTGGTACGGCGGTGACGCCACCCGGGCGTAGGCGATCGGACCCGACAGCAGCGCGTTCGCCACGACCGCCGCAGCCCACATCCAGTACCGCCCGGGCGCGGGCACGGCGAGGGACCCGAGCCACAGCGCCGCCCCCACCGCGGATCCGGCGACGTACCACCGGCACAGCTCCCTAGCCGCCGGCGCCGTCCGCACCGCATGGACGTAGAGCAGGGTCAGGAGCCCGAACATCGCTGCGAACGACCCCGCGTAGAGCACCGAGTCGTCGCCCACGCCGTCTGACAGCGACACCGCCACAACCGCCGCGCCGAGCATCGCGCTCAGCTGGACCAGGCGATCGAGCGTGCGGTCCTCGTCGAAAAGGTCGGCGTAGTACGAGAAGCTGATCCACGCCCACCACACCGGCACGAGCAGCCCGACGAACGTGAGCACGCCGCCCACGTCGTGGTCGTCGTGGAGCAGCGTCGCCAACCGGGCGACCACCACCACGAACACCAGGTCGTAGAACAGCTCGAGCCAGGTGGCGTGGCGGCTGTCCTCCCAGTCGTGGACCCTGCGGGGCCCGAGCGTCGGCCGCACGGCCGGCGTCAGCAGACGTGCCATGAAGGTCTACCTACCTCGCCTCTTCGAGGTGGCGCATGTGTAGAGCCTTGGAGACGTTGCGTAGCGACGCGGGCTACGCGATCGATCGGGGGCTCGGGTCGGGCGACGTGATCCACAGCAGCGAGGGAACCTCGTTCGTCGGGCGGGAGCTCGAGCTGGGCCAGCTGAACGAGGCGTGGGGGCGAGCGCAGGACCGCCTGTGCCGCGTCGTCGAGGGTCCGGCAGAAATCGGCAAGACCGCGCTGGTCGGACGGCGAGGTCGTCGCCGAGTCGCCAGAACCGGTTGTCCCAGCCGCGTGCGCCAAGCGTGAGAGGACGGTCAGCCAGGTCGGGGTGCTGGTCCCGCAGCAGCTCTCGCACGAGCTCGGCAGTCAGCTCCATCTCGGGCTTCTTGCGGAACCGATCGAGGGTGGCCACGACCGGGGACGGTACAGAGCGACGAGGCTGGCGTGTTCGCCGTACAGAACGACGGTGCGGCGTGCGGATCCGACGCGACCGAATGCTCCGGGTCTCAACCCGTGATTCGGTCGCGACTTGCGCGCCGTTCGGGAGTCTCAACACCGTCGGTCGCAGGGCGTGCGGGGGATCCGTCGTTCGGGTCGGGGGCTCCGGCTGCTTGCAGGAGGCAGCGCTCGCCGCGCGGACTCTCAGCGACGGTGGCTGCGACCCGGTGTTGTGGGGCACCGTCGGGTCCGTTGTTCGGGCTCACCGGTGACTCGTCGGTGCGTTCGCCAGCGCTGTCCACGCTTGACCCTCGGGCGGGCGTCCCATACGTTTAACGAGGTCGTTAAGCGAGGGGGTGTGGTGGCAGGGACCGACCAACTGAGCACGGTGTTCTCGGCGCTCGCCGACCCGACCCGGCGGGCGATCCTGGAGGCGCTGGCGGAGCGCGACGCGACGGTCACCGAGCTCAGCTCTCCGCTCCCGATGTCGATGCCGGCTGTCTCGCGCCACCTCAAGGTGCTCGAGCACGCCGCTCTCATCTCGCGAACGCGATCGGGCAAGTGGCGTGCGAGCCACCTGGAGACCGCCCCGCTGCGCGAGGCAGCCGACTGGATCGATCGCTTCAGGCGCTTCTGGGACTCGTCCCTCGACCGCCTCGACGCCCACCTCGAGGCGGTCCAGGCCGCCGAGCGCACCGACAGCAAGGAGCCTTGATGGACACCGAACCACCCCAGCTCGCCGCCTCACGCGTGTTCGACGCGCCCCGAGCCCTGGTCTTCCGGGCCTTCACCGATCCGGACCACCTCGCAACGTGGTGGGGCCCGAGCGGCAACTTCCTGCCACGGGACGAGATCGAGTTCGACGTGCGCCCCGGTGGCTTCCAACGGTGGACGGAGGTCGCCGCCGCCGAGCCCGACCTCCGCGTCCACGTCTACATCGACCTGACCGACGTTGCCGACGGCGACCTCCTCGAAGGCGTCATGCACGTCTCCGGCCGGCTGCAGGACGGCTTGGAGCCGTTCGAGACGAGGTTCCGGATCGAGTTCCACGACGAGCCCGACGGACGGACGCGGCTCGAGATCCGCCAATGGCTTCCCGCCGACCTGGCCGGGCCGAGCGATCAGGGCTGGCTCGAGGCGTTCGAGAAGCTCGACGCCAGCTTGCTCCACGTCCAGGCCCTCGCGGCCGACGTCGAGGTGTAGTGCCGTGGCCAGCCTCGTCTATGTCACCAACGCATCCCTCGACGGCTACATCGAGGACGAACACGGCGCCTTCGACTGGGCTCCGCCCGACGACGACGTGTTCGCAGCCATGCCCGCCCTGCTGAGAAACTTCGGCACGTTCCTCTACGGGCGGCGGCTCTACGAGACGATGGCCTACTGGGAGACCAACCCTGCCCTCGCCGAGCAGTCCGACCTCACGGCCGACTTCGCGAGCGCCTGGCAGGCAGCGGACAAGGTCGTCTACTCCAGGACCCTGACCGCCGTGTCGACGGCCACCACCCGCCTCGAACGCGACTTCGACCCCGACGTCGTCCAGGAACTGAAGGCCGCAGCCACCAGCGACCTCACCATCGGCGGGGCGAACCTGGCCGCCCAGGCCTTCGAAGCCGGCCTGGTCGACGAATGCCAGCTGTTGGTCTGGCCCATGATCCTCGGCGGCGGCAAGCCGGCCCTGCCAGCGGGCATCCGCACCGACCTCGTGCTCCTCGACGAGCACCGATTCGACAACGGCGTCATACACCTCCGCTACCGCATCCCAACATGACCACCCCAAGACCGGCGATGCGTCTCGCTCGCGACAGGCAGCAGGAGCTGGAGCGTGGGCTGCCGAAGCGCGCCACTCAGCCGGCGTTCGGGGGCGGGTGGGGTAGGCCCAGTTGCTCGATGCGTAGGGCACCCCACCGACAACGTGTGTTCGAGAGCAGGTCGGGCGACGAGGCCCCTGGCGCAGATCGAGGCGCTCATGTTTACCTTCGGATGACAGGAGGGAATGGACGACCATGCCTGAGCCTGCAGCCACGGATCAGCCCTTGACGGTCGCGCTCGTGCACGGCGCGTTCGCTGACAGCTCGAGCTGGAACGGCGTGATCGAGCGCCTCGAGAACCACAACCTGCCGTTGACGACCATTCCGAACCCGTTGCGCGGCATCTCGATCGACAGCGCGTACGTGAGGAGCGCGCTCGAGCAGGTCCCCGGTCGGGTCCTCGCGGTCGGGCACTCCTACGGCGGAGCCGTGATCACGAACGCGGCGACCGGGCTGAGCAATGTCGTCGGGTTGGTCTACGTCGCGGCGTTCGCACCGGAAGAGGGCGAGACGCTGCTGGAGGTCGATCAAGGGTCGAGGGACAGTGTGCTGTTCTCGGCACTGGTCCCGCACCAGTACCCGACGGCGGACGGCACGGCGACGGAGTTCTCGATCGACCCGCCGAAGACTCGCGAGGCGTTCGCGGGTGACCTGTCCGACGAGCAGATCGCGCTGATCGCGGCGACCCAGCGGCCGATCTCAGAGCTCGCGTTCGGTGAGCCGTCCGGTCCGGCCGCGTGGAAGTCCTTGCCGTCATGGGCGGTCGTCCCGACCGGTGACAAGGCGATCGGCACCGACATCGTGCGCTTCTACGCCGAGCGCGCCGGGGCCACCATCACCGAGCTCGAGGGCTCACACGTGATCATGATCTCCCGGCCACAAGCCGTCACCGATGTCATCGAGTCCGCGATCGCCGAGGTCGCCTGAGACATCGAGTTGAGCTGGTCGACGTCGTCGCAGCCTGCGGTGCCGGGCCCACAGACGCACTCCGCGTTGTAGAGCCTGCGGGTGGTCTCGGACAGTGCGTCATAGCTGTCCGCAACGCTGCCGATCGAGGGGCCGGCGCCGATCTCGTCGAGCGGCATCAGCTCTAGCCGCTCGGACTCTCAGCGACAGTGCCTACGACCCGGCGGTAGGGGACGGCGTTCTTCACTTCAGTCGCGTTCGGGTACGCCGCCGAGGATGTCGCGGTCGCGCACGCGCAGGACCCGAGCGACCGAGGGCGTGAGCGGAGCGAGCTCGGACAGGTGGGGGTACGCGGTGTGGCGGTCGTTGATGGCTCGCTGGACCTCCGCGACGGAGACCTTCGCGGGATGCCGCTCCTCGACGACGATGCGGCCCGTCGCGGGCACGCGTCCGGGAGCAAGGACTCGCAGGTACCAACCAACGAGCGTCTCTTCGCGCACGGCGGTGCGGAGCGCCTGCTTGCCCATGAGGATGCCGAGCTTGTAGCAGGGCCCGCGCGGGGCGCTGATCTGGAGCAGCGCATCGCCCCAAACGCCACAGGTCGCCGATGCAGGCATCGTCCTCGTCGACGCCGCGAGTCGTCACGTTCTCACCCATGAAGCCCGGACCCACAACGCCGCCGACGAGCTCGGAGATCCGCGGAAAGTGCTCCGACGGAAACGCGTAGACCGCAGCGTGTGGACCGCCATGGACCTGGCCGCCACCTGGCGTCGGCCGCGTGTCCGCCTGCTCGTCGCCATCGAGGTTGACCTGCGTGAGATCGAGATGCTCGACGTCGGCAGGCTGCTTGTCGATCGCGCTGACGACGTCGCCACCCGGCCACCGCAGCAGCACCTTGGGCCTGCTCACGTTCACCGACACGATCGTCAGCTCGTCGCTCACGTCACGCAGTCCACCATCACGACGGGCATGGGTGCCTGGAATTAGCCGGCCCGCCATCGGCATGGCACGGACCGGCGGCACCCAGCCGGCGGTCACGGGCAGCGCGGCGACGACCAGGCAGTCCTCGTCTCCGTGACCGTGCCATCCGCCGGCGACACCTCTGCAACCACGCCATGCGGCAGCGACCACGACAGGGCTTGATCCGGCTGCAAGCCGAGCAAGGCCCGCAGCAACGTTCGCCCGATCATCTCGTGCGTGACGAGCAACGGCGACACCGCGCCCGCTCGCACAACGTGGTCCAAGGCGGTGCACGCACGGATGTCCGCGTCCGCGTAGCTCTCGCCGTCAGGGAAGCGCCACGTGTACTTCTTCGTCTCCCGCCGCACCATCTCGCCTGGGTGTCTCGCCTCGATCTGCTGGTTGGTGAGCCCCGCAAAGGCGCCGTGGTGCACCTCGGCGAGAGCCTCGAGCACACGCACCGACCGGCCGACCTTGGCCGCGATGATCAGCGCACTCCGGTGAGCCCTCCCAAGAGGGCTGCTGAAGATCGAGTCGACCGCTGTCGACGCGACCAACGAGTCGACAGCTCTTGCGTGCCGCTCGCCCTCGGAGGTCAACGGCGAGTCGAGCTGACCTTGGCGACGGCCAAGCCGATTCCACTCCGTCTCCCCGTGGCGAACGATAACGACGCGCTCAAACGGCCATGGCACACCCTGCACCTGACTAGTCCTCGCACCTGACTACTCCTCCACGAGAACACCGGGCTCGTTGACCGGCGTTTGTGACAACCGGGTTGACAGCGTCGCGGCATGATCACGGGCATGGCTCTCGACGCCGACGATCTAGAAGCATTGGAGCGGATCCGCTGTATCTGCCTGCGTCTACCTGGTGTCGACGAGGCCGAACTCCAGGACCGTTCGCTCTTTCGTACTGGACGACGGCGCTTCGCCATCTTCAACGGCGCTGGATCACCCCCTCGACCCCGGTGGGCGGGGTCGGGCGGTCGCTGCATTTCCTCACCGACCCAGCCGAGCACGAAGCCCTTCGACAGGACAACAGATTCGTCGCCTCGCCCCACCACGGCGACCGAGGATGGCTCGCCATCCGCATGGACGGGGACGTCGACTGGAAGGAACTCACCGAGCTCATCGACTCCGCCTACCGACAGGCAGCGCCGCGCCGCGTCCGCGACGAATGAAGGTGCAAGTCGAGATCGTCACCATCCCGGCGATAGGGGATGGTCGACTAGCCCAGGTCTTTCGCTAGCCCGGTCGCTGGTTGGGGTGGGGTGCGCGAAAACGCCCTTCTGGTGCGGGAAACTGCGCTCGTCCAAAAGAGCAGGTCACGACCAGAAGGGCACTTCGCAGGTGA
>JBOGHK010000215.1:0-7891 GCA_050744325.1 Acidimicrobiales bacterium
CCCGGACCGGCATGGGGTCCCGGCGCAAGCGGCCCGAGCGGCCCGGTGCGTGCGCCAGGTGCCGCCGGGTAGACCATCGTGGCGGGGGCGTCGGGTGAACGCTGTGGCCGTTGGTCGGCGCCATCGCCCGGCAGGTGATCGACCACGGTGGGCACCGAGCCGGCTGCAGCGATCCGCAGCGGGACCGGGCTCTGGGGCGGGAGGGCGGACGGCGCGGTGGCGACCGCCGACCGCAGCTCGCGCGCCAACTCCGTGCCCGTGGCGGGCCGGCTGGAGGGCAGCTTGGCCAGCGCCCGGGCCATGAGCTGGTCCAACGGGCCCTGGCCGGTCGGGGGCACAGGTGCCGTGGCGTGGGCCAGCAGCAGCGCCACGTAGTCGTCGCCGGGGAACGGGCGTTGGCCGATCAGCATCTCGTAGGCGACGCAGGCCAGCGAGTACACGTCGGCGGGCGGGCCGACCTCGCTCGGCCGTGACTGCTCCGGCGCCATGTAGGCCGCCGTGCCCAGCGCCCCCGTGGTGTAGAGGCCGGCGGTGCGGGCGGTCGCCGCGATGCCGAAGTCGGCCAGCCACGCGCGGCTGGCGTCGTTGTCCTCGAGCAGGATGTTCGACGGCTTGACGTCACGGTGCACGATGCCGTTCACGTGCGCGTTGTCGAGGGCGGCGCCGATGCGGTCGATCAGCGCCATCGTCTCCTCGGCGACGAAGCGCCGGCCGGACGCGAGGGCGTGGTCGAGCGAACTGCCCTCGATCAGCCGCATGGCCAGCCACAGCACGCCGTCGCTCTCGCCGGCGTCGTAGACCGGGACGATGGCCGGGTGGTTCAGGCTGGCGACCGCCCGGCCCTCGAGCACGAAGCGGCGGCCGATGGTGGGGCTGCGGTGGGCGGTGGGGTCGACGACCTTCAGCGCCACCGGGCGTTCCAGCGTGGTGTCGACGGCGCGGTAGACGGTGGCGAAACCTCCCGAGCCGATGACCGACTGGATGAGGTAGCGCCCCATCGATTGGCCGAGAAGGTGTGTCGCTCCCGCCACGTTCCCGAGCTTACGAGGGTGGTAGCGGTGAGCGGCTGCACGTCGTCCCCGCCGGACTTGCCACGGGCCACGGGCCTCTGTACCCATCTTCGGGGACAGGTTCGTGTGGAAGGACGGAAGAATCAGGGGTGGAATGACTCTGATCGACGTTCTCAGCCGGCCGCCCCGGCTGCCTCGGGCGCTCGACCGGCCCCGGCTGCACCGCCTGCTGCTGGACGGTCCGGAGCCCGCGTGCCTGGTCGTGGCCCCGCCGGGATCAGGTAAGACCGTCGCCGCCGCCCAGGCGCTCGACGCCCGTCCCGGGACGCGCCGCGGCTGGTGCCGCCTCAGTCCTGGCGCCTCCGGGGGTGCCGACCTGGTCCGCCTCGCCGCGTCGGCCTTCGGAGCTCCGTTGGGCGAGCCCGGTGCCGGGCCCCTGGAGCGGGCCGCCGCGCTGCTCGACATCCTCGGCGAGCAGCCGACCACGCTGGTCGTCGACGACTACGACCTCGCTCGGCCCGAGGAGTGCGACGCCGTCCTCGCCGAGGTGCTGGCCCTGCTCCCGCCGGACTGCCGCATCGTGGTGTGCAGCGCGGGACGGCCTGCAGGGCTGGTCGGCCGGGCCGGTGTGGGCGACTGGCGGCTGGTCGACGGCAACGACCTCGCCTTCACCACAGGCGAGGTGGCCGGCCTGCTGACGCTGCTGGGCCACGATCCCGGTGCCGCGTCCCACCTGTGGGCGGCCAGCGGCGGGTGGGCGACGGCGGTGGCGCTGCTGGCCGAAGCGGCAGCGGGTGGACGACAGGGGCTGGACGCAGCGGTGGAGACCGTCCTCGACCGCTGTGCCGCGGGCCTCGACGTCCACCAGTCCGAGGTGCTCGGGGTGCTGTCGATGGTCCCGTCGATCGGGGCCGGCGAGCTGGAGGCCTTGGACATCGACCCCGCCGCGCTCGCCCGCCTCGCCACCCAGACTGCGCTGCTCCGGCCGGTCGGCGATCGCTGGGGCCTGCTCGACGTGGCCCGAGAGCCCCTGCGTCGCCGGCTTGGCCCGGACCAGCGCCAGCTCGCGGTCAGGGTCGCCCCCGTCGTCGCCGCGACCGACCCGGTGAGCGCCGTCGAGATCCTGCTCGATGCACACGACGATGCCGCCGCTGGTGACCTCCTCGCGCGCCACGCCACCGCGGTGCCCCCGGACGCGGCGCTGACGCTGCTCTATCGGATGCGGCCCGAGGTCCGGCGGCGGTTGCCGCCCTCGTTGAGCGCCGCCCGGGCCACGGTCGAGATGGACACTGCGCTCGCCGAGGCCGAGCAGCGGCTGGCTACCGCGCGCCATGACCGCGAGCGGGTCGAGGCGCAGGTCGCGGTCGGTGCGATCCTGGTGCACCGCGGTCAGCTGGCGTCGGCGTGCACGCTGCTGGAGTCCGCTCTGCGGGCGCCGCGCTTCACGGCGGTGCAGGCGGCGGCCGCGGCGGTCGGGTGGCTCGGCCTGGCCCGGCTGTGGGCGGGCGACCTGGACGGTGCCGCAGCGACCGTCGCCAGCCTGCCGGCCGATCCGTCGCCGCTGGCCCGGTGGGTGGAGGCCGAGGTGGCGCTGGCGCGGGACGACCTGGCCGCGGCGGGCGCGGTCGTGCGGCACCTGCGGGCGGCGGGTTGGGTTTGTGCCGCGGAGGCCACCACGGCCCGCCATGCACTCGCCGAGGGGGCCGAGAGCGCTGCCGCAGCTGCGGCGGGTCGCGCCTACCAGGCGGCGACGGTCCACGGAGGGTTCGACCTGCTGGTCGCGGCACCGGTCCACGCCTGGTGCCTGGCCCGGGCGGGTCGTTGGGACGAGGCCGCAGCGGTCGCGGACGTCCTCCGCCGCCGCCTCGGCGCCGTGGACACCTGCGCCCGGCTCCATGCCGACCTCGTGGCGGAGGCCTGCGCGGTGCACGGTGCGGAGGACGCGACGAGTGCCGCTGCACGCCACCGCCGGGCGATCATGGCCACGCGTCGCCTCGGGTATGCGCTGGTCGAGGAGGCAGCCCGGCGCTACCTCCCCCGGCAGAGGGACGCCGCAGTCTCCGAGCAGGGCCTGAGGATCGGGGTGCTGGGGCCGATCGTGATCGAGGTCGACGGCCGGCCTGTGGACGACGGGGCCTGGCGGTCCCGCAAGGCCCGGGAGGTGTTGGTCGCCGTGGCGTTGGCAGGCGACGCGGGCCGGAGCCGGGACGAGGTCATCGAGGCCGTTTGGCCGGAGCGCGACCCCGACCGGGGTCGGAGCCTGCTGCGCACGGCGCTGGCGGAGGTCCGCCGTTGCTTGGAGCCGGCTCGCCCTCCGGGCGAGCCATCGCGATTCGTGGTGACCCGCGGCGACCGCATCGTCGTCACCGCCTACCTCGACGTGACCGAGGTCGAGGCGATCTACCAGGTGGGGTCTATGGACGACCTGGTCGTGGCGTGGCGGCGGTTCCGTGGTCCTGCCGTAGCCGACGAGCCGTACACGGCGTCGCTCGACGACCTCCGGTCCGGGGTCGAGCGCCTGCAGCTCGACGTCGCCGACGCGATGCTGGCCGCAGTCGCCGGGCTTGCGCCGTCCGACCTGACCGTCGACGTGCTCGACGCCGTCGTCGGAGGCGTCGAGCACGTGATCGCGGCCGAGCCGTGGCGGTCCGAGGTAGCGACGCAGGTGGCAGCGTCTTGCCGAGCCGCAGGCCACGACACCGCGGCCGCACGCATCGAGCGCGTGGTCGCTGCGGGCCAGTAGCGGCGCAGGCGTGCAAGGTCGCGCACCTTCCGGGCGGAGGGGACCACGCGGGGGAGGCAGAAGCTCGGCGGCGCCCCCCTCCGGGCCGGCGGTTGCACCCGCGGAGGCGGCCTCTTAACGTCCGCCAGCATGAAGGATCCCGTGCGCGTCGCCGTTACCGGAGCTGCCGGGCAGATCGGCTACGCCCTCCTGTTCCGCATCGCGAGTGGGCAGATGCTGGGCGACGACCAGCCGGTCGTGCTGCACCTGCTGGAGATCCCCCAGGCGGTGGGCGTGCTGGACGGCGTCCGGATGGAGCTCGACGACTGCGCCTTCCCGCTCCTGGCCGGCGTGGTCGGCACCGACGACCCGGCCCGGGCCTTCGAGGGCGTGGACTACGCGCTGCTGGTCGGCGCGATGCCCCGCAAGGAGGGCATGGAGCGGGCGGACCTGCTGGAGGCCAACGGCAGGATCTTCACGGTCCAGGGCCAGGCGCTGTCCGCCGCCGCCGCTGACGACGTGAGGGTGCTGGTGGTGGGCAATCCCGCCAACACCAACGCCCTCATCGCGCAGCGGAACGCACCGAACATCGCCGCCAGCCGGTTCACCGCGATGACCCGTCTCGACCACAACCGGGCGCTGGCGCAGGTGGCGGTCAAGGCCGACGTTCCGGTCGCCGAGGTCAGCCACATGACGATCTGGGGCAACCACTCGGCCACCCAGTACCCCGACGTGTTCCACGCTCGGGTCGCCGGCAAGCCAGCGTGGGAGATGGTCGGCGAGGATCAGGCGTGGCTCGAAGCCGACTTCATCGCGACGGTGCAGCAGCGGGGCGCGGCGGTGATCAAGGCCCGGGGCTCGTCGTCGGCGGCGTCGGCGGCCCATGCGGCGATCAGCCACGTGCGGAGCTGGGCACTGGGCACCCCGAAGGACGACTGGGTGTCGATGGCCGTGCCGTCCGACGGCAGCTACGGGGTCGCCGAGGGTCTGATCTCGTCGTTCCCGTGCACCTGTCGTGGCGGCGAGTACCAGGTCGTGCCAGGCCTCGACCTGGACGCGTTCAGCCGTGAGCGGATCGACGCCTCGGTGGCCGAGCTCGCCGCCGAGCGCGACACCGTCCAGCAGCTGGGCCTCATCTGACGAAACTGCGGCAGAAAGCGCCGGATTCCGGCCGTTTCTGCCGCAGGTTCGAGCGGGTCACTTGAGGAACTTGCTGGTGGTGTTGTCCGCCAGGATGCGGCCGTCGGTCTGGCAGGTCGGGCAGTAGTTCACGGTGTAGGACCGGTACTCGACGGCCCGCACGGTGTCGCCGCACACCGGGCAGGCCTGGCCCTCACGGTGGTGGACGGCGCCGGGCCGCTCCTTGGACGACGACATGTCCGACCGTGTCCGTTCGACCTTCAGCGACTCGGCCATGCAGGCCCCGATCGCCGTGCCGAGCCGGTCGACCGCAGGCTCGTCGAGCTTGGCCGTCGATGCGAACGGCGACAGCTTCGCCCGGTGGCAGATCTCGTTGGCCAACCGACGGCCCAGCCCGGCGAGGATCCGCTGGTCGCGCAGCCAGCCGTGCAACCGCATCGGATGCTCGGCGAGCAGCGTGGCCAGTGTCGGTCTGTCGATCTGGTCGGCTTCCGGCCCGAGGTGGTCGAGTGGCTCCTGGGCCGAGGGGTCGCCGGACACGACCCAGACGCCCGCCCGGCGTTCGGTGCCGGCTTCGGTGAGCAGCAGCGCGCGGCCGTCCTCGAAGCGCCAGCGGGCCTGTCCGCCCCGGGGCTTCGCCGCCTGCTTCTGGTCGACCTTCAGCCGCCCGCCCTGCATCAGGTGGACGACGAACGTCGCCGGCGCGAAGTGCAACAGCAAGTGCTTGCCGCGACGGCCGACCTCGAGCAGGGGCTGGCCCTTCGCCACCTCGGGTGCGGGGCTGGCGGTCTTCAGCGCGGTGAAGGTCATGGGCGTGAACCGCTGGAGGGCTGCACCGGCGAACGTCTCGGTCAGCCGCTCGGCGTGCGCCTGGACCTCGGGCATCTCAGGCATCGTCGTTCCTGGTCTCCGACAGCACGTCGCCCACCGCGGCGAGCACCCGCTGGTGAGCGGTCAGCAGGCGCAGGTCGCCGCCGACGGTCAGGTCGCCCTGGACGAACGCGATGGCGGCGCCGAGCTCGCCGCAGGCGATCGCGGCGGCCACGGGATACGGCGCTCGGAACCGCAAGTCCGCCCGTTCGGCGGGGCCGACCGCGAGCCGTACGGATCCGTGGTCGAAGACCAGATGCCACTGGACCGGGCGCGACGAAGGGCCGGTGTCGTCCGGCCCTTCGGTGACGGTCTGTTCGACGGTGAACTCGAGCTGTGCGGTCAGGTCATGCAGTTGCTGGTCGGTCTCGACGGCCCTCTGGGCCGCACCGAACCACTCCGGGCTGAGGTACCGCACCGCGGGAACGGTAGCGGCCGTTGCCGGCGCTACCGCTTGCGGCGGCGCCGACGTGGCAGCAGGCGAGCCAGTCGCAGCTGCGCTGCGTCCCGGCGAAGATCCTCGACTCGCTCCTGGACCAGTTGGCGAGCGATGGTTTCCATTGTTTCCCCTTCGGATCTGTAACCAGTGAAGTGAGGTTGCTGGTGTTAACGTCGGTGTCGTGCGGGCTATTCCCGGGAGGTCGGTGATGACGAAGGACGATCGCGACAACGCCACGCTGGTTGTGACCGTGAGGTCGTTCGTGAACACCCACGAGGCGCGCGAGGGCCAGGACCGGATCGGGTCGGCCGAGGACCTGGTCGGTTGGCTCTCCGAGGCGGGCCTGCTCGGCACGGACGACGCCGCGACGCCCGTGCGTCCGCCGGACCTCGCGCTGGCGCACGACCTGCGGTCCGTCCTGCGTGCTCGGCTGCAGCACGGAGACCCGCCAGGTCGGTCGAGTCGTGCCGGGGCGGTCGAGTCGGCCGGTACAGCCAGCGCAGGTGGGGTCGCCGGTCCCCCGGGGAGGCGGTCAGCCCATCCGCGTGGCACAGCCGCCGACGGGCAGCTCGACCGCGTGTCCCGGGAGCTGCCGTTGCGGGTGGACCTGCAGCCCGAAGGCCGGCCGTCCCTGGTCCCCGCAGTCGACGGGATCCGTGCCGGCCTGGCTCGGGTCCTGGCAGCGGTCGCGGCGCTGTCGCCCGACGAGTGGGCGCGACTCAAGGTCTGCCCCGCCGGCGACTGCCAGTGGGTGTTCTACGACGAGTCCCGCAACTCCTCCCGTCGCTGGTGCT
This sequence comes from Acidimicrobiales bacterium, assembly GCA_050744325.1. Lineage (GTDB taxonomy): Bacteria > Actinomycetota > Acidimicrobiia > Acidimicrobiales > VFJN01 > DASXTK01. The sequence continues at coordinate 6,976 of JBOGHK010000215.1, forward strand.
CGATGGAGGGCTGCGGCAACCGCAGCAAGGTCCGGTCGTACCGCGAGCGGGCCCGATGACCGACGCCCCGGTGCCGGCACCCACCCGGGTGGACGAGCGGCGCCACCTCCCCGGCGACGATCCTTGGTGGTGCGAGTCGTGGGACTACGACTTCGCCACCCCCGACGCCGCCCTCGGCGGCTACGTCCGCCTCGACGTGCTCCCCAACCGAACGGTCTGCTGGTACGCCGCGGCGCTCGTGGGCCAGCACCGTGACCTGGTGGCCGTGGTCGACCACGACGTCGCGCTGCCGCGGTCGCCGGGCCTGGAGGTCCGCACCGAGGGGCTGTGGGCCGACCACATCGTCGAGGAACCGCTCGACCACGTCAGCGTGGGATGCGAAGCCTTCGCCCTGCGGCTGGACGACGCCGCCGAGGCGCTCGCGGTCCCGCTGCTGGGTGAGCGTACGCCGTTCGGCCTCGACCTCGGCTGGGAGACCGAGGGCCTGGTCGTCCCGATCGTCGGCGGCTACGCGCTGCCCTGTCGCGTGGTCGGCGAGGTGCTGGTCGGCGACGACCGCATCGAGCTCGACGCCTTCGGCTGGCGCCGGCACACCTGGGATGCCACGGTGCCGGGCCGCCCTCGCCGCGGCGGCTCGCCGGACGGGATGTCGCTCCCAGGCGAGACATCCAGCGTGCAGGACGACGGCGAACCCTGGAGCTCGACCCGCGGCCGCGTCGGCGACGGTATTTGGCTCTACGACGAGGAGGGGCTCGAGCAACCGACGCGCGGCTATGACCTCGACCCGGTCGCCGAGGCCCCAACGCCCCTGGTGGGCAGTCCGCCGCGGCACCTGGCCCGCACGCTCTGTCGCCTCATCGTCCGGGACGCGCCCGCCGACCGCATCGGCGCCGCGTGGTCCGACCACATCGCTCAC
>JBOGHK010000216.1:0-2581 GCA_050744325.1 Acidimicrobiales bacterium
CCGCAAGTACCGGGGCTTCTGGCACCGCATCCTCCACGACCAGACCGCCGACGCCATCGAACGCGACATCTCCCAACTCCCCCACGCCAACGTCACGACCGTCCCGTTCCACATCGGGCCTCACGGCGAACCGGACGAAGGCCTCGTGCACGCCGAGGGTGATCGCAGCTCCGCGGCACTCCCGCACCCCGAGCCAGCGTCGGTTCGGCGGGGCCGCGTGCGTGAAAGCAGGGAAGGGCCGGCGACGCCGGCGACGGTGCCGAGCACTTCGGACGTGACGCGGATCGCCGAGGTGAAGTGGCGGCAGCGCGTCACGGTCGAAGGTCGCGTCACCACGTTGCGGGTGCAACCGGCGCGCGGCAGCGACAGCCTCGAATGCGTGATCGAGGACAGCAGCGGCACCATGTCGGTGGTGTTCACAGGTCGGCATCAGATCGGTGGTGTCGACTGCGGCTCTCGGTTGCGCGCCCGGGGGACGGTGTCGATCTACAAGGGCCGCCTAGCGATCTTCAACCCGGTCTACACCCTGCTTTCGAGCAGCTAGAGACCACATCTCGACGGAATTCGCGCGTTCCTTACGAGCGGGCGAACCGTCTTCACGGGTTCTTTACATGGCCGTTCGTAGCGTCACTCATCGTGGTGACATCGTCGACGGAACCCTCCCCACCAGCGGCACCGTCCTACGACCCGCCGGCCGCCCTCCGGACTGACGGCGAGCTCGCCCTACCACCGGACGGCCTCGGCTACCGAATCAAGCGTCGGCTGCTCGGCAGGCCGCTCGACACCGAACAGCTGGAGCACGAGCGGCTGGGCAAGCCGACCGCTCTCGCGGTGTTCGCCTCGGACAACCTGTCGTCCTCGGCATACGCCACCGAGGAGATCCTCCACGTCCTCGTGCCGTGGTTCGGCCTCGCCGCGTTCTCGCTGGTGGTGCCCCTCACCTTCGCGATGCTGGTGGTCCTGGGGCTGCTGATCATCTCCTACCGCGAGACCATCAAGGAGTACCCCTCGGCCGGCGGTGCCTACCTGGTGACCCGCGACAACTTCGGCATCGTCCCCGCCCAGGTCGCCGGTGCCGCCCTGCTCATCGGCTACATCCTGACTGTGGCAGTCTCGGTCGCGGCGGGTAGCGCCGCGCTCAGTTCGTCGGTCTCGGCGCTGGCGCCGTATCGGGTACCGATGTCGCTCGCTTTCATCGCGCTCATCGCGTACGGCAACCTGCGCGGCGTCCGCGAATCCGGGAGGGTGTTCGCCGCACCGACCTTCTTCTTCATGCTGACCATGGTGGCGATGCTCGGCTACGGGCTCGTGCGATACGTGTTCGGCGACCTGCCCGTCTTCGGCCAGGAGGTCGATGGCTCGGTCCACCTGGGCGACGAGAGCACCGGCCTGCTCATGGCGGCGTCGATCTTCACCCTCACCCGGGCCTTCGCCTCTGGAGGGTCCGCGGTAACCGGGGTCGAGGCCATCTCGAACGGCGTCCCAGCCTTCCGGCGGCCCGAGTGGCGCAACGCCCGCCAAACCCTGGTGATCATGGGTAGCGGGCTGGCTGTCATGTTCCTGGGCCTGTCACTGCTCGCCTCGAAGATCAAGGTGCTCCCCCAGGAGGACGGGACACCGACCGTGCTCTCCCAGATCGGCGAGGCCGTCTTCGGGTCGGGAGCGCTCGGCGACGTGATGCCGGGCGTCCTGAACGTGGCCACCATGCTGATCCTGGTGCTGGCAGCCAACACCGGCTTCGCGGACTTCCCACGCCTCGCCAGCCTCCAGGCCAGCGACAGCTTCCTTCCCCGCCAGCTCACCAAACGCGGGCACCGGCTGGTCTTCTCCAACGGCATCATCGCTCTCGCGGGGACGGCGGCCCTGTTGGTGATCGTCACTGGGGCGGCGGTCACCCGGCTGATCCCTCTCTACGCGACCTCGGTGTTCACCGGCTTCACCCTCTCGCAGGCCGGAATGACCATGCACCACTGGCGCAAGCGGCGAGCGGGCTGGAGACGGGGGATCGTCGCCAACGGCGTCGGCGCGATGCTCTCCGGGCTGATCGTGACTGCTGTGGTCGTCACGCGATTCGAGGACGCCTGGGTGATCCTGCCGATCATGCCGGTGTTCGTGGTCGTGCTGCTGCGTCTGAATCGCCAGTACGAGGGCGAGCGCGATGTGCTCGAGGTAGACGTCCCGGCCGCGGCGACCGCGCCGATCCTGCGACGGCACGTCGTGCTGGTGTTCATCGACAAGCTCGACCTCGCTGCCGCCAGAGCCGTCCAGTACGCACGCACCCTGACGCCCGACGAGCTGCGGGCGGTCCACTTCGTCCTCGACCCGATCCAGTCCCAGGAGCTGAGCATGGCATGGACCGAGCTCGGGCTGTCGCGCGTCGCGCTCGACCTGGTCGACTGCCCAGACCGCCGGCTCACCCGCGCGGCGGTCCAAGTCGTCGCCCGTGACCTGGCCGACGGCGAGACCGAGGTCAGCGTGCTGCTCCCCGACCGCAAGTACCGGGGCTTCTGGCACCGCATCCTCCACGACCAGACCGCCGACGCCATCGAACGCGACATCTCCCAACTCCCCCACGCCAACG
>JBOGHK010000217.1:0-17653 GCA_050744325.1 Acidimicrobiales bacterium
CGGTTGTGGACCACGATGTGAGGGTGGAAACCAGGCGGCCTGATCTCGAGGAGGCTCGTGCGATCGCTGAAGTCTGGCTCCGATCGAGAGCAGCGTCGGTGCCTGCCATCCCCAAACCCGTTCACACGGACGATGAGGTTCGCTCCTACTTCGACGCCGTCGTCGCAACGAAGGACGTGTGGGTCACCGACGAGCGCGGGGGCATCGCCGCGCTGCTCGTACTCGACGGCGGATGGATCGATCAGCTCTACGTCGACCCGGATCACTTCGGCAAGGGTCACGGCTCGAGTCTCATCGCTGTCGCGAAGAGGCAACGCCCGGCCGGACTCAAGCTGTGGACCTTCGAGGCGAACTCCCGTGCACGCCGGTTTTACGAGCGGCACGGGTTCGTCGTCACCGGGGGTACGGACGGCAAGAACGAGGAGGGCGCACCCGACGTCCGTTACGAATGGCGGCCGTGCGCATCGAGCGACACCTAACGTCGGTACCGTGGCGCCCTTCAGCGCATGGGTGGTACTACCCCAGGAAGGGCAGCGAGTGTCCGAGGGACCTGGCGTGCTGAAGCCTTCCGTACAAGATCCTGGTCCTCCGTGCGAGGTTGAGGGAGCCGCGCTTGCGGGTCGGCTACGGGCCGGAGGCTTTTCGAGGTGCAGGGCTGTCGAGTGGGTGGTCAGACGCCCGAGCCGAGCCCGATGCGCCATTCGAACTCGATGGCATCACAGAAGGCGCCCTCATCGACATCGGGTTTGGCCGCTCGCACCACGTCGATGAAGCGCCGATGGAGACGCACACGTCTCATGCCGAGGTGCTCGTAGAACCCTGTCGCCCCGTCGTTCGTGTCAGTCGTGATGAGCCAGACCCGTGACGCTCCCACGGCCTCCGCCCGGCGGCGCAGGCCTTCGAGCATCGCCCGACCGGCTCCGACTCCAGCCCTCACGGCGTTGACCGTCACTACCTCCCACTCCGGCCCGTCGACGTGAAAGGTCACGACGCCAACCGGCTCGCCGTCGACTTCGGCGATCACGCCGTCCAACCGCTCAGGATCCTCGTAGGCGCGGACCGACGTGACCACCGGCAATCCCCACATGGAAGCGACGAGGTCGCGCGCCCATGGCCGATCGACCTCGGCGACGTCACGGACCTGAACCGTGGGCCCCATCACGGCCCACAGCTTGGCCGATAGCGGCGTGCCGGCGCCGGTCGTACTGGATGGGCCACCGGCCAAGCGCACTACCCCGAAGGACGGGATGTGGTGGCGTGCTCAGCGGCTGAGGAAGCTCAGGGCGTCTGCCAGGTTCTCGTCGATGGTTCGCACGGTGTCGATCACCAGCCGATCCTCGGTCCACGCTTCCCATTCCGCGCGGCGCTGCTGGACCTCGCCCCACGACGGCTCCGGGAACCCCTCGATGTCCCGTCGACGACTGGCCAACCGCTGACGATGGACGCGTCCGTCGCTGCAGATCACCTCGATGATCCGTAGCCCGGCACCCGCTCGACTGGCGGCCCGACGCCACATGTCACGGGCCACCTCGATAGAGCTGACGGAGTCGGTGATGGCGGTGAGGCCGAGCGAGAGCTGGTGCTCAGCCAGCGCGGCTGCGACCTCGTACGCGGCGACGCCTGTCTCGAACGACGGCGCGATGCCGCAACGCCAGATCGCCGTCTCGATGGAATCGACGGAGAGAACGGGTGCGCCGAGCTCGTAGCCAAGCGCATCGGCGATAGCGCTCTTGCCCGTCCCCGGAAGACCGCTCATCACGACGAGCATGTGGCCCATCGTCGCGCTAACAGCCGCGGGCCAGCGGATGCCCCAGATCGCCGGCTCGGGGACGCTCAGACTGCTTCGTCGTGATCCGACGACAGCGCCGCGGCCATCTTGCAGACTTGAGGAAACGGCAGGCTTGAGTGGCGGCGGCAGCCCCTTCAATCGGTGCGGGAGAACGGTCTCCTGATCTAGGTGTGCGGTACAGCGAGCTGGTGCGCCGTGCGCGGGTGCGCCTCACTGGCGCCGCGTGCCCACCTGGTCGACGGCCGCACAGATCTGCATGATCGGAGCCGGATTCGACCTCGGGTGTCATCATCGCCAGCCGTCGCCTTGCGTGTGCCGAATCGGCGATCTACTCCGTCGGCTGGGCCGCACCCACAACCCCACCACGGCAAAACAGGAACAGTCGATACCGAGCGGTGCTGCCTAGCCCCTGGCCCGATCGGTACGCGCCGCTACGTGCGGGCGCTGTCGGCTGATCGGCGATGGCGATATGAGCTGCTCTCAACCGGCCACGATGGTGGGCCTGTGACATCGAGTGGCTCCGGTGACCGGCGGCGGGTCACGCTGCCGATACTGGTTGAAGATGGTCCGCTTGGTGTCCCTGCCGCGCTCTGCGGAGCGATGTCCTGCGACGTCATGTGGAACTTGGGCCGGCGATGTCCCGCTGTGCGGCGCGCGGGTTCTCATGGCTTTCTCAAGGTCGGCTCACGACCGGTTCAGGGTGGTCGTCGAGCCTGGGGGCATGTCCACTGGTGCTGCCTGGGCGTCTTGATGCGCCGTTCGTTGTTTGTCCTAGCCCTGGTTGTGAGCGGGGGTCTGATCGCTGGTTGTGGAGATGACGATCAAGGCGAGGCGTCGGCGGGTGTCGATGACGCCGCCGGTCAGGCGGGGGGAGGTCACGATGTTGCGCGTCCTGTGGCTGACGATGCTCGCCACGTCCCTGTGGCCGGCCGGTCGTTCGCCTTCGAGCCTGAGGAGATCACGGTTCAGGCCGGCGAGGCCATAGCGATCGTTCTCAGCTCCGAGGACGGGGTCCACGACTTCACGATCGACGACCTCGACGTCATGTCGCCGCCGACGCCGGCCGCACGTCGATCGGCGGACTCCAGGTCGACGACCCCGGCCGTTACGCCTTCTACTGCTCGGTCGAGGGTCATCGGGAGGTGGGGATGGAGGGCACTCTGGTGGTGGAGGGATGAGGTGATCGAGGTGCGGTCGCTCACCAAGGCGTTCGGCCGCCACCGTGCCGTCGACGAGCTGACCTTCACCGCACCGGCCGGGAAGGTAACCGGTTTCCTGGGTCCCAACGGAGCAGGAAAGACGACGACGTTCCGGTGTCTGCTGGGGCTCGCTCGGCCGACCTCGGGCGTGGCGCTGATCGACGGTCGCGGCTATCGGACGCTGCCCTCCTCACGACACCGCGCCGACACCTCGTCGTGGAGGCAAAGCTCGTGGTCGGTGCCATAGTCGGAGCGGCGACCGGGGCCCTGATGGGGTTGACCAGTGCGATGGTCGCCGCGGTGCTCTACCAGCTGAAAGGCGCGACGCTACGGATCGACGGCGAGCTGTGGTGGACGCTGGTCGGCGTCGTGGGCTACACGAGCCTGTTCGGGGTCCTCGGTGTCGCGATCGGAGCGCTGGTCGGGGATCAGGTGCTCGCGTCGCCGGTGCGCTGGCGTGGATCGCGGTCGTGGAGCACATCGTCGTCAACCTGGTCCCCGATGTCGGCCGGTGGCTGGCCGCTGCCGCCGGCCAGGCGATCCGGGCACACCTCTGGACGGTCTGTTGTCACCGGTGGTTGGCGCCGCTGTTCTGGCCGTCTACGCCGGAGCCATCGGTGTGCTCGGCGTGCGCGTCGCCGTGGGGCGAGACGTATGAGCCAACAACCGCTCGACGAGCCTGTTCCGCCCGGCTTGGGCTTCAGTTGGGCCAGGGCCCTCGTGCTCGGGCTGATCGGCGTGTTTGTTGTTGTCCTGGTCCTGCACATCGCCGGTGTCGTCGGGCCGACCGGCCATGGGCAGTGATTGCGTCACGAGGAGACACCTTGCGCCACGAACTGATTCCGATCCGTTGCAGCACATGAACGACAACCACGCGGATGGCCTCCTGCTTGTGGCCCAGGTGTTCGCCGGCCATCCCGACGCGACGACGGGCCGCGCCATGGGCGTCGACCGGCGCGGCATCGACCTGGCGCTCGAGACGCCTGGCGGCCCGGGCTCGGCGCGGGTCGAGTTCACCGAGCCGATCCCCGACAACGAGTACCCGGCCGGGGTCCGGGTGGCTTTCGTGCGGCTCGTCCGCAGCGCCCGGGAGGGGACTTGAATGGCCCGATGCATGCACTGACGAAAACGCGGGTCGCGTGCCGGCTCGGGTAGTCGTCGTCGACGACGACGAGGCGCTGCGCAACGCCGTGCGCCGGGCCCTGCGGCTCGAGGGCTACGACGTCGCCGTCGCCGCCGACGGTGCCGAAGCCCTGGACCAGCTCGGCGGCTTGCAGGCCGACCTGATCGTGTTGGACATCTTGATGCCGGGACTCGACGGCATCACCGTATGCCGACGTCTGCGCCAGTGCGGCGACCACACCCCGGTCCTGATGCTCACCGCCCGCGACGCCATATCCGACCGAGTGATCGGCCTCGACTCCGGGGCCGACGACTACCTCACCAAGCCGTTCGCGCTCGAAGAGCTCCTCGCACGGGTCCGCGCGCTGCTGCGCCGCAGCGACCCCGGCCGCGACGGTGCGCTTGTCGTGGCCGATCTCCAGCTCGACCCGCGGACGCGGCGGGTCACCCGCAACGAGCGATCGATCGAGCTGACCCGCACCGAGTTCGCGCTGCTCGAGCTGCTGCTGCGCAACGCCGACACCGTGCTGACCCGCGACACGATCCGCGAGCGGGTGTGGGGCTTCGACGACACCTACGGATCGAACACGCTCGACGTGTACATCGGCTACCTGCGTCGCAAGACCGAGGCGGGCGGTGAGCCCCGGTTGATCCACACGCTGCGCGGTGTGGGGTTCGTGTTGCGCAGCTCATGACGCTGCGCCAGCGGGTGACCCTGGGCGCCGGCGCAGCGGTGCTCGTCGCCGTGCTCGCAGTGTCGGCCATCGGGGAGATCCTGACCAGCTTCGACGGCCGACCCCTCCCCGTGGGGTCTGCGGTGCGGGCTGTCGCTCGCGGCGAGCGTGCCGAGGCGTGGTTCGACGCCGAGGTCGACGGCATACCTGTGCGGGTCCTGGTGACCTCCCCGGAGCCTGGCATCGCCGTCCAGGCGGGACGATCGCTCGCCGAGGTGAACGAGACGTTGCGCCGCCTCCTGTTCGCCCTGGTCGCGATCTCGCTCGCGGCCGTCGGGCTCGCGGCGCTGATCGGAAGCCTCGTCGCCGCGGCAGCGATCGCGCCGGTCCACCGCGTCGCGAGCGCCGCCGAAGCCGTCGCCCGGACCGGCGACCTCTCCCAGCACCTCGGCATTCGCAGCGGCGACGACCTCGGACGCCTCGCCCGCAGCTTCAACACGATGCTCGACACGCTGGAGGACTCGCTCGCCCAGCAGCGGCGACTCGTCGCCGACGCCTCCCACGAGCTGCGCACACCCCTGGCCACGGTACGGACCAACGTCGAGGTCCTCGCCCGCGTCGACGAACTCGACGCCGACGAACGGGACGCGCTCATCCGCGACACCGTCGCCCAGATCGGCGAACTGACCCGCCTCGTCGGTGACCTCGTCGAGCTGGCCCGAGGCGAGGGCGAGAGCGAACCGTTCACCACCGTCGACCTCCACGAGCTGACACGCAGCGCCGTCGACGTGGCGGAACGCAATCACCCGGGGATCAGCTTCCGTCTCGACGGCGCGATCAGCCTGGTGCAGGGCGCGCCCGGACGGATCACACGGGCTCTCTCGAACCTCGTCGACAACGCCGCCAAGTGGAGCCCACCCGGCGCCACCGTCGAGATCACCATCGACGATGGCACCGTGACCGTGCGCGACCACGGACCGGGCATCGATCCCGCCGACCTGCCCCACATCTTCGACCGCTTCTACCGGTCCCCGGCCGCCCGCACGACCCCCGGTTCGGGACTCGGCCTCGCCATCGTGCAGCAGGTGACAGACGCCCATGGCGGCACGATCACCGCCACCTCGACGCTGGGCGGAGGCGCTCGCTTCGTCCTGCGCTTTCCCGGACTTCCCGCCGAACTCTCATCGTCCTCTTAGACACGGCTCAGCCCCCACTCACGGTCGGAGCCGATGCTGGCCACGTGACCACGAACGGCATGTCACGTTGGCAGACAGCAGTCGGGATCCTCGGTCTGCTCGTCGTGTTCTGGGTCGGGGACCGCCTCTACGACGTGATCGGCAGCGACGGCACGAACGTGACCGGCACCGATGGCGGCGGGGGTGGCCACCAACCTCCCAGCGGTGGTGACCACCAACCTCCTGGCGGTGACCCGCCGCCCCCACCGACCGCCAGCGACGGTGACGCCCCGCCGCCCGGCGATGGCGGTGGCAGCGGCCACGACCCCTCCCAGTTCGACCATGGCTGACGCTGGCAAGGAGACATCGATGACCCTGCTCCTCCGCGACGTGCTACAGACCGTGCGCTGCTGGCCGATCTTCTCCTTCTACGCCGTGTGCACCCTCGTCGTCGCCACGATCATCGGCCTCATCACCGTCGACGTCATCGACCTCGGCATGCAGCACTTCGGTGAGGAGTCCCACCGGACCCACGACGTCGCCTACGGCGGGCTGTTCACCACCCTCGTGGTGGGCGTGCTCGTCCAGCTGCGCCGACCGGCCGTGAACGTGGCCGCCATGGCCATGGCGCTGGTCCCGCCGGCTGCGCTGCTGCTGGCCGGCGTTCTCGTCAACGATGTCGATCGCGTCTTCGAGTTCAACCCGCTGCGCTACGCAGCGGCCGTTGCAGCGGTCACGGCGTTGCTCCACCCTGCCGGCCGGGCGTTCTTCCGTTCGTTCCGACCCGCCTCGATCAGCTGGCCGTTGACCGCCGCCACCGGTGTAGCCGCCGTCCCGCTGCTCGGCTTCGCGTCGTCGAGCCTCGAACTGCAGCGCGACGTCGCCGACGTCCACGTGTTCATGGGCCACTACGGGTTCATGGCCGCACTCGCCTTCACCATCATCGCCACGGCCGGGTTGGCCAGCCTGCGTCCCGTCGGCTGGCGGCTCCCGGCCGGGGTCGCCGGTGTCCTCGCCGCCGGCCTCGGCGCCACGTCGCTGCTCTACCCGGATGCCGCGTCGAGCCTCACCACCAGCTGGTCGCTGGCCTCCATCGCCTGGGCCGTCACCTTCGTCGGCCTCGCACTCCGCACCGCCGACATCGACCACCCCGTCACCGAGGACGTCGACCACCGAACACCACACCGGGTCCCGGCAGTCGCCGTTCCCGGCAGGGACTGATCAGCCGTGGACGAGCTCAACCCTTGGCGCGCCGGCCTGACGCCTACCGAGCGAGCGCTGGGTCGTCCCCCCGGAGCGGTCCCCACGCAGCTACTGACTCGGCCCCCGGTCCGAAACCGAAGTCGTCAAGACACCGGCCGCACAGAACACCGTCCGACCACCGACCTGCAGCCCCCACACAGCCGGCGATACCGAGCAGCCGGTCGACGCCGGGCGGTGGGACCGATCTGCTTGCAGGCTGACGGCCTCGAGCTCGGCCTAGCTTGGTCTGATGGCTGAGCGACCGACGGGGCACATGGTTCCTGCAGGCGACGAAGGGGGCGATGCGCCGGTCGCCGGCGGCCCGCCGCCACCCGAGCCCTCCCACGCCGAGCGTTGCCGCACGCTCGTCAGCTCTGCCAGCCGGGGGTCGCTGTGCACGCTGGCCGCCGATCCTGAGGGCTACCCGTACGGCTCGGTGGCCAGCTACGCCCTCGACGACGCCGGCAACCCGCTGTTCTTCGTGAGCCTCATGGCCGAGCACACGCAGAACGCCATCCGAGACCCACGGGCCAGTTTGCTGGTCACCGACCCAGTGCCCGACGGCGCCGATCCGCTCGCCAGCGGCCGGGCCACGCTGCTGGGGCCGCTGACCCAGGTATCCGAGGACGACGGGGCCGCGGTCCGGGACCGATACCTGGCCGCCAACCCCACCTCCGCCTACTACATCGACTTCGGCGACTTCGCCTTTTACCGGCTCGATGTGCGCTCGATCCGCTACGTCGGCGGTTACGGGCGGATGAGCTGGGTCGATCCGGTCGCCTACGCCGCCGCCGAGCCTGACCCGCTGGCCCCCGCTGCCGCCGGGATCATCGGGCACATGAACGAGGACCACGCCGAGGCCCAGGTCCTGTACTGCCGGCACCTCGCTGGCCAGCCCGACACCACCGAGGCTTCGATGTCCGCGGTTGACCGCTACGGCTTCGAGATGATCGCCGTCGGTCCTTCCGGGCGGACGGCCGTGCGGCTCGGCTTCCCGGAGCCGTGTTCGACCGGCGAAGAGGTACGCCGGGCGCTGGTCGCCATGGTGGCCGACGCTCGCCGGCTGGCCGCCGCTTCCTGAGTGTGGAGATCCATCGTGGCTTGTGGAGCGCCGAGGCGAATGCGGTCGCTGCGGTGGCCGTGGAGATCCCGGACACTTGTGGTCGGGGGGTGGGCGACGGGGTGTTCGTCGCGCTGGAACCGGGTCGCTACGTGAACCGGGCAATCGGCGTCAGCCCGACGTCGACCTCGACCAATGGCGATCGACCGCTTTCTGCGAGACACTCCACTAGCCCAGGTCTTTCGCCAGCCCGGTCGCTGGTTGGGGTGGGGTGCGCGAAAACGCCTTTCTGGTGCGGGAAACTGCGCTCGTCCAAAAGAGCAGGAGCGAGATCGTGACGGCACCGGCGGCGATGACGGCGCCGACGGCGCAGGTGAGGCCCCAGCCGTGGGCGCTGTAGAAGACGGGTGCGAGAAGCGACCCCACGACGCCCCCCAGGAAGAGGGAAACCATGTAGGCGGTGGTGAGGCAGATGCGGGCCTCGGGGTCGAGCCGGTAGATGGCGGCCTGGTTGCTGATGTGGGCGCCCTGGACGCCGGCGTCGAGCAGCACGATGCCGGCCACCAGGGCGACGAGGGACGAGCCGCCCAGCGCCAGCAGCCCCCAGCTCGCCAGCACAGCCAGCAGGAACAGGTCGAGGGCCAGCCGCCCGCGGCCGCGATCGGCCAACCGGCCGGCGATCGGCGCCATGCCGGCGCCCGCGACACCCGCCAGTCCGAACAGGCCGATGACACCCTCGTCGTGCCCGTAGGGGGCACGGCTGAGCAGGAAGGCGACGAACGTCCACAGGATCGAGAAGCCCGCGAAGCCGAGAGCGCCGCGCGCCATCCGCTGTCGCAGCAGCGGTTCGGTGGCGACGAGCCGTAGCACCGATCGCAGCGCGTCGTGGTAAGCGACGGGCTCGGCTGGGGGAAGCGCCGGCAGCGCATAGTGCAGCAGCAGACACAACACCGCGAGGCCGGCCGCGGCGACCACGAACACGAACCGCCACCCTCCGAGCTCGGCGAGCAGGCCACTCGCGGTGCGGGCGCCGAGGATGCCGATGAGCAATCCGCTCATCACGGTGCCGACGACCCGACCACGCTCGTCGGGTCCGGCAAGGGTGGCGGCCAGGGGGACCACGATCTGGGCCACGGCGGTCAGCGTGCCGATGGCGACGAGCCCGCCCGCCAGCACGCTGAAGCTCGGCGCGGCCGCGCACCCCGCCGACACCACCGCCGACGCCGCCAACAGCATGGTGATGAGCCTGCGCCGCTCGACCAGGTCGCCGAGCGGCACGAGCAGCACCAGGCCGGTCACGTAGCCGATCTGGGCGCAGGTCACGAGCAGGGCCGCCGTCCCGTTCGACACGTCGAGGGACCGGGCGACGACGTCCAGCAGGGGCTGGACGTAGTACAGGTTGGCGAGCGCCAGCCCCGCGGTGACGGCCAGCAGCGCCACCACGCGACCCGGCAAGTGCCCGGCCGCCGTGGTGTCGGACTGCGACATAAGGAACCTCGATCCGCGTTGGCGATGGCGTGGTGAGAGCCCGATAGGTTCGGGCGGGTCCGCCGTCTACTTCGGCATGCAGGTGATCATCAGGCAGCCACCCGCCCCGTGCGGCCACCCGGCAGAACGACGGACCCTGTGGCTGCCGACTCGCTGTCACAGCCGACCCACACGTCGGGCATCGACCGCAACCTGTGGTCTCGTTCGCCCAGGTCCGAGACACCCCTACGCGGATCTCGCCGTGTTGACAGGCAACCAGCGGTAAGTGGTACCTTACCGTTCGTGTCAACTTACGGATCGATGGACGGCGCCTGGAACGCGATGGGTGACCCCACCCGGCGCGCCATCCTCGAGCGCCTGGCGGAACGACCATGCGCCGTGGGCGAGCTCGCCGATCAGCTTCCGGTCAGCCGGCCGGCGGTCTCCCAGCACCTGAAGGTGCTCAAGGAGACGGGTCTCGTCGACGACGAGTCGGCCGGAGCTCGGCGCATCTACCGGCTCAAACCCGCCGGCGTGCGGGCGCTTCGCGATCAGCTCGACACGTTCTGGAACCGCGCCGTCACGAACTACGGCCACGTGATCGACGACGACCCATCGGAGGACGAGACATGACCCAGGCAACCGACAGCGTGGTCCGCAAGGTGATCGTGGTGCAGGCATCTGTCGAGCGCGCGTTCAGCGTGTTCACCGAACGCTTCGGCGACTTCAAGCCGCGGGAGCACAACCTGCTGGGCGCACCGATCGTCGAGACCACGTTCGAACCCCGCGTCGGCGGCCACATCGTCGACCGGGCCGAAGATGGCAGCGAGTGCCGCTGGGCTCGCATCCTCGCCTACGAACCCCCGACGCGCGTGCTGTTCAGCTGGGACATCGGTCCGACGTGGCAGATCGAGCCCAACGCCGAGAACACGAGCGAGGTCGAGGTGCGCTTCGCCGCCGACGGTCCCGATCGCACCAGGGTGGACATCGAGCACCGCTACATCGATCGCCACGGGCCCGGCTGGGAGTCCGTCCGCGATGGTGTCGACGCTGACGACGGCTGGCCGCTCTACCTCGACCGCTACGCCGCCCTCCTCCACCCATAGCTCGACGAACGAATCACGAAGGAGACTTCATTGCAGACTGCCCCTCCCCGCTCAGCGATCGAACGTCGCCGCGACACAGTCGAGTTGCTGGAAAGCGCGTACCACCTATGGCTCTCGACCTCCGGTCCCGAGGGCGGACCTCATCTGATCCCCGTCGCGTTCGTGTGGAGCGGCTCTTGGATCACGATGGCGACGTTCGTGGAGAGCCGCACCGTCGCCAACCTGCGCGACAATCCGCGGGCGAGGCTCGCGGTCGGATCGACGGCCGACGTCGTGATCCTCGACGGCGACGTGAGGTTCGTCGCAGTGGACGAGATGGACACCGAGACGGCCGACCGGTTCGCCGCGGTCTCCCACGACCCCAGGGTCATGCCGGGGCTCGTGTACCTGCGGTTCACGCCCCACCGGATCCAGGCCTGGAACGGCTTCCATGAGTTCGACGGAAGAACCCTCATGGCGGGTGGGAGCTGGCGGGCCTGATCCTCAGCTGAGTCAACAAGCTACCCGGGTGCCTTACTCTGGGCGGCGGGCCCGCCGGGACGTGAACTCGCCGTGGTAGTCGAGGCCGAGGGCGAGTCTGGACCGCGGCGATCGCTCGCACCATCGTCGGCGGATCGGGTGGCCGGCGGACGTCCACCACGCGGTTCGAGTCCTGCCGAGGGTGCTACTGGATATAGGCCTTGACCAGGTAATCTCTCCTGGTCAGGGCCTTCTCGGTTTGACCGGCCGACCCCGGCACACCCCACGATTTGCGGCGCTTCGGATCTGAGCGGGTCTGATCGCTCGCATGGGGTCCACCGAGCGCGGCACAGGGGCTCGAAGAATCGGTGGTTCTCACGCCGTCGATCCTTCGGAGCCACCGTGGAGACTGACCCTACGCGCATGTGCGAGCTGCTTGTTGGCTTGCCCGAGCTCGACCTGACGGCGACGAAACGCGTCAAGTACACCGGCGGGCGGCCGGTCGACCCGCCCCGAGCCGTCGGTCCCCGACGGAGAGACGTTCACCGGTCCCGGCGGGAGCTCGACAGGTGCCCCACCGGCATCCTCGTACGGGGCGTGCTCGGTCCCTCACGCGCTGGGCGCCGAGGGGTCCCACACGCCGGTGGCCGCGGTCGCCCGTGCGTAGTCGGCGAAGTCCCGGGGCTCGCGGCCCAGGGCCCGTTGGACGCCGTCGGTCAGATAGGCGTTGTTGCCCAAGACCTCGCTGAACAAGTAGGTGAGGAAGTCGACGAACTCCTCCGGCACGTTGTGCTCGGCGGCGCCGGCCGCGTACTCCTCCACCGAGATCGGCACGTAGGAGATCTGCCGGCCGGTCGCCTTGGCGATCTCCGCCACCGCCTCACCGAAGGTGAGCAGGCGCGGGCTGGTCAGCTCGTAGAGCTCGCCGATGTGACGGTCGCCGGTGAGCGCAGCCACCGCCACGTCGGCGATGTCGTCGGCGTCGACGAAGGGCTCAGCCTTGTCGCCGGCGGGGAGGACGACCTCGCCGCTACGGACCGGATCCACGATGTAGTCCTCGCTGAAGTTCTGCATGAACCAGGCGCAGCGAATGATCGTCCAGGCCGCCCCCGACTCCTGCAGCATGCGTTCGGCCCGCTGGGCCTCCTCCTCGCCGCGGCCCGACAGCAGCACCAGGCGCCGGACGCCTTGCCACATGGCAGCCTCGGCGAAGGCGAGCACCGCCTCCGGTGCGCCCGGGATCGCCAGGTCCGGGTAGTAGGTGATGTACACCGCGCCGACGCCCTGCAGCGCCGGCGCCCACGTCGCCTGGTCGTTCCAGTCGAACGGCGGTTGTCCCGAACGAGAGCCGACGCGGGTCGGGATCGCCCGTGCCGTCAGCCGCTCGACCACCCGGTGGCCGGTCTTGCCGGTGGCCCCGAGCACCAGGATCGGCTTTCCATCGTGTGCGCTGGTTGTCATCGTGGCTCCTCTCGGTTGGTGGGCCGACGGTACGACGCCGGCCGCATCGGTGGCGTCAGGGAGCTCACCGATGTCGACCCCGAACTTCGAAGTTCGGGGCAGCGATCAGGGAGCTCCCTGATGCCGTCTCCCGGCGCCCGCCCGTACCGTCGCCCTGTGGCCGACACCCCGCGTCCCCCCGATGGCCGCATGCTCAGCGTGCAGCTCGACGTCCAGCTCGACCGCGAGCCGATCCGAGGACGGCTTCGTACGCCCTGGGGAGCGGAGGAACCGTTCGAGGGTTGGCTCGGCTTCGCCGAGGCGCTGAGACGGCTCCACGACCTCGAACCACCGCGAGACGAATGACCCAGCCGCCAAGGGGGCGCCACGAGGAGGCAGCCCAACCGAGCGGAGATGCCGAGATGGTTGGCCGGGGCCTGTCGGCGGCCTACGTGGGCTCGGCCAACGCTCGGGCCAGGCGACCACGTCCCGATATGGCGAGCTTGCGGTACACGCTGCCAAGGTGGGTCTCGACCGTCTTGCGGGTCACGAAGAGCATCTGCGCGATCTCGGGGTTGCTGCGGCCTTCGGCCGCGAGCTCGGCCACCCGACGTTCCGAGGCCGTCAACTGTTGGACGCCGGTGCCCGTTAACGCGCTCGACCGACCGCCCGCGGCGCGCAGCTCGGTCCGGGCGCGGGCCGCGAGGGCGTGCGCGCCGCAGCGCTCGGCCAGATGGAATCCCTCCTGGAGCGCTCGCCGCGCCTCTCTCCGCTGGTTGGCGCGGCGGAGGGCGGCGCCGAGGTCTGTGAGTGCGCGGGCGTGCTCGAGCCGGGCCACCGAGCTCGCCAGGACCTCGACGGCAGTGCGGAGGCGATCGACCGACACCGTGCCGCCGTCGACCAGCGCGCTGGCGCGCAACGCGACCCCTAGGCCGCTGGAGGCTCCCCACCGCTGGGCCCGCTTGAGGTCGTCCAGTGCCATCTGGCGAGCCCCCTGGGTGTCGCCCAGCGCGGCGAGCGCGAAGGACGCCCGCGAGCGCCAGCGAGAGGCCAGCGGGTTGGCGCCGCCCCATAGCTCGTCCCGGCGGCCGAACTCGATCAGGTCGTCGAGCCCGTCGCTGGCCCTTCCCTGAGCGAGGCGCAACGTGGCCCGGGCCTCCAGCAACGGGTTGCTGGGCATTCCCGGCGGGACGTCGATGCCGAGCCTGTTGTCGTCGAGGGCCTGCTGGGCGCCTTCGCGGTCTCCACCCTCGACCAGGGCCTCGACCAGGACTGCGAGCGCCAACTCGACCCCGAGCGGGATGCCGTTGCCGACGAGCAGCTCGAGCGCGGTGCGGGCGTCGGCCTCGGCGTCTGCGACAGCGCCGCGCCGCATGGACGCGACGCCCTGATGGGTGAGCACGAACGCCATCGCGGGAACGGAGACGCTGGCGCGGGCGCCGCTGAGCAACCGGTCCAGGACGGTGTCGGTCATCTCGAAGTCGTCGGTGGCCAGGAGCCCCACCACGAGCGTGTACATCGGCGATGAGACATCGAGCTCCTGCTCGTCCAGCAAGCGGCCGCCGGCGAGTGCCTGCCGGAGGTGGGCGGCGGCATGGCGCTCGGACTCGCTGGCGCGAGCCCGCTCGAACGCCAGGCTGGTCAGCACCAGTCGCTCGGCCGGTGTCGTGCCGTCCAGCTGGGCGTATCGCTCCAGCCGCTTGGCCGCGGGGGCGCGGGCCTCGATGCTCGCCTCCTGTGCATGAGCGGCGAGGTCTGCCTCGAGGAACAGCGCCAAGCCACGATCGACGGGTTCGATGATGTCGATCGCCGACGCGAGCGCGTCCACTGCCTTGTCCGACTGGCCGGCCGACGTCAGGGCGTTCGCCAGCAGGCGGACCGACCTCGTCAGCTGGTCCGGCTGCCGGACCGGTTGGCCCGCCGGACCGCGCCATTGCTGCACCGCAGCCGTCAGGTGATCGAGTGCCTCGGGGGCCGCAACCCGGAGCTCGGCGCGGCCGAGATCGAACAGCACGGCGGCCGTCGACGGGGGCGGCGGCGGTTCCACCAGCGCTCGGCGCAGCAACGCAACCGCGGCCGTCGGCCCTCCCCGCGCCAGCGCACCGGCAGCCACCCCGCGCAGCAGCTCGACACGCGCCTCGTCGCCCCCTGGCTCCGCTTCGATGATCTGTGCAGCGACGCGCTCATCCGAGGCGCCGCGCGCCGCGAGGATGCTCGCGGCGCGCCCGTGGGCCTCGCTCCGCAGGCGAGAGCCGATATCGGCGTAAACAGCCTCGCGAACGATCGGATGGACGAACTGAAGGGTCTCGCCCGACAGGAGGACTCGGTGCGCAACCAGCAGGTCGGCCGCCCGGGCGGCCTCGTCCTCCGCGACATCGGCCAGGATCGCCGCCTCGGCGAGGCTCGCGCCGTCGCCCAGCACCGCCACCGCCCGCACCAGGGCGGCGGCCGCCGCCGGGGCCTCCGACAGCCGCAGGAGCACCGCATGAGCCACGGCGGGCGGCCCCATCCGCCGCACGCGCGCCGCGCCGTTCGCGTCGACCGGCACCTTCTCGTCGGCGGCCTCGCGCAGGAGCATGTCGAGGAAGAACGGGTTGCCCCCCGTCGCCTCCCAGCACGCCGCGGCGAAGTCCCTGGTCACGACGCCGAGCCGCTGCTCGCACAGCACTGCCGTCGCGTCGACGCTCACCGGACCGGGCCGCAACACCGTCGTCTCCGGGCCGGCGGCCAGCCGGGCCACGTCGACGTGGCTTGTCTCGCGCCGGCGCGCGGATGCGACGAGCAGGAGCGGGCAGCCATCCAGCCGCGGGGCCAGGTAGTGGATCAACTTGAGCGACTCGGCGTCGGCCCAGTGGAGGTCGTCAACCAGCAGCGCGACCGGCGCGTCGTCGGCGAGGTTGTTCAGCAGCCAGTACAGCCCGTGCAACATCGAGAAGGAGGTGTCGGCCGCGGACGACAGCTCCGACGCGTCGGAGAGGGCGAACAGCCGCTTCGACAGCGCCGCTGCACCGGCGAACAACCGCTCACGCACAGCGTCGGCCGCCCGGACGATGGTGGACTCGAGCAGTTGGCGCACGCATCCGAACGCGAAGTCACGCTCGAGCTCGCTGGCTCGCGCCCGAAGGCACCTGAACCCCTGCCCGCCGGCGATCTCGGACGCCGCCTGCAGCAAGCTGGTCTTGCCGATACCCGCATCCCCTTCGACGAGAATGACGCGGCCGCCGCCCTCGCTGGCGGCCCTCAGAGCGTCGCCGAGCTCGGTGAGCTCTCGCTCGCGTTCGAGAAGCATCGCCGCAGCGCCTGTCGGCACGACGCGTCACCGCCCTCCGTGGTCTCCACGGCGACCCTAGCGGGCGACCGACTGACCCGGTCGCCCGTCCAGCGCCTCGCCGGAGCCCGCACCCGCCGAGGTTCAGGGACCAGATCGGGGAGCTCCGACGCCGTGGCCGACACATCTTCGTACCGTCGACCCACGGCTTTGTTCGTCGAAACACCGTGTGATCGGGGGTCCCAATGCCAGCATTGCCATGGGTAGCACGACAGGAGATCGATCCGGACCGGAGAGTACGTCGCCATGGTGTCGCATCCCTGCGCCGCTCCGCTGGGTGCCCGGCCTCGTGCGCTACACGCCGCCCATCCGCCGCCAGCTCGCCCGCGCCGACGGGCTGGTGGGCTTACACCCTGAACGGACAACCGGTCAGCAAGACCTTCTGGACGTTCTCGGTGTGGACCGACCAGGCCAGCCTCGACGCCTTCGCATCCGCCGATCCGCATCGCCGCATCATCGAGCAGATCCGGCCTCGCTTGGACCAGCAGAGCTTCGCGTTCTTCACCCTGTGTCAGCGGCGCGGCTCCGAGGTGTTGGACAACACGGCGCGACCGATGGCGGCCCGGGTGCGAGCGGCGCTTGAGCGCGACGACGACTACGCGACGGCCGACAAGCCGCCGTGTGACTGGGACGACCCTGCCGACCGGGAGTTGCTGGTCGATGAGCTGGTGCACGACGCCCTAGCGGCGTTGGCGGTGCTCGATGGTGAGCGGTTGGGCCCGGCGGCCAAGGACGCGGCCGATCTGTTGGCCATCGTGGCCGGCCAGGACGTGGCGTCTCCGCCAGATTGCTACCAGCGGAACCTGTGATCGGCCACGGCTGGAAGTCGTGGGAGTACCCTTGGCTCGAACCATCATGAGGAGTGCCAGATGAGCGCTCATGCAGCGCTCGCGGCGGCCTCCCTGGTGTCAGAAGTGGACGGAAATCACGGGCAGTTGCGGGTCGGGACCCACGATTTGCCCGGGGTAGTCCCTCCGACACCGCTCAGAGGGCTGTAGCCCTGGGCGCAACGCAGAGTGAGGCGAAAAAGCCACACACAGTGGTGGTCGAGAGTGATGATGGGTGGATGCACCCCCAGCGCACAGCACGGCCCTTCGCACCTCGGCTGGCGACCTGACGCTGCGCGCTTTGGTGGCCGCCCGGCATGGGATTCCCGCGGATCAGGTGCTCATCACCACCGGTGGTGCGGCTGCACTGTTCCTGATCGCCCAGCCGCCCGGCTGCTCGGCGTGCCCTCACGCTCGCCCTCACCCTTCCCACACCGGGGGTCCGCCTGCTGCACCACGACCATCAGGCTACGGACCCACACGAACCCACCGGCATCGCCCCCAGCGACCTGCGCTTCGACTGGCACCCCGGACTCAGGTGAATTTCGTTCAATACCGCGACGGCTCTTTGCCCGCATCGTGGCTCCTAACAGGAAGTCCCTCGCCTCAACAGGAAGTCCCTCGCATGCCCAGCAATACGCTCTCACCACTGCCCCTGATGGAGTTGGCGACTGGTTTCTGGTCGTTCAAGACCCTGGCTTCGGCCTACGAGCTGGGGTTGTTCGAGCAGTTGTCGGGCACGTCGGGCACCACCGCTGG
The DNA here is from genome assembly GCA_050744325.1 of Acidimicrobiales bacterium. Classification (GTDB taxonomy): domain Bacteria; phylum Actinomycetota; class Acidimicrobiia; order Acidimicrobiales; family VFJN01; genus DASXTK01. The sequence continues at coordinate 17,648 of JBOGHK010000217.1, forward strand.
CGAGCT
>JBOGHK010000218.1:0-23426 GCA_050744325.1 Acidimicrobiales bacterium
GCGTCGGCGACCAGCGCCCGGAACGAGGGCGCACCGAACTGGCCGGTCGTCTCGAGGTAGCCCAGGACGCGCGCGGCCTCCGGTCGGCGGTCGACCTTCGCCATCATGTCGACGAACTCGACGCACGCGACCCAGGCGACGTGCATGTTGTCGTGGTCGAGCAGCTCGTCGACGTACGAGCGGAGGATGCGGAAGGCCCGTGGCCGGTGGCCCCGCCGGAGCGCGGCTCGCGCTTCGACAGGGTTCCTCATCGAGTGAGTCCTATCGGGGACGGCGACTCCAGCTGCCTCGTCGAGCAGTTGCAACGCCTGGTGATGCTGGCCTCGCAACGACGCCGACGTGCCGAGCATGGTCAGCGCCCAGCTCAAGCAGGTCGGCGGACCCTGCGCTCGATACCGCTCGACCAGCGCAGCGACGAGGGCGTCGTGCTCCTCCAGATGCCCGACCATCAGCAGCGTCGGCGCCATGGCCGCGATCTCGAACAGCCCAGCCACGTAGTCCTCGCCCCGCTCCCGTAGGTCCGCGAGCACCCGGGGTGCCCATCTCGCCATCGCGGCGTAGTCCGAGTACAGGAACCCGCGCGCGTAGTGGATCATCGGGTGGTCCGGCTCGCCGTAGCGACCGACGAGACGCTCGTAGCCCTCTTGGTCCATGGTCCGCATGTAGCGACGGGCAGCCCAGGTGACCCCGAAGACGACCAGCGCCTCGTCGTCCGGTGGCGTCAGGTCGAGGATCCGCTCGGCCCAGTCGCCGATCTCGCTCTGACTGCGTAGGTAGATCTCGGCCACCACCGGGCGGGCCAGAGTGTGCGCGAGACCGCGGTTGCGGGTGGCGCACGCCCAGTCGACGGCGGCACGAAGATTCGGCCACAGCTCGCCGAGGCGAGCGACGCCTTCGATCTCGTCACGACCGGTCAGGAGCCCACGGATGTGGGTGACCCTGTCGAGACACCACTGCGCTTGACGTCCGGCGATCAGGTCGGTGTCGCCGCTGTCCGACAGATGCTCTGCGGCGAACTGGCGCATGGTCTCCAACAGCCGGAAGCGTCGCCCGAACGGGCCGGACTCGACGATGAGCATCGACCGCTCGACCAGGCCGCCCAGCACGTCGTCGACGTCGACGAGGTCGAGGCCTGCACCGGCGGCGACCGTCTCGGCCGCACCGAGGTCGAACGGGCCGGCGAAGATCGACAGCCTCTGGAGGAGCATCTGCTCCTGCGGCACCAGCAGGTCGTAGGACCACTGGATGGTCGCCCGCAGCGTCCGGTGGCGTTCGACGCTGTTCCGCCGGCCGCCGGTCAGGAGGCGAAGGCGATCGTCGAGCCGTTCCACCAGGTCCGCCGGCGACAGGCTCCTCGTGCGGGCAGCAGCCAGCTCGATCGCGAGAGGGACGCCGTCGAGACGACGGCAGATCTCCTCGACGTCGGTTCGGCTGGTGCGCGCGTCGAACGTCTGCGACACCGCCGACGCCCGTTCGTCGAACAGCTCGACCCCCGGGCCGGTCGGCTCGAGGGGCGCGACGGCGATGAGCTGCTCGTCGGCCAGCCCGAGGCCCTCTCGGGAGGTGACGAGCACCCGGACGTTCGGACAGCCCTCGGCGACGGAGCGAGCCAGCTGAGCCGCACCGTCGACGACGTGCTCGCAGTTGTCCAAGATCAGCAGCGCTCGACGCGGCTGCAGGACCGTCACGATCGCCTGGGTGAGGGTGCGCCCGGTGGTCTCCTTCACGTCCAGGACGTCGGCCACCGCGCGCGGCACGTCACCCGACGAGGCGATCTCCGCGAGCTCGACCAGCCAGGCGCCGCCGTCGGGATCGGCCTCGGTCATCCGAGCCGCCGCCAACGCGAGCCGGGTCTTGCCGATCCCGCCCGGCCCCACCAGGGTCACGATCGGCGACGTGGCAAGGGCGTCCTGGACGACGTCGAGCTCGTCGTCGCGGCCGATGAGCCGGCCCAGCCGGCGAGGGAGGTTCCCCCGACGCCCGTCGTCGGTGCGCAACGGCGGATGCTCGCCGTCGCCGAGCTGGAGGACGCGCTGCTCGGCGACCACGCCGTCGAGGCGGAACGTCCCGAGATCACGCAGGCCGTTCCCGTCGACCAGCGCTGCCGTCACGCCGGACACCAGGGTTTGGCCGCCATGGCCGGCGGCAGCGAGCCGTGCCGCCACGATCACCGCAGGCCCGAAGTAGCCCTTGCTCCGCTCCTGGGTCTCGCCGGTGTGCAGACCGATCCGGAGCCGTAGCTCGGCACCGACGGGCCATCGTTCGTTGGCCATCGCGGCCTGGAGCTCGGTCGCCCACGCGATCGCGTCACCCGCCCGGTGGAAGGCAACGCCGAACGAGTCGCCGCCCGTGGCGAAGACGTAGCCGCCGTGGCGCTGTACCACGGCCCGGACCAGCTCGTCGTGGCGAGCCATCGCCTCGGCCGTCTGGTGGCGGTGCGTCGACCACAGGCGGGAGGAGTCCTCGACGTCGGAGAAGCCGAAGGTCACGGTCCCCGTCGGAAGGCCCAGCGCCGAGCCTCTCGCCGCTCGATCGAAGCGCAGCTGCTCGTCGTGGCCGAGGATCGAGGACTCCAGCTCACGCAGGCGGGGCCCGGGCTCGACCCCGAGCTGCTCGACGAGGTGCTGTCGGGCCCTCCGGTAGGCCGCGAGCGCGTCGGCCTGGCGTCCCACCCGGTAGAGCGCGGTCATCAACAGCGCCCAGAGCCCTTCCCGGAACGGATGGTTCGCGGTGAGCTCGGTCAACGAGCCGATCGCGGCCGACGCGTCGGTCTCGACGTGGTGCTCGAGGTCGATCTCGACGGCCCCCAACCACTGCTCGACCAATGCTTCCACCGCGCCGGTCAGGCCGTGGGCGTCGAGCCCCGCTAGGGGCGTCCCCGTCCACTCGGCCAGGGCGGCGTCGACGTCACCCGCAGCGAGCAGCCCCTGGAAGCGCGCGACGTCGACTGCGTCGGCCTCCAGGCAGAGGCGGTAGGCAGCTCCGGTCCGGACGATCGAGTCGGCGCCCAACCCCTTGCGGAGGCGGGTCACGTAGGACTGCAGGGTCTTGTCGGCCGTGCGGGGTGGCCGCTCACCCCACACCAGCTCCACCAGCCGCGACACCGGCACGGCAGAGCCGGCCGACAGGGCGAGCGCAGCCAGCACCATCTGGCACTTCGCTGGGCCGACGTCGACCGGGCTCCCATCGTCGGTGACCGCGTTCACCCCGCCGAAGAGACGGATCTCCACCACGACAGGATCCTGCATCTCGTCGGTTGCGTCACGCCGGACCGTCGGTTGCGTCGCGGTTGAGCCATCGCCGGTCGCCTCAACCACGGCCCCAGCGATCCACCACCGCGCGTCTACCCGGGTCGGTCACAGTCCGGGCGTGAGGAAGAGTCGCTTGGACCGGGCACACCCCCGACGGTCGATGCTCGTGCTCGTCGGTGCGTGGTGCTTCGACCGTCGGATCGCCGCCGTCGGCATGTGGCTGGTGGGTCTGGTCACCATCTTCGGCGCTGCCGGGGCCATCGGCCCCGCGTATGACGCGGCCTTCGACATCCCCGACTCCGACAGCGCCGACGGCTTCGACGTTCTCGACGAGCACTTCGGTGAGCTCGGCGCCGGAGGGCAGGCGGGAACGATCGTCTTCCGAGCCGATCAGGGCGTCGACGACCCCGCAGTCATGGCCGCCATGGAGGAGTTGTTCGCCATCGTGGACGCCGGGTTCCCCGACGCGAGCGGCTCCCCACGTCATCCTGGTGCCACCGTCGTCTCGCCCTACGCCGAGCAGGGTGAGGGCCAGGTGGCGCGCCAGGGACCGCTGGCCGGCGAGCTGGCCTACGCCCAGGTGAACCTGTCCGACGACGACGTCGACCTCGTCGAGTCGGCCGGGGTCGGAGAGGCGATCGCCGAGCACGCCCCCACGCTCGACGGCCTCGAGGTCCTGCCTGGCGGTGCGGCGTTCAGTGTTTACGAGCCGCCGGAATCGGAGCTGATCGGCCTGGCCTTCGCCGTGGTGGTCCTGATCCTGGCGTTCGGGTCGGTCCTCGCCATGGGGCTGCCGGTCGCGGTCGCAATCGGTGGTGTCGGCGCGGGCATCGGTGCGACCCTCCTGCTCAGCCACCTCTTCACCGTGCCTGACTTCACGCTGACCGTTGGAGCGATGATCGGTCTCGGCGTCGGGATCGACTACGCCCTGTTCATCGTCACCCGCTACCGCGCGGGCATCCACGACGGGAAGTCACCCAGGGCGGCGACGCTGGCCGCGATGGACACCGCCGGCAGGGCGGTGGTCTTCGCCGGGATCACGGTGGTGATCTCGCTGCTCGGCATGCTGCTCATGGGCGTGCGCCTCGTCTCGGGTGTCGGCATCGGGGCGTCGGTGACCGTGCTGCTCACGATGATCAGCTCCGTCACCCTCCTACCGGCCCTGCTGGGTCTGGCCGGGGAGCGGGTCGAGGTCACCCGGTGGCGCGGCCTGATCGCGGCCGGCTTCGTGGCCGTCGCCCTGTTCGGCGCAGGGATCGCCGTCGCGCCGCTCGCTGCTGCTGGTGCCGTCCTCGCCATAACAACCCTGCTGGTGAGCTTCGCCGTCCGTCCCTTGCGCGCCGAGGTGCCCCGGCGACAGGCCAAGCCGGTGCGGGAGACCTTCGCCTACCGATGGAGCCGCACCATCCAGCGGACCCCATGGCTGTGGATCGGTGTCGGGACCGTCGTGCTGGTGGTGTTGGCCACCCCCGTCCTCGACCTCCGGCTCGGCGTCGCCGACGAGAGCAACTTCGTGGATGGCTCCTACACCCGGCGGGCCTACGACCTCCTCGCCGAGGGGTTCGGCGAGGGCTTCAACGGGCCCCTGCTGGTCACCGTCGTCCCCGGCCCTGGCGTCGGCGACGCCACGGATGCGGTACGGGGCCTGCAGCAGACGCTGGCGCGGACGCCAGGGGTGGCGGCCGTGTCCCCGGCGTTGCCCGACGAGCCGACCGCACCCGAGGCCTTTCTCATGACCCTGATCCCGACGACGGCGCCACAGGACGAGGCCACGACCAACCTGGTCAGCAGCCTTCGCGACGACGTCGTCCCGGACGCCGTCACCGGCACCGGGCTCGACGTCAACGTCACCGGCGCGGCCGCGGCCAACATCGACCTGACCGACTACGTCGCCCGGCGGATCCTGCTGTTCTTCGGGGTCGTGCTGACCTTGTCGTTCGTGCTGCTGATGGTGGTGTTCCGTTCGCTTCTGGTCCCGCTCAAGGCCGTGTTGATGAACATGCTCTCGATGGCTGCGACCTACGGCGTGATCGTCGCCGTGTTCCAGTGGGGATGGGGCGGCGACCTCCTCGGGATCGCCGGTGCGCCCGTGGAGCCGTTCATCCCGATGATCCTCTTCGCGATCGTCTTCGGCTTGTCGATGGACTACGAGGTGTTCCTCCTGTCCCGGGTGCGCGAGGAGTACGTCCGGACCGACGACGCCGTCGGGTCGGTGGCCGACGGCCTGGCCACCACGGCTCGGGTCATCACGGCAGCCGCAGCGATCATGGTCGTCGTGTTCGGCTCGTTCATGTTCGAGGACGACCGCCTGATCAAGATGCTCGGCATGGGCCTGGGGACAGCCGTGCTGCTCGACGTCACACTGGTCCGCATGCTGCTGGTGCCGGCCACGATGGAGCTGCTCGGGGCCAGGAACTGGTGGCTGCCGGGGTGGCTCGACCGGCTCGTCCCGCGGCTGAGCGTCGAGGGCACCGGCCGCCACGACGACTCTCCGGCACGCGACGCGGTCGACGAGCCCGCGCCCGAGCCGTCGCCCGCCCCGCAGCCCCAGCCGGTCGACGCCTGAGTCGTCATGCTCGGCTGGGGTCGAAGCCGTAGGGGAGCTCGAGGCGGTTGGCGGCCATGAGCTCGGCGTCGCCGAGGATGTCCGCGGTGGGGCCGTCGGCGACGATCACACCGTCGTTGAGGATCACGGCCCGGGGGCAGAGCTCGAGGGCGTAGGGCAGGTCGTGGGTGGCGATCACGGCCGTGACCGGGAGAGCCACCAGGATGTCGGCCAGGTCACGGCGGGCGGCAGGATCCAGGTTCGAGGTGGGCTCGTCGAGCACGAGGATCTGGGGGTCCATGGCCAGCACCGTGGCCAGGGCGATGCGCCGCCGCTGCCCGAAGCTGAGGTGATGCGGCGGCCGCCCGGCCGCGTGGTTCATCCCGACGGCGTCGAGCGCTCCGGTGATCCGCTCGTCGAGGGCCTCGTCGCGCAGACCCAGGTTGGCGGGCCCGAAGGCGACGTCGTCTCGGACCGTCGGCATGAAGAGCTGATCGTCAGGGTCCTGGAAGACCACACCGACCCGGCGGCGGATCTCCTTGAAGTTGGCCTTGGTCACAGGCAGCCCGCCGACGCGGACCTCGCCCGCACCCGGGAGGAGGATGCCGTTGAGATGGAGGATCAGCGTGGTCTTCCCGGCGCCGTTGGGGCCGAGCAACGCGACGCGCTCGCCGGCGTCGATGGTCAGATCGACGCCGCCGAGCGCCTGATGGCCGTCGGGGTAGCTGTAGGCCAACCCGCGCACGTGAACGGCAGGTCCGGTCATGGCTGGAACCAGGCGGTGAGAGCTGCCGCGGCGGCCAGGGCCGGGACGATCGCCACGACCGCCCACTCGTAGCCGTTGGCGTCGTCCCTCTCCGCGGGCGGGAGCTCGCCGGTGAAGCCGCGCGACAGCATGGCGACGTGGATCCGCTCGCCGCGTTCGTAGGCCCGGATGAACAGCGCGCCGGCGGAGGACGCGACGGCGCGGCCCTGCCAGATCCAGCGGGGGTCGTAGCCACGGGACAGGCGGGCGATGCGCATGCGACGCGCCTCACCGGTGATCACCTCGCCATAGCGGACCATGAACCCCGCGATGGCCGTGAAGGCACGGGGCACGTGGAGGCGGTCGAGGCCGCAGAGCAGTTCGGCCACCGACGTCGTCGAGGCCAGCAGCATCGTCGCCGCGACGCCGAGGGTGCCCTTGACCAGGATGTTCCACGCCGCCCACAGCCCGGGCTCGGACAGCGACAGCCCGAGGACCTCGGTGTGCGGGGCCTCACCGACCAGCGGGAGGAACACCGCGAAGGCGACGAAGGGCGCCTCGATCACCAGCCGGCGAACCAGTACGGGCAGCGGGACCGCCGCGAGGCGAGCGACGACGACCACCAGCACGGCGTCGAACGCGAACGCCCAGAACGCCTCGCGGGGAGTGGCGACCACGGCGAGCACGAAGCCCAACGTCCCGGCCACCTTCGTCTGGGGGCGGAGCCGATGGACGACGCTGTCGCCCGGGCGGTACAGCCCGTGGGCGTGGCCGTGGCCGCCGCTCATCTCAGGTGGACCCCGGGCCGCGCCCGGTCAACGTGCGGGCGGAGCGGCGGCGTCGGAGCCGGCGAAGGAGCAGCACCGACCCTCCCGCGACCGCGAAGGTGACGGCGACGCCGACCGCGCCGGACAGCCCGGTGCTGAGCCGGTCGTCGTCCACGCCCTCGACGCCGTAGCCCGCCAGCGGGCTGTCCTCCATGCGATGGGCTTGCTCCTCGTCGGAGAAGTCCTCGTCGATGGCCACCTTGTTCAGGCCGTCCGGTTTGCTGCTCGCCTCGGGGCTGACGAAGAAGGCGAGCACGAGCGCCACGGCCAGGCCGGCCGCGACGAACACTGCGAGTCGCATCCGGCTCATCTCAGCCTCCGACCGCCGTCGCCTGATCGGCGACCAGGGCTGGCTCCGGGGTGAGATGGCCGGCCCCGTACACCAGGTCGGGACGAGTAGCGAGCACGGAACTCACGGTCAGGGCGGTGATCACCGCCTCGCCGATCCCGATCAGCACGTGGACGCCGACCATCGCGCCGGCGACCCGGCCCACCGACGCCCCGCCGGCGCCGTCGATCGCGTACTCGATCGTGAACGCCACCGAGGCCAAGACCACCGACAGGAGGGCCGCGACGCCAGAGGCGGCGGCAACACCCGCTCGCGTCGACGGGAGGAACCGCCGGGCCAGCAGGAAGACGCCGTAGCCGGCGAAGGCACCGATGATCGCCATGTTCAGGACGTTGAGCCCGAGTGCCGACAGGCCGCCGTCGGCGAACAGCAGCGCCTGGACCACGAGGACCACCGAGACGCACAAGGCGCCGACCCAAGGCCCGACGAGCACGGCCGCCAGGACACCTCCCAGCAGGTGTCCGCTGGTCCCTCCGGCCACGGGAAAGTTGAGCATCTGTCCCGCGAATATGAACGCGGCGACGAGCCCGGCGAGCGGCGCCTGCTTGTCCTCCAGCACCTCCGCCGACCGGCGCAGGCTGACCCCGAGACCACCAGCCGAGACGGCAGCCGCGGCGAGCGACGTCGGCGCGTCGATGAATCCGTCGGGAATGTGCACGATTCCTCCTGTCCCCGTCCTGCCCGCGCGATCCGGAGCAGTATCGCCATTAAGTCGCAATTACTTCGGAGCCGCAAGAGCCACCGGATGTCTCCTCTTCGTGACTACCATCGCCCTGTGGACGAGCAGCGGGTCGACGCGGTCCTCGAGCGCATCAGGGCGGGCGGCGGCCGCGTCACGACTGCGGTGCGGGCGGTGGTCCAGGTGCTCGCCGACAGCGAGGAGCACCTCAGCGCCGCCGACATCGCGCACGCCGTCCAGCGCCGACACCCCGTGATCTACGACTCGACCATCTACCGTGCGCTCGAGCGGCTCGGCAGTGCCGGCTTGGTGACCCACCTCCACGTGGGCCACGGTCCGACCATCTACCACCTCGCCGGCGACCTCCACGGCCACCTGGTCTGCGGCAAGTGCGGGGCCGTGCTCGACGTACCGGCGACGGTGATGCGACCCGTCGCGCAACGCGTCGCCCGTGACTACGGCTTCGCTCTCGAGCCCAGCCACCTCGCGCTGGCGGGCCGCTGCGCCGACTGCACCCCCCACTAGACCGAGGCGGCGGGCGCGCTCGACGCCACCAACGAGCGCCTCCTGCAGACGGCACTCCGCCGCTGGTCCGCGGCAAGACCCTCCTGGTGGTGGCCCATCGGCTCGCCACGATCCGCTCGGCAGACCAGATTGTGGTCATGGATCATGGGCGCATGGTCGAGGCGGACGTGCCCACAGACACCGGGCTGCATCGGCACCACGCGAGCCATCAGCGGTCGTCGGACCCGGCCGCGATCGCTCGCCGTGTTCGGCGCCTCTACCTCCGCCTTACCGCAGCACCCGACCTGAGGCCCGGTCCTCACGTCGACCCGCTGCTCCATCGGCTCGTCGAGCTCGTCGTCACCAGCCCCTCCGAGCACGCGGCGACCGTGTTGGCCGATCCCCACGTACGGGCGCTGCAGCCTCACCTGGTGTCGCTCTGCGCCCAGGCCGAGCACGAGCTGGAGCTCGCATGGGCCACCCAGGTCGCCGCCAGTCACACGCCACGAGCCACGCTGCGGGGGTTCCCCTACCTCGACAACTATCGGCAGCTCAGCCGGCTCGAACGGGCAGCCCTCAACCGCTGCACCTCCCGGCCTCCACGGGGGGTGCTGTTCGTCGGGTCGGGGCCTCTCCCACTCAGCTCGCTCCATCTGGCACGGCTTCTGGACGCGCCGATCGACAACCTCGACCGGGACGCAACCGCCATCCGGGTCGCTCGCCAGGTCGCCCACAAGCTCGGCGCGCGGCACCTGACCTTCCGTCACGGCACGCTCGCCGCGCAGCACGACCTCGCCCGTTACGACCTCGTCATCCTCGCCGCACTCGCCGGCATCACTCTCGCCGACAAGAGCCACAACCTCCGCCACCTTCACAGCGCCATGGCCCCTGGCGCACTGCTGCTCGCCCGCAGTGCGCACGGCCTCAAGAGGCTCCTGTATCCCGCCGTCGATCCGGCCCGGGTCCATGGCTTCGACGTGCAGTCCGTCACCCATCCCACCGGGCCGGTCCTCAACTCGATCCTCCTCGCCCGCAAGCCCGAGGAGGAGGGGGTCAGTCGGAGTCGCTGACGGCGCTCAGCTTCCGCTGTCCAAGGCGACCGCGGGCCGGGTGGCCGGGCTCGTGCGGCGGCCGACCCGATGCACCAGGTTGCTCAACGTCACCGTCATCCGGGTCCGCTGGGGGCGGACGGCCCGAGCCTCACGGGCCAGCCGCTGCTCCGACGCCTCGGCCAGCATCTCGGTCCGCCGCTGCCCTGCCAGTGCGAAAGTGGTGTGGAAGTTCATCGTCGTTCCCTCGTCTCGTGCTCTCGTTTTGCTTGGGACCAGCATCCGACGGAATGGCCGTCGCCACATCGGTGCCGAGCACGGATCCACCACGGATCGACCACGGAATGGCCACCGAGCCCCGCTGGGCTTCCCGGCGGGCTCGGTGCGTGCCCGGTGCGGTCGTCGACCGTCACCTTCACCAACCTGTTCAACGCCGGCCTCACACTCGACGACGCCGAACGTTGTGGCCGCCTCCGCATCGACGGCGACCGCCCACTGGCCTTGGCGCTGCTCGAGAGGATGACCCTCGGCACCTGGCAGGGCTGACCGTCATCCGGTGACCACTGCGGCGCCGAAGTGGATGGCGGCGGCGCCCGGCCGCCACGAGAGGAGCAGAGATGACCAGGCAAGCACGTCTCCTGGTGCGTGGGTTGCTGGCGACGCTGACCGTCGCCGTGCTGGCGGGCGCGTCGACCGGCGCTGTGATCGCCGCCATGCCGACAGCCATCGAGTATGGGCTGACGTAGTTGTGGTCCGATGACCAGCGGGCCTGAGCAGCACTGGCTTGACTAAGTAACACGCGCTCTTTATTTTCGTCCCATGGCTGTACACACGGGCCGCCGAGCCGGGCACAGCTGACGATGGGCCGGATCGCGGGGGTCACCCCCGAGGAGACGCGGGAGCGATTGCGCGACGCCGCGGCGCGGGTGTTCGAGCTCAAGGGCTACGAGGGCGCGACCGTCGCCCAGATCGCCAAGGAGGCCGGGGTCTCCAGCGGCGCCATCTACGCCCACTACTCGACCAAGGCCGAGCTCCTCGTCGACGCCCTCCGCGCGCACAAGGACCGGGCCGTGGCAGGGCTCTTCCCGCCCGGCCGACGGGCCAACGTGGCCACGCTCTTGGTCGCGCTCGGCACGCGGCTCGGCGTCCGTGAGCACGAGGCCACCGCCCTGCTCGCCGAAGCCGTGCTCGCTTCACGCCGTGACGCCGAGCTGGCCCAGGTACTCGCCGCGGCACTGGGTGAGCGGGAACAGCTCATGGCGGCGCTGATCGCCGACGGCCAGTCCGCCGGCGAGCTGACCGGCGACGTCTCGCCCGAGGTCGCGGCCCGCTTCGCCATGATGCTCGGCCTCGGCTCGATGCTCGTGCGGGCCCTCGACCTGCCTGCGACCGACCCAGCCGACTGGACGGCCTTCATCCGCCGCTTCATCGCCGCCTTCACCGAGGAGACGACCAATGACCCAGATCGTCCGTGACGTCAACGACGTCGACGAAGTCGTCGTCGACCGCGACCCGGCCCTCCTCGGCGCCGTGATCCACGACATCGAGCTGCACAGCGACGTGCTGTTCACCTGGAACTACGAGCGCAGCCGCACCGCGCTCGTGAAGCTCTACGAGAAGGCCAAGACATCCCAGTGGAACGGCACCACCGACCTGCCCTGGGACACCGAGGTCGACTGGGACAAGCTCGCCGAGGACGCCACCACCCAGAACCAGCGGTTCGACGTGCTGCGCAGCCATGACGACTCACCGCTCGCGGCATGGAGCGACAAGGAATGGCGAGCGTTCGCGATCGAGATGCAGACCGCCATCCTGTCCCAGTTCCTCCACGGCGAGCAGGGCGCTCTGGCGTGCACCGGTCTGATCACCGCCACCGTGCCGTGGATCGACGCCAAGTACTACGCCGCCACCCAGGTGATGGACGAGGCCCGCCACGTCGAGGTCTTCGGCCGCTACATCCAGGAGAAGACGAAGGGCGCCTACCCGATCAGCCCCCAGCTCGGCGGCCTGCTCGACGACATCATCGCCGACGGCCGATGGGACATCACCTACCTCGGCATGCAGATCATGGTCGAGGGACTCGCCCTCGCGGCCTTCGGCTTCATGCACATGCTGTCGACCGAGCCGCTGCTCAAGCAGCTCCTCCGCTACGTGATGAGCGACGAGGCCCGCCATGTCGCCTTCGGTGTGCTGACGCTGCGGGAGTTCTACGAGGGCCTCGCCGCCAAGGAGGTCCGCGAGCGCCAGGAGTTCGCGTTCGAGGCCGCCGTCCGGCTACGCAACCGGTTCATGGTCCAGGACGTCTGGGAGCGCCTGGGCGCCGACCCCAAGGAGGTCGTCACCTTTCTCAACGCCCACCCCAACCCGGGCCAGGAGGTCTTCCAGAACATGCTGTTCTCCAAGATCGTCCCGAACGTCAAGAAGCTCGGCCTGCTCGACGCCGGCGACGGGTGGCTGCGGACCAAGTTCGGCGAGCTCGGCATCATCCAGTTCGAGGACTGGACCAACACCACCGACGAGTACGCCGGCCTCGACGCGGTCGCCGCCGACCGGGAGCACGCAACCGCGGGATGATCCCTCCCTGAACCTCGTTCAGGGACGAGTCATGGCTTGCGGCCGACCGTGCCGTAGAAGGAGCCACCGGGAGGCCGGGAACGGGCGGCGTGGGATCGGTCGGTCGCCATCGTGCTACCTGCTCGGGCCGCGGACGTCGCGATCTGGGACGGCGTCTGCCCCACGAAGCGCTTGAGCGACCGGGTCAGGTGGGCCTGGTCCGCGTACCCGGCCTGACACGCCACGTCGAGCGCCGACACGCCCTGTGAAAGCAGCTCGACCGCCCGCTCGGCCCGTCGTATCTGCCTGATGACCCCTCGGGTCAGCCCCGTCGCCAGCGACACCCGCCGTTCCACCGAACGCTTGGACAGCCCGTTGACGTCACCCTCCAACGCCGCCGAGGCGACCGGGTCATGCACCAGCAGACCGGCTCGAGCGAGCCGGTCGACGAAGACATCGGCGTTGTCCGGCCCCGGAAGCTCCCAGGTGGACCCGCCGAGCCAGAACGACGTGCTCGTCGCCTGCGGCAAGGTCAACGATCGGTCGACAAGCCGACTCGGCGGGAGGCCCGGCATGAACGTGGCGAGGCTGAACTGGATCCCGAAGAACTCAGCGTCCTGGGGGATCGGCGCCTTCGTCGCCTTCGTCTCAGGCCCTCGCACTGTCAGCCGAGCCCCGCCCCGCTCCCGCGTGACGACCATCTCCCAGCGACTCACAGCCACCGACATGAAGAACTGCTCGGGCTCACTTCGTGTCTGCCACGTCTCCTCGATGAAGGGGGAGCATGACGATCGCCCCTCGAACCTGAACAGCTCAGCCGCGCGCTTCATGACCACATCGACGGGTTGCGGTCGGTGAACTCATCGGTCGACACCATCGGCCGCCAGCGGAGGCCACCACCGCGATGTACGTTACGCCTATCTGAACCCTGCCCCTTGGGCACGAGGCGAAGGGGGGAACGCTCTCGGCCGGTCCGCGGTCGCCCATCGCGTCGCGCCGGTCCTGCAGGGAGCGAACGAGCGCATGATGGTCATCCGTCGTCCCAGTCAGATCACCTCCACCGCGGCCTTCTGCATCATGCTGACGGCTGCCCTCTCGATCACGGGGACGGCCCACGCCGCGCCCGAGACGCACGACGAGAGCCCCGACCTGGGGGCCTCCGTCACCATCTTCGACCCCAGCATGCCGGTGAGCGAGATCCAGGCGACGCTCGACGCCACGCACGCCGCACAGGTCGACAACGAGATGGGTACCGAGCGCTACGCGTACCTGTTCGAGCCGGGCACGTATGGCACCGCGGAGAACCCGCTGCAGATCAAGGTCGGCTACTACACCGAGATCGCCGGCCTGGGCGCCTCACCCTCCGACGTGGTCATCAACGGCAAGGTGGAGGTGTACAACCGCTGCCTGGCGCCCGACAACTGCGTCGCGCTGGTCAACTTCTGGCGGACCTTGTCCAACCTGACGATCGACGTCAACTCGGCGGGCCAGGACGGCTGCCGCGCGACTGCGAACTTCTGGGCCGTCTCACAGGCGGCCTCCATGCGCCGCGTGGCCGTCCGCGGGAACACCCTGTCCCTGATGGACTACTGCACCGCCGGCCCGCAGTTCGCCAGCGGCGGCTTCGTAGCGGACTCGAGCCTGCCGAACACGCTCAACGGATCGCAGCAGCAGTGGCTGACCCGCAACAGCGAGCTCGGAGGCTGGACGAACGGCGTGTGGAACCAGGTCTTCTCGGGTGTCGTCGGCGCGCCAGATGACGCCGGCTTCCCCGTCCCGCCGTACACGACCCTCGACACCACCCCGGTGAGCCGGGAGAAGCCGTACCTGTTCACCGACGACGATGGCGACGTCAACGTCCGCGTACCCGCCGCCCGGACGAACACGAGCGGGACGTCGTGGGGCGACGGCGTCACGCCGGGGCGCACGTTGCCGATCGGCGACTTCTTCGTCGCAGAGCCGTCGGACTCCGTGCAGGTGATCAACAACCAGCTCGCCCGAGGCAGGCACCTGCTGCTCACGCCCGGGGTGTACGACATCGCCCGCAGCATCAGGGTCAAGCGTGCCAACACGGTGGTCCTCGGGCTCGGGCACGCCACGCTCACGGCAGTCGGCGGCTCGACCCCGCTGGAGGTCGCCGACGTCCCCGGCGTCGTCGTCGCTGGCGTGACGGTCGACGCCGGCCTCGAGGAGTCGCCGGTGCTGCTGCGGGTCGGCGGCCGGCACGGCAGGAGCAGGGCCTCGGCGCAGAACCCGACCACGTTGTCCGACGTGTACCTCCGTGTCGGCGGTCCACACGTCGGCAAGGCAGACATCGCGCTCGAGGTCAACAGCGACCACGTGCTCGTCGATCACACCTGGGTGTGGCGCGCCGACCACGGCGTCGAGGGCTTCGATGACACCGAGCGGTGGAACACCAACGTCGGCCGCAACGGTGTGGTCGTCAACGGCGATCACGTCGCCGCGAACGGCCTGTTCGTCGAGCACTTCCAGCAGTACAACACCGTTTGGAACGGCGACGACGGCACCACGATCCTGTATCAGAACGAACTGCCCTACGACCCGCCCACCCAGGCCGACTGGATGAACGGCGACGTCGAGGGCTGGGCCGGCTACAACGTCGGCGACCGGGTGCGCACCCACACGCTCCACGGCGGTGGCGTCTACGTCTTCAACCGGAACGATCCCTCGATCCACACCGAGAACGGCTTCGAGGTGCCGGAGAGGCCAGGCGTCAGGCTGCACCACATCATGACGGTGAACCTCGGCGCCGGTACCGTCGACCACGTCGTCAACGGGTTGGGCGAGGCGGCCGACACGACCAGAGTGGGAGCCCCCGTCTATATCCTGGACCACCCGGCGCCGTAACCGACGGGCCCGTCATCGGTGACATCGAGCACCTGAACCTCGCCGCGCCGGCCAGGGTCCGGTGCCCGCGAGGGCTATCACGGTCATCCGGCCTGCGGCAGGTGAGGGAGCGTGGCTTGGGCGATGCAAGCGATGTTGCGGGCGTCGTCGATGCCGCGATGGGGATGGCCGACGTGGGAGAGGCCGAGGATGTCCAGGGCGCCCCGCATGCTGACCCGCTTCATGCCCTTCCACTTGCCGAACGCGGACTTGAGGTTCAGGTGACCGGCCGCCAGGTGCTCGGGGAAGACCATGCCGTGGCGTTGGCAGTCGAGACGGAACTGGCCGAGGTCGAAGGCACCCCAGGTCACCAGCCGACGAGGACCCGGTCCCAGCCAGGTGACGAACCGGGCGAACACCTTGGGGAACGTGTCGGCCGCGTCGACCTGCTCCTGGCCGATGGAGGTCAGCTTGCGGCAGAAGGAGCTCAGACGGGGGACGACGACGGGCCGGACGAAGGAGACGAACTCGTCGACCACGCTCAGCGAGTCGTCGAGGCGGACGGCGCCGATCTCAATGGTCTCCATGCGGTGGCGTACCCAGGCCGCCTCCCAGCAGCTCGCCTCCAGGTCCACCACGACGTACTGCACGGCTCGACCCTAGGTCCGAGCCGACGCGCCGCGTCGCCGTCGTAACTCGGTCCCACCGGGACACGGGCCGGGCGTCGGTCGGTCTGCTCCAACCCATGCCGGTCCCCGACGACCTCGCCGGCCTGCTGGAGACCGTCGCGGCGGAGCCGTGACCGGCCGGGTCGTGCTGCGGGCGCGGGGCGGGTGGGCTATTGGTCGCTCGGCTTCTTCGACCGCCCTCTCCGGTTCCGGTTGGCCGAAGGCTGCCGAGTGATTCCTGGTAGGACCAGGTCGAGCGTGGCCGTCAGATTCTCCTCGAAGTCGAATTGGTCATCCTCGTTGCTGACCCACCGGTAGAGCACGCCGACATAGGCGTCGAAGAGGACGAGGCCAACGTGGGCTGGGTCGACGTCGGGCCGGATGTCCCCCTGTTGTTGGCCCAAGCGGATCGTGTGGGCGAGGAGTGCGGGGGTCTCCGACGCGTAGGGCAGCAGCGGGCCGCCGGCGCGGAGCCAGGCGCGCACCATCGCTCGTCCCGTGGCGGGGTCGTCCTCGTAGAAGCGGGCCAGCCCACCAAAGGCATGGCGAAGCCGGCTGGTTGTGTCGGTCATCTGCTGCTCGGCGTCAGCGAGGATCTCGGCGAGGTCGGCTCGGCGGCGGCTGAACCACTCGTAGACGATGTCCTCCTTCCGGGCGAAGTAGTTGAACACCGTGGCTCGGGCAACGTCGGCTCGCTCGCCGATGTCCTCCATCGTCGTCGAGTCGTAGCCGCGCGCAGCGAAGAGGGCGACGGCGCACTCGAGGATGCGGTCCCTGGTCGCGAGCTTCTTGCGCTCACGACGTCCGAGTGGTGCGGGGGCGTCGGCGACACGGTCAGGTGAAGGCACTTGACAACTCCTGGACTTAAGTCCAAATATTGATCTACATACAAGTCTATACCATCGTTCATCGGCGAGGCCGCATCACACGCCGAGCCAACCAGACAGGAGAAGAGCCATGCAGATCGCCATCGGCCTGTATCCCGGATTCACCGTGCTCGACGGCATCGGCCCCTACCAGGTGTTCAACGAGCTTCCCGACACGGAGGTCGTCGTGTGCGCCGCCCGCCGTGGCCGCCTCGACGACGAGGACCGGCAGCTGCACCTCGACATGGACCACACCTTCGACGACATCACCCGGCCCGACGTCCTCCTGGTCCCTGGCGGGTGCACCCCAGCTCGCATCCCCGACAACTACGGGCCGGTGATCGACTGGATTCGCGCCGCCCACGAGCACACCACCTACACCACCTCGGTCTGCACCGGTGCGTTGCTGCTCGGCGCGGCCGGGCTGCTCGAGGGGCTCGAGGCCACGACCCACTGGCGCGCCTACGAGCGCCTGCGCAGCTACGGCGCCCAACCGACATCCCAGCGGGTCGTGTTCCAAGGCAAGGTCGTCACCGGCGCCGGCGTCTCAGCCGGGATCGACCTGGCGCTTGCCGTCGTGGCCAGGCTGCACGGGCCCGAGACCGCCCAAGCCCTCCAACTCATCATCGAGTACGACCCCCAACCGCCGTTCGACACCGGAGCCCCCTCCAAGGCGTCACCCGACGTCCAGGCCATGGCCAACGACATCGTCGGCCGAACCGACGGCGACGCTCGCCTGGCCCTCTGGCCCGACGGACGCAAGTACGACGCGTGACAGCGGGGGGCGAGGCCCTTCGCCTGCACTATCGCTCAGCATGACTAATAGCTATTGTTAGGGATACCTATCAACATCGAGGTTGGGGAGCCCGCCCATGCGTTCATGTGCGGCCGAGGAGGTTTCACCGATGACCCGCGACCACGGCCACACAACCGGCACAGCCGGACACGGCGTTGTCCACCTCGTGGTGGTGGCGTTGCTCGGGTTGGCAGCCTGTGGTTCGTCGGGAGATGACGGCACCGCCGTCGACGAACCGGCATCAGCGGAGGCGGCGACCAGCCAGGGTGCCTTTCCGGTCACCGTCGAGCACAAGTTCGGCACCACGACGGTCGAGTCCGAACCGCAGCGCATCGTGGCCGTCGGCCTCACCGAGCAGGACGCCCTGCTGGCGCTCGGCGTCGTGCCTGTCGCAACCACCGAGTGGTTCGGCGAGCACCCCGGCGCGATCTGGCCCTGGGCCGAGGACGAGCTGCGGGCACTGGAGGCCGAGGCACCCGAGAGCGTCGGCGACTCCACCGCGCTGAACGTCGAGGCCGTCGCCGCCCAGCGGCCAGACCTGATCCTGGCCGTCTACTCAGGCATCACCGAGGAGGACTACGACCAGCTCTCGGGGATCGCACCCACGGTCGCCCAGCCGGCGGCCCACGTCGACTACGGCGTGCCGTGGGACGAGCTCACCCTGACCGTCGGGCAGGTCGTGGGCAGGACCGACGAGGCCGAGGAGCTGGTCGAGGACATCGAGGCGAGCTTCGCCGCCGCACGAGACGCTCATCCCGAGTTCGACGGCGCTACATCTGTGGTGGCAACCCCGTACGAAGGGATCTATGTCTACGGTCCCGAAGACCCACGGTCGCGCCTTCTCGCGGCACTGGGGTTCGAGCTACCCACCGGGCTGGCCGAGGTCAGTGGCGACGAGTTCGGAGGCAACCTGAGCCCCGAGCGGGCGGATCTGCTCGACGTCGACGCGATCGTGTGGCTGGACGCCGAGGACGTCGAAGACGACGATCGGCCCGGGTGGGTGGCCCTCTACGAGACCTTCGACGTGCACACCGAGGGCCGCGAGGTGTTCCTCGACAGCTTCGACGACACGCTCGGCGGCGCGACCTCGTTCATCAGCGCCCTCAGCCTTCCCTACCTGCTCGAGGGCCTCGTCCCCAAGCTGGCCGCCGCGATCGACGGCGACCCCACCACCGACGCCCCCTGAGGGCCGGCGCCCACCCCCGGAACCGCCGGCCATCGTGTGGTCGCCGATGTCGCTGTACGAACGATGGATCGCCGCGTTGACGATTCCGTCCAGCTGCGTCCGCTCGGAGGCACGCTTGGCCTACGGTCGATACCGGGTGAGCCGGGAAGTCTGGTCGGCGTGCTGTGTCGTCGCGCTGCTGGGCAAGGGATCGGAGGGGCGGTAGATGCTGCTAGCGATCGGAGCGCTGGTGGCGGGGCTCGGGTTGCTGGCGATCGCCCCGGACCGCTTCATGGCGGGCTCGGCCGCGCTCGCGGACCGCTTCGGGGTATCGCGCATCGTGATCGGCGCGGTGGTGATCGGGTTCGGCACCAGCACGCCGGAGATGCTCGTCAGCGGGGTCGCCGCGTTGCGGGACGAACCGGAGGTGGGCATCGGCAACATCGTCGGCTCGAACATCGCCAACATCGGCCTGATCGTCGGGGTCGCCGCGCTCGTCTGCCGGCTGTCGGTCCCGGCAGGTCTGTTGCGACGGGAACTGCCTCTGACGGTCGCTGCGACCTTGGCGTTCGCGATCGCCGTCCAGGACGGCATCGAACGAGGCGAAGCCGTCGTGCTGCTGGCCTGTCTGGCCGTGAGCATCGTGGTGCTGGTGCGTGTGGCAGGCGTCTCCGAGGGCGAATCGGGGGAGCTGGTCGACGAGATCGGGGAGTTCCTCGCCGAGGAGGAGGTGCTGCCGCCGCGGCGCTTCGTGGTCGACGTGGTGCTCGGCTTGGTGGGCACGCTGGTCGGCGCCCAGTTGCTGGTGTCGGGGGCGCTCGAGGTCGCCGACCAGTTCGACCTGTCCGGGGGCTTCGTCGGTGTCACGGTCGTGGCCCTGGGAACATCGCTGCCCGAGCTGGTCACCGCCGTCGTCGCTGCCCGCGCCGGTGAGGACCAGCTCATCTTGGGCAACGTGCTGGGATCGAACCTGTTCAACTCCCTGGCGGTCGGCGGGATCGTCGGTCTCGCCGGGCCGGCAGCCGTCGACGACGCCAGCCTCACCGTCGGCGCCGTCGGCCTCATGCTGGCCATGACCGCCCTCGGCACCGTGGCCATGATCCGCAAGCAGAAGGTGACCCGAGGTGAAGCGCTCACGCTTCTCGTCACCTACCTGGCCTGCGTGCCCCTGCTCGCAGCATGACGACGGCCAGTCGAACCACTCGCGCCGCCGCTGCGGAACCTTGATACGATGTAGTAACACTGTTATGATCTGCGCGTGCGACGCGGTGGCGAGGGTCGGTGATGGCGGCCAAGCCGGCGTCCGACACGGCCTACGGGCGGGCCTATGCCGCGGGCCGCGCGGCACAGCGGCAGGTGCTGCTCGACGCCGCCAGCCAGCTACTGGAGACCGAGGGACCCGAGGCTCTGACGATGCGGCGCATCGCCGGCGCGGTCGGCTGCTCGACGAGCGTGCTGTACTCGATGTTCGGCGGCAAGGCCGGCGTAGCCGAGGCCCTGTGGCGTGAAGGCTTCGAACGCCTCCACGCCGCGCTGGCCGCCGTCGAGGACGGTGAGCCCCTCGACCGGTTGGCCGCGATGGGCCAGGCCTACCGGCGCTCGGCCTTGGCGAACCGGTCCTACTACGGCGTCATGTTCGCCAGGCCGATCCCCGGGTTCGATCCATCACCGGAGGCCTACGAGGCCAGCCTGCGACCGCTGGGCCTCCTCACCGACGTCGTGGCGGCGTGCGTGGATGCCGGCGTGTTCCGGCTGGTCGACCCGGCGCACGCGGCCCGGGTGCTATGGGCCGCGTCGCACGGCGCGGTGAGCCTCGAGCTCGCCGGCTACGAGGGCGCCGTCGACGCGGAAGCCTGCTACGAGGACCTGCTCGCGGGGGCCGCGTCGTGGTTCTTCGCACCACCTAGTGCAGCTAGTGACATCCATCAAGACGACCACCATGAGGAAGGAGACCGCCGTGAAGATCGGAATCGTTGATGTCTTCGTCGACGACCAGGACCGAGCCCGCGACTTCTACACGAATATGCTGGGCCTGCAGGTCAAGACCGACGCTGCCTACAGCCCCACCGATCGCTGGCTGACCGTGGTGTCGCCCGAGGACCCCGAAGGCACGCAACTCCTGCTGACGCGGCTCAGCGACCCCGCCTTAGCCCTCCAGCTCGCCCGCCGCGAGGCCGGAACGCCGGCGGTGTCGTTCACCACCGACGATTGCGCCGGGCGCTTCCGCGAGCTGCGCGACCGCGGCGTCGTGTTCGTCGCCGAACCCGCCGTTCTGGGCTACGGCGGCATCGACGCCGTGTTCGAAGACGGCTGCGGCAACCTGCTCAACCTCCACCAGGACGCCCCAGAAGACACCGGTGTTTGAACCGACGACGTCGTCACCGCCCGACACAGAAAGGCAGAATCGATGGACGACAACAGCGATCTCAAGGTCACCAGCGCACTGGCCGGGCTCGCAGTGAGCGATATCGCGACCTCGGTCGAGTGGGCCACCCGGCTGCTCGGACGCCCCGCCGACAGCCGCCCGATGGACACGCTCGTCGAATGGAGCTTCGGGCCTCACGGCACGCTGCAACTCGTCCTTGACCCCGAACGTGCGGGTGGAAGCCTCGTGACGCTCCAGGTGGCCGACATCGCGGCCGCCGGGCGGGGCCTCGCCGATCGCGGCATCGCGTTCAGCTACGACGACACCACATCGACCAAGGTCAAGTTCGGTCAGGTCAACGATCCCGACGGCAACGCGATCACACTCGTCGAGCCTCTCGGCTGAGCGCCGGTCCCTCGCCAGCAGGGAGGAAGCCTGTCGCCGAGAGGTGCCGTGTTATCACCCCGGCGCAGCCAGCCGGGTCCTCGAACCAGGGCGCGTGGCCCGCTGGCACCTCGTGCAGCGTCGCCGCTGGCATCTTCTCGATCCACGGGCGGGCGTCGCCTGGTGCCAGGAATGGGTCCTCCGTCCCCCACACGAACACCGTTGGGGCGGTGACCCGACCGAGCTCGTCGGCGTCCATCACGCTCTCCGGTCGCGGGCGGCGGAAGTGGTTGATGGCGTGCATCAGCACGGCAACGGTCCGTGCGTTGCCCGGCCGCCTGGCCGAGAGGCGCAACACGTCGAGGAGCTCATCGGGAACGGCGGCCGCCGCCCCACGGCCGTTGCCCATCCCGAACAGCTGCCGGTAGGCCGGGCGCGGGCTCGGGCTGCGAAGCATCGCCGTCCCGAGGACCGGGACCGTCATGGGCGAGAGCGGCATGCGTACGACGGCACCGGGTATCGCCACCGCGGGATCGCCCATGGCCACGAGCGAGCCGATCCGTCCTGGGCGTGCCGCCGCGTGCCAGAGCGCGAACATGGCGCCGAGCGAGTGACCGACGACCGGTGTCGGCTCCAGGTCCAAGGCCTCGTACAGGTCGTCGATCAGCTGGAGGGTGTGGTCCCGTACGTGTCCACGTCGGTAGGCAACAGGACCGGAGAGCCCGTGCCCCGGCAGGTCGACGGCGTGGATCCGGAACCCGACCAGCTCTCGGAGCAGCGGCGTCCACGCTGCCGCGCTGAGCACGCCCCCGTGAAGGAGGACCAGCGGCTGGCCACTGCCGAAGTTGAGCACCCGGGCATGGACACCGGTGCGCTGCAGCTCGACGAAGGAGGTCTCGGGGTCGAGCCCCGACGCCTCGAACAGCTGCTTCTCCGCCTGGCAGATCTGGTCATCGAGCGTCATCGAGCCCTCCTATAATGGATATTATGCATCCATGATAGCTAGAGAGACTCGGGTTCCACTGCGTCGGGTAATCGGCCTGATGGTCGAACACCATCCGCACCACCCGCTCCCGCAACTCAGCCGGGTACTTCCTGGACCTCGCTGTCACTGCTCCATCCTCTCAAGGCCTGGAGCCTCCAAGAAGCCCGGGCCGGTGGGACGGCCTCGCTGCAGTCGGTGGCGTGAGCGCTGGGTGTGGGGATTTGAGCCCTGGGATGCCGTCCGCGGTCAGACTTGCTGGGGAACATGGGCGAGCGACTGGAGAGCGAGACCCGAGTTCCGCACACGGTACGTAGTGGGTTACGACCATCAAAGGCCTCCGCGAGACGCATCGCTAACGTTTCCGAGCAGCTCAAGCGCTCGGCCGATGGCCATCGGCTTGGACCTTTGTCAAGGGCGCGACCACCCATGGATGGCGGCTCGCATCGCCCTGACCAGGTCAAACGCTCCGCAGGCCCATCCGCCGCTCGGTCTCACCGATGTCGTGGACGGCGAGGAGATGGGGTCCGAAGGCTCGTCGCAGCCGGCGGCCCTCCTCCACGCCGAGCCGCGCGTCGACCGCCCGGTACACGGTCGCGAAGCCGCCCGCTCCGATGAGCTGCCGCACGCGGTAGCGGCCGACCCCGTCTGGCAACGCCACCGTCGACTCTCCCGTCGATGCTCCGCCAGCCGGGCTGCCACCAGCGCACGACCTCGGGCCACCCGGCTCTTTGCGGTGTTCACGTTGAGGGCGAGCCGGCGGGTGACCTCGTCGTTGGGGCGCTGCTCGACGTCCCGGAGCATCACCGCGGTGCGGTAGTGCTGGGGGTGGTCGTCGAGCAGCCCCCGGA
>JBOGHK010000219.1:0-4654 GCA_050744325.1 Acidimicrobiales bacterium
CGTCGGGGGTGGCGGTACTCATCGTGGCTGTCGAACAGCACGCGACCTTGGCCATCCCCCGAGCGTCACCGAGCAGCGACACCGACCCTTACCGACGCCCCTACAGGGATGGTGGACCAGTGAGCGGGACGGCTGGGGTGCCGGTGGGTCAGCCCGCCGCTCCCGCGTCGCTGAACGGTCGCGAGCCGCGTCGCAACCTCGCGGCGAACTCGTTGGAAACGGTGCGGTTTTGGCGGGCCACATGTGCATCTCCGGTGCGTGACCCGTCTCTGGAGCTACTCCAAGGCCGGCAACGGTCATAACGGCAACGGTGAGGCGCCGTCGTGGCCCGCGCCGGGGGAGGCCCAGCTGGTCGCGGCGCCGGCCGCTGCAGAGCCCGAGCGCTACCAGTCGCGGCGGCCCCGCCCGATCGCCCAGCTCGCTGTCCGTGTCGGCCTGTGGGGGGCCGTGCTGCTCGGCTGTCTGGGCGGGGTCGTCAGCCTGTTCCGATCGCCGACGGACGCACCCGAGCCGGTGGTCGTGCCGGCAGAGGACGGCGCCGAGGTCCCGGCACCAGTCGCTCGCATGGCCGAGGTCGTCGCGGAGGAGTGGCTGACGGCGACCCCCGACGAGGAGGAGCGGCTCGCGACGCTGTTCCTCCAGCCGCCGTCACTGCAGGGCGTGGTGACCGACGAGCTCTCGGTCGGCCGGGTGAACGCGATCGCCGGCCGGCAGCTCCAGGAGGGCTACTGGGCGGTCACCGTGGAGGTCGCGGTGACAGAGACCGTCCCGGTCGTGGCCGAGGATGCCGAAGATCCGGCGGCCGCCGAGGACGGTCCGGTCGCGAACCAGGCGGACCCGGCGGCCGGCGAACAAGAGCAGACGGTGCTGTGGCTGTTGGACGTCCCGATCGTCGGCCAGGTCGACGGTGGGCTGGTGGCGCTGACCACCCCAGCGGTCCTCCCGGAGCGGCCAGCCGTGTCGACCGGGTGGGAGCCGAGCCTCACCGATCCACAACCTCCTGCTGTCGACGACGCCACGGCATCGACCGTGGAGGGTTTCCTCGATGCCCTGCTGGCGGGCGCCGGCGATCCGGACCGCTACCTCGAGCCGGGCCTCGAGCTCGCGCCCGCCGAGCCGGCGCCGTTCACGGACGTCGAGGTCGTGACGCTGGCGGTCGACGAGATGGAGGAAGGTGAGTACCGGGTCCTGGCCGAGGTCGCGGCGCTGACCGCCGGTGGCGCTCGACAGCGGTTCAGCTACGAGCTGGTCGTCGTCGAGCGCGTCGACCGGCTGGAGGTCACGCAGTTCTCGGGTGCACCGAGCCTGGTGGCGGGCTCGCCCGAACCGCCGGAATCGGAAGAAGAAGGGAGTTGACGTGACCAACCTGCTCAACGGGATGATGAACGACGCGAAGGTCCTCATCTTGGGTGCGATCATCCTGATGGCGATGGCCTTCGTGATCATGACGTGGGCGCGCACCCGGTCCCTCGTGCCGACCCTCGGGGCCCTCCTGCTGGGCGTGGTGGTGATCGCCGGGGTCGCCAGCTACGACACGATCAGGACCGAGGTCGAAGAGGACATCGACCGCTACACCAGCACCACCAACCCGCCGCTGGGCGGGTAGCGGCGGCGCCGGCGATGATCGACGAGCCCGACGCGGAGATCGTCTGCGCCACCTACACCCATGCGCGTCGCCATCCGATGGTGATGGGCCAGATCGGGGGATGGACGCCACCGTTCCAGCTCACCTTGACCCAGCTCGCCGTTCTGGTCATCACGTTCATCGTCGAAACCCAGACCTGGCGCTGGTGGGGGCAGATGCTGCCGCGCCTGGTGGGGATCGTCGTCGCCCTCGGGCTGCCGTGCGTGCTGGCGTGGGTGGTACGCAGGACGCGCCTCGAGGGCCGGAGCCTGGTTCGCTACGCGGTCGGCTGGGTGACGCTGATCTCGACCCCGCACGGCGGACGCGTCGGCGGACGGGCCTATCGGCCCGTTCGGCAGTGGTGGCCGGTGGGCGGCCACGTCTACGTGGCACCAGGCGAGGACGACGGGTCGTGAAGCCTCCGGCGCGGGCGATCGTCGGTCATCTGGTCTGGTCCACCGATGGCGGCGTGTGGGCGGTCTGGAGCGTCAAGCCCTTCCCCCACGCCCACACGGCAGCGGGCGACAAGCTCGCCGTCCACGCCCGGCTCCGCAGCCTGCTGGTCAACCTGCCGCCCGAGTCCATGCTGCTGTCCCTGTGCGAGCGGCTCGATCCGTGGGACGTAGTCGAGCGGATGGCCAGCGGCGTCGACATCGACCGCCAGCAGGCGTGGGGTGCAGTGTGCGACGCGAGCGGCGACTGGCTCGGCCAGCTCCCGCTGCGCCGGCGGCTGTTCTACGTCGCTGCCGCCCTGCCGCATGCCAAGCGCCACTGGGCCGAGGTCCTGCGGGACAGCGCGGCGGACGTCACGGCGGCGTTCGGCCTGGCGCCCCGCCCCCTCCCGGCCAAGGAGATCGACCAGCGGCGCCGCCAGGCACGCGAGCTCGAGATCCGCCTGGGCCAACACGTCACGCTGCGGCCGGCCAGCGCCGGCGAGCTGTGCTGGCTCTACGCGCGGGCGCTGCGCCGCGACGCCGACGAGCCGTCCTACGACCACCTCTGGGAGCCGGGGGTCGAGGCCGATGCCCAGGGCGCCGGCGAGCCCACCGAGGCGGAGCGCTGGCGGCCGCGCCGCGTGCTCGCGCACCTCACCGACGCGGTCGTCAAGGAGGGTGGTTCCACCGACGACGACGACAGGCCGCGGCATCGCCGCTACGTGCGCATCGACGGCCCTGGCGGCCGCAGCTACCAGACGGTGTTCGCTCTCTCGGACATGCCGCACTACTTCCGGTTCCCGGGCGGGGGAGGCGAGTGGCTCTACCACGCCGATCACGCGGGCTTCCCGGTCGACTGGGCCGTGCGGGTGCGGTCGGTGACCAACGCGGACGCCCAGGTGAAGGTGCGCCGCAAGCACCGCGACCTCATCGGCCAGGTCGACGAGTACGACGGCGAGCTGACCGGCGCGCCCCCACAGCTCGCCGAGGCGATCCAGGCGATCGACGAGGAGCGGACCCAGCTGGGTGCGAATCCCGCCGAGCCCGAGCTGCAGGTCACCGTCCTCCTGTCGGTCGCAGCGCCGACGTTGGCCGAGCTGGAGGACCGGGCCGGGGCGCTGGCGGCGATGTTCGAGCCCCAGGAGTACGGGCTGGCCCGCCCGACAGGCGGCCAGATGGCGCTGCTGCGGTCCATGCTCCCGGGTACGTCTGCCGCGCCCGCGTGCCGGGACTACACCCAGTTCATGCTGGCCCGTGACCTGGCCGCGGGCAGCCCGTACTGCGGATCGGACGTCGGCGACCCGAGCGGCCTGCTGCTCGGCGTGTCGCTGGACGGGGACAGCACGACGCCGGTGCTGTTCGACCCGGCGTACGGCCCGCAGGTGAACGCCAGCCCGTCGCTGGCCGCGGTCGGGCGGCTGGGCTCGGGCAAGTCGTTCTTCCTGAAGCGCCTGTGCTGGGACACGGTGGCCCGGGGCGGCCAGGTCGTCACCATCGACCGCACCCAGAGCGGCGAGTACGTGACCTTCGCACGCGCCGTCGCCGGGCGGGTGCAGGTGGTGCACCTGGAACCGGGAGCGGACGTCCGGTTGGACCCACTGCGCAGCTTCTCCGGCAACGAGCGGACCACCGTGACGCTCGGGTTCCTGTCGCTGCTGGCCGGCTGCTCGGCCCACAGCGAGGAGGGCGCGGCCCTGGCCGAGGCCGTCGACGCCGTGGCCGCCCGGCCCCAGGCCGGTCTGGGCGACGTCGTGGACGAGCTGGCTCGCATGGGCGGCGACACCCGGACACCGGACCCGGCTGCCCGAGGCCTGGCGCGCCGACTCGAGCACTACCGCCATTCGCCCACCGGTCAGCTGGCCTTCGGTGAGGGTCGGCCGCTGTCGCTCGACGCCGACTTCATCGTGTTCTGGGCGCCGAACCTGTCGCTCCCCGACCGTGAGACGTTGGCCAACGAGCACAGCGCTCGGATGATGCTTCCGGAGCAGGTGTTGGGTCAGGCGCTGCTCTACCTGGTGGCAGCGGTGGGTCGCCGGGTGGTGTTCCGCGACCCGTCGCGCTTCGCCGCCGCGCTCTACGACGAGGCGTGGGCGCTGCTGGCGTCGCCGCACGGTCAGAACCTGCTCATTGAGGGCGTGCGGGACGGCCGCAAGCACAACGGGGCCATCTGGCTGGCCAGCCAGCATCCCAACGACTTCGCGATCAGCGAGCTCGAGGATCTGCTGGGCGCCCGTTTCGTGTTCCGGCAGGCCCGACGGGCGATCCCCGCCGCGCTGCGCTTCCTGGGGGTGGCCGACAGCGTCGACGCCGCCGTCACCCTCGAACAGGGGCTCAGCACGGGGATCTGCCTGTACCGCGACGTCCGTGACCGCGTCGGCCTGGTCCAGATCCTGCCGCCCGCGCTGGCGGAGGTCGACGTCGTGTTCAACACCGCTCCGTCGGCCGCCTCCGTCGACGCCGCCACCGTTCCCGAGGTCACAGGGCCGGACGACGACGACCCGGCGGAGCTTGGCCCGTCGCTGTTGGGCGAGCTGGCGCCCGGACCCGAGGGTGAGCCCGCCGCCGAGGATCCTCCGCCGGCCGACGATCCTCCGGC
>JBOGHK010000220.1:0-7959 GCA_050744325.1 Acidimicrobiales bacterium
CGTCGGGGGTGGCGGTACTCATCGTGGCTGTCGAACAGCACGCGACCTTGGCCATCCCCCGAGCGTCACCGAGCAGCGACACCGACCCTTACCGACGCCCCTACAGGGATGGTGGACCAGTGAGCGGCAAAGCGGTACTCGTCGTCGTCGGGACGCTCGCCGTCGCTATGACTGCATTCGTCGTGATAACTGTTCGCGGGTTCCAGCGCACGACGGGTACCGCACCCACGAGAGAGGACCGCCGACGCACCGACATCATGGCTGAGGACCCGATGCTTGACCTCGACCTCTCGATCCTCCAAGCCGACGGTCCAGTAACCACTACTCCTGGTGGTGGCGAGGGGCCTTGGGCACGCGCTGGCGAAGTCCGACGTCACTACACGTCGGACGAGCCTCCCGATCGGCTCGTCGGGCCGATCAGTGAAGCGGCTGAGACTACTGGCTGGTCGATGGTGGCATCGCGGCCAGTCGGTGAAGGAGGTACACGGAGATTCATCCGCGGGTCGCGGGCGGATCAGGGGTTCGGCCAGTCCCTCGCGATCTATATCGGACCGACGGAGTCGGGGTCCAGCATCCGAGTCATCATCACAACCGATTCCGCCTCCATAAGCAGCACTTCGCGTCTCAGCGGGGGTAGCGGGGTGAGCTGAGGGGCGGTTTGTCGGCCTGCGAAGGTGGGGATGGGCGACGTCGGGTCGACGCGGTGACCAAGGCGGTGGGGGCGGACGAGACCAAGTTCCTGGCCGCGAAGCGACACGAGCCGACTCGGGCGGAGTTTCGGGTGGAGGCCGATCCCACCATTACGGTCCAACATCTGTTGCGGCTAGTGATCGGCCTCGACGCCAGCATGCCCACCGCGTTGGGGTACCCCTGACATCGCACGAACCCGTTGGCCGGTACGGGATTGCGTATCAGTCTTGAGCGGAAGCCCCACGTGGTGCTCGCTTCGTCGCCAGCCGCCCGGAGTTCTACGAGCACGGTGTTGGGACTGACCTCGAGCGATTCGGCGACCCGCGGGCGGGGCGGCTTGGGCTCGGGTGGGGAACCTGTACTGCTAACACGGTGTCGTGGATGGCTCACTCGCTGCCGTAGAGACTGCTGTCTTGCGGGGCGAAACCGGTGGGACGTCGCCGAGTGGATGGGTCACGCTGCTGGGGTGGTGATCGAGGTTCGTGGGCTGACCAAGACGTTCGTGGCGGGGCGGCGGGGGCGGGCGCGGCGGCGGATCGAGGCCGTGCGGGACATCTCGTTCGTGGTGGAGCCGGGGGAGCGGCTGGCGTTTCTGGGACCTAATGGTGCGGGGAAGTCGACGTCGATCAAGATCCTGACCGGCATCCTGCATCCGACCCGGGGAGAGGCGGTGGTGCTGGGGGTGGTGCCGTGGGTTGATCGGCGGCGCCTGGCGACGCGGATCGGCACGCTGTTCGGCCAGCGCTCGCTGTTGTGGTTCGAGCTGACCCCACGCCAGTCGTTCCGGATGCTGGCCGCGATCTACGGGCTCGATCGTCGCCGCGAGCAGACCCGGGTGGCCGAGCTGGCCGAGCTGTTGGATGCCGGCGACTTGTTCGACCAGCCGGTGCGGACCCTGTCGTTGGGCCAGCGGATGCGTTGCGAGCTGGCGGCGGTGATGCTGCACGAGCCGGAAGTGCTGTTCCTCGACGAGCCGACCATCGGCCTCGACCTGTTGGCCAAGCAGCGGTTCCGCGAGTTGCTGGTCCGGCTGAACGCGGAGCGGGGTACCACGATCTTCCTGACGTCCCACGACGTCGCCGACATCGAGCACGTCGCTCGCCGGGCGATCGTGATCAACCACGGGTCGGTGATCTGGGACGACGACGTGGCCGTTATGCGGCGCCAGCTGCTGGCCACCAAGCTCGTAGAGGTGGCGCTGGCGGCACCTACCCTGCCGCCCGTGAGCCCGGGCGTGACCGTCCTGGAGCACACGGCCACCACGATGAAGCTGGTGGTCGACACCACCCGCACGCCGATCCGCGACGTGGTCGACGTTCTGCTTGACGACTCCGAGATCGCCGACATCTCGGTGCTAGACCCGCCTCTGGAGCAGGTGATCGCCGAGATCTACGCCAGGCCGGTGCCTTTCCGGGGAGACGGCGCCCAATGATGGGGCGATGGCCAGTGACCGCGGCCGGTCGTGCGGCGCCGATGGTCGAGGCCAGCAGGTCGATGGGCAGCACAGCAGGTGAGGGCCACCTCAGATGGCCAGGCAGCTCCAGGCCACCTCCTGGGGCTATTAGGACCATCCAACATCCCCCTAACGGCGTTCGATAGTCTTAACCAGACAGTCACGCTGGTCGGGCCAGCACTGGGACCATCCAGCAAGCCTGCACAGAGGAGCGGGGTAGTCAACCGCCCGAGAGCGGCTCGAAACCCGCTGTTGGCGCCCGAGATCAGTCTTGGTCTCAGGGGGTCATTGCAACGCTTGGTCGAGCGCTTCGGATGGTTTCAGCCAGCCGAGTGTTTGTCGAGGCCTGCCGTTGAGTTCGGCGGCGACGGCGTCGAGGTCGGCCTGGGAGAACGGCGCGAGGCTGGTGCGCTTGGGGAAGTACTGGCGCAGCAGACCGTTGGTGTTCTCGTTGCTGCCGCGCTGCCAGGGGCTCCGGGGATCGCAGAAGTAGACCGGGAGCCCGGTGCTGAACCGGGCATGCGCAGCCATCTCCTTGCCCTGATCCCAGGTCAACGACCGGCGCAGCTCATCGGGCAACCGCACGACGTGCTCGGCGAGCGCGTCAGCGACCAGGTCAGCTCCCCAACCATCGGGGAGCGCGACGAGCATCAGGAACCGGCTCCGGCGCTCGACCAGGGTGGCGACAGCGGTCTTTCCGCTACCGAAGAGCAGGTCACCTTCCCAGTGCCCGGGCACGGCCCGGTCGTCGGCTTCGGCGGGGCGTTCGCTGATGTTCAGCACGCCGCGGAGCTGGCCCTGGCCGTTGAAGGTCGAATGGCCACGTGGGCGTCGTTTGGTGCGCGGTCGCCGCAAGTGGGCGGTGAGCTCCTTACGCAACGCACCACGGGCCTGCACATACAGCGACTGGTAGATGGTCTCGGCAGACACCCACAGCTCCGACCGGTCGGGGAACGAGCGCCGCAGCCACCCGGCGATCTGCTCGGGCGACCACTTCCGCTCCAAAGCAGCTTCCACCAGCCATCTCAGCAGCTCCGAACCCACAAGCTTGGGCTGCTTGGGACGCAGAGCCCGCCGCCACGCCGCCTCATCCGCGGCCACCGCTCGATAGCCACGGCAGCCACCGTTAGCCCGGACCTCACGCGAGACCGTCGACGGCGCCCGACCCAGACGTCGAGCGATAGCCCGCAGCGACTGCCCGGCCGCCAGACCACGAGAGATCACCTCCCGTTCCACCAGCGACAATCGCATCGCCCACCGGGTCCGCGCCGGCGCCGGTCGACGCAACCGATCCACATACAACCGGACCGTCGTGTGCGGCCGGCCAACAGTCCGGGCGATCACCCGCACCGGCAACCTCTGCGCCCACAACTCCCGGATCTGCGCCCGCTCGAGCTCAGTCAGCTCCCTCGCCACAACGATCCTCACCTTCAGTCGAACGAAAGCTCGACCAGGACCGTTGCGTTCACCCCCTGAGACCAAGGTCGATTCCGCGCATCTTGGCGGTGTTGCCCGCGAGCGCGTTGGCGCCGATGTGTTCGCTTGCGAGTGGCCAGCAGGCCGGTGTTCTGGGCGCCCTTTGCGTTCTGTGTCCCCGGAACCTCGGCTAGATCGCTGGCGGTTGCCAGTCGACGCCCTTGAAACGGCCGAAGTCGTTGTCGTAGGTGACGACTACCGCCGCGTGCTCGACGGCAAGGGCGGCGAGGTGGGCATCGCTCACGAGGTTGCCGCCCGTGCCGGTTTGCTTCAGGAGCCCGGCCAGAACCTGAAGGTGTCGCGACGTGGGCTCGAGCACGACGCTTGGGGGTTGGGCCAGCCATGCCTCGACCTGCGCGGTGGCAGCCTCTACCGACAAGGGATCGGGGAACAATCCCAACTTGGTCGACAGGCGCATGAAGGCGAGGAGCACCAGCCAACTGAAGCCGACCGGTTCGCGGGCGTTGAGGGCTGCCTCGAACCAGGCGCGGGCGTCCACGTGATGGTCGGCATCCTCGTTGACCGCGTAGAGCAGGACGTTGGCGTCGACGAGGATCACTTGCCGAGTCTCATCTTGCGCACCAGCTCTTCGTCTTCGATCTCGGCCGCGAGTTGCAGAGCCCGATCGAGGTTCACCGACGGCTTGCCCATGGCTGCCGTGCCTACCCGGAAGGCCTTGAAACGGGAAGAAGGCTTGACGCTTGCTCGGATCGCGTCGTTGACCGCCTCCTTGAAGGAGACGCCGAGCTCGCGCATCCGTTGCCGGATCAGTGCCGCGACATCTGGGTCAAGGGTGACAGTCGTTCGCATGGCTGCATCATAGCATCAGTGAGGATGATGTAGAGATGCCTCGGATGCAGGCGGCTCAAGCGCAGGTCCTGGTGGCGCTGCATCCAGATATCGCCGAACTGGTCGGCGACGCGTTGGGTGTCCCTGAAGACCCATGGGACAGCCGTCAGACTGGCTTGGCGGTAGGGCCGCCCGCATGGGCGGTCCCTACCGCCAACCGCGGATTGCCCCCGCGTTGGCATCAACCTTGCAGCTGTCAGGGACCGGCCGCGCCCACGCCCTGGAGGGCACGGCCGCCGACCTGCTCGTCCCGCTCTGCTTCGTCGTCTGGCAACAGACGGCCAAGTGCGAAGGCATCGAACCCGTCGACCTCGGCATCCGGGTCTCCGGCCCCAACGGCGGCGAAACCCACGTGTCGGTCTCCGGCCACGGCCTGACCTTCACGCCCGCACCCGGCCAGATCGACAACCTGCCCCTCGTGCTCGACTTCGACCCCTCCAGCTTCGTGCTCACGGTCATGGGTCGCATCAACGGCGGGACGGCCAGGGGCGACGTCGAGCTGGCCGACCGGTTCTGCAACCTCTTCTTCCGGATCTGACTCCTCCGGACCTGATCGTCGCGCACCCAACCCAATGCCCCGCGGCGGACCTCAAGGAAGGGACCATGACAGACAACGCACGCATCACCACACTCACCTGGACCTGCGGCGCCGTGGCCTGGCTGGCCGCGGCGCTGGTCGGCGCGGGCGCCGACGACGGAAGCGGCCGCTTCTACGCTGCCGAAGCCGTTTGGCTGGTGGCCCACACTCTGCTCCTCACGGGCTTCGTCGCCCTCCGGCGTCTCGACATCTACGGCCAGAGGCGCCTCGGCCACATCGGCTTCGGTCTCGCCATCGCCGGCCGCCTCGCGTTCTTCGTCGCCGAGATCGTCGCCCTCGCCACCGGCAAGATCGCCGAGCCCATCATGCCCGTTGCGGTGCTGCTCAGCGTGGCCGGCATGACCCTGGCCGGCACCGCCATCGCCCGCCAGGCCGCCGGGGACACCTGGCGCCGCTACAGCCCCCTGGCCATGGGCCTCTATCCCATCGTCTTCATGATCCCGCTGGCTGCCGCCACCGGCGAACCACCCGTCGCCGCCATCGCTGGCTGGGCGCTCCCCACTCTCGCCATCGGCCTCGCCGCCCGCCCCCAACAGGCCCCAGCCAGCCCAACCGCGACGGCCGCTGCACCAGCGACCCAGAACGCGCGACTGGCCACTGACCGCAGCACGGCCGGCACGCCATGACCAGGCACCGCTAGCCACTGCAACCCGATGAACCGCCCCAGGCCTAGCGGCCGTGCCCCGGCGGCCACCAGGCCTGCCCGCTCCCCGTGCTCGCCGCCTGCTGGCACCCGACGGCCGGGTGGCGCGATCCGAACCCCGGGGAAATCCAGAAGGAGCACGTCATGCACGCACACGGGCACGCTGCCCTCTGCATCTTCGTCCCCGTCCTGATCGCCGTCACGGTCGCGACGGCATGCGGCGAGGACGACGGCGAGTCGTCATCGACCACACGGGAAACCACCGAACCGGTCGGCGGCGACGTCGCGACCGAGGTCGTCGCCGTCGACTACTCGCTTCCAGGGACTACCCGAGCGCATCGACACCGAGTCCACCCTCACGATGCGCAACGACGCCGACCACGAGATGCACGAGCTCGTCGCCTTCACGATCCCACCGG
This sequence comes from Acidimicrobiales bacterium, assembly GCA_050744325.1. Classification (GTDB taxonomy): domain Bacteria; phylum Actinomycetota; class Acidimicrobiia; order Acidimicrobiales; family VFJN01; genus DASXTK01. The sequence continues at coordinate 6,129 of JBOGHK010000220.1, forward strand.
AGGAGACACGCTCGGTGGACGAGCTGGTGATGCTGCCCGAGGGAGAACTCTTCACCGCGCTGCCACCGGAACCGGCGCTGGTCCTGCTGGCCCCGCCCGGCGAGGAGGCGACGGCAGTGGTCGGCGACGTCACCGGCGAGCATCTGATCGGCTTGCGCTTCACCGAGTTCGGGATCCGGTACCGGAATCGCCGTCGACCTCGCCTCGCCCGGAACCACGCTCGTGTGGAACCACCTGCCTGACGAGGGTCGGCTCGGCTTCTAGGCGTCTGGCAATGGGCCGGTTGTGTGCCTCTGCGGCCAAGTTGGTGTCGCGGTTCTCTGCGCCCTGAGCCCGGCGGTCAGGGGCCAGTCGAGCCACGTCGAGACTGGAAGATGAACTCGGTCGTGCCCGGCTGCCCGAAGCAGAAGGTCCGAACTCGTCGCTGGGAGCGAGGAACATGGAGTGATGGATGCGCGCACCGATGCGGAGGTCATCGCGTGCTCGTTCAAGTCGCCGGCATCCTTCGGCGAACTGTTCAGCAGGCACGCAACGACAATGTTCCGATACTTCGTGCGCCGGGTTGGCCCCGATGACGCCGACTCGCTGCTGGGCGAGCTCTTCCGCATCGCCTTCGAGAAGCGGGCGGGCTTCGACACTGAACGAGCGGAGGCTCGGCCCTGGCTGTACGGGATCGCAAGCAACCTCTTGGCCCGCCATCGGGGAGGAGAGGCTCGCCGTCTCGACGCGACAGCACGGTTGGTGAACACGTCCACCACCGCCCCCGACCTCTTATCCGACGTCGACGCTCGTCTCGACGCCTCGCGTCTCTGGGCCGACGTCGCCGCCGCGATCGCCACGCTCCCTCAGGGAGAACGCGACACCCTCCTGCTCTTCGCCTGGGAGGGCATGCGGTACGACCAGATCGCTGCTGCGCTCGACGTTCCCGTCGGCACGGTGCGGTCGAGGTTGCACCGGGCACGTGGCCGACTCCGCGAACTCGTCGGCGAAAACGAAGAAGAACGCGTGACAGCGACACTTCGACCCGACCGGGTCTACCCCCTCGACGAGGGCGACCCCGGGCTGTTCAAGCGCGAGAAGGAAAGCTCATGTCCACGATCGGAACCACGACACCTCAAGCCGAAGCATGGAGCCGCACACCGGCGATGTACCCGCGTCTCACCTATGCCGACGAAGTCGCAGCGCTCGAGTACCTCACCCGCGTGTTCCAGTACACCGAACGCCGCGAAGCCCGGATGGGAGGTGGCGACGACGAAGAGGGGATGCTCGCCTGGCTCGAGTTCGGTGACGGCGTCGTCATGATCGGCCGGGCGACCCCAGCCGCGCGAGACGTCCACCACCTCTACAGCCCCGGCGATGTCGGCCACGCGACGGTGATGATCAACGTCGCGGTCAACGACATCGACTCGCACTACGAACACGCCCTCGCCGAGGGCGCCACCATCACCATGCCGATCGAGGACGCCTTCTACGGTTTCCGGCGCTACGAGGCCGACGATCTCGAAGGCCACCACTGGCACTTCCAAGAGTCGCTCGAGGCGATCCGTTCACGCCAGCAAGACACTGACTGACAGCACCAGCCCCCCGATCGCATGCCCTCCACGTGCCGCTCAGGACGTACAGTCGGCACACGCACAACGTTCAACAGCAAACCTCCGCCTCGGAGGTTTGCTGGAACCTGTTCCGCCTCGGCGACGCGTCCATATCGGCAGTGATGATGGGGGTGGCTGGGTTGCTGGCTGGTAGCCCAGTGTGGCTTGGTCTTGCTCGCTCGGCCTGACCCTCATATCGGCTGGCCGATCCGTGCCTTTGATGCGACCTGTCGGTCGGG
>JBOGHK010000221.1:0-130614 GCA_050744325.1 Acidimicrobiales bacterium
TGACAGCACAGAATGTGTCGCTCTCGAGCGTGTGCCACCTCGACAGCACCACACGTCCGATGCGATAGCCCGACGGCGTGTAGATCCCCGCCGACATCCTTCTGATGTAATCCCCCGGACCTCCGCAAAGCCCCGGCCCCGTGTACGCGTCAGCCTCCGTCGCCGGTAGCACGGTCGCGCCCGCAACAAACGCGACGACAAGTGCCGTGAGCACGCAGGAACGTCGCCAGAGCCTGCCAATTGCCCGAAGATCTCGCGCTCTTGCCATGGCGAAGCCTTCTAGCACACCTTCGAGTTCAGGAGCTGTCGCCAAGGTGGTCGTTCAGGTCGGACACGGCAACGGGGAGGTCGAGGCTGGCGAGCAGCCCGGGGTGCGAGGTGCGGGGATGGGTGCTGGTGATCCCCATGGAGGTGGGCGGTGGTCGGGGGCTTGCCCGGTCGTGGCGGGGGAGCGGCAGGAGGAGAGTGGTCGTATGGGCACAACGACCGAGACCCACGACGTCACCGCCTCACTGCATGGACGAGCCCGTCGGCTGCGCCAGCAGGCCGCTTCGTTGACCCCGCTGCTGGCCGAGACCTATCGTCGGCGGGCCGCGGAGCTCGACGTCCAGGCATGGCTCGAGGCGGTGTGGAACCCCCCGCTCGATCTCCGTGCAGCCCTCGGTCCCCAAGCTGCGTGAACAGGCCAGGCCCGAGCCCGGCCGATCAGGAGACGGCGATCTCGGTCTCGCGGAGGATGTCGTTGAGGTGGTCCTGGTCGCCCGATCACCACAGGCGTGGCGTTGGGGGGTTCGAGCACGCCACCGATCCCGACGCCGCCGGCAAGGTGCACGCTGGCTCCGATCTGCGCGCATGACCCGACGGTCGCCCAGGTGTCGACCATTGCGTCGGAACCGACCCGGGCGCCGATGTTGACGAACGACGGCATGAGCACCACACCGCGCTCCAGGAACGCGCCGAAGCGGGCCACCGCGCCCGGTACGACGCGTACGCCGGCCTCGGCGGGCGAGAGCTCGGCCCTCAGGGCCCACAGCTCGTCCACCTGCGAACGGATGTCAGCCACTCGCGCACGCTACTGGGGTATCGGCGACCGCCGATGCGCAGCGCAGAAGTGCCTGCCGTCCATCCCGCTACCGATGCCGTGGGAGAGACTGGAGCGATGGAGTCCGAGCGTCCCTACGTCCTGCTGTCGTGTGCTGCGTCGGTCGACGGGTTCATCGGCGACGGCAGCGACGAGCGCCTGCTGCTCTCCGACGACGAGGACTTCGACCGGGTCGACGCCGTCCGCGCCTCCTGCGACGCGATCCTCGTCGGTGCCAACACGATCCGGTCCGACGACCCTCGGCTCGCGGTGCGGTCGCCCCAGAGGCGCGCCGACCGGGTGGCCCGGGGGCTGCCGGCGGACCTTCTCAAGGCGACCGTGACCCGTCGCGGCGACATCGACGCGACGGCCCGGTTCTTCACCACCGGCGACGCGCCGAAGCTCGTCTACTGCGCCACGAACGGCGTCGACGCGGCACGAACGCGACTCGGCGGCGTCGCGACGGTCGTCGACGCGGGCCAGCCTGTCGACCTGGCTCGGGTGTTGGGCGACCTCGCCGGCCGGGGGGTCGGCCGGCTGATGGTCGAAGGCGGCACCCAGATCCACACCTGGTTCCTGACCGCCAGCCTGGCCGACGAGTTGCAGCTGGTCGTCGCGCCGATCTTCGTCGGCGACCCGAAGGCTCCACGGTTCGTCGACCCGGGCACCTTCCCCCACGGTCACGCCCATCCGATGAGGTTGGTCGAGGCCCGGCGGATCGGCGACGCTGTCCTGCTCGTGTACCGCCTCGGACGCCACGTCGATGGTTGACCCGCTGGGTGACGACGACCGCCGCTGGCTGGAGCACGCCATCGAGCACTCCCGGCGCTGCCTGCCGTCGACGGCCGCGTTCTCGGTCGGCGCCGTCGTGGTCGACGCCGAGGGCGCGCCGATCGCCAGCGGCTACTCGCGGGAGGGCGACCCCCGCGACCACGCGGAGGAAGCGGCCCTCGCGAAGCTCCCGTCCGACGATCCGCGGCTGGCCACCGCGACGATCTACTCGTCGCTGGAGCCATGCAGCATCCGGGCATCGCGCCCGCGGACGTGCACCGAGCTGATCCTCGCTGCCGGCATCCGCCGGGTGGTGTTCGCGTGGCGGGAACCTGCGGTCTTCGTCGACTGCGAGGGCGCGGCGATCCTTCGCCGGGCGGGCGTCGACGTCGTCGAGATCCCCGAGCTGGCGGGCCGGGTCCGCGACATCAACGCCCACCTGACGGGGGACCGGTAGCGGTCAGTCCTTGCGGGCCAGCACGCGGTACGTGTTGCTCAGCTTCGGCAGCCGTCGGAGCGCGGGTGCCACGACCTGGTCGGCGGCGAGCGCTCCGGCCAGCAGCGGAGCTGCTACCGCCCCGGCCACAGCTCGCCCGGCTCGTTGCGCCGCCGTGGGCCGCGGGTTCCACGGTCGGTCGCCCGCGGGAGCGACGCGGTTGAACGTGAGCCAGACGGCGAACGTCAGGTCGAGCGGCTGGTGGGCAGGCCCACGTTCGGTGGTCACCACCGTGAAGCCGCGCCCGTCCAGCGCGTCGGACAGGTTGCCGAGGGGGACCAGGTGCTGGTGTTGGGGCTGGAACCACGGCCCCCATGCGCCGCGCAGCACCCGGCCGACCCGGCACTCGGGATCGGGCACCTCGATCAGGAGGTGACCACCATCCTCCAGCGTGAGGTGCGCCGCGTCGATCTCGGCCGTCGGGTCGCGGGTGTGCTCCAGATAGTGGTGCATGCTGACCACGTCATAAGCCCCGACCAGGTCGGGTGCCAGGTCGGGGAACAGGCCCTTGTAGGCCCGCTCGATCCAGCCGCGACGCTCGGCGGTGATCACACTGCCGCTGAGGTCGAGGCCGTCGAAGGTCGTCTCCGGCCAGATCGCCTGTGCCTCGAGGCAGAAGTGGCCATGGCCCGCGCCGACGTCCAGCCACCGCTTGGGCCGTGCGACGGCCTCCAGCATCTTCGCCCGCGCCCGGTAGGCCGAGCGGTTCATCGAGAAGATGAAGGCGGTCTCCTCGTCGCCGAGACCGTCGTAGAAGTCGCGGTAGTAGAAGTCGAGGCCCTCGATCGACAGCCTCGGGTTCTGGAACACGTGGCCACAGCCGCCACACTCGTCGAGACGGAACCGGCCCGGCTTGCCCTGGAGCAGGTCGGGCACCTCCACCCGGAGGCGGAGGTCGTCGCCACCACACCACGGGCAGTGCGCGACGGCAGGCTCGAAGAACGCAGCCGTCCGTTGCATCAGCCGGGCGTACTGGGCCCGACGGGTCTCGTCGTCGGTCGCGGTCTGCTCGGCGCGGTGGCGGACCGCGGCGGGGGGAGGCGTCCGCAGGGATCGGACGGTGTCCCGCACGTCGCGCCCGACCCGGCCAAGCCCACCGGCCGGCGCGAGATCGCTCGGCGTGACCGGCCCACCCGTGCCGACCAGGAACGGCTGCGCCAGGTGCGCCGCGATCGCCGGGACGCCACGACCACGGCTGGCGACCGCGCCGAGGGACAGGGCCGCGGCCTGGGCTATCGGCAGGACGGCGAGGATCGAGCCCGTACCGCCATAGAGCGCACGTAGGCGCGGCAACCGCCACTCGGGGGCGAGCGCGACTGCTCGCAGACCGGGCGCGACCACGAGATCGGTGGTGGTCGGGGCATAGTGCTTGAGCTCGGCGATGGCCTCGACGTACTCCACCGGATCGAGCGTCCGGCCCGGCCGAAGGCCGATCTGGTCGAGCAGCGCCCGGCGGACCACCGTGGCGTGGCCCGCGCCTCGCCCGGCTGCCATGCGGTCGTCGCGGTAGGTCTTGGGGTTCACCAGCCGGGCGAGCTCGTAGAGCCGGTCGAGGTGGAGGTCGCCGGGCACCAGGTCGAGGACGTCGAGATCATGCCGGTCGGCATGGCTGATCGCAGCGGCACGGGTCGCGTCGTCCACCTCCACCCCCGCCCCCGTGATCACGCCGTACTCGGAGGCAGCGTCCCCGATCTCGACCGCTGCATCGTCGAGCGCGGTCAGGCGCGCCACTCGAGCCCGAAGCCGCAAGCCGTTGGCCACCACCCCGGCGGTGACGGCCGCCCAGGGCAGGTGGTGGGTTACTCGGCGCATAGGAGAGCCTCCAGTTGGGTTGCGGCCGCCGGCGCTCCGCCTGCGGCGTCGAAGGAGCGTTTGATCTCGCCCGCCGCCGCCCGGTAGCCCGGTTCGTCGAGCACCGACCTGACGGCCTTGCCCAAGTCGCCGGGCAGGACGCGCCCGAACTTCACCCGCACCCCTGCCCCTGCCTGCACCACCTGGTCGGCGACGATCGGCTGGTCGTCGCGGATCGGCGCCAGGACCAACGGAAGACCGTGGGCCAGCGCCTCGCACACTGTGTTGTGGCCGCCGTGGGAGACGACGGCATCGGTCTGTCGCAGCAGCGCGAGCTGCGGAACCCGCGGCCGCACCAGCAGGTTGGAGGACGGCGGCACCATGCCTGGCGGGGCCACGAACACCGCCTGCAGCGCCTCGCCTGCCAGCGCCTCGCCTGCGACCCGGAAGAACCGGCCTCCGGCCTCGCTGTTGAGCGTGCCCAGCGACACCACCACATGCGGAACGCCGGGCTCCAGCCACTCCCAGGGGAACGGGTCGGGCTCGGGGCGGTCCGAGATCGACGGGCCGACGAACACGTAGTGCGGCGGGAAGCTGCGGTCCTCGCCGACCAGGCGGCGGGTGCTGAAGACCAGCACCAGCTCGTCCGAGCAGCGAACGTCGCCGGGGGCGACCCGTGCGTCCAGGCCGACCGATGCGAGGAAGCCTGCGACGAGATCGTCGACCCACTCTTCCGCGCGGGGGAGGCCGGCCAGGGCGTCCACCATCTCGGCGGTGGTCGTCGCCGACGTCGCCCACGGGATCCCTCGTCGTAGCGCCACCGCCGGTCCGGCCAGCGTCTGCTGGTCGGCGATCAGGACGTCGGGCCGCCAGGCCTCCACGACCGCGTCGACTCCGTCGGCCATCGCGTGGGCCATCGGGATCAGCACGCTCTCCCACAGGAACTTGAACGCCGCCGCCGAGCGCAGGCCAACCGACCGGTCACGCAGATCGTCGACGTGGGCGACTGCGCCGGGGTCGCCCCCCGGGAGGAACGGGCAGTCGGGCGGCAGGAGGCGGTCGACCGCACCGGGCATGCCGGTCCAGGCCACGTCGTGGCCGCGGCGCGCGAGCTCCCGTCCGACCGAGAGCGTGGGGTTGACGTGTCCGGCGAGCGGAGGGACGACGAACAGGAAGCAGCCCATCAGCTGGCGTGCACGGTGAGGTGCTCGCCCGCGGTGATGGTCGTGTCGTGTCTGGTGATCCAGTCCAACGTGTGCTGGCGGACGAACGGCGTGGCCTCGAACAGCACGGAGTGCGTGCAGCCCGGGACCACATGCAGCTCGCAGCGCGGCACGTGGTGCTCGAGGTCGTGGGCTCGGTCGAGGATGTCGGAGCCTTCGCCGTAGATGGCCAGTGTCGGGCACACCACCGCGGCCAGCGCCTGCTGGGGGAACGGCTGCTCACGCTGGAGGTCGTCGATCAGCGAGGTCTCCATGAGCATCCGCTCGCTGTGCCGCGCCAGCCGACCGACCTTGCGGCTGGCGTTGCGTGCCAGCCAGTCCTTGACGTTCTGCTCGTCGAGGCCGAACGCGGCGAGCGCCAGGCTCCCGGCCATGTGCTCGCCCCAGCCCTCGGTCGCGAAGTGGGCTTCGACCAGCACGAGGCTGGCGACCCGGCCGGGGAACCGGTGGGCGAACGCCAGGGCGATCAGGCCGCCGAAGCTGTTGCCCAGCAGGTGGACCGGCTCGTCGATGCCCCATCCGTCGAGAAGCGCCCGGAGGTCGGCGACGTGGTCGACCACGGCGTAGCCGGTGCTCGGCATCTCGCTGCGACCATGGCCGCGCTGGTCGTAGAGATAGGTGTCGGCGACCAGTGCGACGGGATTGGCGATCGTGTAGTAGAAGCTCGACAGGTTGTCGGCGACCAGCCCGTGGAGCATGACCACCCTGGGGCGTCGTCGTCGTCGGCCGTCGTCGGCGACCCGGCCGCTCCTGGATACGAGGACCTGCGTGTGGAAGCGCAGCCCATTGGCGTCGAGGTAGGGCATGGTCAGGCGCTGCCGACTGCGCCCGGATCGTGGGCCGCGGCCGCGACGATGAAGGCGACGAGGTCGCCGACCGTGAGGTCGATGATCTCGTCGAGCTCCATGGTGGCCAGCCACGCCACGAAGTCGACCTCCTCGCCGTAGTGGGCCAGCAGCCGCTCGGCGAGGCCGACGAACTCGAGGCTCTCCAGTTCGAGGTCGGCGTCGAACGCGGTGTCGAGGTCGATGTCGAGCCCGATGAGGTACTCAGGCCCGATGACGTCGATCAGCATGTGGGTCACGACCCCGAGCACCGCGGCCGTCGTCGCCTCGGACGAACCGTTCGGTTGGTGGTGGTCGCGGGCGACGTCGTCAGCGGTCGGTGAGCGTCCAGGCAACGATGTGCTCCTTTGAGGTGTCCCCCGGTGCGATGCCCGCGCTGACTGCCGCCGTCGCGGCTGTCGGTGGTGTGGCTGCCGCCGTCGCGGCTGTTGGTGTCATGTCGACACGTTCGAAGGCGACCAGACGGTCGCCGACGCGCGCGACGTTCCCGTCGATCTCGGTGACCTCGTAGTCGCGGGGCCGACCACCCAATCCCCGGCCGGTGGCCTTTGCCACGGCTTCCTTGATCGACCACAGGCAGGTCAGCCAGGTGTCGCGGTCGTAGCCGCCCGGCGGCCGCAGCGCCTGCTCGCCGGGCGTCAGGACCAGCTGCTCGAAGTTCGCCCGGCGGGGCTGGACCCGTTCGAGGTCGACGCCGACGTCGATGTCCTCGGCGACGACGGCGACGGCGACCTCGTCGACATGCGCCAGCGATACCCGGAGGTCCACGTCGAAGGGGCCTCGGACCAGCGGCCGGCCGGCGGCGTCGTTGGCCACCACCACCTCGGCCGGGAACAGCGGCCCCTGGCGCCGATCCCACAGCCAGCGGCGTACGGCGTCCTTGACGGCGATCCGCCCCAGCAGGAACTGGCGTTGGGCGAGCGGGTTGCGGCCGTCGTAGTCGACACGTTCCTCGCGGCCCAGGTAGCGCCGCATCACCAGGTCCCGGGTGGCGGCCTCGGGCCAGCGTTCGACAGCGATCGTGTAGCCCTCGCGGCGCTCGGACATCCCCGACCGCTCAGGCCACTTCAAGGTCTCGAACACCCGGACGTCGGTGCTGAAACGACGGTCCTGCCAGCCTGTGATGTGGCACCACAGGCGGTCGTCCACCACCAACGCCAGGTCGGCGCGCAGCACGCGGTCGTCGACGTGGTCGATGGCCACGGTGCAGTCCACCAGCGTGCCGGGCGCAGGATGGGGACCGAACAGCTCGATCCGCCCGATGGAGGTAGGGAGCACCAACCGGCTCGACGTCGCCTGCGCGGAGAGCCAATGGCCCATGAGCTGTCCGGCGTTGTCGAGCAGCCCGCCGGGCGCGGACGGCGTCCGGAGCACCGCTCGTGAGCCGTTGTCGGCGAGCGTCAGGAACTCCTCGACGCCCTGATACGCGGGCCCGTGGAACATGTGCCGATCGGCGTAGAACCGGGTGGCGTCGATGTGGCTCGGCTGGCCGTTGTGCAGCTGTAGTGGGGCCGGCGCCGGCCCAGACGGGTAACCCGGCGCGAGGATCACCGTGGCTCGGGCGTGACCGTCGATCGTTGCCTTGACCCGGACGCTGCCCGGCGGGTCGGTGGGCGGTGAGTGCTCGATGGTCGTGGCTCGCAGGGTCACCTCGGTCGGCGGGTCCACGGTGAGCCAACGGAACGCCGCCACATCCTCGACGGCCACAGGGACCAGGTCAGGGCACAGCTCGACCGCGGTCGCAGTCACCATCTCGACGATCCCGGTCATCGGGACCAGTGGAAAGCGGTCCTCGCCGTGCGGCCAGCCATCGCGCTGGCGGAAGAACGCGTGGTCGGCCCAGGCCGGTTCGAGCTCCAGCGACAGCCGCTGCGTGCGGACCAGGCCGCTGACGGGCATGGCACCTCCGGCGCCGGTGGCGGCCGGCACCGGTGTGGCGGCGGTTGACGGAGCGTTCGGGCCTTCGTCGGTCCTGAGCACCGCGCCGTCCGAGGGCTGGAATCGTGCGGCCAGGGGGGTGAGGTCGCGTATCAGGCGGCTCCCGAGGTCGAGCACGGGAGCGCGCACGGTCGTCGTGTTGCCGGGTGCGGCCAGCCGATCGAGCCTTACCGGTCGGCCCTCCACCCACAGGGCCGCGGCGACCTGGCCGAGTTGGTCGAGGCCCGACCGCTTGGCCGAGCTCGCGGCCACGGCGACCGCGTCGCGGTCGCGCAGCGTGTCGTCGACGAAGCCGACCAGGTTGCCCACGCCCACCTGGAGGAACACCCGCGCGCCGGCATCGTGGAGGGCGAGGACCAGCTCACGGAACCGCACCGGCTCGACCAGATGTCGGGCCGCGAGCGCCCGCAACGCGCCGGGCTCGGCCGGGTAGGGCCGGCACGTGGTCGCGGACCACAGCGGCACCGACGGAGCATCCAGGGTCAGCGAGCCGAAGACCCGGCGCAGCGCGGGGATGTGCTCGGCGAAGAGAGGGGAGTGGAACCCCGATCGGAACGGCAGCTCCTGGGTCATGATCCGGCGCGCCCGAGCCCTGTCGACCACCGTCTCGATCTCGTCGGGCGGGCCGCACACCACCGACTGGTGCGGGCAGTTGTCGTGGGAGACCGCTGTCCGTTCGAGCCCTTCGATCAGCGCTCGCGCGGTGTCGACGCCGGTGCCGAGGGCCAGGAACACGACGTCGGCCACCTGGACGGCGCCTGGGCGGAGCTGGTCGAGGAACCCGTCGATGCGGTCCTCGGGGATGACACCGGTCGCGAGCTCGCCGCTCCACTCGCCGAGGCTGTGGCCCGCCACCAGGTCGGGCACCACGTCCAGCTCGGCGAGCGCGCGGTGCAGGAGGCGGCCGACGGCGATGATCCCTCGGGACTGCCGCTCCAGGCTCGGGGCCTGGGCGAGCACGGGGTCGTGCAGCGGCGCGGCCAGCTTCACCAGGTCGAAGTGCTCGGCGAGGTCGTCGACCTGGGGTTCGAACGTCGGCTCGACGCCGGGGAACAGGAACGCGAGCTTCCCGCCGCCACGGAGCAGGCCCTCCGGTTCGAACCACACCCCGTTGCGGCCACGCCAGGGGCGACCCTGGGCCACGACCTGTTCGGCGAGCTGCAGGCGCCGGGCGTCCACGTCGACGATCGCGAGCCGGGCCGGGCCGTCGCCGAGTGGGGGGTCGGTGATCGAGGGTGCCGGGCGCGTGCTCGGGGCGGCGGTCCATGCCGCCAGGCGCGCGGCGACCTCGCCGACGTCGGCGCCCGCGACCAGCAACGTCGGGGGGAACGCCGGGCCCGACCCCGGCACGGTCACAGAACGAGGGGAGCGGACCGGCCGGCGTGGGTTGTGCTCCTCGAGCACCAGGTGGGCGTCGATGCCGCCGAACCCGAAGGCGTTGACCCCCGCCCTCCGTGGCCCGTGGTCCGATTCCCACGGCTCGGCCTGGTCGATCAGCCGGAACCGGGTCTCGTCGAGCAGCGGATGCGGGTCGTCGCCGTGCAGCGTGGGCGGCAACACGCCGTGGTGGAGCGCCAGGACAGCCTTGGCCAGACCCGCGGCGCCCGCGGCCGGCATCGCGTGGCCGATCATCGACTTGATCGAGCCGAGCCCGGCGCGCGGCCGGCCCGACCCGTCGACGGCCCCGAACACCTCGCGCAGGCAGACCAGCTCGGCCTGGTCACCGGCCGGCGTGCCGGTCCCGTGGGCCTCGACCATCCCGACGGTGGCGGGATCGAGCCCGGCTGCATCCCACGCGAGACGCAACGCGCGGACCTGGCCGGCGACGTCTGGGCGCATCATGCTGCCCGACCGACCGTCGGAGGCGACCCCGGAGCCACAGATCACGGCGTAGATCCGGTCGTCGTCCCGCTCGGCGTCGGCCAACCGCTTGAGCACGAAGAACCCCGTGCCCTCGCCGATCAGCACGCCGTCGGCGTCGCGGCTGAAGGGCCGGATGCGCTGGCTGGGCGACAGCGCTCTGAGCTGGGTGAAGACGCTCCAGAGCGTGACGTCGTGGCAGTGGTGCGCACCGCCGGCCAGGACCAGGTCGCAGCGGCCGCTGTGCAGCTCGCGCAGGGCGTGGTCGACGGCGAGCAAGGTCGACGCGCAGGCGGCGTCCACCGTGTAGGCGGGCCCTTGCAGGTCGAACCGGTTGGCGATGCGCGAGGCCGCAAGATTCGGCACCAGCCCGATCGACGCCTCCGGCCCCCGGCGCCCCAGGCGGGCGATGAACTCGTCGCGGACCTGGTCCACCTGCCCGGGACCGACCTCGGGCATCAGGGCATGCAGTGCCTCGACCAGCTGCTGGGCGACGTGGACCCGCTGGTCCAGCCGGGCCAGGCCGGCGGTGCGGTAGCCGCCCCGCCCCACGATGACCCCCACCTTGTCGGGTGGCACCCGGCGGTGTGCGCTGCTGCTGTCGTCGAGCGCCGCCGAGGCCTGGGCGAGCGCCAGGAACTGGTCGGGCTCGCCGCCCTCGACGGCGATCGGCATCACCCCGAACGCCGTCGGGTCGAAGCGGGCGACCTCGTCGACGAAGCCGCCGCGCCGGCAGTAGAAGCGGTCGACCCCCGCTCGGTCTGGGTCGTAGAAGACGGGGTCCCACCGCCCCGGGGGCACGTCGGAGATGGCGTCGAGGCCCTGACAGATGTTCGACCACAGCGCGTCGACGGTCGGCGCGCCAGGAAAGAGGCATCCCATCCCGACGACGGCGACCCGCTCGGCAGCCACGGCACCTGTGCTACCCACGTTCGGTGAGGTCCTCCAGCGTCAGACCGGGCTGGTCGGTGGGGTGCTCGGGATCGCGGTCGTCCGGCTGGCCGGCGACGCTGGCTCGGGCGAACGTGCCCGGCGCGGTCGGTGGCCTGGCCTCGAGGGCGTAGGGCTCGGCACGCATCACGATCACCTGCGCAGGCTCACCCGGCAGCGTCGCCATCTCGTTCATCAGGGCGCGAACGCCTTCGGCGGGCTCGACCAGACCGACGCCGCGACGCGCGTACTCGCGCTCGAGCTCAGGTGTCACCATGCCGGTGGCCGCCCATGGCCCCCAGTCGATGCTCACGACCCGCCGGCCGCCGGAGCCGTCGAAACGCAGGGCGAGCTCGTCGAGAGCGTCGTTCGCCGCGCTGTAGTCGACCTGGCCGCGGTTGCCGAACACACCGCTCACGCTGCCGAAGAACACGACCAACCGGGTGTCGGTCCCGAGGTGATCGAGCAGCGTGCGTGCCGCCGTGACCTTGGTGGCGAACACCCGGTCGAAGCTCTCGTCGCTCTTGTCCCTGGCCAGTCGATCGTCGAGGACGCCAGCGCCGTGGACCACGGCGTCGATCCGGCCGTGGCGTGCCCGGATCCCGGCCAGGACCAGGCCCAGCGCGTCGGGATCCCGCACGTCGACGGGGTGGTAGTCCACAGCGGCGCCGACCGAGTGCAGTGCGTCCAACGTGGATCGCACCTCGCGCGCTGCGAGGATGCGGCTGCACGCCGCCTCGATGTCGGAGGGGCTCCGCAGCTCCCCGACCTCGATCAGCACGCGGCGCAGCGCCATCCGGTCGGTCGCCGCCGCGGTGTGCGGGTCCTCGTCGGTGGGCAACGGGGTGCGGCCGAGCAGCTCGAGCCGGCAGCCGGTGGTCGTCGCCAGGGCGATCGCCGCCCGCGCCGTGATGCCCCGGGCGCCGCCGGTCACCACGACGACGGACCCCTGGTTCAGGGGCAGCGCGGGGACCTCTTGCCCCAGTGGCAGCCCCTTGACCACCCGCCGGGTGGTGCGCACCCCGTTGCGGTAGAGGATCGAGGCGGGCCCGGCAGGATCGAGGACCTCGTCGGCCAGCAGCCGTGCCATGACCTTGGGGGTCTGGCCAGGAGGGACCTCGACGACACGTACGTGCTTGTCGGCGAGCTCGCGGGCGATCGACCGCATCAACCCGCCGACCCCGGACACCGCCGTCGAGGTGGTGTCGACATAGGTGGCCGCTGCGGCGACGATCGTGGTCGCCCGGCCGTCGATCGCCGGTCGAAGGGCAGCGAATACGTCGCGGGCGTCGACGGGGTCGACCGGGTCGGCGGCGCCCAGGTGGACGACGACGTCGACGGTGGCGACCCGGGCGGCCACGTCGGTCGGCAGCGGACGCCGGGGCGCGCCCCGGTGTGTCGGGACGACCTCGACGGTTGCCCCGGCCTGGGTCAGCCGGCGGCAGAGCTCGTCCAGGCCGTCCCAGGGGTCGGCGAACACCACGGCTCGCTGGCCCGCGAGCGACGCGACGGGCAGGGCCGGGGCCAGCGTCTCGGCTTCGAGCACGAATCGCCGCGTGACCAGCTCGCGCGGGTCCGTCGGGGGCGTGCCGTCGGGAGCGATACGGCCGGGGCTGTGAGCCGGAGCCCGGTTGGCGCCGGCAGTCGTACCGGTGGTGCCTGGCCTGGCCGGGGAGCCCGAGTCGGCGGGACCGACCGTCCCGATCGGCCCGACCGGGGCCCCGTCGGCGGCAGCACCCGGTGCGGTCGCGACCACAGGCCCGGTCGTCGCCCGGGTGGGGCTGCCGTGGCCGGCGTCGTCCTGGGCGTCGATCCAGGCGACGATCGCTCGCAACGACTTGAGCTGGGCCAGCTCCTCGACCACGGCCTCGTCGACGCCGCCCCCCTCGGCGTTGCCCACCGGATCGGTGCCCGGCAGGCCCACGCGATCGGCCAGCTCGCCGATGATCTCGATGCGCTTGATCGAGTCGATGCTGAGGTCGGCTTCGAGGTCGAGGTCGGGGTCGAGCATCTCGCGGGGGTAGCCCGTCCGTTCGGCGACGACGTCCACGATCGCCGTCAGTAGCTCGGCGCCGTGCAGCGTGGAGGGCTGGGAGGTGTCAGAGAGGTCAGAGGTGTCGGCCGTGGCGGTCGCCGGCCGGGTGGCGGCCGCGATCGGATCGAGCGACCGGTCGCTCGCGGCGACCTCGACCGTCGTTTGGGTCCCGTAGCCGGGATCGTGGCCGTTGCCGTTCGCCGAGCCCGCCACCGACGCAAGGGCTGGCGCGAGGTCGTGGGCTGGCGTCGCCCGGTCGTGGCGGCCGTCGGGGGACGACGCGGGCCGAGCGTCCGTCCCGATGCCGGTCGCGCCGGACAGCGGCGCCGGCACCGGCAGGGGGCTCGGCAGGTCAACTAGGTCGGCGGCGGCCGCACGATCGCCGAGGTAGCTCAGCATCACGTCGCGTTGGGCGTCGGCGAGACGCTGCATCGTGCGCAGGTACTCGAGCACCGCGGTGCTCGAATCGGCGGGCGGGCTCGGCGGCCGGGCCGGGCCGTGGTCCATCATCACCTCCGGGATGCGGTCGGCGGGCTGTAGGCCACCGGTGACCGGCTCGCCGTCGTGGGTACAGACAAGGTGGCCACTGAGCCGCCAGCCCGGCGCCGCCACGGGCAGGCTGCTCAGATCGAGACGTTCGGCGCGATCGGCGAACAGGGGTCGGACGTCGACCGGCACCCCGGTGCAGGCCAGGTCGGCCAGCGATCCCAGGAGTCGACCGATGCCATGCTCGCCGGGGGCGTCGATGGCCACAGCCAGGTGCGGGCGGTCGCCGAGGATGCGGTCGACGAGCTGGGTCAGAGTCCGCCCGGGGCCCGCCTCCACGAAGACCCTGGCACCGTCGGCGTACATGGCCTCGATCTGGTCGACGAACCGGACCGGCTCGCCGAGCTGACGCGCCAGGGTGGCGCGGACGGCGTCGGCCTCGCGGGGATAGGGCGCGGCCGTCGCGTTGGACCACACCGTGTGCCGTGGCTCGCGCACGGGCCGATCGGCCATCGAGGCCGCGAGAGCCCCGGACGCCTGAGCGACCAGCGGACTGTGGAACGCGGCGGCGACGTTCAACCGCTTCGCGCTGATCTTCTGCGCCGCCAGGTCGGCGACCAGGGCGTCGACCGCGGGGGTCGGCCCGGCGACCACGGTCTGGCGCGGGCCGTTGTGGTTGGCCACCACGACGTCGGCCGGCAGCCGTCGTCGGACGTCGCCGGCGGCGAGCGCGACGGCCGCCATCGCGCCGGCGTCCCGACCGAGCGTGGCGGCGGCATCGACCATGGCGGCCGCGCGGGCATGGCTCAGGTCGAGCAGCGTGGCGTCGTCGATCGCGCCAGCCGTCGCGAGCGCCACCAGCTCGCCGTAGCTGTGGCCGGCGGCCATGTCGGGCTCGATGCCGAGGCTGCGAAGCAGGCGCGTGGTGGCGAGACCGATCAGCCCGAGGGCGGGTTGCGCCGCCCGGGTGTCGGTCAGCGCGTCGATGTGCGCCGCACGCTGCTCCGTGCTGAACGCCGCCCCGGGGAACATGGTGGCGACGAGGTGCGGGTCGGCGTCGCTCAGCACCGATTGCAGGCGCGGGAACGCGACCAGCAGATCGGCCAGCATGCCCGGCCGCTGGCTGCCCTGGCCGGGATGCAGGAAGGCGAGCCTGCCCGCCTGGGCTCCCGGCCCACAGTGGCGGGAGGTGGCGCGGTGCAGCCCCGGCGCGGATCCGCCGGTCAGCACCGCGGCGGCCTGTGCGGCGAGCTCGGCCAGGGACCCGGCCACGAGCGCGTAGTGCACCTCACCCGCGCCGGACGTCGAGACGGTGAACGCCAGGTCGCGTAGCCGATGCCGCTCGCCGCCCGGGTCGACGCCGACGATGCGCTCGAGGGTGGTCCGCAGCTCGCCGAGGCGCTCGCGGGCGTCGTGATCGGACGGCGCCCGGACCAGGAACAGCTCGACCGGCCAGACGGCCATGCCGTGCGACGGCCGGTCGTCGTCGCGGTGCGCACGCAGGACCGCGTGGAAGTTCGTCCCCCCGAACCCGAACGCGCTGACACCCGCCTGCCGATCGGCCGTCGGCCACGGCGCGGGACGGTCGAGGAACCGGAAGGGGCTGTCCCCGGCCCGGTAGTAGGCGTTCGGCTCCTCGATGTGCAGTGTGGGAGGCAGCACGCCCGCGTGGAGCGCGTGGGCCACCTTGATCAGCCCGGCCAGCCCGGCCGCGCACTTCGTGTGGCCGATCTGCGACTTCACCGACCCGAGCACGGTCCGGTCCGCCACCGCGTCGGCGGCCGAGAACACGCCCGTCAGGGTGGCGAGCTCGGCACGGTCGCCGACGACCGTGCCCGTGCCGTGGGCCTCGACGAGGCCGACGCTCGCCGGCGAGAAGCCGGCCTGGCCGTACGCCCGGACCAGCGCCCGCTCCTGGCCCTCCGGCCGGGGCGCGGTCAGGCCGAGATGGCGCCCGTCGCTGGACCCGGCGATGCCGCTCACGACCGCGTAGACGCGGTCGCCGTCGCGCTCGGCGTCCTCGAGCCGCTTGAGCACGACGCAGGCCACGCCTTCGCCCAGCGCGATCCCGTCGGCCGACGCGTCGAAGGTGCGGCAGCGGCCGCGCGGCGACAGCGCATGCACCGACGCGAACAACAGGTAGTCGTTGATGCCGTTGTGCACGTCGGCTGCGCCACACAGCACCAGGTCGCTCGTGCCGCCCACGAGCTCCTTGCAGGCCGCGTCGAGCGCCGCGAGCGACGCGGCGCAGGCGGCGTCGACCGTGTAGTTGACGCCGCCGAGGTCGAGCCGGTTGGCGATGCGCCCGGCGATCACGTTGGTCAACACGCCGGGGAAGGAGTCCTCGGTCGGTGTCGGCAGGTGTGCGTCGAGCTCGGCGGGTAGCGCGCCCACGTAGTGCCCGAACGCAGCGCGGAACCCGTAGGCCCCACCGAGGTCGTTGCCGTTCTCGGCACCGAAGATCACTGACGCCCTGGCCCGGTCGAAGGGGCGACGGTCGTAGCCGGCGTCGGCGAGCGCCCGGCCCGCGACCTCCAGGCTGAGCAGTTGCACCGACTCGATCGATGCCAACGACCGGGGCGGTATCCCGTAGGCCAGAGCGTCGAAGGGCACCGCCGGCACGAACCCGCCCCACTTCGAGGGTGTCCGGCCGTTCGGCCTGGTCGTGGCCTCGGGGTCGTAGAACGCCTCCGCATCCCACCGATCGGCCGGCACCTCGGTCACGCTGTCGACCCCGTTGACCACGTTGGCCCAGAACTGGTCGGTGTCGGGGGCACCGGGGAAGACGGCCGCCATCCCGACGATGGCCACGTCGACGGGCCGAGCCGGTTCGCGGACCTCGACCGGGCGTGTCCGGCCGGCGGCACATGCGGCCAGGTGCTCGGTCGCGCCGGCGCTGACATCGCGGTGGAGCTGGGCGATGGTCGTGCGCTCGCGCCGAAGCGTGGCCACCTGGCCGATCATGAACATCCCGTCGCGACGTTGCGCCTGCTGGTCGAGCTCGACGAGCTCGGCTCCGTCGCGGGCGACGCCCTTGCTCGCGACCCGCAGCCGCCCGAGGTTGAGGGCCTCGAGCTCGGCCCACATGTCCTGCGCGGGGACGCCGGCGGCCTCGAGCTGGGCCTTGCGGGCCGAGAAGGCCCGGACGTAGGCGGTCTCGACGCAACGGGTGGCGTGGCCGGGTGCGGTCTCCAGGAGCACGGTCGTGTCACAGGCCTGGGCGACCTCCTGGAACATCGGCGTGATCGCGCCCGTCGACACGGCCTCGTCGGTGAACAGGTAGGCAGTGCCCATCAGCACACCGATCCGCGCGCCGCGTGCCGTGAGTGGCGCCGCGATCGCCGCGACCATCGCGGCCGACCGGGCATCGTGGATGCCGCCGGCGAACAGGACGTCGAGGTCGTCGAGGGCGTCGTGGTCGAGCAACCGCTCGATCTGCGCCTCCCACAGCGGCAAGCTGGCCCGCGGCCCCACGTGGCCCCCGCACTCCCGGCCCTCGAACACGAAGCGACGCGCGCCCTCGCGCAGGAAGCGGTCGAGGAGGCCCGGCGACGGGACGTGCAGGTAGGTGGTGATCCCGGCCGCTTCGAGTGGCTGGGCCTGCGACGGCCGGCCGCCGGCGATCAGAGCCACCGGAGGCCGGATCTCGTGGATGACGTCGAGCTGAGCGGCGCGGACGTCGGCCGGGACGAAGCCCAGGACACCCACCCCCCACGGTCGGTCGCCGAGCAGGGCCGCGGTCTCGGTCAGCAGTTGGCGGACGTCGGGCCCGGACAGCAGCGCGAGGGCCAGGAACGGGAGGCCACCCGCCTCGGCCACCGCCAGGGCCATCTCGGCCCGGTCGCTGACCCGTGTCATCGGGCCCTGGACGACGGGGTAGCGGGTGCCGTTGGTGCTGCTCACCCCGGCACCTGGCTGGAGAGGCTGGTGCTCGGCCGCGCTGGTCAGGCTCGACTCGATGCCGGCCCGCACCGCCTGCACGGCGCGCCCGACGGTCACGTGGCGGCGGGCGAAGGTCGCCGCGTGGGCTGCGTCCTGACCGAGCGGCACCAGGTCGCGGGCGAAGTCGGAGCCGAGCCTGTGGGCCACGTCGGCGGAGGACATCGAGGCGGGCACGCCGGCGGCCGGGAGGTCCGGCCGGACGTAGATCCGGTGACCGCCGACCACCCTGGTCTCGCTGCCGTCCATCGCGGCGACGGCGGCGCGGCCGTCCTCGTCGAGGAGCGACTCGCGCAGCAGGGCGACCTGGCCGTCCAGGACGACGCCGGCAGCGCCGGCGGCGATCGCCGCCGCGGCGGTGTGCTCGCCGATGCCGCCCAGCACCCAGAACGGATGGCCCAGCTCGGCAACCTGTTGGGCCAGCACGAAGGCTTCGACGTCGCCGATCCGGCCGCCGCTCTCACAACCCTTCGCGACCAGGCCGGACGCGCCGAGGGCAATGGCCCTGGTGGCCTCGTCTCGTGACGTGACCTCGCACATGATCCGGCGGCGACCGCCCGGACCCCGGCGGGCCACCGGCGGTGCGGCGGGAAGGTGGCCGGTGAGGATGATCGTGTCGACCTGGTGCGGTAGGAAGGCCGGGTCGGTGGAGGGGCTGGTGCCGTCAGCGCCGGCGGCGACCGCGTGGTAGGGGACCCGTACGGCGAACGGCTTGTCCGTGCGGCGGATCACCTGGCCGAGGTCGTCGGCATGCGACGCGCCTCGCGTCGACGACGGGGGGAGCAGGTCGAGCACGCCAAGGGCCCCGGCACGCGCGGCGGCTGCGACCAGCGCAGGGTTGGGCTGTCCGCACGGATCGGCGACCACAACCAGGTCGCGTAGCGCCGCCGTCATGCCGCCGCGCGACCGGAATCACGGCGATCTCGCGGGCGCGTCAGCGGCTGCCGACCGCGTGGGAGAGCTATGAGGTCGGTCACCACGGCCGGAGAAGTTAGCCGTTCACGAAATCGACAAGGTTTCACACATCGTGCAACTCACAGTGGCACGACAACCTCGTATCGTGGCGTCGAACGTTACGTCGCGCGCTCGGCCGCGGGGCGCCACCTCAGAGGGTGGCGACCTCGCATCTCAGAAGTAGTAGCCCCCAGGATCGACGTAGACCTCGATCGAGTCGACGTCGGGGACGTTCTCGATGGTGGTCACCTGGCCCCCGGTGCTCCCGTTGGCCGGGATGAAGTTCGACATCCCACCCGACGCTCCGCCGATGATGTCGCCCGCCGCGTTGCGGAAGACCGCCGACGCCCCCGGGGCATCGATCTGCTCCGAGAACGTGGATTCGACCGTGAACGTGACGTCGAGCCCGAAGTCATCACTGGTCCAGTCCACCCCGGACACGGTCAGCTCGCCGTCGGTCGGGACCTCGAGCGGGAACTGGGCCTGGCCCACCTGGACGTCGATGTCACCGACGCCGTTGGACACGTCGTCGCCGTAGAGGTCGCCCCCGAGGCCGAGCCGCTGCCCCGGGCGAAGGGAGCCGACAGTCCCCGAGGCCGTCTTGACCACGCCCTCGGCCTCGTCGTACACGGTGACCGACAGCTCGGCGCCCATGATGATCTCGTCGCCCGTGTTCTCGACGACGAAGCCGTACGAGCCGGTCGGAGTGTCGGCGAAGTCGGTGAACGTCGACCAGCCTTCCTCCACCACCTCGATCGCGCTGGCGTCGCCGGGCGTCGTGGGCCCGGTGTTCTCGGTCGTATCGGGAGGCTGGGTGGTCTCGACGTCGCGGGTTGTCGCCGGGCTGTCGTCCTCGGTCGTCGTCGAACCGGCCTGGGGATCGTCGTCGTCACCACCGCCGCTGGCGAGCGCGATGACTAGGACGACGCCAGCCACGGCCACCAGCACGCCGAGGGCGACGAACAATGCCGTCCGATCCGGCCCGCCCGCCCCACCCGGCTGGGGTGCCGGCATGCCGCCATAGGGGCTCGGCGTCGCGCCCTGAGGCGTGTACGGGCCGGCCGGGCCGCCTGGCCCCACCGGAGCGGTGGGGGGTGCTGTGGGATATGCCGTGGTGTCTTCCCCGGGCATGACGGGGCGTGGCGGCGGATACCACTTGTCGTCGGACGCCTGCCACCAGTCCGGTCCTTGCGGTGTGTCGCTCATCCTCTTCCCTCGGTCCCACAGGAGGGGGTCTCCATGCGGACGGCCTGTCCGGGGCGGACTTTAGGCCACGGCCGAGGTACCGGACCGGTCGCGACAGACCAGGCCGCTACGGCGCAAGGGAGTCAGGCGAGGGTCTTGGCGAGACGCTCCATGGCTTCGTCCTCGGTGATGTCGAGCGAGAACGCGAGCTCGGACACCAGCACCTGCCGGGCTTTGACGAACATGGACTTCTCGCCCGCCGAGAGGCCCTTGTCGGCCTCGCGCAGAGCCAGGTTCCGAACGACCTCGGCCACCTGGTAGACGTCGCCGGACTTGAGCTTCTCCTGGTGGTTCTTGAACCGCCGCGACCAGTTCGTGGGCTCGCGCACGTCCTTCTTGGCCAGCACCTCGAAGACGTCCTCGACGTCTTCGACGCTGATCGGGTAGCGCATCCCGATCTCCTCGGCCTTGTCGATCGGCACCTTGAGGGTCAGCTCGCCGTGGGTCATGCGCAGGACGAAGAACTCCCTGTTCTCGCCGTCGGGCATCTTCCTCTCCTCGGTACCCTCGATGACCGCGGCGCCGTGGTGCGGATACACCACCCGATCTCCGACGCGAAACGTCACGCGCAACTCCTCGAGCTCATGGGACAGCCTCCCGGGCAATCCAACCAGGATGCCATCTCGACGCTGCTCTGCCATGCACTTCGCCAGTAGGGTTCGTTGCACCTTCAGTGCGAGAACCGTGGAGGCGCGATGTTCGAGTGGTCGGACGAGCAACAGATGGTGCGCACCGCAGTGCGCGACTTCATCGCCAAGGAGGTCGTGCCGCACCACCGTGAGCTGGAGCACGGCGACCTCCCGCCCTACGACATCCTGCGTAAGCTGTTCGCGACGTTCGGGCTCGACGCGATGGCCCGCGACCGCTTCCGGCGTCAGCTTGCCGCGTCGGGTGGCGACGAGGTCGCCGAGGAGCGGGCGAGTGGGCGTGACCCCCGCGAGGCCGCCAACGCGATCGCCTTCCAGATGATCCCGATCATCGAGCTGTGCCGGTGGAGCCCCGGAATGGTGACGGCGATGGGCGTGTCGATGGGGCTGACCTCGGCGGCGATCATGGGCCGCGGCACGCCGGCACAGAAGGAACGCTGGGCGCTGCCCCTGCTGACCATGGAGAAGATCGGGGCCTGGGCGATCACCGAGCCCGGCTCGGGATCCGACGCGTTCGGCGCGATGCGCTCGACTGCCCGCCGGGACGGCGACGAGTACCTGCTCAACGGCTCGAAGACCTTCATCACCAACGGCCCCTACGCCGACACCATCGTGTTCATCTGCAAGCTCGACGACGGTGGGCCGCCCGACCAGCGCCGGATGCTCACCTTCGTCCTCGACCGCGGGACGCCGGGCCTCGAGCAGTCCCAGCCGTTGAAGAAGATGGGCCTGCACTCCTCGCCGACCGGCGAGCTGTTCCTCAGCGACGTCCGCGTCGGGCCGGATCGTCTGCTCGGCGAGACCGAGGACGTGCCGTCGGGGGGCCGCGACGCAGCGAAGGCCACGTTCTCGATGGAGCGGTCCGGCGTCGCTGCGATGGCGCTCGGGATCATCTCGCAGTGCCTGGAGCTCTGCGTCGACTACGCGAGGAACCGGGTCCAGTTCGGCCAGCCGATCGGCGAGTTCCAGCTGATCCAGGAGAAGCTGGCCCGGATGGAGGTGGCCCGGCTTAACGTCGAGAACCTCGTGTTCCGGTTCATCGAGGTCAGCGCCGCCGGCCGGGGGCTGACTCTGGCCGAGGCGTCGGCCATGAAGCTGTACTCGGCCCGGGCCGCGGTCGAGGTCGCCATGGAGGCGGTCCAGCTGTTCGGCGGCAACGGCTACATGAGCGAGTTCCAGGTCGAGCAGCTCGCCCGCGACGCCAAGGTGCTGCAGATCTACGGCGGCACCGACGAGATCCAGATCACGCACATCGCGAAGGACCTGCTGAAACCATGAAGCTCAAGTTGGGGTTGATGTTCGCCAACACCGGTCGGTTCGCCACGTCAGCGGCGGCGGCACGGGCGCTCGGCCAAGCGGCCGAGGATGCGGGCATCGAGTCGCTTTGGACCGTCGAGCACGTCGTCGTGCCCCAGGGCTACCAATCCGAGTACCCGTACGACCGGTCGGGGCGGATGCCGGGTGGCGAGGACAGCCCCATCCCCGATCCGCTCATCTGGCTGAGCCACCTGTCGGCGGTCACCACCACGGTGAAGCTGGCGACCGGCATCCTCATCCTGCCCCAGCGCAACCCGTTGGTCCTGGCCAAGGCCTGCTCCACGTTGGACCAGCTGTCTGGCGGCCGGCTGATCCTCGGTGTCGGTGTCGGCTGGCTGCGCGAGGAGTTCGACGCCCTGGGCATCCCGTTCAGCGGCCGCGGCCGGCGGCTCGACGAGTACGTGGCTGCACTGCGGTCGGCCTGGGGCGAGCAACCCGCGAGCTTCAGCGGCGAGCACGTCTCGTTCGACGACGTGTACTCGGTCCCCCGCCCGGCAGACGGGACGATCCCGATCGTCGTGGGAGGCCACACCGATGCCGCGGCGCGCCGGGCCGGTCGGCTGGGCGACGGCTTCTTCCCGGGGCGGGCATCCGACTCGGCACTGGTCCGGCTGCTCGGGATCATGCGCGAGGCGGCCGAGGAGGCCGGACGTGACCCGGGTGCGATCGAGGTCACCGCCGGGAGCCCCGGGCTGTTCGGCCTTGATCCACAGGGCGCGGCCGCGCGGCTGGAGGAGCTGGGCGTGCACCGGGTGGTCATCCCGCCGCTGAGCTACGACCCCGCGCAGATCGGCACGGCGCTGGCCGAGCTCACCGCCCGTCTCGCCTGACCCGCCGCGCCGGGCACTATTGCCCGGTGAACATCCCGCAGGTCGTCGTGGTCGTCGCGGGCGGCGACGCTCCGTACTCCAGCCTCGGACCGCGTCTGCCGCCCAGCGCCTTCGTCATCGCTGCGGACTCCGGGCTCGACCGGGCGCGGGCTCTCGGGTGGCCGGTCGACCTCGTGGTCGGGGACCTCGACTCGGCGACCGAGGCTGCGATCGGGGCAGCACGTGCCGACGGCGTCGACGTCGAACAGCACCCCGCGGCCAAGGATCAGACCGACCTCGAGCTCGCGCTCGACCGCGCCGTGGCCCGACGGCCCGACCGGATCGTCGTGGTCGGTGGTGGGGGAGGCCGCCTCGACCACCTCGTCGCCGCCGCGCTGCTGCTCGCGTCCGCACGCTACACGGCCGTGCCCGTCGAGGCCTGGTTCGACGGTGCGGTCGTGACCGTGATCCGTGGGGAGGCCCGACTCCACGGGACACCGGGCGACCTGGTGAGCCTGCTGCCGCTCGGAGGGCCGGCTCGGGGAGTCACGACCGAGGCACTGCGCTATCCGCTGGCCGACGAGGATCTCGCCCCGGGGACGACCCGTGGGGTCAGCAACGAGCTCCTGGCCTCCGAGGCCGGCGTTCGGGTCCGGGATGGGGTGCTCCTCGCGATCCAACCCGGCGCTGGGGGCTGACCGACGCCACATGTCACGATTGGGCCTGCATGGACGTGACCGCCGAGATGCTGGCCCCGTGTTCGCCGGAGGAGCTGTTCGTCTGGGTGGAGGACCTGAGCCGCTACCCGGACTGGCTCGAGATCGTGCCCCGTGCGGTGGCGATCGAGCCGGAGCCGGGGGATCCCGGGCCGGCGTGGTCGGTCGACCTGCGGGGCCAGCTGGGGCCGTTCGCCCGGTCGAAGCGGTTGCGCATGGTTCGCACGATCCACGAGTCGCCGGCGGTCGTGCAGTTCGAGCGGATCGAGCATGACGACCGTGACCATTCCGCGTGGCTGCTGCGGGCGGAGGTGACGGCGTCGACCGCCGCCACCAGCCGGCTGACCATGCATCTCCACTACGGCGGCAGCCTTGGCGGCCCGCTGGTCGAGAAGCTGCTGGCCGACGAGATCGATCGTTCACGGCCGCGGTTGATCGAGCGGCTCACCCTGACCTGAGCGTCCGCACGCGGCGTAGTGATTTCTGTCACTGAATCGCAATAATTGTCATAGGATCGATAAAGTCCCCCGCCCATGTGCCGAGTGAAGACTCTTCTACTCGCCATGGCAGCCATACTCGTGAGTTCCATCAGCCTGGCGGGAACCGAATCTGGGGACGGTGCGGCTCAGGCCGGTGCCGGGGAGGACGGGGCCTCACGGCCGCAGTTCGCGTTGAACAGCAACACAGAAAGCTCGGAGGCGGAGCCGATGCCCGAGGTTCCGCTCAACACCACGAGCACGACGCTCCCTCCGACGACGACCACCGCGCCGCCTCCGCCGACCACCACGACGACGGCGCCTCCGCCCCCACCGCCCCCACCCCCTCCGTCGTTCGTCTGCCCGGTGCAGGGACCGGTCGAGTTCGTGGACAGCTGGGGCTGGCCCCGCTCCGGCGGCCGCTCGCACGAAGGCGTCGACATGATGGCGAGCACCGGCACGCCCACGGTCGCCCCCGTCAGCGGACGGGTCGAGCACGGCGAGTCCGGGCTGGGCGGGCTCAGCTGGCACGTCTACGGCGACGACGGCAACGTCTACTACGGCGCCCACCTCTCGGGATACGAGAACGTCGGCGTGGGCTGGGTCGCCGCGGGCACCGTCATCGGCTACGTCGGCGACTCCGGCAACGCCGCGGGCACGCCACATCTCCACTTCGAGCTCCATCCGGGAGGCGGTGGACCGGACAACCCGTATCCGAAGGTGGCAGAGACCTGCTGAGGTTGGATGAACCACGGGGGCGCCCGTAGGTTGTCGCCCGTGCGCATTGGCATCCTGGGTGGAACCGGCCCTGCGGGCAGAGCCCTCGCCGTTCGCCTGGCGTCCGTGGGCTTCGAAGTGGTCGTCGGGTCCCGCTCGAAGTACCGCGCCATGGAGATCGTCGACAACCTGCTCGACAAGTGGCAGGGCCGTCAGCTGTCGATCGGCGCTGCCGACAACTCCGGAGCAGCGGAGGCCGAGGTCGTCGTGATCGCCACGCCGTGGGACGGGGCCACCCAGACCGCCGTGTCGGTCGAGGACAAGCTGCGCCGCAAGATCGTGGTGTCCATGGCCAACGCGCTCACCCGCATCGGTCGTGAGTTCCAACCGCTGGTGCCCCCGCGCGGGTCGGTCGCAGCCAGCATCCAGGCAGCGGTGCCCGACTGCCTGTTGGCTGCAGCCCTGCACCATGTGCCTGCCAAGGAGCTCGGCGACCTCAACCAGCCGATCGAGTCCGACGTCCTGATCTGCTCCGACCACCGCCGGGCCGTCGAGCTGACCAGCGAGATCGTGGCCAAGATCCCCAACATGCGGCCTCTGGACGCGGGCGAACTGGCGATGGCCACGCCGATCGAGTCGTTCACGGCGGTGTTGTTGCAGCTCAACTCGCACTACAGGACGCGGGTAGCGGTGAAGTTCACGGGCATCCCCGATCCGGAGCTGGTCTCGGCGAAGCCGGCCGGGGGCGCGACAGCCAAGAGCGGCGCGAAGAAGCCCGATCCGACGTGAGCCTGGCTGATCCGACTGCCGGCGCGCCGATGCGGCTGTTCGACACGGCTCGCGGGGCGGTGGTCCCCTTCGAGCCAGGTCCTGTCGTGACCATGTACACGTGCGGCATCACCCCGTACGACGCCACCCACATCGGTCACGCAACCGTCTACCTGACCTACGACGTGTTGCAGCGTCGGCTTCGCGACCGGGGCCACGACACCCGCTGTGTCCGCAACGTGACCGACGTCGACGACGACATCCTGCGCAGGGCCCGCGAGCTCGGCGTCCACTACCTGGACCTGGCGGCGGCGGAGACCGCCCGCTTCGACGACGACATGCGCGCGCTCGGGCTGCTGCCGGCCTGGAGCGAGCCCCGTGCGACGTCGGCGATCGCCGACATCCGCGGCTTCATCGGGATGGTGCTCGACCGGGGCTTCGCCTACGTCAGCGGGGGCGCGGTCTACTTCGACGTGTCCCGCTGGGAGCCGTTCGGGTCGCTCAGCCAACTGAGCCGCGACGAGATGCTGGTGCTGGCGGCGGAACGGGGCGGCCACGTCGACGACCCCGCCAAGGACGACCCCCTCGACTTCGTCCTCTGGCAGCCGTCGGCACCCGACGAGCCGTCCTGGGAGTCGATGTGGGGCCCTGGTCGGCCCGGCTGGCACATCGAGTGCTCGGCGCTGGCGCTGCGCGAGCTGGGCACCACCATCGACCTACACGGCGGTGGCAGCGACCTCGTCTTCCCGCACCACGAGTGCGAGGCGGCGCAGTCCGAGGCCGCGACCGGCGAGCCCTTCGTGCGGCACTGGATGCACCAGGCGTTGGTCCGGATGGATGGCGACAAGATGTCGAAGTCGTTGGGAAACCTGGTGTTCGTCTCCGAGCTCCGCACGGTCTGGGACCCCCGGGCGATCCGGCTGGCGGTGCTGACCCAGCACTACCGCACCAGCTGGGAGTGGCGCGACGACCTGATGGCCGAGGCCGCCGAGCGCCTCTGGCGGTGGTGCGTCCCGGGCGACGGCGACGGCGCCCTGGACGAGGTGCGGGCGGCGCTCGACGACGACCTCGACACCCCCCGGGCGGTCCAGGCACTGGACGACGCGGTCGCGGCGGGCAAGGGCGTCGCCACCAGCGCGACGCTCCTCGGCGTCAACCTGATGGCCTAGTGCTGCACTAGTACCGTGCCTCTCTCGCACGTAGGTCGGGCATGTCCCACCCGCCCGATCCGCGCCTTCATGGGCTCCGTGGCAGGCTCGGCTCGTAGCCGACACGGTTACGCTCTCGATGGTGGCGCACGACGAGGGGGATTACGGCCGGCTGTTCCCGGTGGCGCGGGCGGTGTTGGCGCCAGTCATGCGCTTCGCGTGGCGCATCCACACCGAGGGGCTCGAGAACATCCCGTCCGACGGCCCGGCGATCCTCTGCCCCAACCACACCTCGGTGCTCGACTCGTTCTTCCTGCCGGTGGCTCTGCTGCCGGTGTCGGGCAGCCGACGGGTGATGTTCGTCGGCAAGGCCGAGTACCTCGACAGCTGGAAGACCCGCTACGTGTTCCCGGCCATGGGCATGATCCCGATCGACCGCTCGGGCGGCGAGGCGGCGCAGCGGGCGCTCGACCTCGCGGCAGAGGCCCTCGGGCGGGGCGAGCTGTTCGGGATCTACCCCGAGGGCACCCGCAGCCGCGACGGTCGGCTGCACAAGGGCCACACCGGCCCGGCCCGGCTCGCGTTCCGCACCGGTGCGCCGTTGGTGCCCGTGGGCATCGTCGGCAGCCGGCGCATCCAACCGCCCGACGCGAAGATGCCCAGGGTGTTCGAGCCCTGCCTGGTGCGGATCGGCCGGCCGATCGACCCCAAGCACTACAGCGACCGCGCCGAGGACCGCCTCGTCCTTCGGCAGGTGACCGACGAGCTGATGTTCGAGATCCGAGGGCTGTCCGGCCAGGAGTACGTCGACGACTACGCAACCCGGGGCCGCGGCAACGATGCCGAGGGACCGGTCGCTCGATCATCGGCCGACGTGCTGGCCACGGCTACCGTGCGCTAGCACTTGCGGGCGCGCGGTCCGCACCCGGCGATACGGGTTCGGGGACGTCCTTCCTGCTTTGTATTCTCGGCCCCCATGGTCTCCATCGCGGTCACCCTGCCTGACGGTTCGCCACGCTCGTTGCCGGCTGGGTCGACCGCGACCGACCTTGCCGCCTCGATCGGCTCACGGCTGGCGAAGGCCGCCGTGATCGCAGAGGTCAACGGCGTCGAGCGCGACCTCTCCGTCGAGCTGCACGACGGCGACTCGGTGGCCATAGTGACCGCCGACTCCGACCGCGGGCTCTACACGATCCGTCACTCGACGGCCCACGTGCTCGCCCAGGCGGTGCTCGACCTGTTCCCCGGGGCGACCTTCGGCATCGGGCCTCCGGTCACCGACGGCTTCTACTACGACTTCGCGCTGCCCGGCGACGCGACGTTCACGCCCGACGACCTCGACCGCATCGGCGCGCGGATGCGCGAGATCATCGCCGAGCAGCAGCCGTTCGTCCGTGACGAGATCGCCTCGGCCGAGGCCCGCGAGATCTTCGCCGACCACCGGTTCAAGCTCGAGATCCTCGAGAACGCGGCGACCGACCCCATGTCGGTGAGCGAGGCCGGCAAGGTGCGAACCTACGAGAACCCGCCGCCGGCTCCCAAGGAGCCGCCACCGTTCGTCGGTCGGCCGGGCTTCATCGACCTGTGCCGTGGGCCTCATGTACCGACGACCGGGCGCCACCTCGGCCACTTCAAGCTGATGCGGGTGGCGGGCGCCTACTGGCGCGGCGACGAGCACAACCCGCAGCTCCAGCGCATCTACGGCACGGCGTGGGATTCCCGCAAGGCACTCGACGCCCACCTGCGCCGCCTTGACGAGGCCGCCAAGCGCGACCACCGCAAGCTCGGCGCCGAGCTCGACCTGTTCAGCTTCCCCGACGAGATCGGTTCGGGCCTGGCTGTGTTCCACCCCAAGGGCGGGCTGGTGCGGCGGCTGATGGAGGACTACGCGCGACAACGTCACGAAGAGGCGGGCTACGAGTTCGTCTACTCGCCGCACATCAGCAAGGAGGCGCTGTTCCAGACGTCGGGTCACCTGCAGTGGTACGCCGAGGGCATGTACCCGCCGATGCACCTCGACGAGAAGCCCGGCGAGGAGCGGCACACCGGCGACAAGTACTACCCCAAGCCGATGAACTGCCCGTTCCACATGCTGATCTACCGCGACCGCCTACGGTCCTACCGAGAGCTGCCGCTGCGGCTGTTCGAGTTCGGCACCGTGTACCGCTACGAGAAGTCGGGTGTCGTCCACGGCCTGCTGCGTGCCCGGGGGTTCACCCAGGACGACTCGCACATCTTCTGCACCTCCGAGCAGATGCAGGACGAGCTGGCCAGCCTGTTGGCCTTCGTCCTGCAGATCCTGCGCACCTTCGGCTTCGACGACTTCGAGGCCGAGCTGGCCACGAGGCCCGACAAGTTCGTGGGGGACCCGGCCGACTGGGCCGAGGCCGAAGCCGCGCTGAAGCACGCGATCGACGCTGCCGGCATCGCGTACGTCGTGGCCGAGGGCGAGGGGGCGTTCTACGCCCCCAAGATCGACGTCCACGTCCGTGACGCGATCGGCCGGCGGTGGCAGATGTCGACGCTGCAGGTCGACTTCCAGTTCCCCGATCGCTTCGACCTCACCTACGTCGGCGCCGACAACCAACGCCACCGGCCCCGCGTGCTCCATCGGGCGCTGTTCGGGTCCGTCGAGCGCTTCTTCGGCGTGCTGCTCGAACACACGGCCGGGGCGTTCCCCGCATGGCTGGCGCCGGTCCAGGTGCGCGTCCTGCCCGTCCGGTCCGACCATCAGGGTTATGCCGACAAGCTGGTCGAGCAGCTCCGGGCCGAGCGCTTCCGGGCCGACGTCGTCGAGGCCGACGAACCGCTCGGCGGCAGGATCCGGCGGGCGAAGCTCGACAAGATCCCCCATGTCCTGGTGGTGGGCGACCAGGACGTCGCCAACGGCACGGTCGGCGACAACCCGCGCGGGGGAGAGGTCGAGCGCGACCTCCCGGTCGGCACGTTCGTCGAGCGTCTGCACGGCGAGATCGCGGCGCGCGGCTGATGGAGCGGCTGTGGGCCGGATGGCGATCGGCCTATGTCACCGGGAACCACGAACCGCCGGGCGCAGGCTCGGTGTTCCGCCGCATCCTCGACGCGGGGATCTCCGACGAGGAGGCCTACATCGTCTGGCGCGGTCAGCTGACGTTCGCGCTGTTGAACACCTATCCGTACACCAGCGGCCACCTGCTGGTGATGCCCTACCGCGAGGTCGCAGAGCTCGAGCAGCTGACCGAGGCCGAGGGCGTCGAGCTGTGGGCCGGGGTGCGCGACGCGGTGGCCGCGCTCAAGGCGGCCTACCGGCCGGACGGCATCAACGTCGGGATGAACCTGGGAGCCGCTGCGGGTGCTGGCGTGCCCTCGCACCTCCACGTCCATGTCCTGCCGCGGTGGATCGCCGACTCCAACTTCACCACCACCGTCGCAGAGGCCCGGGTGCTGCCCGAGTCGCTCACCGACTCGTGGCGGAAGGTGCGGGCCGCATGGCCGGGCGTCGGCCACGGCGCGGATTCGTGAGCCACAGCCCTTCTGGGTACCGTCGGTCATCGTGAGCGACAAGTCCACCGGGTCCGAGCCAGGCGGCGCCACCGACGACGACGTCGTCGACCACCTGCCGGAGGATCTCGATGCCGCTGGCTACGTCGGCCCGTACATGTTTCCCGACAACAACCGTCGCCGTGTGCCCGGCTACCTGTACCTGGCGACGGCGGCGGTGTGCATCACCGCCTGGGCGTCGTTCGACTCGCCGTACGTCAACGGGGGGTTCCTGGGGACGGGGTTGCTGTTGGGCGCGGTCGGGCTGTATCACCTGGCGGCGGGCTGGAACCTGAACGTCGACGAACGCGACGCTCTGGTGGCTGCCACCCGCAAGGTCGGGTTCCCGGTCGGGCACGCGTCGGCTCAGCTCGGGTGGCGCGGCCTGCTCAGCCGCCCCACCTGGCGGATCCTGCTGTACTCCGCCGACAACCCCCCGGCCCGTCGTGGCCTGGTGCTGGTGGACGGGGTCGACGGCGAGATCGTCGAGCACTTCGTCGAAGACAACCCCGAGGACTGGTCCGAGCTGGACTGACAGGCCCGGTGGTGCCGGTCAGCCCAGGAGAGCGGCTTCGATCGCGGTGGTCACCTCGTCCGAGAGGGGCTCGACGGGTGGAGCGAAGCGGGCAACGACCTTGCCGCCTGGCGCGACCAGGAACTTTTCGAAGTTCCAGCGGATGTCGCCCGAGTAGCCGTCGGCGTCGGCGGCCTCGACCAGCTCGTGGTACAGCCGGTGGCGGTGGTCGCCGTTGACCTCGACCTTCTCGGTGAGTGGGAACGTCACGCCGTAGCTCGTGCTGCAGAACGCGGCGATCTCCTCGGGCGTCCCTGGCTCCTGGCCCATGAACTGGTTGCAGGGCACGCCGAGAACGGTGAAGCCGCGAGACCGGTAGCGCTCCTGGAGCCCTTCGAGCCCGGTGTACTGCGGAGTCAGGCCACAGCGAGAGGCGACGTTGACCACCAGCACAGCCTCGTCCTCGTACGCGCGGAGGTCGGTCGGGGAGCCGTCGAGGGCGTTGATCGCCACGTCGTAGAGGGTCTCGGCGTCGGACATGGGGGCAAGCTAACGCCCGCCAGGAGGAAAGACGCGCTAGAACCGGCCCATGGATCTGTCGAAGCTCGCCCCGTCGGATGCAGTCGTCACGTTGCGCAGCCTGGAGCGGCGGTATCGGGGCCTGTTGGCCGGCCTCGGCGAGGACGAGTCGCCCGACGACCTGGCACGGCGGCAGGCGGCGAACGGCTGGTCCGCGCTGGAGCATGTCGTCGCAGCAGCCTGGGCGATCTCGGCGAGTACCCGGGCGCTCAACGCGGTGTTGGCCAGCGAGGCGCCGCTCCTGGATCCCCAGCAGGTCGACCCGGTGTTGCGCACCCGGCCCGGAGCCCCGACCGGCACCGTGCACGAGCGCTTGGCCGAGCTCGGCCTGGAAGCCAACGAGCTGGCGGATCGGGCCGAGCGGGTGTCGGCAACGGACTGGGATCGCATGGGTCTGTTGGACGACGGGTCAGGTCGCCGGGTCAGCGCGCTCGACCTGCTGCGGACGGCGGTCGATGCCGGGGTGACCCACCTGCGGTCCGCGGAGTACGTCCTGAACGAGATGCGCGGCCAGCAGCCGGCCTGAGGTCGCGCTAGAGCCCCGGGGTTAGCCCGGCTCAGAGCAGTGGCCCCCCGGAGGACGCGTTGCGGTGGGCGACCGTGGCCGTCAGGAGGTCGGCGCGGACCGGCGCCCACCAGTCGAACTCGATCACCGGCCGCCAGCGGCCGGTGTGGTCCTTGGTCTCGAGCCGGATCGGATAGGTCTTCGCGGGCTCGGGGCGCCACTCGGGCGGCACCTGGCCGAACTCCACGAACACCTGCACCGCGTCGCGGCCCTTGACCGCGAACGGAGCGGCGGCGTCGAGGAAGTC
Source organism: Acidimicrobiales bacterium (assembly GCA_050744325.1). Lineage (GTDB taxonomy): Bacteria > Actinomycetota > Acidimicrobiia > Acidimicrobiales > VFJN01 > DASXTK01. The sequence goes on from JBOGHK010000221.1 coordinate 31,617, forward strand.
GTCCATCGACGGCGACACCTTCTTGCGCACGCTCGACCAGTGGAACTCGTGCGTGCCGTCGACCAGCAGCCGGAGGTCGGCCACGACGATCGGGACGGCCCCGGTGTTCAGGAGCACGAACGGGAACCGAAGGCGCAGGGTGGGGCCTGGCGGCGTGGCGTAGGTATCGGGTGCGGCCGTGATGAGCCGTCCTCGTCGGAGGAACACCCACCAGAACGCCGCGACCGTGAAGAGCAGTGCGAGCACCGGGATCATCGACATCGGGTCCCAACCGTATGCGTTCTCCGGTGCCGGCCGCGTCGGCTACTCGACGTGGTCGACCTCACGCCTGACGCTGTTGACCAGATTGCTGGGTAGCACGTCGTAGTGGTCGTGCTCGGCACGGAACCGGCCACGACCGCCGGTGAGCGACCGCAGGTCGATCGCGTAGCGCTGGATCTCGGAGGTCGGCACCAGGGCGACGATCGTGCTCTCGCCGCTGCCGTCGGCATCGGTGCCCTGGACCCGGCCCCGCCGGGAGTTGAGGTCGCCCATCACGTCGCCCTGCTGGTCGGTCGGGACGGTCACCTCGAGCTTGCTGATCGGCTCGAGGATCACGGGATTGGCCTGCGCCATGGCCGCCCGGTAGGCCAGCCGGCCGGCCACCTTGAACGCCATCTCGGAGCTGTCGACCGAGTGCTCCTTGCCGTCGATCAACGTGACCTTGGTGTCGACCACCGGGTAGCCGTAGGTGCCGCCTGACGCCATGGTCTCCTCGATGCCCTTCTGGACGGCAGGGATGTAGCCGCGGCTGATGGCGCCGCCGACGATCTGGTTGGCGAACTCGAATCCGGTGCCCCGCGGCAACGGTTCGACATCGATGACGCACACTCCGAACTGGCCGTGACCGCCGGTCTGCTTCTTGTGCTTGCCCTCGACACCCTTGGCCGCGCCGGTGATGGTCTCGCGGTACGGCACCCGAAGCTCCTCGGTGTCGACGTTGGCGCCGAACTTCCGGGTCAGCTTCTCCATCGTGATCTGGAGGTGGGTCTCACCGGTGCCCCACAGGAGGGTCTGGTGGGTCTCCTCGCTGCGCTGGACCACCAGCGATGGATCCTCCTCCTGGAGCCGGTGCAGCGCCGGCGCCAGGCGATCTTCGTCGGGCTGTGTGCGGGGGACGATCGCGACGGCCAGCGTCGGTGCGGGCGCCTCGATCGGCGGGACCACGACCGGCGTGCCCTTGGGGGCCAGCGTGTCGCCCGTGGCCGTGGAGCTGAGCTTGGCGACCGCACCGATGTCGCCGGCCACCAGCTCGCTGGCGGGCTCCTGGTCCTTGCCGCGGACCGTCAACAGCCCGTGGAGCCGTTCGTCGGTGCCGGTGCGGGCATTGACCAGGTGGTCGTCGGGGTGGATCGTCCCCGACAGGACGCGGAACAGGCTGATCTGGCCCACGTAGGGATCGGCGATGGTCTTGAACACGAACGCCAGAGGGTCGCCGTTGGCGTGGGCCTCGACCTGGACGTCCTGGCCGGCACCGATCACGGCAGCCGGTCGGTCGAGCGGCGACGGGCTGATCTCGACCAGGAAGTCGGCCAGCCGGTCGATCCCGATCTCGCGGGTGGCCGAGCCGACGACGACCGGGAACACCGTGGCGGACGCGATGCCGTCGTGCAAGGTGCGCTCGAGCTCGTCGAGGCTGGGCACGTCGCCCTCGAGGTAACGCTCGAGCAGGTCGTCGTCGGCGACGACGATGCCCTCGACCAGGTTGTCGTGGACCTGGTGCTCGAGCTCCTCCATGTCGTCGGGGATGTCCTCTTCGCGAGGCGTTCCGTCCTCGTAGAGGTGGGCCCGGTCGGTCAGGAGGTCGGCGACGCCACGGAACGAAGCCTCCTCGCCGATCGGCAGCTCGAGGGGCGCCACGCCCGCGCCGAGCTTGTCGCGCAACTCGGCGAGCGTGCGGTCGAAGCTGGCGCGTTCGCGGTCGAGCTTGTTGACGAAGATCATCCGAGGGACGCCGAGGTCGGTCGCGAGGCGCCAGATCACCTCGGTCTGGACCTCGACCCCGTCGACCGCGCTCACCACGAACACCGCCAGGTCGACCACCCGCAACGCCGCCGCGACGTCGCCGACGAAGTCGGCGTACCCCGGCGTGTCGACCAGGTTGATCTTGTGGTCACGCCATTCGAAAGGGGCGATGGCCAGCGACAGTGACAGGCCGCGCTGTCGTTCTTCGGGGTCGAAGTCACAGGTGGTGGTGCCGTCTTCGACCCGGCCCATCCGGTTTATGGTCCCCGAGCGGTGCAAGAGCGCCTCGGCCAGGCTGGTCTTGCCGGATCCCCCGTGGCCGACGAGTGCGACGTTGCGGATCTGCGCCGTCGGATGCTTCTTCACCGGGCGCCCCCTTGCTGGTGAGTTGGTGGCTGGCGGGTTACGTCCGAGGGTACTGCGGCCGGCACGGGGCCGACGCCGGCACGTGATCGCGGCCTTGTGCTGTGCGTGGTTAGCCTGTCGCGGTAACACCCGATCCAGGAGACAACGATGTTCGACGGACGGTGGCGCAGCACCTTCGAGACCGGATTGCGACCTGTCGGTGCGCACATCCGCCAGACCGGGGTCACGGCCAACCATCTCACCGCGACCGGTCTGGTCATGGCCGTGATCGCCTCGGTCACGATCGCCAACGGCTTCCTCCGGGCCGGGCTGGTGCTGCTGGTGCTGACCGCTGTGCCCGACGTGCTCGACGGCGCCGTGGCCAAGGCGTCCGGCACCGCCTCGCCACGGGGCGCGTTCTTCGACTCGGTGGTCGACCGGGTGAGCGACGCCCTGCTCCTCGGGGGTGTGGCGTGGTACCTCGCGTCGGCCGAGAGCGGCCGTGTCGCCGTCCTGCCGCTGGCGGTGCTGGCGGCGTCGATGTTGGTGTCCTACGAACGGGCCAAGGCCGAGGGGCTGGGGTTCGAAGCCCGAGGCGGGTTGATGGAGCGGGCCGAGCGGCTCTTGGCGCTGGGCTTCGGGCTGCTGTTCGAGAGCCTGCTGGTGCCGGTGCTCTGGGTGATGTTGGTGCTCACGCTCTACACCGCCGGGCAGCGTTTCGTCCGTGTGTGGCAGCAGGCCTCGGTGCCTCCGCCGGCACGCCCGCAGCGCGGCAGGTGGCGCTCACGACGGGTCGCCCGCTCGACCCAACAGGTCTGGCGGCGGCGGTCGGGCGCGCTGTCACGCCGGATGTCGCGCCACGTGCGCTGATCGCGTCCGGTCACTGACACCCATTCGCTCCGTGGACCTGGTCACGCCTGTCTATCGAGCAGCGGCCGTGCTGGCACAGAACCTGCCCCGGCCGGTGGTGGAGGGGGCAGTCCCCCGGGTCGCGGAGCTCTGGTCGCTGCGCCCGTCGGATCGTCGCCGGATGGTCGAATCCCACCAGCGCCGGGTGCAGCCCCAGCTCGACGGGCCGGCGCTGCGACGCCAGGTCGCCGGTGTCTACCGCTCCTACGGCCGCTACTGGGCCGAGTCGTTCCGGCTGCCCGCCATCTCCGACGACGAGCTGGACGCCCGGCTCAGCGTCGACGGCTACGAGCACATCGAGGACGCCATCGCCACGGGGCTCGGGCCGATCACCGTGCTGCCGCACCTGGGCAGCTGGGAGTGGTGCGCCTACTGGCTGGCGCGGGTGCAGGGGATCACCGTGACGGCGGTCGTCGAACGGTTGGAGCCGCCGGCGCTGTTCGACTGGTTCCGTGACTACCGCCAGCGGATCGGCATGGAGGTCGTCCCGCTCGGCCCCGAGGCGGCCCGGTCGGTGACCCGCGCCATCAAGAACCAGCACATCGTCGCCCTCCTGAGCGACCGCGACATCGGCGGCGGGGGCGTCACCGTCGACTTCTTCGGCGAGAAGACCACGCTTCCGGCCGGCCCCGCGACCTTGGCCTTGCGCACCGGCGCCGCGCTGCTCCCCGTCGGGGTCTACGACCGCGGTGGCGGCGGCCACCATGCCGTGGTGCGCCCGCCGCTGGATGGCGAGCGGCGCGGCTCGCTGCGCGAGGACGTCGCCCGCCTCACCCAGGAGATCGCGTGCGCCTTGGAAGACCTGATCCGCGAGGCGCCCGAGCAGTGGCACCTGCTGCAACCCAACTGGCCCAGCGACCGCGGGCCTGTGCAGCTCTAGGTCGCCGCTCGGTACTGTGACGCGCGTGCGCATCGGGCTCGTCTGCCCTTACAGCCTCACCATCCCGGGAGGTGTGCAGGGCCAGGTCCTTGCGCTGGCCCGCACCCTGCGGGCCTTCGGTCACGATGCCCGGGTGCTCGCGCCGTGCGACGGGCCTCCTCCGGACGCCGGCGTGACACCCCTCGGCAAGAGCGTTCCGACGGCGGCCAACGGATCGATCGCGCCGCTTGCACCCGACCCGGCGGCGCAGCTGCGCACCATCCGTGCGCTGCGCGACGAGGCCTTCGACGTCCTCCACCTGCACGAGCCACTCTGCCCCGGCCCGACGATGACGGCTCTTCTGTTTCACAACGCCCCGGTCATCGGCACCTTCCACCGGTCCGGTGACAGCGCTGCCTATGCCATCGCCAGGCCGGCGGTGCGATGGCTCGCCCGACGGATGGAGCTGCGGTGCGCCGTGTCACCGGACGCGCTGGAGACCGCGATGCAGGCGCTCGGTGGGACCTACGACCTGCTGTTCAACGGCATCGAGGTGGAGCGCTTCGCGAAGGCCGAGCCCCATCCGACCGACGGCCCGACGATCTTCTTCGTCGGTCGCCATGAGGAGCGCAAGGGCTTGGCGGTCCTGCTCGACTGTCTGCCGCTCCTGCCCGCGAGCGTCCGGGTGTGGGTCGGGGGCATCGGGCCCCAGACCGAGATGCTGAAGGTACGCCACGGTGCCGATCCCCGGATCAGCTGGCTGGGTCGTCTACGCGACGACGAGGTGGCGTCACGTCTCGCCGGCGCGGACATCTTCTGCGCGCCCTCGCTGCGCGGCGAATCCTTCGGGGTCGTGCTGCTCGAAGCCATGGCAGCGGGGGCCGCCGTCGTCGCGTCGGCCCTCGACGGCTACCGGAACGTCGCCACCGACGAGGTCGACGCCGTACTGGTGCCACCGGGAGACGTCCCCGCGCTCGGCGCGGCGCTGGCGCGGGTCGTCGGCGACGACAGCTTGCGCAGTGACCTCGTCGCGGCCGGGGAGCGGCGGGCGCACCGGTTCTCCATGACCCACCTCGCCGAGGCATACCTGGACCGCTACCACTCCCTCGTGCCCTAGAGTCTCGGCGTGCTTGCCCTGATCATCGTCCTGGTCGTGGTCGTCCTCATCGCCGGCTACGTGCTGCTGTCCTACAACGGCCTGGTATCCCTGCGGAACCGCATCGAGAACGCGTGGGCCCAGATCGACGTGCAACTCAAGCGCCGGTACGACCTGATCCCCAACATGGTCGACACGGTCAAGGGCTACGCAGCCCACGAGAAGGAGACGCTGGAACGCGTGATCACCGCCCGCAACGCCGGCATGGGCGCGTCCGGCGTGCAGGACCAGGCTCAGGCCGAGAACATGCTGACCGGGGCGCTCAAGTCGCTGTTCGCCCTGTCCGAGGCCTACCCCGACCTGAAGGCCAACCAGAACTTCCTGCAGCTCCAGGAGGAGTTGACCGGCACCGAAGGGCGCATCGCGTACGCACGGCAGTTCTACAACGACACGGTGTTCCGCTATAACACCAAGATCCAGAGCTTCCCGGCCAACATCCTGGCGGGCCGCTTCGGGTTCGCGGAGCGCGAGTACTTCCGGGCCGACGACGAGGCTCGGGGTCCCGTGGACGTCGAGTTCTGATCCGTCGGAACCTCTGAGCTCACGACGCCGGTCATCCGTGTACGACCAAGTCACCGCCAACAAGCGCCGTAGCTGGCTGCTCATCGTCGGCTTCGTGCTGTTCGTCGCCCTCGTAGCCCTGGTGTTCACCTACCTCATCGGCTACGGGGGGCCGTTCGGCATCGTGGTGGCCCTGCTGTTCGCCGGCATCATGAGCTCTGTCGCCTACTGGAAGTCCGATGCCGTCGCCCTGCGCGTCAGTCGGGCCCGCGAGGCGTCGGTCGACGAGTACGCGCGGTACCACAACCTGGTCGAGGGGCTGTGCATCGCGTCGGGCCTCCCCAAGCCGCGGCTCTACATCGTCGACGATCCGGCGCCCAACGCCTTCGCGACCGGTCGGAACCCGCGACACGCGGCCGTCGCTGTCACGACCGGGTTGCTCGAGAAGATGAACCGCATCGAGCTCGAGGGCGTGTTGGCCCACGAGCTGTCGCACATCAAGAACTACGACATCCTCGTGTCGACTCTGGCCGTCACCATGGTCGGTGTGGTGGCCGTGCTTGCCGATCTGGGCATCCGTATGTCCTGGTGGGGGATGGGCCGCAGCACTCACCGCGACTTCGACGACGACAACGGCGGAGGTGGCGGGCCGCAAGCCCTCCTGGCCATCGGCGGGTTCGTGCTGTTGGCGTTGGCCCCGCTGGTTGCCCAGATGATGCGGATGGCGGTGAGCCGGCGGCGCGAGACGCTCGCCGACGTCTCGGGCATCGAGATGACCCGCTATCCACCGGGGCTCATCTCGGCCCTCGAGAAGCTGCGCGAGGATTCGACGGTCGTGGCGTCGACCAGCCACGCCACGTCGCACCTCTGGATCGAGGAGCCCGCGGCGCAGACCGCGACGGAGGGCAAGATCTCCTGGGTCAACCGCCTCTTCGCGACCCATCCACCGATCGACGAACGCATCGCCCTGCTGCGGGAGATGTAGCAAGATTTGGTAAGTGAAACCCACTGAAAGTGGCTAGAAGATCACTTCTGTGGGTCTAAGCTGTCGACATGCGGAAGAAACGAACGTCCATCTCGGTCTCCTTCGATCCAGAGGTCGTCGAGGCGGGTCGGGCAGCGGTTGCAGAGGGACGGGCATGGAGCTTCAGCGCCTGGATCAACCAGGCGGCCCGCCGCCAGATGGCCGAGGACCAGCGCCTCGTCGGCGTCGGAGCCACTCAGCCCAACCGCTCGTTGACCACGACGGCGGCCCAGTGACGACCGACCGGCCGTGCTGAGACTTTGCAGACCATCTGGCTGCGAATTGGCCTGAGAGAGCAGGGACAGGCATCCGTAGACTGAGCGGCATGACCCAGGCCGCTCAGTCTCCTGTCCCTTCCCGCGATACCGGCACCGTGGGCGTCAAGCGGGGCCTGGCCGAGATGCTCAAGGGCGGGGTGATCATGGACGTGGTCACCGCCGACCATGCCCGCATCGCCGAGGATGCCGGGGCGGTCGCGGTGATGGCGCTCGAGCGGGTGCCTGCTGACATCCGACGTGACGGTGGGGTCGCCCGGATGAGCGATCCCGAGCTGATCGAGGGCATCAAGGCTGCGGTCACCATCCCGGTGATGGCCAAGGCTCGCATCGGGCACTTCGCCGAGGCGCAGATCCTGCAGGCGCTGGGCGTCGACTACGTCGACGAGTCCGAGGTGCTCACCCCGGCCGACGAAGCCCACCACATCGACAAGTGGCTGTTCACCGTCCCCTTCGTCTGTGGCGCTACCAACCTGGGCGAGGCTCTCCGGCGGATCAGCGAGGGCGCGGCGATGATCCGCTCCAAGGGCGAGGCGGGCACCGGCAACATCGTCGAGGCCGTTCGCCACCTCCGCTCGATCCTCGGCGACATCCGCAGGATCACCCAGGCCGACTCCGCCGAGCTGTACGACTGGGCCAAGCAGCTGCGGTCGCCGATCGGGCTGGTCCAGGAGATTGCCGAGGCCGCCACGTTGCCGGTGCCGCTGTTCTGCGCCGGCGGCATCGCGACGCCGGCCGATGCAGCTCTCGTGATGCAGCTCGGTGCGCAGGCGGTCTTCGTCGGCTCCGGCATCTTCAAGAGCGACGACCCTGCCCGCCGCGCCAAGGCGATCGTCGAAGCCGCGGCCCACTACGAGGACCCGGGCATCCTGGCCAAGGTCAGCCGCGGCCTCGGCGCGGCCATGCCCGGCGACGAGATCGACACGCTGGACGTCCGGCTCGCCGACCGGGGCTGGTAGCACGCGCTGCCCCGGCCGGCCGCAGTGCTAGCGGTCGAGGTTGCGGCTCTCCCAGATGCCGATGCCGGTCGGGTCCTGGCCCACGATCACTGCGTGCTCGCCGTCGACGGTCACCGATTCGACCGTCTGATCGCCAGGCCCTGACAGCGACGGCTCGCCGCGATCGCGGCGGCTGATGTGCCCGTCGGCCGAGACCCGCCACAGGGCGACGTCGCTGTCGCCCGAGCTGGTGTCGGTGCCGGCCACCAACCAGCCGGTGCCGGGCACCGCGGCCACTGCCGACGCCTGCTGCTCGCCAGCGCCGCCGAGGACGCCGGCGGTGAGCTCCTCCCACTCGAGGCCGTCGGTCGAGGTCCAGACCCGCCCGTTGGTGTTGCCGCTGCCGTTGTCGGTCCCGACCGCGATGAAGCCGTCGGCGCTGGCCGCGCAGCCGAGAGCCTCCTGGGTGCCGACGCCGCCGAACGAGTCGTCGGTCGCGGTGCCCTCGGCCCAGGCGCCGTCGGCTCCCCGCCGCCGCACCGCGGTGTCGCCGTTGCTGCTGCCGACGGCGACCACGACGTTGTCGCCGTTGCGGCAGACGTCGCGGAGGCGCTGGGTGCCCGGGCCCTTGAGGTTCGGGTCCTCGCCGGTCATCGCCGCGCCATCAGCGGACACGACGACCAGCGCATCGGTGTCGTCGGGTGTGTTGCCGTCGCGGTCGTTGTCGCCGAACACCGAACCGACGGCCATGTATCCGCTGCCGAGGTCGACGACTGCTTCGAGGGCTCGGGTGCCGGGCCCGCCCGCGGGCTCGGTCGACACCCATGGTTGCCCGGCCGCGATGTTGGTCGCCGCCGTCGCCGCCGCGGTGGGGTCCGCGTCGATGATCGAGATCGGCCCGGCATCGGGGGCCTGCACCTGCGCGAACTGACGGACCCAGGCGGCCCCGTCCTCCGACGTCCACAGGAGGCCATCGGGAAGGTCGGCCCCAGGTTGCGCGGTGCGCTCACCGGCGAACGAGAAGTCCTCGAACCCGACGGCTACATAACCGCCGTCGAAGGTGGCCAGGTCGTTGATCTTGCCGGCCCCGAGGTCGGGTCGCTCCTCGTCGGGGCCGACCATCGACAGACCGGTTCCACCGCGCTGCCACACCCTGCCCGTGTAGCGCTCGCGCTCGCTGCCCCGCGCGGACGTGAAGTTGAACCCGGCCGCGAACAGCGTGTCGTCGGCCAGGAGGACGGACGTCGCCTGAGGTCTGTTGCCACCGCTCGGGAAGCTGTCGCCGGTCGCGTCGGTCCACCGGCTGCCGTTGAAGCTGAGCACGGTGGGCGTATCGCCGATCGCCAGCAGGGCGTTGTCAGGGTCGAGGGCGGCGTCGATCAACTCGACGCCATCGGCGAACAGGTCCTCGCGCACCGGGCTCGGAAGCAGGCGCCACGAACCGCTCCCGGTGTCCCACATGTGCGGTATCCAGTCGTTGCCGCCCGACGCGACCACCCTGCTGCCTCGGACCGACAGGGAGTGCACGGCGAGGTCGCCCGCCGTGGTCCGATTTCCCTCGTGGAGAGGGAGGATGGTCGGGTCGCTCCACGTCTGCCCGCCGTCGCGTGAGTTCCAGATGGCGGGCTTGCCCTGGCCGCTGCCGTCGGCCACGTAGCCGCCGGCGACGACGATGCCGTTGTCTGCCGTCCCAGCGGCGAGGACGCTCTGGCGGCCCGGACCGCCCATCTGCGGCACGTCCACCTGTTCCCAGGTGGTGCCGTCACGCGAGAACCACACCGCGCCGTCCTGCTCGCCTTCGAGGTCACGCGTTCCGACCGCCACGAAACCGGTGCCGTACGGCGTCACCGCTCGCACCGACTCCTCGCCCGTGACGTCGAGGGGGCCGCCGGGGCCGCCGTCGACGCTGGACCAGGTCTCGCCATCGCTGCTGAACCAAAGGCGGGGCCGCACGTCGCCCCAGGCGCTCTCGCCCCCTGCCACCAGGGCACCGCCTTCGCCGGCGGTGACGTCGAAGGCCCACTGCTTGTGGCGGCCACCGAGCTCGGGCGGCGTCAGGCGGGTCCACGTGTCGCCGTCTGCCTGCCAGACCGCAGCGTCGGTCGCCTCGCCGTCGCCGACGCGGCCGACTGCCAGAAGGCTCTCGCCGAACGGCGTGACCGCGGCCATCGCCTCGCTGATGTCGGCGTCCGCGGCCTCGAGCTCCTGCTGCTCCCAGTCGGGTGCGGTGGTCGCGGACCAGACCGCGGCCTCGGTGCGACCGGTGCCCGGGTCGACGACCGAGCCGACGACCCGCCACGGGTCGCCATCGGCGACGGGAGCAAGGAGGTCGCTCACCAGGGAGATCGGCTCCTCGTAGTGCAGCGAGTCGTCGGAGAGCTGGTGGAACGTCGGGGACGTGTCGGCGGCGTCGGTGTCGCGACCCGTGGAGCACCCGGCGATCAGTACCGCCACCAAGCCCGCTGCCACCCCCCGCGTGCGCATGGTGGACCGATCACCGCTCCGGTCGCGCGTCCGACTCACAAACCCTCCCAAGGCCCCAGCATCGTCACATGTTCGCAAAGATTCTCACCCCTGAGGGAGTCGCCATACAATCGGGCTCTCATGCGCGCTGCAGCGAGGCCCCCAGGTGAAGGTCGGCGTTGTCGCCCTCCAGGGCGCGTCGGCCAAACATGCGGCCATGCTCGCGCGCCTGGGCGTTGAAGTTGTCGAGGTCCGCACCCCGGATTCCCTCACCGATGTCGATGCCCTGGTCATCCCCGGTGGCGAATCGACGACGATCTCGATGCTGCTCGAGTCGTCCGGGCTGTTCGAGCCTCTGGCCGCGCGGATAGCGGACGGCTTGCCGGCCATGGGCACCTGTGCCGGCATGATCCTGCTGGCCGACGAGATCCTCGACGGCCGCGACGACCAGCGGTGCCTCGGCGCCATCGACATCGGGGTGCGTCGCAACGCCTTCGGCCGGCAGGTCGACTCCTTCGAGACCGAGCTCGAGGTCGAGGGGCTCGACGGCGGTCCGTTCCACGCCGTGTTCATCCGGGCCCCGATCGTCGAACGAGCCGGGCCCGACGTCGAGATCCTGGCCCGCGCCGCTGGCCAGCCCGTGCTGTGCCGAAGCGGCGACATCCTGGTCGCGGCGTTCCATCCCGAGTTGAGCGGCGACGACCGGCTGCACCAGCTATTCCTCCACGAACTGTCCTCCCACGAGGTGACGTGATGTCCGGCCACTCCAAATGGGCCACGATCAAACACAAGAAGGCAGCCAAGGACAAGACGCGCGGCAAGGTGTTCGCCAAGCTGCTACGCCAGGTCGAGGTGGCGGCCCGCGAAGGCGGGGGCGACCCCGACGCGAACCCCACGCTGCGCACCATGTTCCAGAAGGCACGCGACAACTCCATACCGCTCGACACCATCGAGCGCGCCGTGAAGCGGGGTACCGGTGAGCTGGACGGGGTCACCTACGAGCAGATCACCTACGAGGGCTACGCCCCGGGTGGCGTGGCCGCGCTGGTCGAGGTGCTGACCGACAACCGCAACCGCACAGGGTCCGAGATCCGGAACCTGTTCACGAAGCACGGCGGGTCCACGGCCGAGCCCGGGTCGGTCGCCTGGCAGTTCGAGCGCAAGGGCCACGTCGCCGTCCCCCGCTCGGTCGACGAGGACGAGCTGATGCTCGCCGCAGCCGACGGCGGTGCCGAGGACATCACCGACGACGGCGACCAGTGGCTGGTCACGACGGCGCCCACCGACCTCCACGCCGTGCGCACTGCGCTCGAGCTCGCGGGCATCACGGTCGAGTCGGCGGAGGCCACGATGGTGCCGTCGACCACCGTGCCGCTCGGCGACACCGAGTCGGCCAAGAAGGTCCTGCGGCTGATCGATGCCCTGGACGACCACGACGATGTGGGCGCGGTCCACGCCAACTTCGACATCCCCGACCCGATCCTCGAGGCCGTGGAGGCCTCGTCTTGAGCCGGCCGAACGTCGGCGACGAAGCTCCCGACCTCAAGCTGCCGGGCACCGACGGCACCGAGGAGGGTCACCGCGACTATGCGCTCTCGGACTACCGGGGCGAGGTGGTGGTGCTGGTGTTCTACCCCGGTGACAACACGCCCGTGTGCACCAAGCAGCTGAACACGTACACGACCGAGATCGACGAGTTCCGTGATGTGGAGGCACAGATCCTCGCGATAAGCCCCCAGACTGTGGCGAGCCACGACGGTTTCATCGCGGCCCAGGGCGGCTTCGCGTTCCCGCTGCTCGCCGACACCGACAAGACGGTGGGCAAGGAGTACGGGGTGCTCGGTCCGGTGGGGTTCTACCGGCGGTCGGTGTTCGTGGTCGATGCGGCCGGCATCGTCCGGTACCGCCATCGGGCGGTGGCGGGGCTGTCGTTCCGCCCGACCGCCGAGATCGTCGAAGCCGTGCGCCAGGCCGGACCCCGATAGCACACTCGGAGTAGCCGCTTGACCAGCGGGTCAAGTACCGTGAGGGCATGACGCTCGTGGGGGACCAGCAGGTTGCAGGCAGCACGGCGGACACGGACGAGGCTCGGGTGCTCGAGCTGTGCGACCAGCTCATGGCCGAGCTGCCGCCGCGCTCGACCGATCCCAGGACCTTCCTCGGCCGGCAGTTCGACCTCGGGCTAGCGTGGGTGAACTTCCCCGAGGGCCGGGGCGGCCTCGGGCTGTCGCCGAAGCTCCAGAAGGTGATCAACGACACGCTGTGGGCCGCGGGGGCACCCGTCGCCGCGGCGCCGAACCCGATCGGGCACGGCATGGGCGCGCCGACCGTGCTCGCCCACGGCAGCGAGGCCCAAAAGGACCGCTACCTGCGTCCGCTGTTCACCAACGAGGAGATCTGGTGCCAGCTGTTCTCCGAGCCTGGCGCCGGGTCCGACGTCGCCGGCTTGGCGTCGCGAGCGGTCCGCGACGGCGACGAGTGGGTGGTGAACGGGCAGAAGGTGTGGACGACGCTGGCGCACGTGTCCCGGTTCGGGATGCTGGTCGTGCGCACCGACCCGAACGTCGCCAAGCACAACGGCTTGACCTACTTCGTGGTCGACATGCACGCGCCGGGCGTCGAGGTGCGGCCCCTGTTCCAGATCACCGGCGAGGCCGAGTTCAACGAGGTCTACTTCACCGACGTGCGCATCCCCGACGTCGAGCGGCTGGGCGAGGTCGGCGACGGGTGGCGGGTGTCGCTCACCACGCTGATGAACGAGCGTGTGGCCATCGGTGGCGGGATCCCCCGGCGCGGCAGTGGGTTCATCGGCGAGCTGGTGAAGGTGTGGCAGAGCCACCGCCCCGCGGACCCGACGCTGGCGCGGGTCCACGAGGACGACCTCATGCGGCTCTGGGTGCGGGCCGAGGTGCTGCGCCTGACCAACATCCGGGCCGGGCAGCTGCGCGCCAAGGGCACGCCGGGGCCGGAGGGCTCGATCGGCAAGGCGGCCATGGCCGAGCTCCACAAGGACCTCAGCTCGTTCGCCGTGACCCTGCTCGGCGCCGAGGGCACCTTGTTCGGGGACGGCTACCCGATGGAGCGGCCGACCGCCACCGCCCTGTGGCGCAACCCGCCACAGGCGTTCCTGCGGTCGCGTGCCAACTCCATCGAAGGTGGCACCACCGAGATCATGAAGAACATCCTCGCCGAGCGGGTGCTCGGCCTGCCGGGCGACATCCGCGTCGACAAGGGCAAGCCCTGGAGCGAAGTGCCCCGGTCGTAAGCTGGTCGGGGGTGGCCGTGGGGACGTCGAGGTTCTCTCGTTCTGTCTGCGCTCCACCTCGTGATCACGCACTGTGCGCGGGTAGAAGGCCCGGTTCACCAACGACCGGCGTGACCTGGTGCACGAAGGGGGAGCGATGAGACACGTGTCGGGCGGGGCCCGGTGGATGGCCGGTGCGACGGTGGCGGCCCTGCTCGCCGGCTGCTCGGCAGGCGACGACCAGGAAGCGACGCCCGCGGACCAGGCCAGCGAGGTCGGTCCGATCGCCATCGAGGTCGTGTCGTCGCGGCCCGAGCACGTGACCGGCGGCGACGCGCTGGTCGCCGTCACCGTGGACGAGAGCCTCGACCCCGCCGACGTCACGGTCACGGCCGGCGACCGGGACGTCACCGCGGGCTTCGAGCCCGACCCTGCGGACGACCGCCGGCTGGTCGGCATGGTGGACGACCTGGACGAGGGCGAGACCGTGATCACCGCGGCCGTTGGCGAGGACGAGGCCGAGGTCGCCGTGACCGACCACCCGACCAGCGGACCGCTGTTCGCCGGCGAGCCGCTGGAGTTGGCCGCGTGCACGACCGAGGTGTTCGGCCTGGAGCGTGCGAACCTCGAGGACGACTGCTTCGCACCGACCGAGGTGACCTGGCGCTACGTCGATACGGCGGGCCAGGTCACCGATCTCGCCGACCCGACCGCGGTCCCCGCCGATGCCGAGATGGTGGAGGTCGCCGGTGAGTCGGTGCCTTTCGTCCTCCGTGACGAGACGGGCGTCCTGAACCGGTCCGTGTACCGGATCACCTTGCTCGAGCCCCAGCCCGACGCCGCGGACCCACTCGCGGCCGTCGACCTCTCTGCCTGGAACGAGCGTCTGGTCTACCGGTTCGGCGGTGGGTGCGGCGCATCGTTCACCCAGGGCTTCGACTGGGCCGGCGACCCGTCGCTGGAGGTGCTGCGGCGCGGCTACGCCACGGCCACCGCCACCTTCAACACCTTCCAGGTGCTCTGCAACGACCTGATCTCGGCCGAGACCGCATCGATGGTCAAGGAACGCTTCGTGGAGGGTTACGGCGAGCCCGTGCACACCATCGGCGAAGGCGGGTCGGGCGGCGCGATCCAGCAGATCCTGCTGGCCCAGAACCAACCAGGCCTGCTGGACGCGATCGCCCCGAGCCTGCCGTTCCCCGACGCCCTGTCGATCAGCGCCGGGGTCTACGACTGCGGGCTGTTGACCGACTACTACGCGACTCCGTCCGGCCGAGAGCTCAGCGCCGAGCAACAGGCGGCGATCAACGGCCACGCGGTCGCGTCGACCTGCGGGTTGTGGGACGCCTCGTTCGCCACCACCATCGACCCGGCGGCCGGCTGCCGCTTCAACGTGGCCGAGGCCTTCGGCGCGGGTGACACCCCGATCCCCGCCGTCGCCGAAGCCGACATCTACGACGCCGACACCAATCCCGACGGGCTCCGCTGCACCGTCTGGGAGACCAACGTGGCGCTCACCGGACGCGACCCCGAGACGGGGTTCGCCCGCTCCGGCTACGACAACGAGGGGGTGCAGTACGGCCTCGACGCCCTCAACGCCAGGGTCGTCACCGTCGACCAGTTCCTCGACCTCAACGAGCAGATCGGCGGGTACGACGGCGACGGGCAGCAGCAACCCGAGCGCTCGGTGGTCGGCGACGAGCTGGTCGAGCGAGCCTACGCGGCCGGGCGGGTGAGTGGGCCGTGGGGTGGTCTGCCCGAGACCCCGATGATCCTGCTCAACCTGTACACCGACGACGTGGGAGACATCCACGACAGGGTGCGGGCGTTCTCCTTGCTCGACCGGCTCGCCGACGAGGAAGGCAACTGGCCGGAGACGGCCTCGCTGTGGACCGTGGGACCATCCGAGGATGCCAGCCTGGTCGACACGTTAGGTGGCGCACTGGGTGACGCGGCCGCCGAGCCGACGTTCGTCCTGGACGAGTGGTTGACCGCGGCCGAGGAGCACATGGCCGGGCAGGGCGGGTCGTGGGACGATGCCTTGGCCGCGACCAAGCCCGAGGCGGCCGAGTCGCGTTGCGTGGTGGAGGGCCAGGAGCCGATCGTCGGGCCGGATGCCAACGACGATCCGGCATGCACAGCGGCCTATCCGATCCACGAGGAGCCACGCATGGCCGCGGGGACGCCCCGGTCGGCAGGCCTGCTCAAGTGCCAGCTGGTCCCGGTGGACGAGGTCGGCGACCTCTACGAGGTCGACCTGTCCGACGCCCAGCTGGACCGGCTGGCGGACATCTTCTCGGACGGTGTCTGCGACTACTCGCAGCCCTCGGTCGGCTTCACCGAGCCCGCCACCACCTGGCCCTCGTTCTGACCAACCCGTTCGTGGGGATTCCGGGCGGGCAGTAGCGTGGGTCGGCCATGCCCGAGAGCTTCCGCGCCCCGATCGGTACCCAGGACGTGCTGCCTCCCGAGTCCGCGCGGTGGCAGGCACTGATCGCGGCGTTCGCCGGCGTCGCGGCGCGCTTCGGCTACGGGTTGGTGCACGGGCCGCTCTTCGAGGATCTGGGGGTCTTCCAGCGGCTCGGTGCCGGCACGGACGTGGTGCGCAAGGAGATGTACGACTTCCGCGACCGCAGCGACCGGCACCTCGCTCTGCGTCCCGAGGCGACGGCGTCCGTGGCCCGGGCCTTCGTGCAGCACCGCCCGCCGGTCCCGTGGAAGGTGTGGTGCGTCACCCCGGCGTTCCGCTACGAGCGGCCGCAGGCAGGGCGGTTGCGCCAGCACCACCAGGTCGACGTCGAGGTTCTCGGGGTGGCCGACCCCGATGCCGATGTCGAGGTGATCGCGTTGGGTGCCGACTACCTGGGCCAGCTCGGCGTGCACCACTGGCGCCTGGTGGTCAACACCATGGGCACTCCTGGCGGCCGCGTGGCCTACACCGAGCAGTTGCGACGGTGGCTGGTCGCTCGTCTCGACGACCTCGACCCCGACGATCGCGGCAAGGTCGAGTCGCATCCACTGCGAGTGCTGGACTCCAAGCGGCCTACGACCCAAGCCGTCGTGGGTGACGCGCCCCGGATGATCGACAGCCTCGACGATGCGTCCCTGGCCTACTTCGACCGGGTGCAGGACGGGCTGCGCGCCCTGGGCATCCCCTTCGAGATCGAGACACGGCTGGTGCGCGGCCTCGACTACTACACCCACACCCTGTTCGAGTTCCAGAGCACCGCACTCGACGCCGCGCAGTCCACGATCATCGGCGGCGGCCGCTACGACGGCCTCGTCGAGCAGCTCGGCGGCCCGTCCACACCAGCGACCGGCTTCGGCTCGGGGATCGAGCGGATGCTGCTCGCCTGCGCTGCCGAAGGCGTCGACCTCGGCGCCGAGGTGAACGCGCTGGACGTCTTCGTGGTGGACGCGACCGACGGCAGCGAGGCCCGCGACCTGACCCACGAGCTCCGGACCGCGGGGTTGTCCGCCGACCGGGCGTTCGGCGGCCGTTCGATGAAGGCCCAGATGAAGGCCGCCGGTCGGTCGGGGGCGCGGCTCGGCGTGATCGTCGGCGAGCAGGAGCGCGCCGACAAGACGGTGACCGTCCGCGACCTGGTCCGGGGCGAGCAGCAGACCGTGCCCCGCGACCAGTTGCTCGGCCACGTGCACAAGCTGTTGGAGGACAAGTGACAGACACGGGAGATCGCTCGGTGCCGCTGGCGTTCGGGATGCGCAGCCACTGGTGCGGGGCGCTTCGGGCGGCCCACGTCGGCGACAAGGTGGCGTTGTGTGGCTGGGTGGCCCGGAGGCGCGAACACGGCGAGCATCTGGCGTTCATGGACCTGCGCGACCGCGAGGGCGTGGTGCAGTGCGTGATCGACGGCTCGGTCGACGTGCGCTCGGAATGGGTCGTCCGGGTCACCGGCACCGTGCGGCGCCGACCCGAGGGCACCGTCAACCCCGGCCTGGCCACCGGCGAGGTCGAGGTGGGGGACTGCCAGGTCGAGGTGCTGTCCCAGGCCGAGCCACCGCCGTTCCCGGTGGACGACCGCATCGAGACCGACGAGACCACCCGGCTCCGGTACCGCTACGTCGACCTGCGCCGCGATCGGCTGCAACGCAACCTGCAGGCCAGGGCGGTCGCCAACCACGCCATACGCGAGGCGATGCGACACCAGGGGTTCGTCGAGGTCGAGACGCCGATGCTGATCGCATCGACTCCCGAGGGCGCCCGCGACTTCGTCGTGCCCTCCCGCTTGCATCCCGGCCGGTTCTATGCGCTGCCCCAGAGCCCGCAGCTGTTCAAGCAGCTCTGCATGGTCGGCGGCCTCGACCGCTACTACCAGGTCGCCCGGTGCCTCCGCGACGAGGACCTGCGCGCCGACCGGCAGTTCGAGTTCATGCAGCTCGACCTGGAGGCGAGCTTCGCCGGCCAGGAGGACATCATCGAGGTGACCTCCAACGCGGTGCGGGCCGCCGCCGAAGCCCTCGCGCCCGACCGCCTGCCGAGCGGTGACTTTCCGCGGATGACCTGGCTGGAGGCGATGGAGCGCTACGGCTCCGACAAGCCGGACGTCCGCTTCGGCATGGAGCTGGTCGAGCTGACCGAGGTGTTCGCCGACACCGGCTTCAACGCGTTCCGCACCCCGTGCGTGAAGGGCATCCGCGTGCCCGACGGCGCGTCGATGTCGCGCAAGCAGCTCGACCAGTTGACCGACAAGGCGAAGCAGTGGGGAGCAGCGGGGCTGGTCTGGATGCGGGTCGAGGCCGAACGCCTCGACGGCCCCGTGGCCAAGTTCCTGTCCGCCGACGAGATGTACGGCCTGCGCACCGCGCTCGGGGCCGAGCCAGGCGACCTCCTGCTGCTGGTGGCCGGCGAGCGTACGAAGGTCCGCCACGTGCTGGGCTTGCTCCGCCTCGACCTGGGTCGACCACCGGTCGGCGAGGGCGACCTCCACTTCCTGTGGGTGGTCGACTTCCCGCTGTTCGAAGCACTCGACGACGAGGGCCGGCCGATCCCGGCGCACCACCCGTTCACGATGCCGCACCCCGACGACATGCACGTGCTCGCCGACGACGGTCCGTCCGAGCCCGCCGCGCTGCTGGCCGTGCGGTCCCAGGCCTACGACCTGGTGGTCAACGGCTGGGAGCTGGGCTCCGGCTCGGTTCGGATCCACCGCAGTGACCTGCAGCAGACGATCTTCGGGCTGCTCGGCATCGACGAGGCCACGGCGCAGGCACGCTTCGGGTTCCTGCTCGACGCGTTCCGCTACGGGCCGCCGCCGCACGCGGGGTTCGCAGCCGGGCTCGACCGGCTGGTCGCCGCCCTGGTGGGTGAGGAGAGCATCCGCGAGGTCATCGCCTTCCCCAAGACCCAGTCGGGTGCCGACCCGCTGACCAACGCCCCCGGCGATGTCGATCCGCGGCAGCTGACCGAGCTCGGCCTGCGCCTGCTACCTGCGAAGCAGTGACGCTGCGGTGAGGGGGTAGCGACCGTGGCCCTCAGCAGGTAGACCTCACGGTGATGAACGACGACCAAGTCATCGCCCGGATCGGCGAGCTCGTCGACGAGGAGCATGCTCTGGAGCGCGCCATCCAGCACGAGGGCTCGACCGACGAGACCGACGAACGCCTGCGCAAGCTCGAGGTTGCGCTCGACCAATGTTGGGATCTCCTTCGCCAGCGGCGCGCCCGACGTGGCAGCGGCGTCGATCCCGATCAGGCTGAGGTCCGCCCGGCCGACGTCGTCGAGCACTACCAGCAGTAGCACCACGATCCCTCGCCGGCCCCGCCGGCCCCGCCGGCCCCTGCCGCTCAGCTCAGCCGGGCCGGTGCAGGCGGTCGAGGAGCGAGGCGAGCAGGTCACCGATCTCGTCGCTGCGACGGAGTCGCCAGCGGCGGCGACGTCCGAGCCCGCCGGCACCGATCGCTGCTCCTGCGGGTGCCCCGATCACCAGCGCCGTGGGGTCGCCCGCGGCGACGGCCACCAGG
Source organism: Acidimicrobiales bacterium (assembly GCA_050744325.1). Lineage (GTDB taxonomy): Bacteria > Actinomycetota > Acidimicrobiia > Acidimicrobiales > VFJN01 > DASXTK01. The sequence continues at coordinate 51,317 of JBOGHK010000221.1, forward strand.
CCGGTGGCGCCGACGACGCCGTAGCCGGTCACCATGGCCACCGCGCCGCGCCGTCCACGGCGCAGCGTGGCTTCGAGGCGCACCATGCTGCCGCTCGCCGGGCCGGCACCGTCGCCGAGCGGCGAGATCACCATGGTGACCGCCTGCACGCCGGCGAGCTGGCGGGCGCCGTCGATGTCCACCACCCGGCGGAAATGGCGCCACAGGTCCTGACGTTCCCGGTACACCGCACCATGCTCGTGGCGTCGACGAGCCTCGAAGGCCCGGCGCCGGAAGAACTCGTCGGCGGCCGCCATGACCTGGTGCGGTGACGACGGGACCATCCGGGCCTCGACGACGTGCGAGGGGCCCGCGAGCCGCGCGGCGTAGGTCCCTGCTCCCGGTGGGGCGACGGGCAGCGTCCCGCTGCGGAGCTCGACCAGGGCCTGGCGCACGGCGACCGGCGAGAGGCCGACCTCCTCGGCGGCGTCGAGGATCACGGCGGCGTCGAAGCCTTGGTCGGGGTCGACGCCGGTCGTCTCCGCCTCGAGCTCGGCAGCCCGCCGCAGCACGAGCGCCACCTCGTCTGTGTTCAGCCGGTAGGCCGGCCCGCCTCCTGTGGACATGGCCCCATCATCGCCCCGGTACGCTCACGCGTCGATGCCGCGTCCGACCCGGTCCGCCTCGTCGATGGCCGACAGTCTGTTCACGGCGGCGGCACGCGACCGGCTGGAACGCCAGGCTCCGCTGGCGGCCCGCCTCCGACCGCATCACCTCGACCAGATCGTCGGCCAGGACGACCTAGTGGGCCTGGGCCGACCTCTCCGGGTGCTGGTCGAATCCGACCGGTTGTCGTCCGCGATCCTGTGGGGGCCACCGGGCACCGGCAAGACGACACTGGCCCAGGTCATCGCGCGGCACACGGCAAAGGCGTTCGAGGAGCTGTCGGCGGTCTCGGCCTCGGTCAAGGACGTCCGCGAGGTCATCGCCCGGGCCGACCAACGGCTCGGCGAACGCGACCAGGGGACGATCCTGTTCCTCGACGAGGTCCATCGGTTCAACAAGGCACAGCAGGACGCGCTGTTGCCGTCGGTCGAGAGCGGGCTGTTGATCCTGATCGGTGCGACCACCGAGAACCCGCACTTCGAGGTGAACCCTCCGCTCATGTCGCGTTCCACGCTGTTCCGCCTGGAGCCGCTCCGCGAGGACGCTGTTGCCGAGCTGGTGCAGCGCGGCCTCGATGCCGAGGGCGCCACCGCAGAACCGGATGCCGTGGCCCTGCTGGTGGACCGGGCCGGAGGCGACGGTCGCCAGGTGCTGACCAGCTTGGAGGTCGCGGTGGCCCTGGCCCAGGGACGCGACGAGGGCGACGCCCCGGACGGCGGCGAGGTGGTGGTCAGCGTCGCCGATGCCGAGGCGGCGCTCGGCACGAGCGTCCAGCGCTACGGGCGTGACGACCACTACGACGTGATCTCCGCCTTCATCAAGTCGTTGCGGGGCTCCGATCCGCAGGCCGGCCTGTATTGGCTGGCGCGGATGCTCGAGGCCGGCGAGGACGCCCGCTTCATCGCCCGCCGTCTGGTGATCCTGGCCAGCGAGGACGTCGGCGAGGCCGACCCGACCGCCCTGCTGGTCGCGACCGCGGCCGCGCACGCGGTCGAGTACGTCGGCCTGCCCGAGGCCCAGCTGAACCTGGCGCAGGCGACCGTCCACCTGGCTACTGCGCCGAAGTCCAACCGGTCGGCCGCGGGGATCTGGCAGGCACGGGAGGCCGTGCGCCAGGGTGCCGTGGGCGGGGTGCCCGCGCACCTGCGTGACGCCCACTACCGGGCGGCGAAGAGTCTCGGGCACGGGAAGGGCTACGAGTATCCTCACGACGATCCGCGGGGATGGCTCTCGCAGCAGTACCTCCCCGACGGGATGCAGGACGCTGAGTTCTACACCCCGTCCGACCATGGGTTCGAGCAGGAGATCGGCATGCGCATGGACCGCTTCAAGGACGGTGAGACGTGAGCGCGACCGAGCTCGCCGCGGTCATCGTCGCCATCGCCAGCGTCACGGCCGTGGTGCTGCTCGCGGTGGCGCTCGTGGCGCTGACACGCACCCTCCGAGCGCTGCGCGACGTGGCGACCATGGTGCGCACCGAGTCGCTGCCGGTCCTCTACGACCTGCAGCACACCGTCCGTTCGGCCAACGACGAGCTCGAGCGCTTCGACCGGCTGGTGTCGACCGCCGAGTCGGTCACCGGCACCGTCGACTCCGCATCCCGCCTCGCCTACATCGCCATGGCCAACCCGGTGATCAAGGGCGTTGCCTTCGCGAGTGGCACGGCCAAGGCGGCCCGCCGCCTCCGCCATCGCAAGGACGACTCCTAGTGCAGCCCCGCACAACTGAGGCGCACGTGTCTCGCCGGCCAGGTTCGCCGCTCGCGGCGTCCTCCTCCATTGCCTGTGCTGGTGACAGGCTGCGTCGTCGATCCTTGCGAGCGACGAACCTGACACGCCGATCCACGTGCGTCACTTGTGCGGGGCTGCACTAATGCCGTGGTCACGGCACTAGGCCGAGCTGTGTTCAAGCGGCTGTTCTGGTTCACCAGCGGTGCGGGCCTGGGGTTCGGGGGCGCGATGTGGGTCCGCCGTCGGGTACGCAGGGCGGTCGCCCGCTACGCCCCCGAGCGCGTCACGAGCGAGGTCACCACCAACGTGCGACAGGTCGGCACCGACCTGCGCGAGGCGCTCTGCGAGGGCCGGGAGGCGATGCAGACCCGCGAGGCCGAGCTGCGCAGGGAACTGGCTCCAGGTAAGAGGCTCCGGTCTCTAGGCTGACGGGACTCTATGAAAGTGCAGTCAACCGCCCAGCTGCGTGTCGCGTGGAACGAGTTCTTCGCCGCTCGGCAGCACGCCCTGGTCCCGTCGGCGAGCCTGATCCCGACGCATCCCAGCGCGCCGATGTTCACCAACTCCGGGATGATGCCGTTCGTCCCCTACTTCGTCGGCGAGGAGCAGCCGCCGTTCGAGCCGCCGCGCGCCGCGTCGGTCCAGCGGTGCGTCCGGGCCGGCGGCAAGCACAACGACCTCGACGCGATCGGTCGGTCCCACCGCCACCTGAGCTTCTTCGAGATGCTCGGCAACTTCAGCTTCGGCGACTACTTCAAGGCCGAGGCCATCCCGTGGGCCTGGGAGTTCCTCACCGAGGTCCTCGGCATGGACGGCGACCGCATGTGGGTCACGGTGCACGTCAGCGACGACCCGGCCGAGCAGATCTGGGTCGACGCGGTCGGGTTCCCGCGCGCACGCGTCCAGCGGTTGGACAAGGACAACTTCTGGGAGATGGGCGAGACCGGGCCGTGCGGTCCGTCGTCCGAGATCTTCTGGGACAACGGCCCCGAGCACGGTCCCGAAGGCGGCCCTGCGAACCCCGAGGCCGAGAACCGCTACGTCGAGCTGTGGAACCTGGTGTTCCCGCAGTACCTCCGGGGCAGCGACGGCGAGCTCGGCGACCTCCCCAAGAAGTGCATCGACACGGGCGCGGGGCTCGAGCGCATCGTCGCGTCGCTCAACGGCAGTCACAGCCTCTACGCGGCCGACACGCTGAGCACGCTGGTCGACGAGGCCCAGTCGGTGACGGGGCACCGGCTCGGCGAGTCCGATCTCGGTGACATCGCGCTGCGGCTGATGGCCGACCACGCCCGCACGATGACCTTCCTGGTCGCCGACGGCGTGATCCCCTCCAACGAGGATCGCGGCTATGTGCTGCGCCGCATCGTGCGCCGCTCGATCCGCTTCGCCTACCTGCTCGGGGTCGAGCGAGCGGTGCTCGCCCCGATGATCGGCCGCACGATCGCGGTGATGGGCGACGCGTATCCCGAGGTGCGCACCCAGCAGGACTTCGTGACCGAGATCCTGTCCCGCGAGGAGGCGTCGTTCCGGCGCACCCTGACCACCGGGTCGCAGATCCTCGACAACCAGCTCGAAGCGCTGCCCGAAGGGGGCACGCTCGGAGGCGACGTGGCCTTCCAGCTGCATGACACCTATGGCTTCCCGTTCGAGGTCACCCAGGAGATCGCCGACCTGCGTGGCTACCGGGTCGACGTCGCGGGGTTCGACGCCGCGATGGACCGTCAGCGCGAGCGCGCCCGGGCGGCACGGCGCTCCGGTGGGGTCGCGACCGGCGAGGAAGCCGAGGAGTACCAGCGGCTGTTGGTCGCCCACGGCCTGACCGAGTTCACCGGACGCGAGGAGTACGAGACCAGGGCCACGATCATCGGGATCGTCGGTGACAGCCTGTTCCTCGATCGCAGTCCGTTCTACGCCGAGGCCGGTGGCCAGATCGGTGACGTGGGCACGATCACGACATCCACGGGCACGGTCGAGGTCACCGACACCACCTACGCGCTGCCCGGTCTGCACCGGCACACGTTCCGGCAGGTCGAGGGCATCGTCGAGGTGGGACAGGCGGCAACGGCCAGCATCGACGGCGCTCGGCGCGACGCGATCCGGCGCAACCACACCGGCACGCACGTCCTCCACTGGGCGTTGCGCGAGGTGTTGGGGCACCACGTCAAGCAGCAGGGCTCGCTGGTGGCCCCGGATCGGCTCCGGTTCGACTTCAGCCACTTCGAGCCGGTGTCGTCCGAGCAGCTGCGGGCAATCGAGGACCTGGCCAACGATGAGATCCTCGACAACGCCCCTGTGCGCCACTACGAGACCACGATGGACCACGCCCGCGAGGTCGGTGCGATCGCCTTCTTCGGCGACAAGTACGGCGACATCGTCCGAGTCCTCGAGGCGGGCGGGCACTCGGTCGAGCTGTGTGGCGGCACCCACGTCCGTCGTCTCGGCGACATCGGGCCGCTCAAGGTGGTGTCCGAGGCGTCGATCGGCGCCAACCTACGCCGCATCGAGGCCGTGACCGGCACTGGACCGATCGAGCGGCTGCGCGACGAGGAGGCGTTGATCCAGCGGACGGCCGACGCCATGGGTACGACAGGGCCTGAGCTCCCCAGTGCGGCCGAAAAGCTGCGTGCCGAGGTGAAGGCCCTGCGCGACGAGCTGCGCGAGCTCCGCCAGCAGGCGGCGGTGGGCCGCGCCGTCGAGCTTGCCGCCCAGGCGGCCGAAGGTGTCGTGGTCGCGCGGGTCGACGGCATGACCCGCGACGACGTGCGCGACCTCGCGGTTGCGGTCCGTGACCAGCCACGCGTCCGAGGTGCGGTGATCGGCGGGGTGCCAGAAGGTGGAGGTGTCACTCTGGTCGCCGCGGTCACCAAGGACAGTGGCCTCCACGCGGGCCAGCTGATCGCCGACGCCGCCAAGACCATCGGTGGCGGGGCCGGCAAGAACGCCGAGTTGGCCGTCGCGGGTGGCCGTGACCCGTCGCGCCTGGACGAGGCGCTTGACCAGGCCCGCACCGCCGCGTCGAAGGAATAGCCGTGGCGACGAAGGCGCTGCCAGACAGGATGGCAGGGCGGGGTCGGGCGGAGGAGTGACCCGCGCGCTCGGGCTCGACCTGGGGGACCGACGGATCGGCGTCGCACTGTCCGACAGTGCTGGTGCGCTGGCGCTCCCGTACGAGGTGGTCGAGCGATCCGGAGACCGGGGGCGCGACCACGGACGGATAGCCGAACTGGTCGACGAGACGGCGGCCGGCGTGGTCGTGGTTGGCTTGCCGCTGTCCCTCGACGGCAGCCGTGGCCCCGCGGCGCTCGCGGTGGAGGCCGAGGCGGCGCAGCTCGAGTCCCGACTGGGAGTTCCGCTGGTGCTGTGGGACGAGCGACTCAGCACCGTCGAAGCCGCAAAACGCCTTGCCGCTGCGGGCCTGAGCGCCAAGAAGCGCCGACGCACCATTGACCAGGTCGCTGCTACGGTCATTCTTCAAGCATGGTTGGACGCCACCCGGCCACGCCCCTGACCGCCACCATCCTTGGCGTTGCGACGCCTGCCGAGGCCTAGATGCCGAAGAAGCCCAGAAACCCGGAAGGGCCGCCCCCGAGTTCGCGGGGCGGAGCCGAGTCCGAGGTCAATGAGGAGTTTTGGGATCGGTCTCGTAAGACGCGCAAGGAGGATCGCAAGAGCTCCAAGCGGCGTCGCTCCGACGACCCGCGAGGCGACAAGCCGGCAGCTGGTCCTCCGACCATGCCGGTCGAGACGTCTCCCGAGGTCCCTCCTCCCGACCCTCGCCCTCCCCGCCCGCCCGCCGACCCGCCGAGCGCACGTCCCGCCGGTGGTGAACGGCGTCGGGCGCTGCGGCCTCCGACAGCACCGGGTCCTCCCACCCCGGTGCCCGGGCCACCGCCCACCGCGCCGACCCGGGCCGTTCCGGAACCCCGGCCGCCGTCGCCTGGCTTTCGCAGTCCTCGACGCCAGCCCACATCCGGCGGGCCGGCGGCCCGGCCGACGACGACGTCGCGGACCGCGTCCCGCCGCATGCCGGGAGCGTCGCCGGCCGCGGCCCCCGTCGATCCGCCGACCACCGACTTCCCGCCGACCGGTCCGATGCCCGCGGCCGCGCCGTCGTACTCCAATCGACCACGGCGTCCGTCGGGCGAGGTGCCGTCGCTCGACGCGCGGCTCGAGGGCCTGGCGTCCCGCGGTCGGCTGAACCTCGCCTCCGGGCCCGACGACGAGGTCGTGGTCGACCACGACGAGACCTACGACGACGACAACTACGACGACGGCTTCGACGACGGTGCACCGCGACGCCGTGGCTGGAGTCGACTGGCCATCGCGCTGGTCGTGGTGGCGTTGCTGTTCATCGGAGCCGTGGTCGGGACGGGCCTGTGGATACGCAACAAGATCGACCCAGGAGGGCCCCTGGGCGACGTGGTGACCGTCGAGGTGGTCGAAGGTCAGTCGACCAGCGACATCGGCCAGCTACTGCAGGACAGCGATGTGATCACCAGTTCGACGGTGTGGACCTGGTACGTGCGGTTCAAGGGCGGTGGCGACGTCCAGGCCGGCACCTACGACCTGCGCGAGAACATGTCGATGGGCGAGGCCCTGACGGCGCTGCAGGTCGACCCGATCCCCGAGGAGCGCTCGGTGACGATCGCCGAGGGGCTGACGGTCGAGCAGATGGTCGGGCGGCTGACCGATGCCGAGGACGGGGTGAGGGGGTTCGACGCCGAACGTCTCCGCCAGGCGATGACCGGCGGCCAGATCCGATCGCGGTTCCTGCCCGAGGGCCAGGCCAACCCGGAGGGCACGCTGTTCCCTGACACCTACAGCCTCGGCGAGGAGGACGACGAGGTCGCCCTGGTGCAACGCATGGTGACCCAGATGGACACCGTGCTCGACGAGGTCGAGATCGAGACCCGTGCGCAGGAGTTGGGCCGCACGCCCTACGAGATCCTGATCATCGCCTCGATGATCGAGGAGGAGGCACGCGTCGCCGAGGAACGTCCGCAGATGGCTCGGGTCGTCTACAACCGGCTGGCCGCGGACATGCCGCTCGGCATCGACCCGACGAGCTGCTACGAGAGCGGCGAGTGCCCGCCGACGAGCGCCGAGCTCGAGAGCGACTCCCCTTACAACACGCGACGCAACCTGGGGCTGCCCCCGACGCCGATCTCGTCGCCCAGCCGGGCCTCCATCGAGGCGGCTCTGGCGCCGGCGGAGGGCGAGTGGCTGTTCTTCGTCCTGAAGGATTCGGCGGGGCACCACACCTTCTCGGTCACCGAGGACGAGCACGAAGCTGCCGTGCAGTACTGCCGTGACCAGGGCCTCTGTGGGTAGCGCTCGGCCCGAACGCGATGGCTGAAGCGCGCGACCGGCGGCCGATCACCGGCTCGACGCGGGTTGCCGGCGTCATCGGCTGGCCGGTCCGGCATTCGCTGTCACCGACGATCATGAACGCCGCGTTCGCCGCGACCGGGCTCGACTGGGTGTACGTGGCGTTCGAGGTATCGCCCGATGGAGGGCCAGCGGCGGTCGACGCGATGCGCATGTTGGGCCTCGCGGGTTTGTCGGTCACCATGCCCCACAAGGCCACCGTCGGCGCGTCCGTGGACGAGCGGACGCCGGTGGCTGCCGCCCTGGAGGCGGTCAACTGCGTCTTCTGGGCCGGTGACCGGCTGGTTGGCGACAACACCGATGCAGCGGGCTTCGTGGACTCGCTGCGGGTCGACCACGGCGTCGATCCCGCCGGGCAGCGCTGCGCGGTGGTCGGGGCCGGGGGTGCGGGGCGGGCGGTCTCCCGGGCCCTGGGCGACGTGGGCGCAGCGGAGGTGGTGGTGGTCAACCGTTCAGCGGACCGTGCCGACCGGGCGGCCAAGCTCGCGGGCCCAGTCGGGCGGGTCGGCCGTGCAGCGGACCTTGCTCGGGTGGACCTCGTCGTCAACGCGACACCGATCGGCATGGGTGAGACACCGGCGCTGCCCTTCGACCCCGAACTGATCCAACCGAACCAGGTGCTGGTCGACCTGATCTACCACCCGCTCACGACGCCGCTCCTTGCGGCCGCAACAGCCCGGGGAGCACGCTCCGTGAGCGGATTGGGCATGCTCGTTCACCAGGGCGTCCACGCCTTCCGTCGATGGACCGGACACGAGCCACCGGTCGCGGAGATGGCCCGTGCGGCACGCGCCGAGCTGGAGGGGCGGGGTCGCTCAGGGTCCCCCTCCGTGGCAAAGCCGTCACACGGTTCGACGGGCATCCACCCGACGATGCAACCTAATGGTAAAGATTCATAGCGACACGTCCTGACCATCATCCCCGTCCTATGTCGGGCGGGGACCGCAGTTTCGTCCTAGTCTTTGCGAAATCGTTGCGAGAGCAACGCTGGGCGGGGTTCATGCGAACGGAGGTACACGGTGGCCCTTCAAGGGACTCTCGACACGTTCTCGCTGCCAGATGTTCTGCGTCTTCTGGCAACGACTGGGAAGACCGGATGCCTCCACGTGGACGGCGACCGCGGTCGGGGAAGCGTGTGGCTCGACGACGGGGCGGTTGTCGCCGCGACCGCAGAGCGTGCGCTTGGCACCGCGACGATCGACGAGGTGATCTTCGAGATCATGCGGTTCAGCCGAGGGTCCTTCAACTTCGCGGCTGACGAGCGGGCTCCACAGGAGAGCCAGCAGTCCAAGGACGTCGAGAAGACGCTGCGCCGTGCGGGTCAGCTGCTCGACGAGTGGCGCGACCTCGAGGCCGTGGTCCCGACGCTGAGCCATCGGGTCGCCCTTGCTCCCGAGCTGACCGTCGACCAGGTCACGATCGATGCCCCACGGTGGCAGGCGCTGGTGGCGATCGCCGCGGGACGGTCAGTGGGCGAGCTGGCCCAGTCGCTCGATCTCGGTGAGCTGGCCGTGAGCCGCACCGTGAGCGACCTGGTCGAGCTGGGTGTCGCCATCATCCAACCGCCGGGGGCGGCGCGCGCGCCGTCGAGCGGAGGTCGTCGCACCGCGAACGACGTCGCCAGCAGGCCTACGACCGGCGACAGCCCGCGCCGCGCACCGACCACAGGGCCCACGCAGGCCGTCGCTACCGCGCCCACCAACGGAAAGCTCGAGTCACGGCGCGAGCCACGGGATCGTGACCGGGCGACGAAGGCCCCGGCAGCGAGTGACAACGGGCGTCCGGGCTGGCGAGACGACCCCAAGCCGCCGGTGGAGACGGCACCGAAACCCCGCCCGTCCAAAGCCGCGGCTTCGCGCTCGGCGAGGACCCGCCGCACCGGTCCCACGCCGACCACGGTTCCGCCCAGCGCGCGGCCGCTCGGCAGTCCGGCGCGCAACGGCCAGACGCTGACCGGCACGGCCGTGGGGTCGCCACTCGTTCCGCCTACCAGCCCGTTCCCCTCGGCGACGCCGCCGGGAGTCGGGCCCGCACCCGCCATCCCCACCGATCGGGGTCTGACGCCGCCGGTCTCTCCTAGCGCTCCGACTGCTCCGGTGCCGACGGTTCCGGACACCTATCGCGGCCCGATCCTGCCGCCGACACTCGACACCGGTCGCCTGGGCCCGTCCCCCCTGACCCAACACGACACGGGCCAGATCCCGTCGATCGGCGCATCCGCGCTCCCGCCCGACCTCAGCTGGGCTGCCGAGGACCACGAGCCTCCGCCCCCGGCGCCCGCGCCCGGGGCAGTCCGGGGCTCGACCGGCCGCCTGATGGCCACACCGACGCCGCCGCCGTTGCCGAGCCGGGCGGCCGGCAACGGGCGTAGCGACGCCGAGATGGCCCACCACGTCGCCGCGATGAGCCCCGATGCCCGATCCGTGGTCGAAGCCACGATCGGGCGGGGTGGTGGCGGTCCCGGTGGCATGCCGACGGCCGGTGCCTCCCAAGAGCAGATCCTCAACCGCAGCCAGCTGTTGAGCTTCCTGTCCTCGGTCCGCCAGTAGGGCCACACGCGACGAACCTGACCCGCCGATCCGTGCACGTGACTGGCGCGGGGCTGCACTAGCCTCCGGCGACCGTGGGTGTCTCGGCACTGGCGGTCGCCTTTGGGCTTCTTGGAGGGTTCGTCGTCGGGCCATGGCTCGCGCGTGCCGTGCAGCGCTGGATCGGGTGGCGCGTCGTGCTGCCGCTGATGTTGGGGTGGGTTCCCGCATGGTCGGCGGTCAGCCTCCGTGAGGTCGGCGCACCGGTTGAACGGGCACCTCATCGGCAGGCGGTCTCGGTGGCGACGGGGCTGCTGTTCGCCGTGGTCGGGCTGCGGGTGGGGTGGTCTGCCGCACTGGTGCCCGTCCTGGTCCTGGTCGCAGGGCTGGTTGCCGTCTCGGCGGTGGATCTGCTCTGTTGGCGCATACCGGCACGGTTCGTCTACCTCACCGGGCTCGGGGCGCTGGCGGGGATGGTGGCTGCCGCGCTGGTGGCGGGTGAGCCGAGGTCGTTGGTCGGGGCGGCAGCCGGCGCCGGTGTCTACCTGTCGGTGCTGGGTGGCATGCACCTGATCGCACCCGGTCAGATGGGGTTCGGCGACGTCCGTCTCGGCGGGCTGATCGGCCTGGTCGTCGGGTGGATCGGTTGGGATGCCGACCATCCGATCGGCGCATCGCTCAGCTGGGCCCTGTTCGCCCTCACCCTCGCGAGCTTCGTCGGCGCCGTCGCAGGCGTCGTCGTGCTGGTCCTGCGACGGCGGGCACGGCGTCTGTCCGGTCGGGTGTGGCGCGAGGCCTACCCGTTCGGCCCGTGGCTGTGCGCCGGGGCCGTGGCCGCGATCCTCGCCGCCGCCCCGGGCGTGTTCTGAGGCGCTCGCGCCCAGTGCTGGATGCCGGCCCGAGCGCGACCAGAACGTAATCTCGGGCAGTGCTCAGGTTCCTCACGGCTGGTGAATCCCACGGGCGGGCGCTGGTGGTGATCGTCGAGGGCCTGCCCGCAGGCCTGCCGGTGACGATCGAGGACATCCAGGACGAGCTGAGCCGTCGGCGTCTGGGCTACGGCCGGGGGCCGCGGATGCGCTTCGAGCAGGACGAGGTCACGATCGTCGGCGGGGTGCGCCACGGCCGCACGCTCGGGTCGCCGGTGGCGATCGAGATCGCCAACACCGAGTGGTCGCGGTCCGACAAGTGGCACACCGAGATGGCCGTCGAGCCCGGGCAGACCGAGGCGCCCCTCACCCAGCCACGACCCGGTCACGCCGACCTAGCGGGCATGCAGAAGTACGGCTTCGCCGACGCGCGTGACGTGCTGGAGAGGGCCTCGGCCCGCGAGACCGCCGCCCGGGTCGCGGCGGGGGCTCTGGCCAAGAACCTGTTGGGCCGTCTCGGCGTCCAGGTGATCTCCCACGTCGTCCAGATGGGGTCGGCACGATCGAAGGCCTCGGAGCGGCCGACGCCCGACCAGCAAGACCAGGTCGACGCCTCCCCGGTGCGGTGCTTCGACCCGGTGGCCACCGAGGCGATGATCGAGCAGGTGAAGGCGGTCGCCAAGGAGGGCGACAGCCTCGGCGGCGTCGTCGAGGTGCTCGGCTACGGCGTCCCCGTGGGGCTCGGCAGCCACGTCCACTGGGACCGGCGGCTCGACGGCCTGTTGGCCAGCGCCCTGATGAGCATCCAGGCAGTCAAGGGCGTCGAGGTGGGTGACGGGTTCGAGGTTGCGGGTCGACCGGGTAGCGAGGCCCACGACCCGATCACCTGGGACGACGCCGAGCAGCGCTACCGGCGCACGACCACCCGGGCGGGTGGGATCGAAGGCGGCATGTCCACCGGCGAGCTGGTCGTGTGCCGAGCCGCGATGAAACCGTTCGCCACCCTCAACCGGCCGGTACTCACCACCGTCGACGTGGTCACCAAGCGCGAGACGCTGAGCTTCAAGGAGCGCACCGACGTGACCGCGGTGCCGGCGATGGGCGTCGTCGCCGAGACGATGACAGCCTTGGTGCTGGCCGGCGAGGCGCTCCGCAAGTTCGGCGGCGACTCGTTCGGCGAGGTGCTGCGCAACGTCGAGTCCTTCCAGGCCACCCTCCGCGAGGGGTGAGCGGCCGGTGAGCACGTCGCCCGACCGGCACGTGGTGCTGATCGGCCTCCCCGGGGCGGGAAAGAGCAGCGTCGGCCGCCGCCTGGCCAAGGAGCTGGAGCGGCCGTTCGCCGACGCCGACGAGCAGCTCGAGCTGACCGCGGGGTGCAGCATCCCCCGGCTGTTCCGCGAGCGCGGCGAGGCCGAGTTCCGTCGGCTGGAGGCCCAGGTGCTCGCGGATCTGTTGCGCCGCGACGCACCGCTGGTGGTCTCGGCGGCGGGGGGAACCGAGATCTCGGCCGCGAACCGGGCGCTGCTGGCCGAGCTGGCGGTGGTCGTCTGGCTGCGGGGCGCGATCGGGTTCATAGCCGAGCGGAGCGATCCGACGCATCGTCCGTTGTTGGTCGACGGTCACGAGAAGGGACTGTCCCGCCTGGACGAAGAGCGGTCGGTGCTCTACGGGCAGATCGCCGACCAGATCGTGGACATCGAGCCGTTCCACTCCGTCGACGACAAGCCGAAGCGCGCGATCGCCCGCCACATCGTCGAGATGCTCAGCTCCCTGTCGGGGTGACCGAGGAGCTCCTTCAGCGCAGACCCCGCTCGCCCTCCAGGACGCTCATGCGGGCCTCCAGCGCGGCGAGGATCTCAGGCGACAGGCTGTAACCGGTGAACACCTCGAACGCGTCGATGGCCTGGCCGAGGAACAGATCGAAGCCCGTGATGCGATCCAACCCCGCCGCGGCGGCCCGCACCATCAGCGGTGTCTCGATCGGCGAGTAGATCGCGTCGAAGATCCACCGCTGGTCGCCGACGACGGCCAGGTCGACGGGGGCGCCGGGGTCCCAGTACATCCCCGACGGGCGTGCCGTTGACGATGCCGTCCACCCCGTCGAAGGCGACTTCGGCCGACGGGCTGACCTCGACGGTGACCCCGGCCCGGCGGTCCCGCAGCGTGCGGGCCAGCTCGTGGGAGCGGTCGGTCGCGATGTCGAAGATCCGGAACCGGGCCGCCCCGGGGTCGACCAGCGCGGTCGCCGTGGCGGTCCCGACACCGCCGGCTCCCACCACGCCCACGTCCCCGGGTGCCGCTGTGCCGAAGCGTCGCCAGTAGGCCCACGTGAAGCCGGTGAAGTCGGTGGTGAACGCATGACTGGGGCCGTGCGGCCCGAGGAGCAGGGTGTTGGCTGCCCCGGTGGCGACCACCTCGGGCGAGGGCTCCGCTGCCGCTTGCCAGGCCGTTGACTTGAACGGCACCGTGATGTTCACGCCCCGGTACCCGGCATCGCCGAGCCGACCCAGGAACCGGTACGCGGTCATGGTTTCCTTCGCTCGAGATGCCGGATCAGGCCGTCGAGGGCGACGACGTAGCTGTCGCGGCCGAAGCCGGCGACGACCCCCAGGCACACCGCGGCCAGGACCGACTGGTGTCGGAACGCCTCGCGGGCATGCATGTTGGACAGGTGGGTCTCGACCACCGGCAGCTCGGTGGCACTGATCGCGTCACGCAGGGCGATGCTGTAGTGGGTGAACGCGCCAGGGTTGAAGACCACGCCGTCGGCCCAGCCACGGGCCTCGTGGAGGGCGTCGACCAGGGCGCCTTCATGGTTCGACTGGAGGTCGCGGATCTGGGCTCCCCGCTCGGACGCATGGGCGCGCAGGTCGGCCAGTATGTCGACCAGCGTGTCGGCGCCGTAGACGTCGGGCTCACGGGTGCCGAGCAGGTTCAGGTTGGGGCCGTTGAGGACGAGGATCTGGTGGGTCATGAGCGGAGCCTAAGCCTCGGTCCACGTGCGTCCAGCAGGTCGGATGCCATGAGCGCAAAGGAGCGGTCGTGATGTAGCCGAGTGACAAGCTCTCGACAGCCAGCCGGTGTGAGTCCGGTCCGGGGAGACGCCAGGGTCCCCGGTAGCGAAGCTCCCGGGTCCGGTTGAGACGCCGGGGTCGAAGCGGGGTGGAGGCTGGAACCCCGCAGGGCTCGCCCGTTTCTCCTCTGCTCGCCAACATCGCCCTCTATGTCCTCGATGAGGTGTGGGACCAGGCGGGACGGCGACAGGGGATGCTGATCAGGTTCGCCGACGACTTCGTCGTGTTGTGCCCCACCAGGCAACGAGCCGAACAGGCCCGAGACCTGGCCGTGGCCACCCTGGCACCGCTCGGGCTGCGCCTGCACCCGGACAAGACCAGGATCGTGGACATCGGGCGAGGGGCAGGAGGCTTCGACTTCTTGGGGTTCCATCATCGGATGGTGGAGTCCCGGAAGCGGCGGGGTCGTTTCTGGCTCAACAAGTGGCCGTCACCGCGGGCCATGGCCTCGATTCGAGGCAGGGTCCGTGACCTGAGGAGCCGGCCGGGCGTGGCGGGCTGGCGGAGCAGCGTGATCGCCACGGCGAGCACCCAGATCGGGAACAGCATGAACACGACGATCCCGGCCGGTCCGGCCAGGGCGAGGACGCCCAGGATCGCCAACCAGCGGGTCCACGCCTTCGACATCGACAACTGCGGCTGGAACGGCGAGGTAGTCGCCGGCGACGAGGTCGACGACCATGTAGTCGCTGTCTCCTGGCGGAGCGAAGGCGCCCGAACCAACCGGGCTGACCATTGACATGGCCTCGCTCTCGGGCAGGCTGAGCAACTCGTCGGCCGAGGCGGTCACGCCGTCGTTCTTGCGGAGCAGCTGGAGCTCGTGCAGTTCTTGGCCGTCGTTGGTGACGTCGAAGCTCGTGGCGCCGGCTTCCAGCTGGGCGGGATGCCGTCGAAGGCGTACTCGGTGGTGGTGACGTTCGAGCGGGCCCAGCCGCAGTTCTCGAGATCGAAGGCGTGTAGTGCGTCTTCGGCTGCGGTCACCTCGGGTCCTTCGAACATCGAGAAGTCGCCGGTGGTGGCCATCTCGTCGAACGCCGCGGCCATGACCGCGCCCTCGTGGGCGATTGCCTCGGGGATCACTGCGAGCGCCTCCGTGACCAGCGGATGCATGATCTCGCTGGCGTAGGCCCGAAGTACCATCGCATGCTCCTCGGGGGTCGCCGTCTCGAAGTCCACGTCTGGCGGGGGCGCGGTCTCCACGGCCAGCACCGCCTCGCAGTAGGCGCCGACGTCCGCGCCGCCGTCGCTGGCGGCCTCGGATGCGGCTCCGGCTCCTGCGGCCGGCGTGTCGTCGGCCTCCGCGGTGGCGTCGTCGGTGTCGTCGTCGCCGCAACCTGCGGCGACCAACGCTGCGATGGCGAGGGCAGCGAGCCTGGTGGTGATGTGTTTGTGGTCCATGGTGGAGTTCCTGCCGATCTCGTGGCTGGTTGGGTGGGTGGCTGGGGTCGGTGGTCAGCCTCGGGAGCAGGCCGCGACGAGCCGGTGGTGGAGGCCCGGGTCAGGTTCCTCCTCGACCACAGCGCGGTCTTCGAGGCTCAGGTCGAAGGCCGGGTTCACGGTGTTGATCTCGCCCTCCAAGCCGTCGGGGTCGCGGAACAGCACGGACAGGAGGGGCCCGAGGGGGCTCACGACGCCCTCGCTGGCACGGACTGCGACCAGGCGGTCGCGGACGGCCTTCAGGTCGTCGAGGTCGGCGAGGAGGAAGCCGATGTGGTCCAGGCGGCCCCGGCTGCCTACCTCGGTGCCGATCCCGTCGGCGCCGGGGTCGTAGCCCGGCCTCTCGAAGGCGTGGATGATCGTGGTGTCGTTGACGGAGAGGATGGCGTGACGCAACCCGGGTGGTTCGGTCATACGCAGCACGATCGCTGTCCGCAATCCGATCACGTCCTCGTAGAACGCGCGGAAGCGGTCGAGGTCTGCGGTGTTCATGGCGACGTGGCTCAGGGCCATCGGCATGACTGTGACCGGGGCCGGGCCGGGGTGGGATGCCTTGATCCGGGGTGCCATCGGGATCCTCCAGTTGGGTCGGGGTACCCAAGGAGGCGTTCCGTGGCGATGGCACGATGTTCCGCGGCCCGGTCGGCGGCCGTTTGGCAGCGCGTGGCTGACCCCGCTCGGGGTCGCCGCTCAGCTCCTGCTCAGGTGTCGATCTCCCAGGTGAGCGCGGCGGACGGTTCGGGCGAGTAGCTGCAGAACCGGCCGGTTCGCAGCGATCGCTCGAGGTGAGCGCCGAGGTCGGGGACCTGGGCGGCGATGGCCGCGACCGCTCGTCGCAGGCTGCGGGTGACGTTGACTCGGGCTCGTTCGGCGCCCGACCCGCTCGGCCGGTCGCGGCCGTCGAGGCCGACAGCCCGGCGGAGCTCGCGCACGATGGCATCGAGCTCGATGCGGGCGAGCGCCGCGCGGTCGGGGTCGTTGTTGGACTCGGCCTCGTCGATGTCGTCCTGCAGGTCGCGGAGGCGGCGGCGGTACTCGCGCTTGGCCCGGGCGTCGAGGCCGGCACCGAGGTCGCGAGCGGTCGGGACGGCAGCCGCGTCCATGCCCGCCAGGTCGGTGGCCGGGATCTCGGCACCCGGTCGGGCCGCCAGCAGTAGGGCAAGCTGGGCGATGCCGAGTGAGTCCGCGACAGTGCCGACGCCGTGGGGCGATGCGACCCGCCACCCTCCATCGGTGCGTCGCAGCGACGCGCCAGGACGACGGTGACCGCCGGCCTCGGCGCGCGAGGGGTCCAGGCCGGCCTCCGGCACCAGGATTCCGAGCGGCTGGGCAACCCGATGGGCCTGGTCCAGCGCCGTGGCGGCCTCAGCGTCGTCCCGACGCGCCGCTAGCGCCTGGGCCAGGTGGGTGGCGCAGTGGGCGAGGAGCGTCGGCGAGGGCATCGTCGAGACCAGGGCGACGGCGTGCTGGTGATAGGCGACAGCGGCGTCGATGTCGCCTTCGAGCTGAGCGAGTCGGCCAAGGGTGGTGGCGACCGGCAGAAGCACCTGGATCCCGCTGCCGGTGCCCAAGCGATCCCGGAACGGTGCCAAGACCCGCCGCAGCCTGGCCGCGTGCTCGACGGCGCCCAGCTCCGCCGCCATGGATCCCAGCAGGGCGACGAGGTGGATACCCTCCAGGCCGGCGAGCAGAGGCTCGGGATCGGCTGCGTAGCGCTGGACGATCGGCGCCGCCCGCTCGGGCTCCCCCAGCACGCACGCGGCCCGGGCGTGCATGAGGCCGATGAACGGCAGCGCGGCGAAGGGACCGGTCGACGCTTTGAGGCGCTGGTAGAGCGAGCCCAACCCGGGATCCGGACGCCCCCATAGCGACGTGGTGGTAGCGCGGATGCTGAACACCATCCCGAGGGCTTCAGGCTCCTCGGCTGCCTCCATCCCCAGCTCCGCGACCTCGTCGGCCCGCGCCAGGGCCCCGGCCCGGTCGCCGTCGACGAGGTGCAGGTTCGCCCGGCGCACCATGGCCGACCATCGCCACCTGGGCGACGGCATCACCAGCGCGTAGACCTCGAGGGCCTCGAGCGCGGCGTTCGCGCCGTTACGGTCGCCCTGATCGAGACGGTCGCCGTAGCGCCACTCGTAGCCCTGCAGGGCGATGTGAGGACGGCCCGACCGCTCGCCCAGCGCGACGATCTCGTCGGCCGCCTCCGCCCTGGCCTCTAGGCCAGCCACACCGAACGGGACGAAGTGGCGGTCGGCCAGGGCTGTGACCAGCAGGTCCGGGTCGCGCAGACGCCGAGCCATCGCGACCCCGGCATCGCCGTCGGCGTGTGCCGCGTCCAAGGCGTCGGGCAGTGCGCATCGCAGCACCGACATCCGTCCCAGCAGACCCACGCGCAGAGGGTGGTCGCCCGGCGCGAGCGCGGCCTCGACCGCCGCCAAACGCCGGAGCCGCTCGGGATAGGCGACGAGCGGGTTCGCCTTGCGACAGGCACCCACCTCGGCGACGGCCCGCAGTTCGGGCTGGTCCACGTGGATGGCGAGGTCTGCGGCGCGGGCGAAGACCTCCTGTGCCCGCAGCTCCTCGCCGAGCGCGTCCAGTGCGTGCCCCAGATGGACCACGAGGCGGGCCCTCGTAGCCAGGTCGCCGACGCCGCAGGCTTCGAGCGTGCGGTCCGCGGCAGCGGCCAGGGCGGCGGCACCGCCGTCGTCGCCGATCGCTCGCAGGCTCTGCACTGCGTCCAGCGCCTCGGTGCAGGCGGCACCAGGATCGCCGGTCGGCAACGCAGCCAGGCGGTGCTCGGCTGCTCGGGCCAGGCCGGTCGGCGAGTCGTCGAGCACGCGCCACGCCTCGGCCAGCGCCGCGTGCAGCGCCCGACGGCCGCTCGGCACAAGCGTGGCCGTTGCGGTCTCCGACAACAGGATGTGCCGGAACTCGGCGTGACCGGTGGTGCCCAGTACGACGACATCGGCCGCGGCCGCGGCCTCGAACCTCGCCATGACGTCGTCGACCGTCGTGCCAAGCGCCGCTGTCAGCACCACGAGCGGCGTCGCGGGACCACCCAGGGCCAGGACCGCGAGCGCATCCCGGACGTCGCTGTCCAAGCGGGCCAGCGAGCGCTGCAGCACGCTGGACACCACCGACGGCAGACGACCCTCCTGACCGCCGAGCGCCAGCAACTCCCGCAGGAACAGCGGATTGCCAGCCGTTCGGGCCACCAGCTCGGCCGCATCCACCCGCTCGCCCCCACGCCTACCCGGCGAAGCCTCGGACCCGTCCGGGCGGTGAGATCTGTCAGGTCCATGGGACTCATCGGGCCCGTCGGATCCCTCGGGCCCGAGCGCGTCGATCAGGCGCTCCACCGCCTCCACGTCGAGCCCGCTCAGCTCGACCAGCATCGCCTGCTGCCGCACCCCAGCCAACGCCATCGCCCCGGGCTCGTCCCCACGACTGGTCCCTACCAACAGCACCTGGTGGCCCAGCAGCAAGCGCGGCAACCGCTCCAGCACCCACAGCGAGCCCTCGTCCGCCCAGTGCAGGTCCTCGAGGACCACGACCACCGGCGCCACGTCCGCGAGCTCGACGCCCATCAGCTCGACGGTCTCCCAGCGCCGCTCCGACGACGGCAGCGACCGGTCCACGCGATCGCGCCCCAGGCCCAACGAGCGCTCCACACCCGTCCACAACGACAGCGGCGCCTGGTGACGCTCGGTGGCCTCACCCCACACCACCCGCACGTCCCGCCCACGCGCCTCGACCGCCAACGCATCGACCAGGCGGCTCTTGCCGATCCCGGCCTCCCCCACCACCAAGGCGACGGCGACCTCCCCCGCGAGCGCCCGGTCCAACGAACCCACCAGCGCCGCCAGCTCGCGGTCACGGCCAACGAACGCGTCCAGCGGCCGACGACGACGCCTCACCGTCCGCAACCTATCCGCGCGGACCGTGCCCGGCTCTGTCGGAGGTGGTCAGAGCCCAAGCCCAGAGCAGAGCTCGATCAATGCGTCGTCGGGCGCAAGCACTCCCGTGTCGATCTCGAACGCATAGCTCACGTGACGATGCACACTCATGGTCTGCACAGCGGTCATCCCCACCGGACGATCGCCCCGCGCCTGCTCGCGTCGGACCGCGATGTCAGGCGAGCAACGAATGCCCACCCAAGTCGGTTCGAGCTCGCCGAGCACGTCGAGCCAATCACCAAAGATCGCCTCGTCGACAACCACGTCATCGACGATGACATCCAGCCCGGACCGGACGCCGGCCACGGCGGCCTCGTGATAGGTGCGCAACACCTGCCGACACGTCTCACCGACACGCAGCACCCGACCGTTCGGCGTGGACTCGAAGCGGAGACCACTCCCAGCATGCTCGCCCGGACCCGACGCGAGACCCAGGTCCACCCATGCCGCCGGGAGCTTCGAGAGGAAATCGTCGATCCCGACGAGCAGCCAGAACTCGCCACGTGCCGCACGACGGTCGCGAAAGGCCGTCGCTAGCGTCGTCTTACCGGAGCTCGACGCCCCATTGAGGATGACCAGCCGGCCAGGTGGAACCACTGAGCAGACGCTACCGACCACCGTCGGTCAGGCCGAGGCGGTCGGTGAAGGGGATGTGCTCGTCTTTGGGGTCCGCGATGGCGATCCAGCGGCCAGCGCGAGGCCGTGGCCCTAGATCGACGCCATACGGACGAGCACGCACTTCACCAGGGCGCTCTTGCCGGGGCCGGGCTCGCCGAGCACCCAGACGTTGGGGTTGGTCACGGCGCCCATGGCGTATGCCTTGAAGGGGCCCAGCAGAACGGGGCCGCCACCGGCGAGAAGGTCGACGCCGATGTAGGCGCCACGAGCCCCGGATGAGCCGACGTGGATGGCTGATCTGTGTGGTCGTGCTCACCGGTGGGTGTGGGGTTCGAGGAGTGCGGCCACGTGGATCGAGGCTAAACCTCGATCCACCGATGAGCTGAGGGTCGAGGGGCCGCATATCCGCGGGCCTCCCTGTGCTGGGCGTCCCGGTGGTCGGCGGATCGGTTCAGCGGGTCACGGCGGTCTGGCCGTGGTCCGCCACCATGTCCCGGCGACGGTGAGAACCAGGCGCGCGTAGTCGGCGGTCCCCAGCTCGCGGCGCAGCACGTCGTTGGGCACCTCCAGCGAGTAGGGCACGGCCGGGAGTCCGTCGAGCAGCACCCGCAGCGGCAGGCCGCGGTAGCCCGGCAGGGCCCGGGCCGCCCGGGCCGTGTGGATCACCCCTTCGACCGTGTGCGGGGGCTCGGCCGGTGCGTCGCACAGCTGGACGAAGCGGAACCACCCCTCCGGGAGCGTCGCCAGCTGGTCCAGCGCCGATGAGGAGCGGAAGAAGTGGAGGGCGTCGACCAGGATCCCGGCGTTGGGTCGATCGACGGCCTCGACCAACGCGGCTGCCGTGGCCAGGTCGCCGGTTTCGGTCCACGACGGGAACTCGAGGTCGACCGTGAGCCCGAAGTCGAGGGCCAGGTCGCACAGCCGGCCGAACCGGTCGACCGCCCGCGACCGGTCCGGGTCGGGAGCTGGCCGATGACGTGCCGGGCGCCGACGGCAGCCGCGACGTCCAGGACCTCCAGGTACTGGTCCGGCTCGTCGTCGGGGCCGAGTCGAGCCAGCTCCACGTCGAGCACCTGCAAGCCGGTGTCCGCCAGCCGGGCCACCACCTGGCGAACCATCGCCGGATCTCCCGCGAGGGGGGCGACGGATTCGCCGGGCGCGACCGGCGTCGTCCGGATGCTGGCGTAGTCGTAGCCGGCGGCGACAGCGAACTCGACCAGCTCCAGCGCGCTGGTGCCGAGCACGGTGAGGTGGGCGAGCGAGAACTTAGGCCCCATGGTCCGCTCCCTTTGGCCTCACAGCGGCGGCGTGCCGTGGAAGTCGCCGAACAGCTCCTGCTCGGACGGTCGGTCCTCGGGGATGGGGTGGCTCACCCAGCTCACGTTGAGGTGGTGCCGGAGGCTGATGTTCTCGTTGGTGACGTTCCCGCCCCAGACCCCGCAGCCCCATCGCGGGCCTGACCTGCATGGTGTTCAGCGTGCTGATCGGCTTCCCTGCCTTGAGGGTGCAGGGCCGTGGCTGGCCTTCGTGACGCTGGCGTTCAACCTGCTGGTATTCCTGGTCGTCAACAACGAGGAGGGGCTCACCGAAGGGTCCCGCGGCATCCGGGCCTTCAAGGCCCTGCGCGACAACCCGGCACGGGCCGCGAGCCTCGGGGTCGACATCCGGACCTACACGCTGCTGGCGTTCTCGATCGGCGCCGGGCAGGCCGGCGTGGCAGGTGCGCTGTACGCCCGCCTCATCGAGTACATCGAGCCGCGGGCCTTCTACATCGGGCAGTCGTTCGACTTCTTCCTGGCCACCGTGGTCGGCGGGCTGGGCTCTCTGGTCGGACCGTTCATCGGGTCTCGTTCATCACCGTCCTCACCGACCGCCTGCGCTTCACCGGCGACTACTACCGGGTCTGGTTCGGCCTGTTCGTGATCCTGGTGCGGCAGGTGTTCGGCTTGCTGCATGACCTCCGCGACCAGGGGTCACCGTGCTGATGATCGAGCAGAACGCTAAGCAGGCCCTCGAGACCAGCGACTACGGCCTGGTGCTCCAGCAGGGACGGCTGGCGCTGGCCGGCCGGGCCAGAGACGTCCTCGTCCACCCCGAGATCGGCCACCTGTTCCTCGGCGGTGTGATGCACACCAGGCAATCGGGCGTGGGCGACGGGCTGGTGGAGCCTTAACATCGGGGTCCTTGTCCGGGCCCCACCACCCAGCGCGTTCACTGTCGGGCGACGGCCGCCGCAACGTCGTGCTCACAGGCTTCATGGGCACCGGCAAGACGACCGTGGGGCGGCTGCTGGCCGCGGAGCTGGGCTTCGAGTTCGTCGACACCGACGTGCTCATCGAGCAGCGCCACGGACCGATCCCCGCCATCTTCGCCGACCAGGGTGAGCAGGCGTTCCGCGACATCGAGCGGGGGATCGCGGCCGAGCTCGCGTCCCGGACCGGCCTGGTGATCTCCACCGGCGGGCGGATGATGCTCGACCCAGCCAACGTGCGGGCCCTGAGCGCGAACGGCCGGGTCTTCTGCCTGGTCGCCACACCCGAGGAGGTGTTCGACCGGGTCACCAACGACCCGTCCCGCGTCGACCGGCCACTGCTCCGGGTGCCCGACCCGCGCCAGCGGATCGTCGAGCTGATGACCGAGCGCGACCCGGAGTACCGCCGGTTCCCCCAGCTGATCACCGACCAGCTGACCCCGGAGGCCGTCGCGCGCGACCTCCGAACGGTGACGTCCTCGGACCCACGCACCTACGCCATCGACCACCCCGCCGGTGGCTACGACTTCGCGGTCGGCGCAGGCCTGCTGCCATTCGTCCGCCAGCTGACGGGCATCGAGGGGCCGATGGTCGTGGTCACCGACGACCGGGTCGGCGACCTGTACGTGCCGAGCTGTGGTGCCGTCGACCTGGAGATCCGGCTCCCGGCAGGTCACGGGCGCAAGTCGATGCGTTCGGTGGAGTACGTGTACGACAAGCTCCTCGACGCCGAGATCGACCGCTCGGCCACGGTGGTCTCGCTGGGCACCAGCGTCGTCGAGGACGTCGCTGGCTTCGTCGCCGCGACCTACCTCCGCGGCCTCGACCTGGTCCACTGCCCGACCAACCTCATCGCGATGATCGACACCAGCATCGGCGGCAAGGTCGGCCTGGACCGGCCCCACGGGCGCAACCTGGTGGGGTTGTTCAAGCAGCCGACGGCGGTCGTCGCCGACGTCGCGACCCTCCAGACCCTCGAGCCCCGGGAGTTCGCCGCGGGGATGGCCGAGGTCGTAAAGCACGGGCTGATCGCCGGGTCCGACCTCCTGGCCCAGGTCGAGGCGGGGGAGTGGCGCGAGGTCGACAACGCCCTGCCCGGCGCCCTGGGTCGGCTGCAGGCACTGGTCGCACAGGCGATCCAGGTCAAGATCGCCATCGTCCAGGAGGACCCGTTCGAGCAGGGTCGGCGGGCCGTCCTCCACCTGGGCCACACGTTCGCCTACGCCATCGAGCACACCACCGGCGGGGCGGTCAACCATGGCGAGGCGGTCGGCATCGGCATGGTCGCCGCGGCCCGCCTGTCCGAGCGGAGCGGCCTGGCCAAGCCGGGGCTGGCCGACTACGTCGAGTCGCTGGTCGTCCACGTTGGCCTGAGCCCCCGGCTGCCGTACCCGATCTCGGCGGCCGAGCTGGTCGAGGCGATGCGCCAAGACAAGAAGCGACGCGGCGCACGCCTGCGATTCGTGCTCCCCCGCGATGTCGGCGACGTGGTGGTCACCGACGAGGTCGACCCCACGGACCTGTCGGCGGTCCTCGCTTCCCTGAACCTCTGACCGCGGATCGGACAGGTTGTCCGATCCGGAGCGCAGGTTGCGACTGACAGTACGGGCATCGGGTTGATGTGATCGATGGGCCATGACGCAGATCCCGCCGCAGTACCCGCCGCCGGTGCCGGGCCCGTCGACGCAGCCTCCGGGTCGACGGCAGGCCGGCTGGGAACCCTCGCCCGGCGGCCCGCCGCCCGGGCCTCGTCAGCAGCGCGGGGGGCCGCCCGGTGGCGGACCGCCAGGCGGGATGCAGCCACCGCCGCGGAAGGGCTCCGGATCGGGATCGGGGCTCAAGGTCGTGCTGGCGCTCGCGGTCGTCGCGGTCGTCGTCGTCGGCGGGTTCGTGCTGCTGGGAGGCGGCGACGACCGCGACGATGGCAGTGGCGGGGAGGGCGATGGCGATCCCGCCCAGGTGTTGGTGGACTTCCTCGCCGCCAGCAATGCCGGCGACTGCACGACGGCGATGGGCCTCCTCACCGAGGCATCGGTGGCGGTGACCGGCGGCGCAGGTCTCCCCGAAGCGATCGCCGCGTGCGAGGCCGAGCTGGCGGGCGGCGGCGAGATGGTCGGCGCTGGCGTGACCGTGAGCGACACCGAGGTCGTCAGCAACGACGGGACGACTGCCGTGGTGGCGATCACGGCCACCGTCGACGGATCGACCGAGACCACCGAGATGACCCTGCGCGACGAGAACGGTGCGTGGAGGATCGACCTCACCGACATCGGCGGCAGTGCGTCGTCGGGCGGCGGGGCCGGTGGCGACTCCGCCGAGGCTCCCCCGGCTCAGTCCTCCCCCTGACCACCCCGGGTGGTGACCGCGGCAGAGCTTCGGCCTGCGGCCTACGGTCGGCGGACGAGACGTTCGGAGGGGGGACCTATGAACGATTCGTCACTCGCCCGCCGCGAGTTCCTCCAGGCCGGGGCGGCCGCCGCGTTGGCGTCGCCGCTCGCCGCGACGGCGCTCGGTGCAAGCCCGGTAGGAGCCACCGCGCCGGCGCCCGCCCGCCACGGCCGCGACATCGAGGAAGCCACGATCGCCGAGCTCCAGGCCGACATGGCCGACGGTCGCCTCACCGCCCGCGGCCTGGTCCGGCGCTACCTGGACCGCATACGCCAGATCGACCGCCGCGGCCCGCGCCTCAACAGCGTGATCGAGCTGAACCCCGACGCCGAGAGCATCGCGCGCGACCTGGATCGCGAGCGACGACAGGGCCGGGTCCGTGGGCCGCTCCACGGCATCCCGATCCTGCTCAAGGACAACATCGACACGGCCGATCGCATGATGACCACGGCTGGCTCACTGGCCCTCGCCGGCCCGGCCCCAGCCCAGGAGGCCACCGTCGCGGCACGGCTCCGGGCGGCCGGCGCGGTCGTCCTCGGCAAGACCAACCTCAGCGAATGGGCGAACTTCCGCTCGACCCACTCGTCGAGCGGGTGGTCGGGCCGGGGTGGCCAGACCCGCAACCCCTACGTCCTCGACCGCAACCCGTGCGGATCCAGCTCCGGTTCGGGGGCTGCCGCCTCGGCCAACCTCTGCGCCGCGGCGGTCGGGACCGAGACCGACGGCTCGATCGTCTGCCCGGCGGGCGCCAACGGGGTGGTCGGTCTGAAGCCGACGGTCGGGCTCACGAGCCGAGCCGGGGTGGTGCCGATCGCCCACAGCCAGGACACCGTCGGTCCCCACGGCCGAACGGTGGCCGACGCGGCGGCGGTGTTGGGCGCGCTGGCCAGCACCCAGGCCGACCCACGGGATCCGGCCACCACCGAGCATCGCGACCAGGTGTTCTCGGACTACGCGCAGTTCGTCGATCCCGACGGTCTGGCCGGCGCCCGCATCGGTGTCGCCCGCGCGGGCGTCACCGGCTACAGCGAGGAGACGGACCGGGTCTTCGACGCCGGCATCGAGGCCATGCGCGACGCCGGGGCCGTGGTCGTCGATCCGGCCGACATCCCCACCATCGACCAGGTCAACGCGGGCTCCGAGGAGGTCACGGTGCTGGTCTTCGAGTTCCTCCGCGACCTCGACGCCTACCTCGCCACCCGGTCCGGCGTGCCGATCGCGACGCTGGCCGACGCCGTCGCCTTCAACCAGGAGCACGCGGACGAGGAGCTGAAGTGGTTCGGGCAGGAGTGGTTCGAGCTCGCCGCATCCGATCCCTTCAGCGAGGCGGAGTACCAGGCCGCGCTGGCCGAGGCGCGGCGGATCGGAGGCCCCGACGGCATCGATGCGGTGCTCGGCCAGCATCGGCTCGACGCGATCGTGGCACCGACCGGTTCACCCGCGTGGCCGACCGACCTGGTGAACGGCGACCACTTCCTGGGTGGCAGCTCGGCCCCGGCGGCGATCGCCGGGTATCCGCTGATCAGCGTGCCTGCCGGGGACGCCTTCGGCCTGCCGGTCGGCGTCACCTTCATGGGCTCCGCGTTCAGCGAGCCCACGCTGATCCGGCTGGCCTCGGGCTTCGAGCACGTCACCGCGGCACGCCGCAAGCCCGACTTCGTGCCCACCCTCGACACCTGACGGCTCCGATGGTCGGACATAGCCCCAGTAGGCTGGCCCTTCGTGACCTTCGACCGTAAGGCTCTCCCGTCGATGGACGTCGCCGAGCGCGTCGGTCGCCTTCAGGCCCGGTTGGGCGACGCGGAGTGCGACACCCTGCTGGTGACCAACATGACCAACGTCCGCTACCTCACCGGGTTCTCGGGGAGCGCTGCACTGGTGGCCGTCCCGGCCGACGGCGACGAGGTCGTCTTCGTGACCGACGGGCGCTATGGCGACCAGGCCGTCGAGGAGCTCGAGCTGGCCGGCGTGCCGGGTCGGGTGAAGGTCGGGACCAACACCGCGGCGCAGCAGGAGATCCTGAGCCAGGCGCTGCGCGGCACCCAGCGGTTGGGGCTCGAGGCGCACAGCGTGACCTGGGGGCAGCAGCGCAGCTTCGGCGGCGAGTGGTTCCCCGACGCCACGCTGGTCGCCACCGAGGGTGTGGTCGAGGAGCTGCGCGAGGTGAAGGACGAGGGCGAGATCACCCGCATCGAGGCGGCGTGCGCGATGGCCGACGCCTCGCTGGCGGCGGTCAAGCACCGGCTCGGCGAGCAGCCGACCGAGGCCGAGGTTGCGCTGGAGCTGGAGTGGCAGATGCGCCGGCTCGGCGCCGACGGCGTGTCGTTCGAGACGATCGTGGCTTCGGGGCCCAACGGCGCCCGACCGCACCACCGTGCCGGTCCTCGACGGATCGAGGAGGGCGACCTGGTCGTCATCGACTTCGGCGCCCTGCTCGACGGCTACCACTCGGACATGACCCGCACACTCTCGGTCGGCGAGTGCTCGCCCACCCAGACCCACATGTGGGATGTGGTCCACACGGCGCAGGCGGCGGGGGTCGCGGTGGTGCGGCCAGGCACGGACGCCAAGGCGGTCGACGAGGCCTGCCGAGCGGTGATCCGCGACGTCGGCTGGGGCGACGCCTTCGTCCACGGCACCGGCCACGGCGTGGGGCTCGACATCCACGAGGCGCCTCGGGTCGCCGCAACCGCCGATGCTACGCTCGCCGCTGGCCACGTCGTCACCGTCGAGCCGGGCGTCTACCTCGCCGAGCATGGTGGCGTCCGCATCGAGGACACAGTCGTGGTTACATCCGAGGGTTCCCGCACTCTCACGCGGGCGCCCAAGGACCGCACCGTGTAGATCCGAGCCGGAGAGGTTCCATGGCGGCCACGACCACCAACGACCTGAAGAAGGGGATGACCCTCGACCTGCCCGAGGGGCTGTTCCAGGTCGTCGACTTCCAACACGTCAAACCGGGCAAGGGCGGCGCGTTCGTGCGCACCACTCTGCGCAACGTCCGGTCGGGCAGCGTCCTCGATCGCACGTTCCGCGCCGACGAGCGGGTCGAGCAGGCGATGGTCGAGAAGAACGACATGCAGTTCGTCTACCGCGACGCCGACGACTACGTGTTCATGGACAACTCGACCTACGAGCAGATCCATGTCGGTCCCGCGACGCTGGGCGACGCGGCGAGGTACGTGGTGGAGGGCTCGACGGTCCAGCTGCAGTTCTACAAGGACGAGATCATCGGCACCGACCTGCCCGCCGCCGTCGAGCTGACCGTCACCCGCACCGAGTCCGGCATCCAGGGCGACCGGGTGTCCGGCGCCCGCAAGCCGGCGACTCTCGAGACCGGGCTCGTGGTGCAGGTCCCGCTGTTCGTCAACGAGGGCGAGCGCATTCGCGTCGACACCCGCACCGGTGACTACCTCACCCGGGCCTAGGTCAGGCGCCAAAGCCGTGAGCGCACTTGAGCCGAGCGAGGTCGAGCATCGTCGCGCCGCCCGCGAGCGGGCGTTGGAGTTGCTGTACGAGGCCGAGCTCAAGGGCGTCGCCATCGCCGAGCTGGTCGACGCCCTGCCGTTGCCGCCCACGCCGCTGGCCGACGAGCTGGTGCGCGGGGTCGATGCCAACCGCGACGAGATCGACGAGCTGGTCGCCCGGCTGGTGGCGCCGCGCTGGTCGCTACAGCGGCTCGCCGCGGTCGACCGGGCCATCCTGCGGCTCGGCAGCTACGAGTTGATGAAGGCGTCGGATCGGTCGCAGGCGGTGATCATCAACGAGGCGGTGGTGTTGGCCCGGCGCTTCGGCACCGACGACTCGGCCCGGTTCGTCAACGGGGTCCTGTCGGCGGTCGCCGCGGAGGTCCGTCCCAGGGTTAAGACAGCGCCTTCGGTGGACGCTCTGGTCATCGACCTCGACGGCGTCATCCGCCACTGGGACATGCAGGGCTTGGCCGCCAGTGAACGGGCGATGGGCCTCGACGAGGGGGCGATCGCCGACGCGGCCTTCGACGCCGATCGGCTCGACCGGGCCATGCGCGGCATGGTGACCTTCGCCGAATGGGCGGCCGAGATCGGTGCCGCCGTCCGCGAGGCCCACGGTGCCGATGCCGCGGCGGTCGCCGCGGCGTTCACCGACGTCGGCTGGCGCATCGACCAGCTGGTGATGGAACTGGTCGACGAGGCCCGACACCACGTCCCGGTCGCGCTGCTGTCCAACGCCAGCAGCCGGCTCCACGACGACCTGCGCCGCTCGGACATCGCCGACCACTTCGACGCCGCGATCGCCTCGGCGGACCTTGGGGTGGTCAAGCCCGAGCTCAACGCATTCCGGGCGGCGGCCGACCGGCTCGGCGTGGCCCTCGACCGTTGCCTGTACGTCGACGACACCGAGCCCAATGTGGTTGCCGCCGGTCAACTGGGGATGCGCGCCGTCCGCTTCGTCGACGTCGACCAGCTCGCCGGCGACCTCGCCGCCGCCGGCCTGGTCGCTCTCGACTCGAGGTCATAGGGCCCGATCTCGGGCTTTCGAGGTCGTCAGGCGCGGCCCCCCGGAACCTCTGACCTCAGCCGTGTCCAACCGGACCGTATTGTCTCGGGGTGGCACGCCGGCACTGCTAGCGTGACCGCCAGACCGTGAAGCGGGTCCGGCGAGACCCACACGGAAAGCCCCGCATCGACGCGAGGAGGGGAGGTTCCCCACATGGCCGATCGTGAACGCCGCAGCACGCCCCCATTCGGGGGCGTTTTCGTTGCCCGGACCCAGGTCCTCGACGCCGAGGACGTCCGCCGGGCGATCTGGCGGATGGCGCACGAGATCACCGAAGCCAACCACGGCATGGGCGAGGTCGTCCTGGTCGGGCTGCAGACCGGCGGCGTGCCGTTCGCCCACGAGATCGCCCAGGCCCTGGAGAAGATCTACGGCGAGTCCCCACCGTTGGGCACGCTCGACGTCGCCTTCCACCGCGACGACATCGGCCTACGCCCGGTCCTGCCCTCGGCGGTCACGGACATCCCCTGGGACCTCAACGGCAAGGTCGTCGTCCTGGTCGACGACGTCCTGTTCACCGGGCGCACGATCCGCGCCGCGCTCGACGCGGTCCACACCTACGGTCGACCACGGGCGGTGCAGCTCGCGGTGATGATCGACCGCGGCCACCGCGAGCTGCCGATCCGACCCGACTACGTAGGCAAGAACCTGCCGACCCGGCGCGACGAGGTGGTCGACGCGACACTCGACGGGGTCGAGCTCGGCGAGATGTACAAGGACGGCCGGTGAAGCACCTTCTGGGCATCGCCGACCTGTCCGCCGACGACATCGAGCACTTCCTGCGCCTGACCGACCACTTCGTCGAGGTCACACGGCGCCGCATGCCGAAGGTGCCGGCGCTGCAGGGCCGCACGGTGTCCTGGCTGTTCTACGAGGACTCGACCCGCACCAGGCTGTCGTTCGAGCAGGCCGCCAAGCGGCTCTCGGCGGACACGCTGAGCTTCACGGTCTCCTCGTCGTCGGTCCGCAAGGGCGAGTCGCTGCGGGACACGGCGCTGACCATCGAAGCGATGGGGGTCGACGCGATCGTCGTGCGCCACCGCTCGTCCGGGGTCCCTGCCCAGGTGGCCCGGTGGGTGTCGGCCAGCGTGGTCAATGCCGGAGACGGCTGGCACGAGCACCCGACCCAGGCCCTTCTCGACTGCTACACGGTGCGCGAGCACCTGGGCTCGCTGGACGGCCGGCGGGTAGCCATCGTGGGAGACATCGCCCACAGCCGGGTGGCCCGCAGTGACGTGCTGGCGTTCACCCGTTTGGGGGCCGAGGTCACGCTGGTCGCTCCGGCCACCCTGCTGCCACCGACGCTGACTGGCTGGCCGGTCCGGGTCGACGTCGACTTCGACCGGGTGCTGCCCGACGTCGACGTGGTGTACCTCCTGCGCATGCAGCAGGAACGGATGACCGAGGCGCTGATCCCGTCGCTGCGTGAGTACACCGCGCGATGGGGCCTGACACGCCGCCGGCTCGACCGGCTCGACGACAAGGCGATCGTCATGCACCCCGGGCCGATGAACAGGGGCGTCGAGATCGCCGCCGACGTCGCCGACCTGCCCCGGGCGGTGGTCATCGACCAGGTGCGCAACGGGGTCGCGGTGCGGATGGCGGTGCTCTACGAGCTGCTCGGATCCGGCGGACTGGTCCACGACGGGCCCGACCGCGGTCGACGCGATCACGAGGTCGCGGGCGAAGGTCGAGCCGGAGGCTCGTCATCATGAGCGCGATCCTGCTGCGAGGCGGCACGGTCGTCGACCGGAGCGGCGAGCGGACCGCCGACGTCGCCGTCAACCTCGGGCGCATCGCCGCCGTCGGGCCCGACCTGTCGCCGAGCCGGGGCGACCTGGTGCTGGAGTGCGCCGGCCAGTTGGTGATGCCGGGGCTCGTCGACGTCCACACCCACTTGCGCCAGCCCGGTCACGAGGAGGCCGAGACCGTCGAGACCGGCGCCCGGGCCGCCGCGCTCGGTGGATACACCTGCGTCGTGGCCATGCCCAACACCACCCCGCCGATCGACTCCGCGGGGGTGGCCCGCGAGGTGCTCGAGCTGGGCGAGGGCACGTGCTGTGACGTCCGGACGTCGGCAGCGATCACCGTCGGCAGAGCCGGCGAGCGACTGACACCGATGGCCGAGCTCGCCGGCCTCGGGGTGCGGATCTTCACCGACGACGGCAACGGCGTGCAGGACGTTCGGCTGATGCGCCGCGCGCTGGAGTACGCCCGAGGCCTCGGGGTCACGCTGGCCCAGCACTGCGAGGACGAGGGACTCTCGGCGGGTGGCCACATGCACGAGGGCGCGGTGTCCGCACAGCTCGGCATCCCGGGGATCCCTGCCGAGGCCGAGGAGCTGATGGTGATGCGCGACATCGCGCTGGTCCGCCTCACCGGGGCTCGGGTGCACTTCCAGCACCTGTCGACCGAGGGAGCGGTCGCGATGGTGCGGGCCGCGAAGGGAGGCGGGCTGCCCGTGACCTGCGAGGCCACTCCGCACCACTTCACGCTGACCGACGAGCGGTGCGTGGGCTTCGACCCGGTGTTCAAGGTCAACCCTCCACTGCGCACCGAGGCCGACGTCGCCGCCGTCCGGGCTGGGCTGGCCGACGGCAGCATCGACTGCGTCGCCACCGACCACGCACCTCACGCGCCGGAGGCGAAGGAGCGGCCGTTCGACGAGGCGCCGCCGGGGATGCTGGGCCTGCAGACCGCCTTCGCGCTGGCGCTCACCCAGCTCGACCTGCCGCCCGCCGAGCTGGTGGGGTTGCTCTCGTCCCGGCCGGCCGCGATCGCCGGGGTGGGCGCCGACCACGGTGGCCTGGTCCAGCCGGGGCGTTCGGCGAACCTGTGCGTGGCCGACCCGGCGTCGACCTGGGTGGTCGAGGCGGACGGGTTGGCGAGCCGCAGCAGGAACACGCCGTTCGCCGGCATGAAGCTCACGGGCCAGGTCCGTCACACCTTGTTGTGGGGCGAGCCGGTGGTCCGCGACGGTGAGGCCGAGCGTTAGTGGATGCACTAGACTGCATAGCTATGCAATCCCGCTCGGCGAACCCTGGAGTCATGGAGGGGGCGCTGGCCCTCGCCGACGGTTCGGTGTTCGAGGGCGAGCTCATCGGTGCCGTCCCCGACGGCGCTGGCGTCGCGGGCCGGGGCGAGGTGGTGTTCAACACGGCGTTGAGCGGCTACCAGGAGATCGTCAGCGACCCCTCGTATGCCGGCCAGATCATCACCTTCACCGCGTCGCACATCGGCAACTACGGCGTGAACCAGGCCGACTTCGAGTCCTCGAGGCTGCACTGCCGGGGGGTCGTCGCTCGCGACCTGGCTCGTCGGCACTCCAACTGGCGCGCCGACGGCCACCTCGACGCGCTGCTGCGCGAGTCGGGCATCCCCGGCATCGCCGGCGTCGACACCCGGCGGCTGACCCGGCTGATCCGCGAGCACGGCGCCATGCCCGGGGCCTTCGGCGCGGGCACCGAAGCCGAACTGCGGGCCGCCGCTGTGGCCGAGCCCGGCACCGACGGCGTCGACCTGGTGGCCGAGGTCACCACCCCCGAGCCGTACACCGTCGCCGGCCCCGACCCCGGGGCCCCCCGGCTCGTGGCCTACGACTACGGGATCAAGCGCATGATCCTGCGCCACCTGAGTCGTTGCTTCCAGGTCGAGGTGGTGCCGGCGTCGACCACGGCCGGCGAGGTCCTGGCTCGGGTGCCCGACGCGGTCTTCTTATCCAACGGCCCGGGCGACCCGGCGACCGTCCCCTACGCCGTGGACGCGATCCGCGGTCTGGTGGGCGAGGTGCCGGTGTTCGGGATCTGCCTCGGTCACCAGCTGCTGGCCCGGGCCATCGGTGCCGAGACCGTCAAGCTGCCGTTCGGCCACCACGGCGCGAATCACCCGGTGCGCGACCTGCGCAGCGGCGCGATCGCCATCACCAGCCAGAACCACAACTTCGCCGTGGCGGCCGACAGCCTGGCCGGGCGAGCTGAGGTGACCCACGTCAACCTCAACGACGGGGTGTGCGAGGGCCTGCGGGTCACCGACGCGTTGGCGTGGGGCGTGCAGCACCATCCGGAGGCCGGCCCCGGTCCGCACGACAGCACCTACCTGTTCGACGAGCTCGCGGCGGTCGTCGCGGGCGGGGTGGTGCGCTGATGCCCCGGCGTGACGACATCGAGTCGATCCTGCTGATCGGCGCCGGCCCGATCGTCATCGGCCAGGCGTGCGAGTTCGACTACTCCGGCACGCAGGCCTGCAAGGTGCTGCGCGCCGAGGGCTACCGGGTGATCCTGGCCAACTCGAACCCGGCCACGATCATGACCGACCCCGACTTCGCCGACGCGACCTACCTCGAGCCGCTCGATGCCGAGCACCTGACCCGCATCGTCGAGCGCGAGCAGCCCGACGCTCTGCTGCCGACCCTTGGCGGGCAGACGGCGCTGAACCTGGCCATGGAGCTGGTGGCCAGCGGCGTCGTCGGCAAGCCCGGCACGCCTGAGCTGATCGGCGCCAACGCCGACGCCATCGCCACCGCCGAGGACCGCGAGCGGTTCAAGCGCGCCATGCAGGGCATCGGGCTCAGCGTGCCGGCGTCCGCGGTGGCCCACTCGTTGGACGAGGCGATGGCGGTGGTCGTCCAGATCGGCCTGCCGGTGGTGATCCGCCCGGCATTCATCCTCGGGGGCAAGGGCACCGGCATCGCCTCCACGCCCGAGGAGTACGGGCGGATCGCGTCGACCGGCCTGGACGTCAGCCCGATCAGCGAGATCCTGGTCGAGCGGTCGATCGCAGGCTGGAAGGAGTACGAGCTCGAGGTCATGCGCGACCGTGCCGACAACTGCGTGGTGATCTGCTCGATCGAGAACCTCGACCCGATGGGCGTGCATACCGGCGACTCGATCACCGTCGCCCCGGCGCAGACCCTGACCGACGTCGAGTACCAGGCGATGCGCGACGCGGCCTTCGCGTGCATCCGGCGGGTCGGGGTCGAGACCGGGGGCTCGAACGTGCAGTTCGCTGTCGACCCGACCAATGGCGACATGGTGATCATCGAGATGAACCCCCGGGTCAGCCGGTCGTCTGCGCTGGCGTCGAAGGCCACCGGGTTCCCGATCGCCAAGATCGCGGCGCGGCTGGCGGTGGGCTACACGCTCGACGAGATCCCCAACGACATCACGGCCAAGACTCCCGCCAGCTTCGAGCCGACCATCGACTACGTGGTCACCAAGGTGCCGCGCTGGGCGTTCGAGAAGTTCCCCGGCACCGACGGGGTGCTGGGCACGTCGATGCAGTCGGTGGGCGAGGCCATGGCCATCGGCCGGACCTTCCCCGAGTCGTTGCAGAAGGCGCTGCGCAGTCTCGAACACGGTCGTTGGGGCCTGGCCTGCGACCCGGTCGAGGACGTCCTCGACCGGCTCGACGACGAGGAGCTGCTGGCGCGGGCGTCCATCGCGACCCCCGACCGGCCCTTCCACCTCGAGGCAGCGCTACGCCGGGGCATCCCTCTCGACGTGTTGGCCGAGCAGACCCGGGTCGATCCCTGGTTCCTCGACCAGATCCTGCGGATCGTCGAGGAGCGTGCGCACCTGGCAGCCGTGGGCTTCGACGGGATGGGCCGCCGGGACTGGAAGCGCGCGAAGCAGCTCGGGTTCTCGGACGCGCAGCTGGCCTGGCTGTGGGGTGTCGACGCCGCCGCGGTCCGGTCTGCTCGAACGGTTGCCCGGGTGCGGCCGACGTTCAAGACCGTCGACACCTGCGCCGCCGAGTTCGCCGCCGCGACGCCGTATCACTACTCGACCTACGAGGACGAGGACGAGATCGTCCCGAGCGGCCGGCGCAAGGTGGTGATCCTCGGCTCCGGGCCGAACCGCATCGGCCAGGGCATCGAGTTCGACTACTGCTGCGTGCACGCCAGCTTCGCCCTCGCCGAGGCGGGCCTCGAGACCGTCATGCTCAACTGCAACCCCGAGACCGTCTCGACCGACTACGACACCTCTGACCGCCTGTACTTCGAGCCACTCACGCTCGAGGACGCGCTCAACGTGATCGAGGCCGAGCAGGCGGCCGGCGACCTGGTGGGTGTGATCGTGGCGCTGGGGGGCCAGACCCCGCTCAAGCTCGCGTCCGCCCTGCCCGAGGGGCTGGTCTTGGGCACGTCGCCCCGCTCGATCGACATGGCCGAGGACCGCGAGCAGTGGAACGCCCTGTGCACCCGGCTGTCGATCCCCCAACCGGCGGGAGGCACTGCCACGTCGGTGGACGAGGCACTGGCGGTGGTCGAGCGCATCGGCTACCCCGCGCTGCTGCGGCCGTCGTACGTGCTGGGCGGTCGGGCGATGGAGATCGTCTACGACGAGGACGGCCTGCGCCGGGCCATGGACGAGCTGGCAGCGTTCGGGTCGTTGGGACGCGAGGGCGGTCTCTCGGCCGAACGGCCCGTGCTGGTCGATCGGTTCCTCGAGGACGCCACCGAGGTCGACGTCGACGCGATCCGCGACCGCACGGGCGAGGTGGTGATCGGCGGGGTGATGGAACATGTCGAGGAGGCCGGTGTGCACTCGGGCGACTCGGCCTGCTCGCTGCCGCCGTACTCCTTGTCCGCCGAGACCGTCGCCGTGATCGAGGACCACACGCGGCGGTTGGCCGACGCGCTGGATGTCCAGGGGCTGCTCAACGTGCAGTTCGCGGTGACCCGTCGGGGGGACAGGCCACGTCCTGCGGGCCTCGACGGCGACGCGGCCGACAACGGCGCTGTCCCTTCCGCTGTCCCTTCCGCTCTCGCCGGCTCGGCCGGCGGGTCGCCCGGGCCACGGGCCGGCCTCTCAGGCGACCTTCTCCGCCAGGGCGAGGTGTTCGTGATCGAGGCCAACCCCCGGGCCAGTCGCACGGTCCCGTTCGTGGCCAAGGCGACCGGAGTGCCGCTGGTCAAGGTCGCGGCCCGGGTGATGGTGGGCGCGACGCTGGCCGAGCTGCGGGCCGAGGGGCTGTTGTGCCCTCCGGTGGGAGCCGACCGGGATGGTGGCCCGGCGCACGTCGCGGTGAAGGAGGCGGTGCTGCCGTTCAACCGGTTCCCCGACGTCGACACGGTGTTGGGGCCCGAGATGCGGTCGACCGGCGAGGTGATGGGCATTGACCGCACGTTCGGCCTGGCCTTCGCCAAGGCACAGGTGGCAGCGGGCGACCGGTTGCCCCAGAGCGGCACGGTGTTCCTGTCTCTTGCCGACCGCGACAAGTCCACGGGAGTCCGGGCCGCCCGCGGCTTCGTCGAGCTCGGCTTCGACATCGCGGCCACGCCCGGGACCGCCCGCTACCTGGAGCAGTCGGGCATCCCGGTGGGCCAGTGGGTGGCCAAGGTCTCCGTGGACGGTGTGCTCGAGGACGACGCCGACGCCGGCCTGCCGACGGCGCTCGACCTGCTGGCCGAGGGCAAGGTGCAGCTGGTGGTGAACAGCCCTCGTGGCCGCGGTGCCCGAGCGGACGGCGCGTACATCCGCCGGGCCGCAAACGCCCACCGCATCCCCTGTCTCACCACGGCTTCGGCCGCCGTCGCCGCCGCCGAGGGCATGCACGACCGCGCCCGCCACGACCTCCGCGTCGGCACCCTCCAGGACTACCACCAGGACTACCACGCCGACTGACCCGGCTCGGCCCTCCGTCGCCGCCTGTTCGACACGTCCCGGCACGGCCGTCGCTTCCTACGAGCGGCCGGGTGTCCTGGGCACGATCACCCCGACTGAGGTCCCGCACTCGGTACGGGTGGTCGCGGGGCTTACGTACGGTCGACCGCCGCCAGGATCGCCTGGCTCAGCTGCACCGGCTTGGTGAACTGGGGCCAGTGGCCGGTGGGCAGGTCGACGTACTCGACGTCACGCATGGCGGCGAGCTCGGCGACGTACGGATGCCCCTGCGCGATCCACTCGCGCAGCTGCTCGCTCGGGAACCCGCACGAGATGATCGTGGCCGGCACGTCGTAGCGCCGTTCGTCGGCGAGCACCTGCGGGTCGTGCGCGACCGCCGCGGGCTGGGGCACGGCATGCGCCCGGAACGCCTCCCGCAGCTCGTCGTCGAGGTCGCGCAGATCCTCCTCGCCGAACTCCGACCAGTCCGGGAGCGGGATCTCGCCGTCGATCACCGGCAGCTCGTCGTTGATGGCCTGCCCGACTCCGAGCGGCCCGGCGTCGACGTAGACCACCCGTGCCACTCGGTCGGGTCTGGCGTCCGCAGCCGCGTGGGCGATCGCCCCGCCTCCGGAGTGCCCGACCAGCACGACCGGCCCGTCGGCCTCGTCGACGGCGGTGACGACAGCATCGACGTGGTCGCTCAGCCCGATGCCACCGCGATCGGCATCTGCCGACTCGAGGCCGGGCAGCGTGAGCGCGCGCACCCGGTGGCCCGACTGTTCGAGCGCCGGCGCGACCTCGGCCCACGAGGAGCCGTCGAGCCAGAAGCCGGGGATCAGGATGATGTCCATGATTGGTGTTCTACACCGGCACCGAGAGTCTGTCGTTCGGTCGGCGCCTGCGGGCCATGCCGGTGAGCGTCCTGTGGGAGGTCGAATGACGGACATACCGTGGATGCTCGACGAGCTGACCGCCTTCGCCTCGGCCGGGAGCGGCTCGCGGCAGCGGCTACGAGCGGGGACGGGGACGCCGCGCCAGCCGCTCGACCACGCCGCGGGCGATGGTGTGGGTCGCTCGCGGGTCGGCGAAGTTGGCCGTACCGACCTGGACGGCGGTGGCGCCCAAGTCGAGGTACGCAACCGCATGGTCCACGGTCGAGACGCCGCCGGCGGCGACGATCGACAGGTCGGGGCAGCGCTGGTGCACCGCGGCGACGGTCCGTCGGACGATGGGCCGCAGCAACGCTCCGGAGACGCCACCGCCCCGACCGCCGACCGTCGGCAACGGGGTCTCCGCCGGGAACTGCGTGCCCGGATAGGTGTTGGTGAGCGTCACCGCGTCGACGCCCGCCGCCGAACACGCGTCGGCGACCGCCGGAACGTCCGGAGCGTTGGGCGCCAGCTTGGCCCACACGCCCACCGCGTCGTCGGCCAGGGCCCGGATCTTGCCGCACACCTCGCGGGCGACGTCGGGGTTGTGCGAGGGCAGCTCGGCGGAGGTCGCCAGGTTGGGGCACGAGAGGTTGATCTCCCAGGCGACCGGCCCCGACACCTCGGCCATGAGCTGTGCAGCATTCAGCAGCTCCTCGGGAGTGTGGCCCCAGATGCTCGCGACGACGGCCAACCGACGCTCCAGCAGTAGCGGCAGCGTGTGCGCTGACCAGGCCCCGACACCCGGGTTCTGCAACCCGACGCTGTTGAGCATCGAGCCCGCGGACAGCGGCACCAGTCGGGGTGGTTCGTTCCCGGCCCACGGCTTCGCCGACAGGGACTTGACCACCAGGGCACCCAGCAACGCTGGGTCGCCGTACGGAGCGAGCTCGAGGCCGTACCCGTAGGTGCCCGATGCCGGCATCACGGGGTTGCGCAGGGTCGTGCGGCCGAGGGTGGCGGGGTGGTCCCACACCGAGCTGTGGTCGTCGCCCGATGGCGCGCCACGTCGACGGAACCGGTCCCGGAGGATCACCGATCGGACCGTACCAGGACGTCATGGCGGCCACGATCGAGAGGCCGAGGCGACGGTGACTGCCGGCCGCGATGACCTCGAGGACCTCAACCGTGCTGGCATGGGCACTATTGCCTCGGGTGGATTCGGGTGACCTCTAAGCTCCGGACAACGTGATCGGAGCAGCCCATGACCGAGACCACGACCACGCAACCCGGCGACACGCCGGCCTACGCCGACCTGCCGGACGACGTCCGGTCGCGACTGGCGGTCGCGCTGGACATCGACGACCTCGTCGCCGCGACCCGCTTGGCACGCGAGCTGCAGCCGTGGTTCGGCACGGCGAAGGTCGGGCTCGAGCTGTACAGCGCCGCGGGGCCCGACGCCGTCGTGTCGCTCGCCGGGCTGGGTCTCGACGTGTTCTGCGACCTGAAGCTGCACGACATCCCTACCACTGTCCGACGGGCGGCACGGGTGCTCGGCGCCCTCGGCGCCCGCTACCTGACGCTGCATGCGAGCGGCGGTGTCTCGATGCTGCGGGCCGGCGTCGAGGGCTTGCGCGAGGGCGCCGCGCGTGCCGACCTCGACGAGCCCGTCCCGCTCGCCGTCACCGTGTTGACCAGCGAGGTCGACGCCTCCGAGCACCTGTTGCGCCAACGCGTCACGGCCGGGCTCGACGCCGGCTGCGCAGGCTTCGTGTGCGCCGTGCCCGACGTCGCGACGGTGCGCGAGCTGGCCCCGGCGGCGGCGATCGTGACCCCGGGCATCCGGGCGCCTGGCGCGCCGGTCGACGACCAGGCCCGCGTGGCGACCCCACAGCAGGCTCTCGATGCCGGCGTCGACCTACTGGTCATCGGCCGTCCGGTGACCGATGCCGCCGACCCGGCGGGCGCCGCCGAGGCATTGCTGGGCGGCCTGCGCTAGTCACAGCGCCGGGGGCCGAAACCCCCTGAATCTCTACGCAAGGCGGTAGTGGCGCGATTGAGGTTTCGCGGTGGAGTAGGGTGCCCCGCATGCCGCAGCCTCCCGCACTTACACCCGAGCAGCGCGAAGCCGCCCTGGCCAAGGCCGCCGAGGCGCGGCGTGCTCGGGCTGAGCTCAAAGAGAAGTTGAAGATGGGGTCCATGTCTCTGAAGGACCTTCTCGCCCAAGCTGACGACAGCGACACGGTCGGCAAGATGAAGGTCTTGGCCGTGCTCGAGTCTCTGCCCGGTGTGGGCAAGGTCCGGGCCCGCCGTGCCATGGAAGAGATCGGCATTGCCGATACCCGGCGTGTACGGGGCTTGGGTGATCAGCAGCGCAAGTCGCTGCTCGAGACCTTCAGCGGCTAGCGCCGCCCCCGTCGCCGACACTCGTTGCAACCTTCGCCCGGTCCGATCCCTGAGGTCGGGTCCAAGCACGGGCTGATAGCCGTTGCCGGTCCGCCAGGTTCGGGTACGAGCACGGCCGCGTCCCGGGTGGCCTCGGCCCTCGGGCTCGAGCTGGTGCTCGGCGGCCAGGTCTTCCGGGCCATGGCGGTCGAGCACGGGCTGAGCCTGGCGGAGTTCGGGGCCTATGCCGCAACGCGACCGGCGGTCGACGTCGAGCTCGACCGCCGGCTCGCCGACCGGGCGCGCGCCGGCGCCGTCGTCATCGAGTCGCGTCTCTCCGGGTGGATCGTCCACAACGAGCGACTCGACGGTGTGACGGTCTACCTCCGATGCGACGATCGCATCCGGGCCGAGCGCGTCGCCACGCGCGAGGAGGTCTCCGTCGACCAGGCGTTCGCCGACAACGCCGAGCGCGAGAAGGTCGAGCACGACCGGTACCTCGCGCTCTACGGGCTCGATCTCGGCGATCTCTCGATCTACGACGTGGTCCTCGACTCTGGCGTGCACGATGCCGCCGAGATCGCGGACCGGATCGTCGCCGCCGCCCGCGAGCGGTTCCCCCAAATCCCGACCTGATCACTCGGATTTACGCCTAGCTCTGACCAGGCGGTACGCTGGTCTGCTGTCCTTCGTCGCTACCCCCGGAGCATCCCGCGATGGCCACTCGCCAAGACACCATGATGAGCCCGTCGATCGAGGGCCTCCTCGATCGGGCTGGTTCGAAGTTCTCGCTCGTGACGCTGTCGTCGAAGCGTGCCCGCGAGATCAACTCCTACTTCAACCAGCTGGGCGAGGGGCTCGGCGCCATCGTCCCGCCGCAGGTGACCTCGGTGGCTCGCAAGCCGTTGTCGATCGCCTTCGAGGAGATCGGTGGCGGCAAGATCGTCCCGGTCGACCCCGAGGACCTTCCGGCCGAGGGCGCTGTCGATGCCGGTGACGAGGCAGCGAGCGCCGACCAGGGCGAGACACCCCACTAGGGACGATCCCCGAGGCGCCGGACGACGGCTCGAGCGCAGCAGATGTTGACCGGCAGACGCGTCGTGCTGGGCGTATCCGGTGGGATCGCGGCCTACAAGGCGATCGACGTCTGCCGCCGCCTGGTCGACGCGGGGGCGTATGTGGTTCCGGTGCTCACCCGTGGTGCCACCCGCTTCGTCGGTGCGACCACGTTCTCGGCGCTGGCGTCCGAGCCGGCGCACACCTCGCTGTTCGAGGACCCCCATCCGATCCCGCACACTCGCCTCGGCCAGAGTGCCGACGTCGTGGTG
Organism: Acidimicrobiales bacterium; assembly: GCA_050744325.1. Taxonomy (GTDB): domain Bacteria; phylum Actinomycetota; class Acidimicrobiia; order Acidimicrobiales; family VFJN01; genus DASXTK01. Next base: position 92,929 of record JBOGHK010000221.1, read on the forward strand.
GTTGCGCCGTGCACCGCCCGGGTCATCGGCGCCTACGCAGCCGGCATCTCGAACGACCTGCTCACCGCCACGCTTCTGGCCACCCGAGCGCCGGTGGTCGTCGCTCCGGCGATGCACACCGAGATGTGGGAGCACCCGGCGGTGCAGGAGAACCTGGCCACCCTGCTGCGGAGGGGCGTTCACGTCGTCGCTCCCGAGGAGGGCCGGCTGGCCGGCGGCGACATCGGCAAGGGACGCCTCGCGGCGCCAGTGACCATCGTCGACCTCGTAGCGGCCGTGGTCGCCCGGTCCTCTCGATCGCCCGATCTCGACGGCCTTCACGTGCTGGTCTCCGCGGGGGGAACCCGCGAGCCGATCGACCCGGTCCGCTTCATCGGCAACCGCTCGTCGGGCAAGCAGGGCCACGCGCTGGCCGACGAGGCGGCCGCCCGCGGCGCCAAGGTCACCTTGGTGACCACGACCACCCGGCCTGGTCCCGCCGGTGCCGACGTCGTACGGGTCGAGACCGCGGCCGAGATGGCCGGGGCGGTCGAGTCCCGAGCCGCCGACGCCGACGTCGTCGTCATGGCGGCGGCCGTGGCCGACTTCCGGCCGGTCAGCCGGTCGGCTCGCAAGCTCAAGAAGAGCGAAGGCGTCCCCGAGATCGTCCTGGAACCGACGCCCGACATCCTCGCTACTCTCGGCCGACACAAGCGCTCAGGTCAGACGCTCGTCGGTTTCGCGGCCGAGACACACGATCTGCGTAAGAATGCTGGCGCGAAGCTCGCAGCCAAGGGAGCCGACATCGTCGTGGCGAACGACGTGTCCGCCCCCGGTGCCGGCTTCGAGCACGACACCAATCAGGTCACACTCCTGTTCGCCGACGGCGTCGCTCGCGACCTGCCGATCACGGACAAGCGGGCCGTGGCCCGAGAGATCTTCGATGCCATTGTCGAGTTAAGGAGCAACCGTTGAGCCGCTGGACCTTCACGTCGGAGTCAGTCACTGAGGGCCATCCCGACAAGATGGCCGACCAGATCAGCGACGCCATCCTCGATGCGATCATCGCCCAGGACCCGGCGGCTCGGGTCGCCTGCGAGACGATGGTCACCACGGGCCTGGCGATCGTCGCCGGTGAGATCACCACCAGTGCCTATGTCGAGATCCCCACCATCGTCCGCGACACGATCAAAGGCATCGGCTACGACCGCGAGTCGGTGGGCTTCGACGGCAACACCTGTGGTGTGATGACCTCGATCGACCCTCAGTCTCCCGACATCGCGCAGGGCGTCGACACCGCCTACGAGCAGCGCACCGGCGTCACCGAGGAGGACCTCGACAGCCAGGGCGCCGGCGACCAGGGGATGATGTTCGGCTACGCCTGCGACGAGACCGACGACCTGATGCCGATGCCGATCTGGCTGGCGCACCGCCTGGCCCACCGCCTGTCCGAGGTCCGCAAGGCGGGGATCCTGCCCTACCTGCGGCCCGATGGGAAGACCCAGGTCACCCTGGACTACGAGGACGGTCGGCCGGTCGCTCTGCGCACGGTGCTGATCTCCACCCAGCACCAGCCGGGCCTCGACGCCGAGACTCTGATCAAACCCGACCTGGTCGAGCACGTCATCCGGCCCCTGCTGCCGCCCGAGTTCGTCGACGGCGACTTCAAGGTGCTGGTCAACCCCACCGGCAGCTTCGAGCTCGGCGGTCCCCACGCCGATTGTGGCCTCACTGGGCGCAAGATCATCGTCGACACCTACGGCGGCGCCGCTCGGCACGGAGGGGGCGCGTTCTCGGGCAAGGACCCGTCCAAGGTCGACCGGTCTGCTGCGTACGCCGCCCGTTGGGTGGCCAAGAACGTGGTGGCTGCCGGCGCGGCGGCGCGTTGCGAGGTCCAGGTGGCGTATGCGATCGGTGTCGCCCATCCGGTGTCGCTGCTGGTCGAGACCTTCGGCACCGAGAACGTCGAGCCCGCCAGGATCGCCGACGCGGTCCAGGAGGTCTTCGACCTGCGCCCGGCCGCGATCATCCGCGACCTCGACCTGCGCCGGCCGATCTTCAAGCGCACAGCGGCCTATGGCCACTTCGGGCGCAGCGACAAGGAGCTGAGCTGGGAGCAGACCACGCGGGTCGACGACCTCAAGAGCGCCCTCGCGCTGTAGGCCCGAGCCGTTCTTGGTCCGCACGACTTCGCTGTTCGAGGAGCACCCATCCAAGAGCGGTGACGATCACCGGGTCGTCCGGGTGCTGCCCGACGAGCCGGCGATCAACAAGACCTTCGACTACCTGGTCCCCGAAGCCTTCGGGGACCAGGTGCGCGTCGGCACTCGGGTGCGGATCGCCCTCGGCCCCCGGCGGGTCGGTGGGTGGGTCGTCGCGACCGACGTGGGTGCGCCACCCGACGTCGCGCTCCGCCCGCTGGCGAAGCTGTCGGGATACGGCCCGCCGTCCGACCTGATCGACCTCGCCGACTGGGCCGCGTGGCGCTGGGGGGGGCGGCCGGCGTCGTTCCTGCGGACGGCGTCCCCGGAGCGGGTGGTGGACGGGCTCCCGAGCTCAGCGACACCTGGGGTCCCTCGGCCCGTACCGGTGGATGCCGCGGTGCGCGAGGCCGTCGAGGAGGGCCGGGCGGTGCTGCGGATGCCACCGGCAGCCGACGTTGCCGCTGTCGCCGTGCACGCGGCCTCGCTGGGGCACGCCCTGGTGCTGTGCCCGAACCTGGAGCTGGCGCGGCACGTGGGCCGCCGGCTGCGGCAGGCAGGCGTTGCCGTCGCAGCGCATCCCGACCAGTGGGCGCAGGGAGCATCTGGCGCCACCGTGGTCGGCACCCGGGCCGCGGCCTGGGCACCGGTCGGCGCGCTGGCGGCGGTCGTGGTGGTCGACGAGCACGACGAGGCCCACGCCCAGGAGCAGGCGCCGACCTGGCACGCCCGTGACGTCGCCGTCGAGCGCGCCCGACGCGCCGGCGTGCCCTGCGTCCTGGTGTCGGCGTGCCCGTCGCTCGAGGCGCAGGCGTGGGGACGGTTGATCGTCCCGTCCCGGTCGGACGAACGGGCCGGCTGGCCGATCGTCGACGTCGTCGACCGTCGCAGCGACGACCCGCACACCGGGCTGTTCTCGCCGTCGCTGGTGAAGCTGCTGCGCGACCCCGGTCGCCGCGTCGTGTGCGTCCTCAACCGGACGGGACGGGCGCGGCTGCTGGCGTGCACGGCGTGCGGCGAGCTGGCCCGCTGCGAGGCGTGCGACGCGGCTGTGATCCTGCCGGATGAGGGTCGGCTCGCCTGCCCGCGCTGCCAGCGCACCCGGCCGGCGGTCTGCTCGTCCTGTGGCGGGATGCGGCTCAAGACGCTGCGCCAGGGCGTGAGCCGGGTCCGCGACGAGTTGGAGGCCCTGGTCGGTGAACCGGTCGCCGAGGTCGCCGCCACGTCGTCGAAGAGACGAAGCTCCCGCGACGCCGACGACGTCCGGCGGTTCCGGGCAGCCCGGGTCGTCGTCGGGACGGAGGCCGCGTTGCATCAGGTCGACCGGCCCGAGGTGGTTGCGTTCCTCGACCTGGACCAGGAACTGCTCGCTCCCCGCTACCGAGCGGCGGAGCAGGCACTGACCCTGGTTGTGCGGGCGGCCCAGTTGCTCGGAGGCAAGGCGGAGGGAGGACGCCTCGTCCTCCAGACTCGCCTGCCCCGCCACGAGGTCGTCCAGGCGGTGCTCCATGCAGATCCCGGCCGGGTGGCGACCGCGGAAGCCGAGCGGCGCGAGCTGTTGCGCTTCCCGCCGGTCGTCGCGCTGGCCGAGGTCTCGGGGGCTGCGGCGGCACCCTTCGTGGACGGTCTGCGGGGTGCTGCTGGCATCGAGTTGCTCGGTCCGGCGGACGAGCGTTGGCTGGTCAGGGCACCGGACCACCCGACGCTCTGCGACGCTCTGGCCGCTGCGCCCCGCCCACCGGGCCGCCTCCGGGTCGCCGTCGACCCGCTGCGCGTCTGAGACCAGCGGTCGCCGAGCTGCTCGCCTCAGAGGAGGTCGAGTGAGCGGGCCGCCGCGACCGCCTCGACCCGGGATCCGGTGCCGAGCTTGCGGTTGATGTGCTTGAGGTGGGTCTTGAGGGTGTTGACGGACATGTGGAGCTCGGTGGCGACCTCCTTGTTCGACAGGGACGTCGGGAGGTAGCGCAGCACGATGCTCTCGCGAGCGCTGAGGGCGTCGACCAGCACCGCCGACAGCCGCGTCGGGCTCGGAGCATCGGCGATGGCGGCGAGCAGCCCGAAGACGTACGGGTCCTCCTGCTCGGCGGCGAGCCGCCGCATCAGATGCTGGACGTCGGGCAGATCGAACGCGTAGATCCGGACGAAGCGCTCCTGACGACCCAGGTCGACCGCGCGGCGCAGACACGCCATGGCCCGGTGCTCGTTCACCGTGACGTGGGCCCGGGCCTCGAGCATCTGCGCCATGATCCGTTCCTGTTGGGCCTGCGCGGTGGCGCCGAGCTCTGCGACCCGGCTCAGCGCTTGGCCGGGACGTCCCTGGGCGAGGGCAAGGCGGACGTCGAGAGCGGCGGTGTCGTGCCCGGAGGGAAGGCGCCGGCGAACCCACAGGCTGCGTTCGACGTCACCGGCGACCAGCCACAAGACGGCCTCGGTCACGTCCAGTCGCCGACGGATCACGGGACCTTCGACGACCGACCGCGCCTTGGTCAACATCTGATGGGCGTCGCCCGGGCGGCCCTGCCCCAGGCGCATGCGCGCCAGCTCGGTCGCGCTCATGCTGACGGTGAACGGCCGCGACCAGGTCTCGCCCAGCTCGAGCGCCGTCACCAGATCTGCCTCGGCCTCGGGGATCTGGTTGCGTTCCCGCCGGACCGCGCCGCGCGCCACCAGGGCGAGGCTCCACAGCCACGGGGCATCGGCGCGGCGCGTCACCTCTGCGTACTCCAGAGCCCGGTCGAGCCGCCCCTGTCGGTAGTTGAGCCAGCCGCTGTAGGCCGCGCGCACCAGCGTGTGCTCCTCGGCCTCCGACGTGAGGTCGCGATGGCGCCGCGCCGCCTCGAAGTCGTCCATGCAGGTGTGCGCCGTCCCCAGCAGGTGGTGCACCCAGTCGACAACCCACGGTGCCGGCTGGTCGAGCCGCTCGAGGATGGCCAAGGCGCGTTGGCACTCGTCGATCGCCCCCTCGGGGTGGCCGACCTGGAGGCGGGCGTGCCCCATGAGCATGGCCATGAGACCCTCCAGCAACGGCGCCTGCTTGCCGGTCAGCCGCCATCGGGCGCGTTCGAGCCACATCGTCGCCTCGTCGCGCAGCCCGGTCATTACGCAGAGGCGGCCGACGCTCATCATCAACTCGAGATTGTCGAGCAGCGCCTGGCTGGGCAGGGCCTTCAGCCAGCCGCGCACCATCCGCAGGCGGCCGGAGGCCGCGCAGCGCTCGCCGTGCGCCAGCACCAGCTCGATGGCGGCGACGTCGTCACCACTGGCCAGCAGGTGGTGGATGGCCTGGTCGATGTCGTCCTGACGTTCGTACCACCGGGCGGCGCCTCGATGGGCGGAGCGCTCACCTTCGGGGTCGAACACACGCAGCTGGTGGTGGAGGAACTCGCGGAACAGCCGTTGGTAGCGCAGGCGCGGGCCGTCGGCGTCGACCCGTTCGACGAACATGCCCGAACGCTCCAACCAGTCGATGATCGACGCGCTGTTGCTCCGACTACGGACGGCGTCGCAGAGCGCGGCATCGAACGTGTCGAGCACCGAGGAGGTCAGCAGGAAGGTCTGGACCTCGGGGGTCTGGGCCTCGAGGACCTCCTTCAATAGCAGGTCGGCGACATAGCGGCTGCTTCCGGCGAACGATCGGACGAGGGCGCGCGGGTCTTGCTGGTGGCTGCTCGCCGAGCTGACCGCGAGCCTGACCCCGCCGACCCAGCCCTCGGTCCGCTCGCGCAGGGCGTCGACGTCGTCGCGGCTCAGCCCGGGGCCGCCCAGGTGCTGCACATAGGCGTCGATCTCGTCTGTGTCGAAGGCCAGCTCTCCGGCCGGGATCGTCGCCAACATGCCCCGCGCCCGGAGGAGCCCGTTGCGAAAGGGCGGCTCGACGCGGCTGGCGAGGACCACGCGCGGCGAGCTCGGCAGGTCGACGAGCAGGTGCCCGAGAACGTCGACGACGTCGGGGCTGGCGACCTGCTCGAGCTGATCGAGGATCAGCACCATCTCGGGCAGGGACGCCAGCTCAGCTTCGAGAATCGAGATGAACCGCTTCCGGTCTTCGTCGGTCGCGAGGTAGTCCGCAGCCATCGCGCCGATGCCGGTGTCGAATCCTCGCAAGGCCGTCATGACGCGCGACCAGAACCACGCTGGATCGTTGTCCAACGCATCGAGCGCGAGATAGGCGATGGTGTGCCTCGAATCAGCTGCGCTCCAGCCGAGAAGGAGGGTGGACTTCCCTGCGGCGGCCGGGGCGACGATGGTGACGACCTGGGCGTCGTCGACGGCCGCGTCCAGGAGGCGATGGAGGCGTGCGCGGGCGACATACGGCTCGGGCAGGGGAGGCAATTCGGGTACGAGCACGAGTGGATTCGTCTGAATTGGCTCGCCAGCAGCCAAGAGCAAAGACCTCCGCCGAATTTGCCTTCGTAGAGGCTATCGATGCATCTCCGAAACTGTCGCGCTCGGTACGATCATCTGCCTGGATCGTTGAGTAGTGCGGGCCTTAGTCGAGGGATCCAAGCCTCCTTGGAAGCGGCGCATCTCCCACCCTGTTTGGGCCAGAGGCTCGATCCGGCCGTCGTGGTACCGCGCCACCGGTTGGTCGAGCAGCTGAGCGACGCCGTCGAGCGGCCGTTCACCGTGCTGGTGGCGCCTGCCGGCTATGGCAAGTCCGTCGCCGTCGAGCTCTTCGTCGACTCGACCCCGTTGCGGGCGGTCCGCGTGGCCTGCGACGATGACGACGACCGCGTCAGTGGGTGGCGCAAGGTGGTGGCCGCCTTGCGGGGGGCCGAGACCCAGCCCGGTGCCGCCGTCGGCGGGCCGGTGTCGGGCAAGGACGACCGCTCCCTCCTGTTGGCGCTGATGGAGGACGCGTCCCACATCGTCGAGCCCACGGTCGTCGTGGTCGACGACCTGCACCTGGTGCAGGATCGAGTGCTCTTCGGGCAGCTGGAGTTCCTCGTGAACCGGCTGGCCCCGCTCCTGCGGATCGTCGCCATGACCCGGCAACGACCGCCCTTGCCGCTGGGCCTGTGGCAGGCGAAGGGGCGGGCGACCGAGATCGGGCCGGACGACCTGCGCTTCCAGCCGGACGAAGCCGTCGCCCTGTTCGCCGCCCGGGGCAGCGACCTGACCCGGGAGGAGGTGGGTCTCCACAACCTCTGGGCGGAGGGATGGCCATTGGGGATGCAGGTCCTGGCAGCGACCGGACAGCAGCCGCTCCCGGGACAGCCCTTCGACGACCGGACTACGAGATGCCTCGTCGACCACCTGTTCGCCGACCAACCGGCCGAGGTCCAGGAGTTCGTTTTGGCGACGTCGGTGCTCGGGCGCTTCACCGCGGACCTCTGCCGGGCGGTCACCGGACGCCGGGACGCTGGTCGGCTCCTACAAACGGTCGAACGGGCGAACCTGTTCATCACCACCCTCGACGATCCCGGGTGGTTCCGCTACCGGACGTTGTTCGCCGAGCTCATGCGTTGGGAGCTCGACCGGCGTAGTCCCGGCGTCGCGACCGAGCTGCATCGGCGCGCCGCGGCCTGGCACGAGGGGATCGGCGACGCTGGCGGAGCCGTCGGCCATCTCGCAACGGCGGGCCAGGTCGAACGTGCCGTCGCTCTCGCCAACGACGACCGCTACCTGCCGTGGCGCGACCAGGCGTTTGTCTCGACGGGTTGGACGTCGGTGCTCTCGTCCGATTGGGCCGAGGACGACCCGGTGCGAATGATCAACTACGCGATGGTCCTCGGGCGCAGCGGCGGGCTCGAACAGGCCCGCCGCTGGATCGTCCGTGCCGAGGAGGCCCTGGCCAGCAGACCGGCCGACGACCCCGGCCACGCCGCGCTGGTGGCTGTCCGTGCCCTGTGGCACGGCGTCCACCTCGACGCCGAGCGCTGCATCGACGGTGCGGACGCGGCGCTGCCCAGCCTGGAGTCGGATCCCGGTCTCGACGTGCTCCGCCAACGTCTGCTCGTCGCCACCTTCAACTGCCGGCTGCTGCTCGACGAGGTCGACGCCGCCCAGCGCGACTGCGAGGCCCTCGGCCGGGTGCGGCCAACCGAGCTGGTCCACGATCTGACGGTCCCGGCGATGCGCGCCCGCGTGGAGCTCCGCCGAGGTCACCTGCGCCAGGCCGAAGCGCTTGGCCGTCGGGTGCTGCGGAGCGCCGAATGGATGGGCCTGCTGTCCCATCCCGCGGTCCGGGACGCCTACCGGGCGGTCGGCGGGGTGCTCGCCGAGCGTGGTCGATCGGCCGAGGCCGAGACGCACATAGACAGCGCCGTCGAGTCGGCGACCTCGCACGGCTGGCTGGTCGTCGCGTCTGCCGTTCGACTCGACGCGATCGGGATGCGAGTCGCCCGGACCGGCCCGAGGGCCGCTGCGGCCGAGCTCGACGACCTGCGCCGATCCCTCCAACCGGTGGGGAGGACCGACCTGCTGGCACAGGTCGACGCGATGGACGCCCGGCTGCGCATCGCGCTGGGTGATCTCGGTCAGGCCGACGAGCTGGTCGCCGCCGTCCCCGCCGGGATGGAGCGGACCATGCTGGCGGCTCGGCTGGCATTGGCCCGTGACGACGTGCCGCGCGCCGCGAACCTGGTCGCAACGGCATCTCCTGTCTGGCTCCGCGACCGGATCGGCATCGAGCTGCTCGCTGCACGGGTCGCCGCGGCGGGTGGCGAGGTCGCCGAGCGGGACGCCCACCTCCTGACGGCGGTGCGGCTGGCCGAGCCCGAGGGGTACGTCGAGACCTTCCGTGGGGAGCCCGAGCTGCGCTGGAGGCTCCGCGAGCTGGTCGGGGGACATCCGGATGTCGCGGCCGTGGGCGTCGCGGTCGACAGGCCGGCCACCGGGACGGCTCGCGTGGTACCGACCGACGAGCTCACCGAGCGCGAGGCGGCGGTGCTGCGCTACCTGCCCAGCTGGTCGACCAACCGCGAGATCGCGGCGAAGCTCGATATCTCGGCCAACACGATGAAGACCCACCTGCGATCGGTGTACCGCAAGCTCGGCGTGCGGTCGCGGTCCGACGCCGTCGCCGCCGCGCGTCGAGCTGGCCTGCTCTGATCGTCCCCCGGCGCGAGCAGTGGGCAGCCGCCGCGGCTGCCCACTGCATGGCTGGGGGGAGGGTGTGTGTTGGTCGAGGGAACCGGGCCGCTAGTGGATGAGGCTGGTGTCGTCGAGGAGTGACTTGGCCCGGTGGATGAGCCTCCCGGCATCACCGACCCGGCTGGCGGCATCGCCGCTGACGTCGAGGAGGCTGACCCATGTGTGGCGGAGGTCGCGTTCGAGCATTCCCAGCCGCGTGGACAGGTCACTCGTCGCCCCCGCAGATTGGGGGGTCGTGGTTGCTGCCCTTCCTGCTCCCATCACTACCTCCGCCTGTCGTGGTTGGTGACTCCACCATCTACCGACGAAGGGTGAGATGACATCACTCCGTGTGGGTGAACGGTCGTGGGAGCGTGACCGGGTGGCCGAGCACACGCCGTCGATGGCGCCGGACCGCTCGCTGCCTACAGTGCCGTCATGGCGGCCAGCACGAGGACCATCGACTGGGATGGCAGCGCGGTCGTGCTCGTCGACCAGACCGCGCTGCCTCACCGGCTGACCTACCAGCGCGTGACCGAGGTCGACGAGCTCGTCGATGCGATCGGGCGGCTGGCGGTGCGAGGTGCACCGGCGTTGGGCGCCGCGGGTGCGCTGGGTGTGGTGCTCGCCGTCCGCCAGGCCCGGCGCGACAGCTGGACGCCCGCCGAGCTCGAGGCCGCCGTCGAGCGACTGCGCCGGGCGCGGCCGACGGCGGTCAACCTTGCGTGGGGGGTCGACCAGGCCGTCGCCCATCTAGCGGAAGGCCCCGACGCCGTGACGGCGGCTGCCCAACAGGTCCTGGAGCAGGACGTCGCCGTGAACCGAGCCATGGGGGAGCGCGGCGCCGACCTGCTGGTGCGACTCTGCCCGGACGTCGGACGGCTGCGACTGCACACCCATTGCAACACCGGCAGCCTCGCCTGCGTCGAGTGGGGCACCGCGCTAGGCGTGGTGCGGTCGCTGCACCAGCGAGGGGCGGTCGCGCTCGTCTACGCCGACGAGACGCGGCCGCTGCTCCAGGGGTCCCGGCTGACCGCATGGGAGCTGGCGAACCTGGGCATCGACTATCGACTGGTGGTCGACAGCGCCGCGCCGTCGCTGATCGCCCGGGGCGAGGTCGACGCCGTCGTCGTGGGTGCCGACCGCGTGGCCGCCAACGGCGACGTGGCGAACAAGGTCGGCACCTATCCGTTGGCGCTGGCCGCGGCCCGCGCCCGGGTCCCCTTCGTGGTGGCGGCACCCGAGTCGACGGTCGACCCCGCGACGCCGGACGGTTCGGGCATCGAGATCGAGGACCGTGGCGACGACGAGGTCGTCCTCGCCCCCGACGGCCGGTGGATCGCACCCGAGGGTGCTCGGGCGGTGAACCCGGCGTTCGACGTGACGCCCGCCGACCTCGTCACGGCGCTGGTGACCGAGCGCCGAGTGGTCCGACCCGCGGCCGGCGAGCGCCCGGTCTGACCGCGACGGTCACCATCAGAAGGTCATGGCGCACCAGGGGGCAGGCGCGGTCGTGAACATGGCCGATGCCCGGGCGAGCGCGCCGGCCCTGGCCTCGTCCACCCAGCCTGCGGCGGCGAGACGACCCCAGGACTGCCCTCCGAGGTAGGCGGCCCCCAGCGCCTTCGCGGGGACCACCAGATCGGGCGCCTCGGCCGTCGGTGCGCAGGTGGCGCCATCCGGCCCGCCGTCGAGCGCGAACCGGCCGCGTGCGAACCCGATCGGATCGTCGACCTCGAGCACCAGGCGTCCAGCGGTGCCGTAGCGGCGCGACGCCAGGGCCGCGGGGACGTCGAGCACCCGGGCCCAGATGTGGTCCGAGCGGTCGACCAGAGTGGCTCGCCGCCCGTCGTGCAGCAGCAGCGGCAGCGGATCGTCGATCGGCCGCAACCCCAAGCGCACCGCCGCAACCCAATCGACCGCGGCGAGGAACCGCACCAGCTCTCGGTACGCCTCGTCGTCGGTCGCCACCAGGAGCTCGACGGTCAGCTCGCCGTGCGGGCGGTTGTTCACCCAATGGTCGTTGACCGAGTACATCGCCGTGCCCTGCACGCGGCCCTCACGGTCGCGCCACAGCACCTTGTGGGCGTTGTTGCGCCGCTCCTGGTCGTCGCCCGGCATCCACCGGCTGATTCCGAGGACGACGTTCCAGTACTCGGATTCGTAGACGATGTGGCCGGGCACCCCGACGCGTGCCCGGTCATAGAGTGCCAACGTCTCGGCGTGGAAGGTCCCGTTGTCGATCAGCTCGACCGTCCCGATCGGAGCGTCGACCCAACCATCGGGGCCCGGAGCGTCCAGGTGGATGCCGACGGCCTCGGTCGCCGGGCCGTAGCCGAAGCGGCCGTAGATCGGGTACTCGGCAGCGACCAGCACGGCGACCGGTTCGCCACGCTCGGCGACCTCGGCCAGCTGCGCATGCATCAGGCGGTTCAGATGGCCCTGGCGGCGATGCGTCGGCAGCACCCCCACAGTGCTGACGCCGGCGGCTGCGACGACTCCACCCGGGACCGTCAGCTCGGAGGCGAACGCCCGGGCCGATCCACACTGCCTGCCAGCAGCGTCGAATGCGGCAAGGCAGCGATCGAGGTTCCAAGCCTTGCGTCGGGACTCGACCTGTTCCGCGGTCGGCGGGTCGCCCTGCAGGGCGACGCGGGCGATGGCCACGAAGTCGGCCAACTCGTCGTCGTGGATGGGGCGAACGGTGGGCTCGGTCACCGAGAGAACGCTAAACGGCCATTCGGAGCTTGCGTTACCTATTTCCTTCGGTCGCCGACGCCGGGACGTCCGCCCGGCGGTACGACGGCCGGTAACCTGGGTCGCCATGGCGACGCACTCCATCCGCCTCGTCGGCGACCCGGTCTTGCGCCAGCGAGCGGCTGAGGTGACCGACATCGACGACAAGCTGGTCCGGTTGGCCGACGAGATGCTGACGACGATGTACGACGCGCCGGGCCTGGGGCTCGCAGCGCCCCAGATCGGCGTGCGCAGGCGGCTGTTCGTGTACGACGTGGGTGAAGGGCCCAAGGTGGTGCTCAACCCCACGATCGACGAGGGCGACGGCGAGTGGGCCTACGACGAGGGTTGCCTGTCGGTGCCCGGGCTGTCCTGGGAGATCATCCGGCCCAAGCAGGTCCACCTCACCGGCGTCGACCTCGACGGCAACGAGATCTCGGTCGAAGCCGACGAGCTGGTGGCTCGCTGCTTCCAGCACGAGCTCGACCACCTCGACGGTGTGCTGCTTCTCGAGCGCCTCGACCCCGACGTGCGCAAGCAGGCACTCAGGACGATCCGCGAGCGCGGCATCGGCGTCGACGCCAGCGGCCCGTCCGGGGGCACCGGGGGAGGCCTTCCGGGGTTGAGCCGGCCGGAAGCACGTCGCGGTCTCTCGCTGCCCTGAACCTCGTCACGCCACACCTTCGCGCCCACTCCGTCATGGACCTCCCACCACCGCCATCCCAGCCGCGGCGGCTGGTGTACCTCGGCACGCCGGACTTCGCGGTCCGGCCGCTGCGGGCACTGGTCGACGCAGGCTTCGAGGTCGCGTTGGTGGTGTCGCGGGCTGACACGCGGCGGGGCCGCGGGAGTGCCGTGCAACCGTCGCCGGTGAAGGCGGCCGCACTCGACCTCGGCCTGCCGGTCGCCGACCGGGTGGACGACGTGCTCGACGTCGACCCCGACCTCGGCGTCGTCGTCGCCTTCGGTCGATTGATCAAGCCTCACGTGCTGACCGAGCTGCCAATGGTCAACCTGCACTTCTCGCTGCTGCCGCGCTGGCGGGGAGCGGCGCCCGTCGAGCGGGCCATCCTGGCGGGTGACGAGCGCACCGGAGTCGACCTGATGGTCGTCGAGGAGGGCCTGGACACCGGCGGGATCTACGACCGGCACGAGGTCGCGATCGGCCCGGACGAGACGGCGGACGAGCTGCGTGCTCGGCTGACCCAGGCCGGGACGGGGCTGGTGGTCGACAACCTGTCCCGAGGCATAGGCCCACCGCGTGCCCAGGAGGGAGAAGCGACCTACGCCCACAAGATCGACCCTTCCGAGCTGCGCATCGACTGGTCGCGGCCGGCTGTCGACATCCACCGGCTGGTGCGCATCGGCGGGGCGTGGACGACCTTCCGCGGCAAGCGCCTCAAGGTTTGGCGTACCGCGCTGGCCGCAAGTTCGGCGCCGTCCGGGGTCGAGGTCCCGACCGGCGAGGGGTCGATCCAGCTGGTCGAGGTCCAGCCGGAGGGACGGGCGCGGATGGCCGCCGCTGCCTGGGCGAACGGAGCACGCTGGGACGGCAGCGAGCCGTTGGGCGGCGGGCGGTGAACGCCGGGCGCAGACCGCCGAGCCAAGGGCACCGATCGCATGGAGCGAGGACGACGGTGAAGACGGCCCGCGCATCGGGCCTGAGCCACACGCCGCCGGGCACCGCCTCGGCCCGCCGCGTGGCCCTCGATGCCCTCGATCGTGTCGAGGCCGACGGGGCGTATGCGAACCTGGTTGTGCCCAAGCTGCTCGACCGCTCCGAGTTGTCCGCACGTGACCGCCGCTTCGTCACCGACCTGGTGTACGGCACCACCCGGATGCGCCGGGGCTGCGACTTCCTCGTCGACCAGCACCTGTCGCGTCCGCCGGTGAGCCGGGTACGCAACGCGCTCCGACTCGGCGCATACCAGCTCGCCTTCGGCGAGGTCCCCCCACACGCCGCGGTGGCCGAGACCGTCGCCGTGGCGCCGCGGCCGGCTCGGGGTCTGGTCAACGCCGTGCTCCGCAAGGTCGCCCGCGAGGTGGCGGCACCGGGCTGGCCGGAGTGGCCCGACGACGCTACCCGGCTCAGCGTCCCGGACTGGTTGCTGGCCCAGCTCGTCGCCGACCTCGGCCGCGACAGTGCCCTGGCGGCGCTGACCACCATGAACCGGCCGGGCAGAGTGGCCGAGCGCCCTGACGGCTACGTCCAGGACCTGGCGTCCCAGCAGGTGGCCAGCGCCGTCGACGCCGCACCTGGCGAGACGGTGCTCGACGTCTGCGCCGCGCCGGGCGGGAAGGCCACTGCCCTCGCGACCGACGGTGCACGTGTGGTCGCCGCCGACGTCCGGGCCAGTCGACTCGGCCTGGTGCGCGACAACGCCCGGCGTCTCGACCTCGCCGCCGACGTGCTCACCGTGGCCGCGGACGGCCGCCGACCTCCCTGGCGGCCGAGCGCGTTCGACCGCGTCCTGGTGGACGCGCCCTGCTCGGGTCTCGGCACCCTACGGCGCCGCCCGGACCTGCGGTGGAGAGTCGACCAGCGGGCGGTCGACCGGCTCGCCCACCTCCAGCGAGCGCTCGTGGGCGCATCCGTCGAGGCGGTGCGGTCGGGTGGCGTGCTGGTGTTCTCGGTGTGCACGCTGACCCGCGCCGAGTCGCTGGGCGTCGATGCGCTGGTCGCAGCCGAGCATCCTGAGCTCGTGCCCCTCGATCCGCCGGGCAGGCCGTGGGAGCCGTGGGGGAGAGGTGCGATCCTGCTGCCCCAGGCCGCGGACACCGACGGCATGTGCCTGTTCCGCTACCGCCGCCGCTGAAGGTCTTCCGCCCGATCCGGTCACAGAAGCGACGATCGGACCTCACGTAACGTAGTCGAAGCGGCAGTCTCTGCATACGGAAGGTACCGTCCCCTGGGTGGAGGGGACGGAGGCAACTAGGTGGCCTGCAAAGGTGCTGACTGTCTCCGACGGCGTGGCTTCCGGGCGGCGCGAGGACCGCTCGGGGGCGGCGCTCGCTGACCGGTTGACGGAGGCAGGCTTCCGGGTCGTCGAGCGTGACGTCGTCGCCGACGGAGGGGTGCAGGTGGCGAGCGCCCTTCGCCGCATGGCGATCGGCTTCACCGGGCTGATCGTGACCACCGGGGGGACGGGCTTCGGCCCCCGTGACCTGACACCCGAGGGGACACGCGCCGCGATCGACCGCGAGGCACCCGGGTTGGCCGAGGCGATGCGCCTGGTCAGCCCGTTTGGGCGCCTGTCACGGGCGATCGCAGGCACGATCGGCACGGCGCTGGTGCTCAACACTCCAGGGTCGCAGAAGGGTGCCATCGAGTACTTCGACGCGGTGGTCGACATCCTCCCGCACGCGCTCGAGCTGCTGAGCGGCGACCGTCCGCATTGACGCATCGGGTACGTGGTCGCAGGTGCGCCGTGCCGTACGCTGCGCTCTGATGTTCACCGGAATCGTCGAGGAGCTGGGTCGGGTGGTCGGGCCGCCGATCGGCGCCCGGGACGAGGGTCGTATCAGGATCGACGCCCGCAAGGTGCTCGACGACAGCCACATCGGCGACTCGATCGCGGTCGACGGCTGCTGCATCACGGTGGTGGCCCAGGGCGACGGGTGGTGGGAGGCCGATCTCAGCGTCGAGACCTTGCGGCGGACCACGCTCGGCGAGCGCCAGGCCGGCGATCCGGTCAACCTGGAACGGCCGGTCCGCCTGCACGACCGGCTCGGCGGGCACCTGGTCCAGGGGCATGTCGACGGTGTCGGCGAGATCGTGGCGGCGGCTCCCGACCTGGTGGTGCGGATGCCGCGTCGCCTGCTGCGCTACGTGGTCGAGAAGGGCTCGGTGGCCGTCGACGGCGTGAGCCTGACCGTGGTCGACGTGCTCGACGACGGCTTCAGCGTGGCGGTCATCCCGCACACCATGGAGGTGACCACGTTGGGCCACAAGCGCCCCGGCCACCGGGTCAACCTCGAGGTCGACGTCACGGTGAAGTACGTCGAGCGACTGCTCGCCTGGAAAGGGGAGGGCTAGATGCCGTTCGCGAAGATCGAGGAGGCCGTCGCAGCCGTCGGGCGTGGTGAGATCGTCATCGTTATCGACGACGAGGATCGCGAGAACGAGGGCGACCTGATCATGGCGGCCGAGTTCGCTGTCCCGCACAAGATCGCCTTCTTCCTCCACCACACCTCCGGGGTGATCTGCGCGCCGGTGACCACGGAACGAGCCCGCGAGCTCGACCTGCCCCCGATGGTGGTCGACAACACCGAGTCGATGCGCACCGCGTTCACGGTCAGCGTCGACTACCGGCACAACACCACCACCGGCATCTCGGCCTACGACCGCGCCGCGACCATCGCCGCACTGGTCGACCCGACCACCCGGCCCACCGACCTGCTACGGCCGGGCCACATCTTCCCGCTGGAGGCCCGCGACGGTGGCGTCCTCAAGCGTGCGGGCCACACCGAGGCCGCCATCGACCTCACCCGGCTGGCGGGCCTGTACCCGGCGGGCGTGCTGTGCGAGATCGTCAACGAGAAGAAGGACGACATGGCCCGCACGCCCGAGCTCGAGCGGTTCGCCGAGGAGCACGGCCTGGTCATGATCACGATCGCCGACCTGGTGCGGCACCGCCGCCAGACCGAGAAGCTGGTCCGCCGCATCACCGAGGCCCGCCTCCCTACCCAGTGGGGCGAGTTCACCTGCTACGCGTACGAGTCAACCCTGGACGGCACCGACCACCTGGCCTTCGTCAAGGGTGCGATCCAGGGGGAAGACAACGTCCTGGTGAGGATGCACTCCGAGTGCCTGACCGGCGACGTGTTCGGCTCGTTGCGCTGCGACTGCGGCCACCAGCTGCTCGCGGCCATGCAACGGGTGGCCGAGGAGGGACTCGGCGCGGTGGTCTACCTGCGGGGGCACGAGGGCAGGGGCATCGGTCTCGGGCACAAGCTGCGGGCCTACAACCTCCAGGACAGCGGGCATGACACCGTCGACGCCAACCTGGCTCTCGGGCTGCCGGTCGACAGCCGTGAGTACGGCATCGGGGCGCAGATCCTCGTCGATCTGGGCGTGAGCACGATGCGGCTGATGACCAACAACCCGGCCAAGTACGGCGGTCTCGACGGCTACGGGCTCGAGATCGTCGAGCGCGTGCCCCTGCTGACCCAGCCGAACCCCGAGAACATCGCCTATCTCCGCACCAAGCGCGAGCGGATGGGCCATCTCCTGGAAGGACTCGACGATGTCCTCTGAGCAGCACCGGGCCACCGCCCCCGACGAGATCGACGGCAAGGGCCTGCGGGTCGGCATCGTGCGGGCCCGCTGGAACAGCGAGATCGTCGAGCGGCTGGCCGGGGGCGTCCGACGCGGGCTTCGCCAGGCCAACGTCCTGGACGAGGACGTGGTCGGGATCTCGGTGCCTGGCTCGTTCGAGCTCCCGTTCGGCGCGCGGGTGCTGGCGACGTCGGGCACCGTCGACGCAGTGGTGTGCATCGGGTCGGTGGTCCGCGGCGAGACCTCGCACTACGACCTGGTCGCCGGCGAGTGCGCGGCGGGGGTCCAGCAGGTGCAGCTCTCGGCCGGGGTGCCGGTGGCGTTCGGGGTGCTGACCACCGAGGACCGGGAACAGGCGTTGGCCCGATCCGAGGGTCCGGGCCGCCACAACGTCGGCGAGGAGGCCGCGCTGGTGGCGGTCGAGATGGCTCGCCTCGCCGAGTCGTTCGCGGCCGCGGGCTGAGCGGCCGCGGAGGTTCCCGGCCGAAACCGGTAGGGCGGCCGGTGGCCGCCGCGTACCCTGCCTGGCTGTGTTGAAGCTCGTCCTACCCAAGGGATCGCTGGAGAAGGCAACGCTCGACCTGTTCGAGTCCGCCGACCTGGGGGTCACGCGTTCGTCCACCATCGACTACCGGGCTGGCATCGACGATCCGCGCATCGACGACGTACGCATCCTTCGCCCTCAGGAGATCCCCCGGTATGTGGCCGAGGGCCTGTTCGACCTGGGGATCACCGGTCGGGACTGGGTCGAGGAGACGGGGTCGAACGTGGTCTCGCTCGGCGAGATGCACTACTCCAAGACCAGCGCCCGTCCAGTCCGCATCGTGCTGGCCGTGCCCCAGGACAGCCCGGTCAGTCACGTCGGCGACCTCCACGACGGCGTACGGGTCTCGACGGAGTATCCCGAGATCACGCGGCGCTTCTTCGAGAGCAAGGGCATGAAGGTCGACATCCGGCTGAGCTATGGCGCCACCGAGGCCAAGGTCCCCGACATCGTCGACTGCATCGTCGACATCACCGAGACGGGGCGGGCGCTGCGTGCCGCGGGCCTCAAGATCATCGACGAGATCCTCCGCAGCTACACCGAGCTGGTGGCGAACCCGATGTCCCACGGCGACCCGGTCAAGCGCAAGGCCATGGAGCAGATCAAGGTGCTGCTGGACGGCGCGCTCGAAGCCCGGGGCAAGGTGCTCGTCAAGTTGAACGTGAGCGAGGCCGACCTCGACGGCGTCATCGGCCTGGTGCCGGCGATGCGCTCGCCCACGGTCTCCAAGCTGTTCGGCGAGGACGGCTATGCCGTCGAGAGCGTGGTCTCCAAGTCCCACATCAACACCTTGATCCCGGCGCTCAAGGATGCGGGAGCGTCGGACATCGTCGAGGTGCCGCTGTCCAAGATCGTCCATTGACGAGGAGACCATGACGCCCACACCACGCGCCTTTCAACCGGGGACCGGGGTGATCGCGTCGTTCGACGAGCCCCGCGGGCTGGGGACGATCAGCACCGTCGACGGCCTCGACCTGCCGTTCCACTGCACGGCGATCACCGACGGCACCCGCACGATCTCGGTGGGCGAGCGGGTGCGGTTCGTCGTCGTGCCTGGTCCGGCCGGCCGCTGGGAGGCAGCTCGGGTCGAGGCCGGCTGAATCAGCTGCGGTTCGACGTTTCGACGAACGCCATCTGGATCTGCGTCAAGGCCTGCCGCAGCGGCTGCTCGGCCTCGCCGAGCCGGGATCCGAGGTTCTCGACCACTGCGGCGAACGCGTCGACCGCCAGGCGCGCGTCGTCGAGTCGGGGTGGATCCTGTGACAGGTAGAGGGCAGCGAGCTCGTAGAACTGCACCGCCTGCTGGCCGACGACCGTGCTGCCCGGCGCGCGCAGCATCCGGGCCTGGGCCTCCTGCATCTGGCGGGTCATCTCCTCGACCTGGGCGCGCTGCTCAGGCGTCAGGTCCTCCAGCGAGGGATCGGCAGCATCGACAGGACCCGGCGGGCCCGATGCCGTGCCTTGGGGCTCGGCTCGGGGCTCGGGTTGCGATTCGGGTTGGCTATTGCGATCGACCGGGTGCTCGCCCGAAGGGGTCCAAAGGCTCATGGTTCTCCGAGGATCTACAGGGGTTCGTGCATCACGCTGACGCACTGGTACCCTACGCCGACAACTTCATGGGAAGTGGGGCCTGCTCTCAGTGCGTGGGTCCCCACCCGGCCACACCGATTGTGTCGAGGCAGCAGCCTGGTCGCAGGTGGTGCGCCCGGGTCGGACTGACGCAGCGGGCGATGCCCGCCTGGACGCGGATGTCGGCTTCCCCGGCGTCCGCTTCGTCGTTTTGGCCCTTGCGGCCGGAGCCCGTTGCGGTTGCCTTCTCAATCCGACCAAATATGGCGTACGGAGGTGCCTGCGCATTCATGAGGAGTGATCGGCGATAGCGCCGCCGACTAACAGCGAACCCCGTATCAACGACCGGATCCGAGCCCGCGAGGTGCGCCTCGTGGGGGCGGATGGTCAGCAGATCGGGATCAAGCCGTTGCCGGAAGCGCTGGCCCGAGCCCGTGAGCTCGATCTCGACCTGGTCGAGGTGGCCGCCCAAGCCAACCCGCCTGTCTGCCGGATCATGGATTACGGCAAGTACAAGTACGAAGCGGCGCAGCGGGCCAAGGAGTCACGGAAGAAGGCCTCGAACGTCTCCATCAAGGAGATGAAGTACCGACCGAAGATCTCCGGGGGGGACTTCGATACCAAGACCCGCAAGGTCGAGAAGTTCTTGCAGGACGGCCACAAGGTGAAGGTCACGCTGACCTTCCGTGGTCGGGAGGTACACCACCCCGAGCTCGGTATGCGGATCCTGGACAACGTGGTCGATGCAGTCAGCCACGTAGCCCGGGTCGAGATCATGCCCCGTCAGGATGGGCGCAACATGACGATGGTGTTGGCGCCGGATCGCAAGGCTCAGGCCGCAGCCGAGCGGGCCAAGCGAGACAGCGCCGCCGAGACCGACGGACAACAGCCCACGCAGAACAGCCAGGCCGCTGGCGGGGCCGCTAGCTGAGCCGAGGGACAACCGAGGAAACCGACATGCCCAAGATGAAGACCCATCGCGGCGCGGCCAAGCGCTTCAAGATCACGGCCACCGGCAAGCTCCGTCGGCGCAAGGCCAACATGAACCACATGCTGGAGAAGAAGCCCTCCACACGGACTCGTCGGCTGCATGGCGACCATCCGCTCAGCCCGGGCGACGAGGCCCGCATGAACCGGCTGCTCGGCCGGTGATGCGCCGCT
Source organism: Acidimicrobiales bacterium (assembly GCA_050744325.1). Taxonomy (GTDB): domain Bacteria; phylum Actinomycetota; class Acidimicrobiia; order Acidimicrobiales; family VFJN01; genus DASXTK01. Next base: position 113,471 of record JBOGHK010000221.1, read on the forward strand.
AGGCCGCTACCAGCCACCGAACGAGAACGACGAGAAAGGAGCGCCGCATGGCTCGGGTCAAGCGATCCGTCCACGCCAAGAAGCACCGCCGTGCGACCCTCGAGCGCGCCAAGGGGTACTACGGGAACAAGAGCCGTTCGTTCCGGGCCGCGAACGAGCAGGTCATGCACAGCCTGCAGTACGCGTTCCGCGACCGCCGGGCGCGCAAGGGCGACTTCCGCCGACTGTGGATCCAGCGGATCAACGCCGGCTGCCGGCTCAACGGCACCTCGTACAGCCGGTTCGTCGCCGGGCTGCGGGTCGCCGGGGTCGAGGTCGACCGCAAGGTCCTTGCCGACCTGGCCGTCACCGATCCGGCGGCGTTCGCCTCGCTCGTTGCGATCGCGACCGAGGCGTTGGAGTCCAGCGCGGCGGCGACCCCCGAATCTGCATAGCCCGCTTTCGTTCTGTGCACTGAGATGCCGGCGAGAGCTCCCAGATCCAGTACACGGAACCGAGGACGGCGGTGATCGGGCCGAGGCATCCGGCGCTCGCACGGCTGCGTCGATTGTCCCGACAGCGCTCCGCCCGGAGCGAGGAGCGGGCATTCGTGATCGACGGCCCGACGCTGTTAGCCGAGGCCCTGGACGCGGGCGTCGACATCGTCGAGTTGGTCGGTGAACCGGACGCATCCGACCATCTGCTGGACCGAGCCGCCGCGACCGGGGCGACGGTGCATCGGGCGGCGCCAGGCGCGTTGGCGAAGGCCACAGCCACGGTGACACCCCAGCCACTGGCCGCCATCGCGCCGATGGACGAGCCGACCGTGGCCGAGGCCCTCGCCGGGCTGGAGCGGCCCGAGCTGGTGTTGGCGCTGGTCGCGGTCAACGATCCCGGCAACGCGGGCACCCTGCTGCGCTCGGCTGACGCGGTCGGCACCGGCGCGGTCCTGTTCTGTGATGACTCGGTCGACCCGTACAACCCCAAGTGCGTCCGTGCCGCCGCCGGCTCGTTGTTTCGGCTGCAGGTGGTGCGCACGACGTCCGGGGTCGAGGCTCTTCGGCTCCTCCGTGACCAGGGGATCCGCACCGTCGGCACGGTGGCCCGCGGTGGAAGCCGCTACGACCGGGCCGACCTGACCGGACCGACGGCCATCGTGGTCGGTAGCGAGGCGCACGGCCTGCCGGCGGAGGTCGAGTCACAGCTCGACGAGCACGTCTCGATCCCCATGCGGGCACCGGTCGAGTCGCTCAACGTCGCGATGGCGGGCACGCTGGTGTGCTTCGAGGCCATGCGCCAAAGGAGCGACCGGCCGGCCGGCCATCTGAACCCACCGAATCCACTGGACGATGCCCGGCCCTCCGGAGCAGGGTGCAGCGCAGCATGAAGGAATCGAGCGCGCCATGACCGACCTGGGTGACATCGAGCAGATCGAGGCCGACGCCGCCGAGCGCGTCGCCAAGACCACGACGCTCGACGAGCTGCGCACCGTGGAGCCCGAGCTGCTCGGCAAGCGCTCGCCGCTGGTGCGCCTGCGCCAGAGCCTCGGCTCGCTCGGCCCCGACGAACGGCGGCAGCTCGGCCAGGCGCTCAACGCCGCCCGCGAGTGTGTGACCGCAGCGGTCGCCGACCGGCGTACCGTGCTGGAAGCCGAGGCCCGGCGAGCCACGCTCGAAGCCGACCGGATGGACCTGACCGAGGTGCTGCCCGGACGCGGCATCGGCCACCTCCACCTGGTGACCCAAGCCATCGAGGAGCTGGAGGACGTCTTCGTCGGCATGGGCTTCACCGTGGCGGAGGGGCCCGAGGTCGAGACCGACTGGCACAACTTCGGTGCGCTGAACTTCCCCGAGAGCCACCCCGCCCGCGACATGTACGACACGCTGTACGTGAACTACGGCGCGCCGGGGTCGACGCTGCTGCGCACGCACACGTCGCCGGTGCAGATCCGGGTGATGACCGGTAGCCCGCCGCCGTACTACTGCATCGTGCCGGGTCGGGTGTTCCGTTCCGACACTGCCGACGCCACCCACATGCCGGTGTTCCACCAGCTCGAGGGCCTGGTCATCGACCGTGACATCACGTTCGCCGACATGGCGGGCACCATCGACACGTTCACCAAGGCCTACTTCGGCAGCGACTTCACCTCGCGCCTGCGGCCGTCCTACTTCCCGTTCACCGAGCCGTCGGCCGAGGTCGACATCCAACGACCCGACGGCACCTGGCTCGAGCTCGCGGGCTGCGGCATGGTCCATCCCAACGTGCTGCGCAACTGCGGCATCGACCCCGACGAGTGGCAGGGGTGGGCCTTCGGCTTCGGCGTCGACCGGCTGGCCATAGCCCGGCACGGTGTCGACGACCTGCGCGACCTGTTCACCAACGACATCCGCTTCCTCACCCAGTTCTAGAAGCGAGAAGACGGCGATGAAAGTACTCCTGTCCTGGCTCCGGGACTTCGCCCCGTTCGAGGGCGACCCTGTCGACCTGGGCGAGCAGCTCAGTGACCTGGGCCTCGCCGTCGAGTCCCTGGACCACGTCGGCCAGGGGCTGGACGGCGTGGTCGTCGCCCGCGTGCTGGCGACCCGCCCGCACCCGAACGCCGACAAGGTCCATCTGGTCGACGTCGACGTCGGCGACGGCGAGGCGCTGCAGATCGTCTGCGGTGCCTTAAACATGGCCGAGGGCGACCTGGTGCCGCTCGCGACGGTCGGCACGACGATGCCCGACGGCATGGAGATCGGGCGCCGCAAGCTCCGTGGCGAGTGGTCGAACGGCATGCTGTGCTCGTCCCGTGAGCTGACCCTCGGCGACGACCACGCGGGCATCTTCATCGCCCCCGGCGACCTGCCGGTCGGCGCGCCGTTCGCCGAAGCCATGCGCATCGAGCGCGACGTGCTCTACGACCTCGAGGTCAACCCCAACCGACCTGACGCGATGTCGGTCGCCGGTGTGGCGCGCGACCTGGCGGGCCGTCTCGGGCTGCCGTTCCAGCTGCCCACCCCGAAGCCCGACGAGCGGCCCGCCCAACGGCTGGGCGACGTCACCGTCGAGATCCTCGACGCCGACCTGTGCGGTCGGTTCACGGTGCGGGTGCTGCGCGGCATCCAGATCGTCGCCTCCGATCCCTTGATCGCCCGGCGACTGACGCTGTGCGGGATGCGCCCGGTCAACTCGGTGGTCGACGCGTCGAACTACGTGATGCTCGAGCTTGGCCAGCCCAGCCACCCCTACGACCTGTCCCGGGTGCGTGGTCCGGGGTTCCGCGTCCGGCGGGCGCACGAGGGCGAGACCGTGAAGACCCTCGACGGAGCGCAGCGCCGGGTCACGGCCGACGACCTGCTCATCTGCGACGCCGAGGACTCACCGGTCGGCGTCGGCGGCGTCATGGGCGGGGCCGACAGCGAGATAGACGACGCCACCACCGACGTCCTGTTGGAGATGGCGTGGTTCCGCCCGATGGCCATCGCCACGACCGCGCGGCGGCTCAAGCTGCGCTCCGAGGCCTCGGCCCGGTTCGAGAAGGGCTGTGACCCCGAGGTGATCGAGCTCGCCCATGCCCGGTTCGCCGAGCTGGTCGGTGCCAGCGGAGCGTGGGTCGAAGCCGGCATCGCCGACCGGCGGGGCGAGCTGCCCGACCGGTCGCCGGTCTTCGTCCGGACCGATCGGGTCAACCGGTTGCTGGGCTCGAAGCTGGCCGCGGGCGAGATGGTCCACCTCCTGGAATCGATCGGCTTCGGCGCGTCCCGCGCCGGCGACACGCGGAACCTGAAGGTGACGATCCCGTCGTGGCGCTACGACTCGTCGACCGAGATCGACGTCATCGAGGAGATCGCTCGGCTCCACGGCTACTCACGGCTCGGTCGCACGCTGTCGTCGTCGGTCCATCCGGGGAGCCTGACCCGGAGGCAGAAGGAGCGGCGCCGGCTGCGCATGGTGCTGGTGGGCCTCGGCCTGTCCGAGGCCATGCCCCTGCCGTTCCTGGCGCCGGGCGAGCTGGCGCGCTGCGGCCTGCCCGACGACGGCATCGCGATCGCGAACCCGCTGGTCGCCGAGGAGTCGGTCTTGCGGACCTCGCTGCTTCCCGGTCTGGTCGGCGCGCTGGCGACCAATGCCGCGCGCCGGAACACCGGAGTGGGCCTGTGGGAGATCGGACACGTCTACCGCCAGCACGACGACGCGGATGGTGAGCTGCCCGACGAGCGCGAGTGGATGGCGGCCGCCCTCGCGGGCCGCGACGCCGCCGCAGCGGTCGAGGTGTGGCGCGCCGTGGAGGAGGCACTGGCGGTGCCGGGCGTGAAGTTGGCCAACGCCGAGGTGCCCGGGCTCCATCCCACCCGCGCGGCGCGGCTGGTCGGCCCGGACGGCAAGCCGCTTGGTTCGGTCGGCGAGGTCGACCCCACGGTCCTGGAGCGCCACGGAATAGGCGAGCGGGCCGGCTGGCTCGAGGTCGACCTGGACGTGCTGCTCGACCTGCCCCACGGCGAGACCATCTACCAGCCGATCAGCCGTTACCCGTCGAGCGACATCGACCTGGCTTTCGAGGTCGACGACGCCGTCGCGGCGACCGACATCGAGCACACCCTGCGCGAGCAGGCCGGAGGTCGGCTGGCTTGGGTGCGGCTGTTCGACGTGTACCGCGGGCCGGGGATCGCCGCCGGATGCCGGAGCCTGGCCTACGCAATGCGGCTCGAGGCTCTCGACCACACGTTGACCGACGACGAGGTCGGCCAGATCCGCCAGCGTTGCATCGCGGCGGTCGAGTCGGCCTACCCGGCGACCCTCCGCGGCTGAGTCGTCCGCTACCGGCGGGGCGCCGGTGCAAGGCGAGGACCGCCGGGCGAACGCGAACCTGGCAGGGTCCATCTCTTGGGGGAGATGAACCCTGCCAGGTTCAATGCTGCGGGAAGCGAGCCGGGTCGCCTTGGGGAATGGGGATGGGCACCTGCTGGTCACCCGGCTAACGGCTCGCTCCTCGCTGCGCTACCTCGAAGCGGCGGGAGCCCCGAGGTGGTGCGCTCTCGTGTTGTCGACCCGACCCGGGGGGAGTGGCCCAGGCCGGGTCAACAACTCAGGGACAGGTCACGGATCGAGGAGCCCACCGGCCCCAGTGTCGGCATCGGCGTCCGCCGACCCGGTGACTCCTCCCACACCAGCCCCAACGCCTGCGACCACGGAGCCCAACGTGCCGACCACAGCGGCCGTACCCAGGTCTTCGTGGAGCGTCGTCTGGACGTCGGTAACCAGGCTGGTGACTGCATCTGTGGCCCCGTCGACGACGCCCCCGGCGTCGTCGGTCACGGTCCCGGCGTCGACTCCGGCGCCGGCGTCGACCCCGGCCGCCGCGTCGGCGGCGTCGGTGGCCTCGGCGGCAGCAGCTGCCTGCGCCGTCACTGCCAGGTCGGACACTGTGGCCCACTCGTCCTCGTCGGAGGCCTGCAACCCGTCGACCAGGTCCAGCACCTCGGTCTGACTGAGGCCGAGGGCGGTGACGTGTACCAGCACGCCCGAGGCTTCCTGCCACACCAACTCGACGGCCTCGTCTGCACCGGTGAGCGCACCGGTGGCGGCGGCGACGCCCGCACCGGCCGCCACGAACGCCTGCTGGCCGCGCACGGGGATCTGCGTGGTGGCGCCGAGCTGCCATACCAGGGCCATCAGCTCGTTGCGATCGCCGACCAGGGTCGTGACGTCGACCACCTGGCCGAGGTCACCGCCGAGGCCGGTGTAGCCGACCCAGCTGGCCACGGTGGCGCGGGCACCGGCGACCGTGGTGCCGCTCAGTGCAGCGACCTCGTCGAGGGCACCGGGGATGCCGGACGGCACCGCTCCGAGTGCGACCGCCGTCCCGTTGACCGCCAGGCCTTCGGCGATAACGATCAGCTGGTCGACGACGAGGGTCCGCGACGCCAGCACGATCTCGAGGTCCTGCGCTTCATACCAGCGCACGGTGTTCACCGCGTCGACGGTGCCGGCGATGCCTTCGTAGCCCCGCACCGTGACGGCCGTCCCTCCGGAGGCTTCGACGTCGGCGTCGCCGTACGTGTCGACCCCGGCGCCGATGGTGGACGAGTCCCACACGTTGACCACCAGGTCACTGGCCGCGAACGGGGCGTCGGCGCTGGCGTCGCCGTAGATGTAGGTGTTCAGGTCGACCGGGCCGGCGGTCGTCGCTCCGCCGACACCGGCGGTCGCGTCGCCGTCGGTCTCGACGCCGGCTTGGGCTCCGGCAGTGGCCCGGGCGGTCTGCTCGCCGACCCAACCCACCTCGAGGCCCTCGGGTACGGGGTTGACGATCAGCGGTTGCACCTCTGCGGAGGGGGACACGTCCAGGTCGACCGGTCCACTCCCTGGCCGGACCGCGAGGGTGACTGCCAGCACGCCAGCCACCACCAGGACCCCCAACCCCAGCGCCACCGGCGACCGGCCAGGACGGCGCGGCTCGCCGATGGGTAGGTCGGCGACCGAGCGGCGGAGGGCACCCGCCGCCACGCTCAGCCGGGAATCAAGGTCTGTCGTCATTGCGGCCTCCTCGGCGCCTCGTCATCGAGCGTGTCAGCCAGGGCGCGACGCGCTCGATGGAGATGGGTCTTCACGGTGCCCTGCGAGCAGTCCAGGACCGAGGCGATCTCGGCGACCGAACAGTCGTCGACGTAGTGAAGGACCACGGATTTGGCTTGCTGGGCAGGCAGACATCGGACGGCGCGCCACAAGTCCTCGTGTTGTTCGGGAAGGACGAGGGGCAGGCTGGGCCGTGCTCGGAGCCGGGTCATGGCCCGGGCCTCGGCGATCCGTCGGCGCACTGCGCTGACCGACCGGTTCACGACCACTCTTCTCAACCACAGGCCTGGCTCGTCGTAATCGCAGATTCGCGACCACCGCCGGTGCGCGGCCAAGAACGCCTCCTGGGCGATCTCCTCCGCGGCTGGTCGGCTACCGGACAGGCCGTAGGCCAAAGCGACCACGGTGCGATACTCCTGCCGATAGAACTGGTCGAAATTCTCCGTCTTGTCTCGCCGTGGCCTGTCGCCTCGGGCGACCTCACGCCCCGCGTGGGTCATCGTGTCCCTCGCGCCATCGGTCGCCATGTCTGCCCCCAGCAGATTCAATGTTGTCCTCCCCCATCGGGCACATGTGATGACTCGCATCAGAGGCGGACTCGGTTGACAGACTTCCACGAATTCTCGAAAGGACCTCGCCGATGAACCGCACCGACCGGCTGTATGCCCTGGTGGTGGCCCCCGCGGGTCGCCGCCCGGCCGCCGGATAGGGCGATCGTGGGCCGATCTCACTGTGACGTGCTGGTCATCGGCGGGGGAGCGGTGGGCCTGTCGACCGCGTGGTGGTTGGCCCCGAGCCGTCCGGTCGTGCTGCTGGAGCGCTTCGAGCCAGCCCACCATCGCGGGGCGTCGCACGGCGAGGAGCGCATCTTCCGCTACCTGTACTCCGACCTGGCCTACGTCGAGATGGCCCGTGCGGCCGACGATGGCTGGCAGCGGCTCGAGCGCGACGCGGGCCGAAGGCTGCTTCACCGGGTCGGGTCGGTCGAGCACGGCGACGACACCGAGCTCGGGGCCATGGCGGCTGCGGCCGACGCCAGTGGCGTGCCATACGAGCGGCTCGCGGCGGGTGACGCGAACCGCCGGTGGCCTGCGATGCACTTCGCGAGCGACGTGCTGTTGCAGCCGACGGCCGGTTGGGTGCGCGCCGCCGAGGCCCTCCAGAGCCTGGCCGGCCAGGCGGCCGCGGCGGGTGTCGAGTTGCGCTTCGATGCCCCGGTCTCGGCTGTCGAAGCCCTGGACGGCGGCGACGGTGTGCGCGTCGAGGTCGGCGACGAGACCTACCACGCCGACGTCGTCGTCGTGACCGCCGGGGCGTGGGCGACCAGCCTGCTGCCGCGGGTCCCGCTCCCGCCGCTGCTGACCACCGAAGAGCACGTGTTCTTCTTCCGCTTCGCACCGGACGGCCCGGGCGCCACCGGTCGATACCGACTCAGCGGAGCGGGCCAGGCGGAATCGGCATCGATCCTGTCGTTCCTCCACGTCCACGACTGCGTCCGATACGGCCTCGAGGGCCCGAGCGGGCTGGTCAAGATCGGCGAGCACCACACAGGCACGGTGACCACCGGCGACGAGCGCACGGATGCGTTCGACCCCGAGCGCGCGGCACGGATGGAGCGTTACGTGGCCGAATGGCTCCCTGGCCTGGCGCCCGAGGCCGTCAGCAGTGCGACCTGCCTCTACACGTCGACGCCGACCCACGACTTCGTGCTCGACCGGGTCGGTCCGGTCGTCGTCGGGGCCGGGTTCTCCGGCCACGGGTTCAAGTTCGTGCCCGAGATCGGACGGCGGCTCGCCATGCTGGCGACCGGCGCCGCCGACCCCGATCCGCGGTTCGCGATCGAGGCCCACCGACGCTGACGATTGCTTTGCATGGATATGCAGACCTTCGTATGCTGACGCGGTGACGTCGGTCGGAATCGTCGGGGCCTCGGGTTACACCGGAGCCGAACTGCTGCGCCTGGTCGCCACCCACCCGCACCTCGAGGTGAAGCTCGCCACCGGCGACTCCCAGGCCGGCACCCGCATTGGCGACCTCTATCCGAGCCTCGCGGGGGCGTACGGCGACGCGGTCTTCGACCGCTACGAGGCACCCGAGCAGGTCGACGGGCTTGACCTGCTGTTCCTCGCCCTGCCCCACGGCGAGTCCCAGGCCATCGTCTCCGACCTGATCGGCCGGGTCGGGCACCTGGTCGACCTGGCGGCGGACTTCCGGCTGGCCGACCCGTCGCTGTATCCGACGTGGTACGGCGAGGCCCATACCCGCCCCGACCTACTGGCCCACTTCGCCTATGGCCTGCCCGAGCTGTTCCGCGACGGTCTGCAGGGCGCGTCGCTGGTCGCCGCACCCGGTTGCTACGTGACGGCCGCGACCCTGGCGCTCGCACCGCTGCTGCAGGCCGGGGTCGTCGAGGCCACCGGCCTCGTCGTCGACGCCGCCAGCGGAGTCTCGGGTGCCGGTCGATCGCCCAGGGCCGGCACCAGCTTCTGCACGGTCGACGAGGACTTCACGGCCTACGGCCTTGCCACCCACCGCCACACGCCCGAGATCGAGCAAGCCCTGACCACGGTGGCTGGTGTCTCGACGCAAGTCCTGTTCGCGCCCCACCTGGCGCCGATGAACCGGGGGATCCTGGCGACCTGCTACGCGCGGTCGGCGCCGGGCACCGATCCGCCGCCAACCGCCGAGCTGCTGGGCCTCCTGCGGCAGCGGTGGGCGGGCGAGCCGTTCGTCGTCGTCGGCGAGCGCCCGCCGTCGACCAAGGCCACCCTCGGCTCCAACGCCGTCCACGTCACGGCGTTCGCCGATCCCCGCACCGGGTGGATTGTCGCGCTGGCCGCGCTCGACAACCTGGTGAAGGGTGCCTCGGGCCAGGCGGTCCAGTGCGCCAACCTCATGCTGGGCCTGCCCGAGACCTCGGGCCTGAGCGTCAGCGGGATCTACCCGTGACGCCGGGCGCTATGGTGAGCTCCGCGCGACTTCCGGCGCTGTCGCAGCCTAGACACCCCACTAAGTGGGGGTTCCGGTGAGCGTCGTGGCTGCAGCGGGGTTCGTCGCGAACGGCGTGGCGTGCGGCATCAAGGATCCCGCGGCGCAGGACCTCGCGCTGGTGACCACCGACGACGGCGCGCCGGTCCCCGCCGCAGCGGTGTTCACCCAGAACCAGGTGGTGGCTGCGCCGGTCATCGTGAGCCGGAGGCATCTGGCGACCACCACGGGCCGTGCAGCCGGGGTCGTCGTGAACAGCGGGAACGCCAACGCATGCACCGGCACCCAGGGAGAAACCGATGCCGAGGCGATGTGCGCCCTCACGGCGAAGGCCGTCGGCTGCGCCGCCGACGAGATCCTGGTGTGCTCGACCGGCCTGATCGGGCCGCAGCTGCCGATGGACCGGGTGGCCGCTGGCATCGCCGATGTCGCCGCCGACCGCGGAAGCGGCGCTCTCGCCGGGCTGGCCGCAGCCGACGCGATCCTTACCACCGACACCCGCCGCAAGCTGTCCGTGCGGCGCGGGGACGACTTCGTCGTGGGCGGGATGGCCAAGGGAGCAGCGATGCTGGCGCCGAGCATGGCCACGATGCTCGCCGTGCTGACCACCGACGCAGTGGCCGACGCTGCGCTGCTGCACCGGATGCTTACCGAGGCCGTCGCCGGGTCGTTCAACACCGTGACCGTCGACGGCTGCACGTCCACCAACGACAGTGTCGTCCTGCTGGCCAGCGGGCGAGCCGGGGGCCGCGCGGGCCGATCAACCGATCCCGGGGCGCTGCGCGAGGCGGTGGCCTACGTCTGCTACGACCTCGCCGTCCAGATGGTCGAGGATGCCGAGGGCCACACCAAGGTGGTGCGGGTCATGGTGACGGGAGCGGCATCCGATGCCGATGCCCGTCGCGCCGCTCGGAAGGTCGCCGAGAGCCAGCTGGTCAAGTGCTCGTGGTACGGCAACGACCCGTACTGGGGGCGGATCGCCAGTGACCTGGGCACGTCAGGAGTCCCGCTCGACCCCGCGGCGCTGACCATCTCCTACGGCGGGGTCGTGGTCAGCCGGGGTTGCGTCGAGGTCGACCACGACCGCACCCGGGTCGCAGAGCACATGGCGGGTGACCACCTCCACGTCGAGTGCCATCTCGGGACGGGCGACGGGGCGGCGGCGATGCTCACCAACGACCTCACCCACGCCTACGTCGACGAGAACATGGGGACGTCGTGACCGACGTGATGAAGGACGCGGCCGAGCGGGCGGACGTGCTGGTCGAGGCTCTGCCCTACATCCAGCGGTTCCGGGGCGTGGTCGTCGTCGTCAAGTACGGCGGCAATGCGATGACCGACATCGGGCTGGCCCAGGCCATCGCCACCGACGTGGTGCTGCTGCGGGCGGTGGGCCTGCGGCCGATCGTGGTCCATGGCGGCGGCCCCCAGATCAGCGAGCTGATGGCCAAGCTCGGCAAGGAGCCCGAGTTCCGCGACGGCCTGCGGGTGACCGACGCTGAAACCGTCGAGATCGCTCGGATGGTGCTGGTCGGCAAGATCAACCGCGACATCGTGGCGGCGATCAACGTCCACGGCCCGCTCGCCGTCGGGCTGTCGGGCGAGGACGCCGGCCTGATCCTGGCGAGCGCGAGGCGGGCCGACCTGGGGTTCGTGGGCGATGTGGCTGCGGTCAACCCGGGGATCCTGCACAAGCTGCTGGCCGAGCAGCTGATCCCGGTGGTGTCCACCATCGGCTCCGACGCCGACGGGCAGGCCTACAACATCAACGCCGACACCGTTGCTGGTGCGCTGGCCGAGGCGGTGCAGGCCGAGAAGGTGGTGTTCCTGACCGATGTGGCCGGGCTGCTCACCGACCTCGACGATGCCGACACCCTGGTCCGCCAGGTCACGGCCGGCGAGCTCAGCGTCATGATCGAGACCGGAGCCCTGCGCGGCGGGATGATCCCCAAGGCGGCAGCGGCCCTCCATGCGGTGCAGAACGGTGTCGGCTCGGCGCATCTGCTCGACGGCCGGATCCCGCACGTGATCCTCCTCGAGCTGTTCAGCGACGCCGGCATCGGCACCATGATCACGAAGGTTGCGCCATGAACCCGCTCATGCCCACCTATCCGCCGCCGCCGGTCGACTTCGTCCGCGGTGAGGGCTCCTGGCTCTGGGATGCCACTGGGCGGCGCTACCTCGACCTGCTGGCGGGGCTCGGCGTCACCAGCCTGGGCCACAGCCATCCTCTGGTCGCCGACGCGATCGCCGAACAGGCGTGGACACTGCTGCACGTGTCCAACCTGTTCGGCAACGACATCGGTCCCGAGGTGGCGCAGGCCCTCGATGCCCTGATCCGGACGCCGGCGGTCCACCCGGACAGCCCCGCGCTTGCGGACCCGATCACCGCCGGCCAGGTCTTCTTCGGGAACTCGGGCGCCGAGGCCAACGAGTGCGCGATCAAGCTGGCCCGGCGCTACGGCGGCCGCGGCCGCCACGTCGTGGTCTCGGCCTACGCCAGCTTCCACGGCCGCACGCTGGCCACCCTGCACGCCACCGGCCAGCCGACCAAGCACGAGCCGTTCCAGCCCCTGCCCGAGGGGTTCCGGCACGTGGCCTGGTGTGACCTCGACGCCCTCGAAGCCGCCCTCGATCCGACTGTCGCTGCGGTCCTGCTTGAACCGGTCCAGGGTGAGGGCGGCGTCAACCCGGCCACCACCGAGTACTTCCAGGGTGTGCGCGAGCTGTGTGACGAGCGGGGTGTGCTGTTGATGGTCGACGAGGTCCAGACCGGGCTGGGTCGCACCGGGAACTGGTTCGGGTTCCAGCACTTCGGCGTGGCGCCCGACGTCGTCACCATGGCCAAGGCGTTGGGGAACGGGGTGCCGATCGGCGCCTGCTGGGCCCGCGCGGACGTCGCTGCGGCCTTCAGCCCCGGCGACCACGCGTCGACGTTCGGGGGCCAGCCCCTCGCGGCGGCCGCGGCGCGCAAGGTCCTGGAGGTGATGCAGATCGAGAACGTGCCGGGCGGCGCCCGAGCCGCGGGCGAGCGCCTCGCCGCGGGCCTGGCGGGCCTCGACCAGGTCGTCTCGGTCCGGGGCCTCGGCCTGCTGCTGGCGGCCGAGCTCGACGGGTTGGATGCCAAGGCGGTCAATGAGCGACTGCTGCGGGCCGGGGTCGTGGCCAACGCCGTCACCCCGACAGCGCTGCGCTTCGAGCCGTCGTTGCTGATCAGCGACGACGAGATCGACCACGGGCTCGAGCTGATCGCCGATGTGCTTGCGGCCGAGGCCGCGGAGCTGGCGGTGACCCGGTGACCGTGCGCCACGTGCTCGAGATCGACGACCTGCAGCCGGACGAGGTGGTCGAGGTGCTCGACCGCGCCGAGGCGCGGGACCTGCCCCCGGTCCTCGCTGGTCGATCGGTGGGCTTGTACTTCGAGAAGCCCTCGCTGCGGACCCGCCACTCGTGCGAGGTGGCGGTGATCCAGCTCGGCGGCCACCCGCTGACCTTCCGTGACGACGAGGTGGGCGCCGGCGAGCGTGAGCCGGTGGCCGACATCGCGCGGGTCCTCTCCGGCTACCACGCGGCGCTGGGGGGCCGGGTCTACGCCCACGACGTGCTCGAGCGGCTGGCCGCGGCGTCGACGGTGCCGGTGGTCAACCTGCTGTCCGATCTCGGCCATCCCTGCCAGGCTCTCGCAGACCTGCTGATCATGCGCCAGGCGTGGGGCAAGCTCGAAGGCATCACGGTGGCGTGGATCGGCGACTTCAACAACGCCGCCCGCTCGCTGAGCCTCGGCGCCACGATGCTGGGCATGGAGGTCCGACTCGGCTGTCCACCGGGCTACGGGCCGACCGACGCCGACCTGGACCGGCTGCGTTCCCTCGGGTCCGAGCCGACCGTCGTCACCCGCCCCGACGAGGCGGTCGACGGCGCCGCAGCCGTCCACACCGACGTCTGGGCGTCGATGGGCCAGGAGGACCAGGCCGCCGCGCGCCGCCAGGCCTTCGAGGGCTTCACCGTCGACGACCGGCTGATGGCTGGCGCTGCACCCGGCGCGATCTTCATGCACTGCCTCCCCGCGCACCGGGGCGAGGAGGTCGCCGCCTCGGTCGTCGACGGCCCGCAGAGCCGGGCGATCCCGCAGGCGCACAACCGGCTCCACTCGTTCCGGGGCCTGCTGTCCTGGCTGGTGGACCAGGCGGGATCGGCGCAGTGAACGCGAGGCACGGCGCCGAGACCGTTCGGACGCTGACCAAGCCGCAGCGCCAGCACCGGGTCGCTCGCCTGCTGGCCGAGCAGTCGGTCACCAGCCAGGTCCAGCTGGTCGAGTTGCTGGCCGCCGAAGGGGTGGTGGCAACCCAGGCCACCGTGTCGCGCGACCTCGACGAGCTCGGCGCCGTGAAGGTGCGGGTGGCGGGCGGCGCGACGGTCTATGCGATCCCCGAGCTGCCGATGGAACGCCACGTCCCGGAGGACACCCTCCGCCGGGTGCTGGGCGAGTTCGTCGTCGACGTCGCCCACTCGGGGAACCTGGTGGTGCTGCGGACCCCGCCAGGCTCGGCGCACGTCGTGGCGTCGGCGCTGGATCGCACCGGCGTCCGTGGCGTGGTGGGCACGGTGGCGGGTGACGACACCTTGATCGTGGTGGTCGCCGAGCAGATCGGCGGCGACCGGATGGCAGCGCAGCTGCGCCAGTACGCGGGTCTCTGAAGAGGAGCTGAACGTGAAACGAGTGGTCCTGGCTTACAGCGGTGGTCTCGATACCTCCGTGGCGGTCCGATGGATGATCGACAACCTCGACGTCGAGGTCATCGCGCTGGCCGTCGACGTCGGCCAGTCCAGCGACGACTGGGACGTGGTGCGGGCCCGGGCCCTGGCGGCGGGCGCCGTGGAGGCCGTCGTGGTCGACGCTCGCGACGAGTTCGCTCGCGACTACTGCCTGCCAGTGCTGCGAGCCAACGCACTGTACGAGGGCCGGTACCCGCTGGTCTCGGCGCTGTCCCGGCCGCTGATCACCAGGCACCTGGTCGCCGCCGCCCGTGACCATGCCGCCGATGCGGTGGCCCACGGCTGCACCGGCAAGGGAAACGACCAGGTCCGCTTCGAGGTCGCCACCCGGGCGCTGGCGCCCGACCTCGAGGTCGTTGCCCCGGTCCGCTCCTGGGGCATGACTCGTGAGGACTGCATCCTCTACGCCTACGACCACGACATCCCGATCACGGCGACCAAGGAGAAGCTGTACTCGATCGACGACAACCTCTGGGGCCGGGCGATCGAGTGCGGTGAGATGGAGGACCCGTGGGCACAGCCGCCGCCGGGGGTCTGGGCGCTTACCACCCCGACAGCGACCGAACCGGTGGATGTCGTCGTCGGGTTCGACGCAGGGGCACCGGTCAGCATCGACGGCGAGGCCCTCGCCCCTGCGGGGCTGATCAGTCGGCTGAACGAGCAGGTCGGCGCCTATGGTTGGGGTCGCATCGACATGGTCGAGAACCGGCGGGTCGGCATCAAGAGCCGCGAGACCTACGAGTGCCCGGCCGCGCTGGCGCTGGTCATGGCCCACGCCGACCTGGAGGGCATCTGCCTGGAGCGCGACGTGGCCCGCGAGAAGAGCCGGCTCGAGTCGCGCTACGCCGAGCTGGTCTACGACGGCCTGTGGTTCAGCCCGCTCAAGGAGGCGCTGGACGCGTTCGTCGCCAGCAGCCAGCAACACGTGACCGGCGAGGTGCGGCTGCGGCTGTCGCCGGGATCGTGCCAGGTGACCGGCCGGCGGAGCCCGCACAGCCTGTACGACTACGGGCTCGCCACCTACGACGCCGCCGATCGGTTCCGCCACGAGGACAGCGAGGGGTTCGTTCGGCTGTGGGGCCTCGGCATCCAGACCTGGGCGGCGGTGCAGGGCGTCGGGGAACGTCGGTGACCCCCAGCCGTGCCGTGGCGCGGTGGCTATCCGGGTCCTGTCGCCGAAGCTCGCCGGCTTGCGGCCGACCCCCTTTCCGGGCGGCCCGATGAGCACGCTATGGCACGGCCGCTTCGCCGGCGGGCCCGCCGACGAGCTGCTGGCGTTCACCGTCAGCCTGCCCTTCGACCGGCGGCTGGCGGCCGACGACATCGCTGGTAGCCAGGCGCACGTGCGCGGCCTGGCCCGAGGAGGCTTGCTCGCGGAGAGCGAGCGGGACGTGATCCTCAGCGCTCTCGACCAGGTCGAGCGCGAGCTGGTGGCGGGCGAGCTGGCGTTCCAGCGCAGCGACGAGGACATCCACACCGCCGTCGAGCGCCGGGTCACCGAGCTGGCCGGCGACGCGGGCGGCAAGCTCCACACGGGGCGGAGCCGCAACGACCAGGTCGCGACCGCCCTGCGCTTGTGGTGCAAGCGAGAGCTCAACACCGTCGCCCGGCGGGTGGTCGCTCTCGAGCAGGCGCTCAGGGACCGCGCCCACGAGGCGGGCGACGCCTACCTCCCCGGCTACACCCATCTGCAGCGTGCCCAGCCGGTGCTGTTGGCCCACCACCTGCTGGCGCACGGCTGGGCGCTGGCCCGCGACGTGGACCGGCTAGCCGATGCGGTGCGCCGCTTGGATGTCTCGCCCCTGGGCGCGGGCGCGCTGGCGGGTTCGTCGCTACCTCTCGATCCCGCTGCGACCGCAGCCGATCTGGGATTCGCCCGGCCGTTCGACAACAGCCTCGACGCTGTCAGCGACCGCGACTTCGTGGCCGAGGCCCTGTTCGCGCTGAGCCTGCTCGCCGTGCATCTCTCTCGCATCGGCGAGGAGGTGGTGCTGTGGTCGACCGACGAGTTCGGGTTCCTGCGGCTCGCGGACGAGTACGCCACCGGGTCGTCGATGTTGCCGCAGAAGAAGAACGCCGACATCGCCGAGCTCGCCCGGGGCAAGGCAGGGCGCGTGATCGGCGACCTGACGGGTCTGCTGGCCACGCTCAAGGGGTTGCCGCTGAGCTACAACCGCGACCTCCAGGAGGACAAGGAGCCGCTGTTCGATGCCGTCGACCAGGTGAGCCTGGCGTTGGCCGCGCTGACCGCGCTGATGCAGACCGCGGTGTTCGACCACGGGCGGATGCAGGCTGCGGCAGACACGCCGTGCCTGGCGGCGACCGACCTGGCCGAGTGGCTGGTGGCACGCGGCCTACCGTTCCGATCGGCTCACGCGCTGGTCGGAGGCCTGGTCCGCGAGAGTCTGGACGGTGGCGACGAGTTGGTCGACCTGGTGACCGCCCACCCTGACCTCGGCCCCGAAGCCGCCGCGCTACTGGCGCCGGGTGTGCCGGTTCAACGCCGCACGACCCGCGGCGGCGGTGGCCCGGCTCCGGTCGCCGAGCAGCTGACCCGCTTCGAGCAGCAACTCGCGATGGATGCGGCCCGCCTCCACGCTTAGGCCGTTCTCCACCGGTGGGACAGGGACCCTGCCAAGGTCACCCGCACGACCACCATTCTCACTCCCTCTGCACGCTCTGCGGGCCGGCCCGACGACCTCCAGACACACTCTCCCGCACTGCCTGCTGAGGTGGGGCCGAGCCAACGAGGGGGCCGCCCGGGTGGCGCCGAAGTCGCCGGCCGCTGCCGGAGCGTTGCGGAGGCGGCGGTAGGCCGGCGAGCTTCGGCGACAGGCCCCGGG
>JBOGHK010000222.1:0-49988 GCA_050744325.1 Acidimicrobiales bacterium
TCGCGGGCAAGCACAGCGCGAGGCGCGGTGACTTCCGGGTGATCTACGAGATCGACGACAACCGCCACCGTGTGACGGTCGTAGCGATCGACCACCGAAGCGATGTCTACCGGCCCCGATCATCACCGTCCAGCAGGTGACCCCACCAGAGGTGAGTGACCCGAGCTGACGTCGGCTGGCATAGCGTCGGGCCGGCTGGGACCCGAGGGCGCGTCGCTGGCGGCCGTCAGCGACGTGGGCCGGCAGGCCCTCAGCCGGCTCGTCTCCGACGTCGGAGCAGGTTCGACTGGCAGCCGGCTCCGACTAGCGGCGGTGGAACCAGGCGGTGGGCACCCGGTCGACGAGGCCACCGTTGCGGCCGTCAGCCCAGGTGACCAGAACCTCGTCGTCGCGGGTCAGGCTCGTGTTGTAGTCCCCGAAGTTCGGGATGATGCTGTTGATCGGCGTCGCGGCGCACCAGTTGGTCCGCACGTCGGTCAGGCGGACCGGCCGGCGCCAGGTCCTCCCCCCGTCGGTCGACCGCACCGCGAACGTGTCCGAGAACGTGGTCAACGTGCTCTCCTTGAAGACCGGCTCGGTCACCGTGCCGCCGGTGCGGACGCTGCACTCGACATCGGCAGGGTCGGGCGTCACGTTGACGTCGCTCATCTCGTAGTACGTGACGTCGACCTCGCCGTCCTCGCCCACGCTGACGACCGGCCACAGCTGCTGGCGGCCGTCGGAGACACGATGGACCGGCCGAGGCTGGCTCCAGGTGCGGCCCCGGTTGTCGGAGAAGGTGACGTAGACGTCGGTGTCGAAGCCGAACGGCCCGGATCCCTGTGTCGCGCTGCAATCCTGATAGGTCAGGTAGATCCGGCCCCGATGGCGGCCCGACTGGGCGACCGCGAGGCGCGGGAAGTCGTTCGACGAGGTGCGGTTGTATCCCGCCGGCTCGTCCAGCGAACCCGAGCAGATGGACGCCACGGTCGACGGGGCCGTGAACGTCGCGCCGCGGTCGGTCGACGCGGCGAACGCGATCGTCGCCCGCGGCAGCACCGAGCCGCCCACGTCCGGGGCACCACGACCCCGCTCCCAGGCGACGTAGAGCTCCCCGTTGGGGCCGACTGCGGGCGCCGAGCCCTGGTTCGGCACGCCGTCCTGGCCGCAAGCCGGATCGGCGGGATCGGTCACGAACGTCTCGTCGGGCTGGATGATCGTCCGGGACCAGGTCGCCCCGCTGTCGAGTGAGCGATACAGCTCGATGGTGCCGAAGCCGAAGAAGGGCTGGTCACAGACTTCCTCGAAGTTGGTGACCGAGACGTAGACCGCCGTGCGGTTGCCGATGCGGTCGACGGCCAGCGCCTCCTTGTCGAGGAAGTCGTTGGGATAGTTCGGCGACTGGATCAACACCGAGTCGTTCCACGAGAAGTCGCGACCGCCGCGGCCGCCAAACGATCCCCGGTGGACGCTGACGCCCGCCGGCGGGGTGGCGGCATCGTCGGTCCAGACCCCGAGGTTCGCGTAGAAGTACTCGCCACGCCCGTTCTCGTCGAGCCACGGGTCGCCCCGGGTCACATAGACGCCGGTCTCACTGCGGCCAGCGGTACCCGGACCGAAGGCGACCGTGGTACCGGCGGGCGGGGCGCCGCCGTCGGTCCAGGTGCGGCCACCATTGCTGGAAAAGCCGTAGCCCGACAGCCCGAGCGCCGGCTGGCCGGGCACGAACGGCGCGAAGGCGAACCCCTCGGCGTCGTTCCAGCCCGCAACCAGCCGCCGGCCGCGCACGTCGGCGGCGAGCGCAAGCTCGCTGGCCCCCGAGCGCAGGATGGTCGCCGGGTCCTGGTTCTGGCTGACCTGGACGTTGGGTCCGTCCCGGCCGGACCGCCCCGCGTGGCCACCCGCGGCCGCGGCGACGGCCGCGAGGTCGGCACCCTCCAGGTCCCCAGCGGAGACCAAGGTCCGCATCTCCTCCTTGAACGCGGCGACGTCGGTCGCCGACGGCTGCTCCTGCGCTCCGGCCGGAGGCCCGGGAAGGACCACCAGCCCGGCGACCACCAGCAAGGCCGCCGCGAGTCGAAGCCTCGTGCGCATGTTCCCCCCATTCGGGTCGCGCTCGACCACCGCCGGCAACAGGAGCCTCCGGCCCCGATCAGCGTCTTCCCCCCGAAGCCATGCTCGCCCCGGCGGACCGAGCTACTTGGCTCTGCCTGCCGAGTGCAGTCGTCGCGCAGCGGCTCGTCAACAGGATCAGGCAAATTGGCAAATCAACGCGCTCACTGTCCGTCATATCGGCGATCCGCTGACCACGTATGGCGTCAATTGAGCGTCGGTCGCAAGATTCATTGTGCGAACTGTTGAAACAGGATGACCTATTTGGTCTAGTCGAGAAGGCAGAGGGCAGGGCGAGGAACCGGGGGGGAATCGTGAAGCGCCAGATCGTTCTTGCAGCAGTGGCCCTGATCGCGGCCAGTCTCGGACAATGGGCGCCAGCGGCGGGCCAACAGCCAGCTCAGCCCGAGCAGGCGGCGGACGTCGCGCGGCTGGACGTCTACACAGCGACGGTCACCGACGCCGAGGCCGGCGAGCTCGTCGACGCAGGCGTGGACATCATCGCCACCGAACCGGCCGGTGCGAACCTCCGGGTCGACGCCGTGCTCGACGAGGCCGAACGCGAGCAGCTCGACGCCCGTCTCGGTGTGGACATGCAGCTCAAGCGCGACGCTGACGGTCTGACCTCCAGCCAGCGGTCGGCCCTCCAGGCGGCCGAAGGCTTCGAGGTCTGGCGGTCGTGGGACGAGCCCGGCGGCATCCGCGACGAGCTCGACGAGCTCGCGGCGGACAACCCCGGCCTGATCAAGCGCGAGGTGATCGGCACCACCTACCAGGGTCGCGAGATCATCGCCCTGAAGGTCACCCAAGGGGCACGCCACGTCCGGGACGGGCGGCGCCCCGCGGTGCTCTACAGCGCCAACCAGCACGCACGCGAGTGGATCAGCGTCGAGGTCAACCGCCGCCTGCTGCACTGGTTCGTCGACGGCTACAACGACGGCGACCGCGAGATCCGCAACCTGCTGCGCCACACCGAGCTGTGGTTCGTGATCTCGGCGAACCCCGACGGCTACCAGTTCACCTTCGACGTCGAGCGGCTGTGGCGCAAGAACCTGCGCGACAACAACGGCGACGGCCAGATCAGCGGCGTGGACGGCGTCGACCCCAACCGCAACTACGAGGAACACTTCAGCTACGACGAGGAAGGGTCGTCGTCGGCCTTCTCCAGCGAGACCTACCGCGGCCCCTTCGCCGCCTCCGAGCCCGAGACGGTCGCCATGCAGAGCCTGATCGACGAGATCGAGCCCCGGTTCATGTCGAACTTCCACTCGTTCGGCGACCTGATCCTCTACCCGCAGGGCTGGCAGGTCGGGACGCCCGATGCCGACAACCCGATCTACGTCGCCATGGCGGGCACCGACGCGAACCCGGCGATCCCCGGCTTCGACCCGGGTGTCGGCTCCGACGAGCTGTACGTCACCAACGGCGAGACGACCGACTTCGCTGACGTCACCGAGGGGACCATCGCGTTCACGCCCGAGCTGGGCGAAGGCGTCCCCGGCAGCGAGTTCGTGTTCCCCGACAACGAGGCACTGATCCAGGCGGAGTTCGACAAGACCCTCGACTTCTCGCTGGGACTGGCCCGATCGGCCCGTGACCCGGAGGATCCCGAGTCGCCGGTGGGCATCGAGCTCGAGCCCTTCTACCTCGACCAGGCCGACGTCGACCCGGAGAACGGCCCGTCGTCGATGTTCGACTTCACCTTCGACGTGTCCTACGGCGATCCGCAGGAGGTCCGGGTGCTCGCCAAGCGCGACCTCGGCCGGGTCAGCGTGAAGTTCCGGATCAACGGTGGACGCACCCGGAGCGCCAGCACCCGCGAGTGGACCGGCGGCGAGACCTACGGGGTCGGCAACGCGAACTACTACCGCGTGATGAGCGGCCAGGTCCGCGGCGCCGACCCGGGCGACACCGTGCAGGTCTGGTTCGAGAGCGGACGGCACCGCAGCGAGTCGTTCACCTACACGGTTGCCTCGGACACCGGCGACGACGTGCTGGTCATGGCCGCCGAGGACTACACGGGCGCATCGCCCGTCTACGCGGACCAGACGGCGCCGAGCTACCTGTCCTTCTACACCGACGCGCTGGAGGCCAACGACATCGACTTCGACGTCTACGACGTCGACGCCAACGGTCGCGTCGCTCCGGACACGCTCGGCGTGCTCAACCACTACGACGCCGTGATCTGGTACACGGGCGACGACATCGTCACCCGTGAGCCTGGATGGGCGGCAGGCAACGGGTCGAGCCTGGCGATGAGCGAGATCCTGGCCGTGCGCGACTTCGTCAACGAGGGCGGCCGGGTGCTCTACACCGGCAAGTACGCGGGCCACCAGTACGCGGGCGGCCACGGCACCCAGCTCTACGACCCGTTCGAGAACGCGCAGTGCACATCCGATCCGGCGATCACGTCGCGATGCCGCTCGCTGCGCGGGTCGGGAGACAACGTCAGCGACATGCTGCAGTACTGGTTCGGCGCGGCACTGGTCAACGAGGACGCCGGCGCCGACCCGGGCACCGGCAACCTGTTCGACGTGGACGGCGTCAACGAACCGTTCACCGGCTCGAGCTGGGGGTTCAACGGTGCGGACAGCGCCCAGAACCAGGACCACAGCGCGTCGTTCATCTCGACCAGCGGCGTGTTGCCGGTCGAGATCTTCCCGCAGTTCGAGAGCTGGGCGGCCAGTCGCTACGACCGGCCCGGCGGTCCGTTCGACCCCCACAGTGGCACGCAGTACGTGTACTCCGGCATTGCCGACGTCAGCTACAAGCGGTTGAGCAGGACCATCACCGTCCCGGCCGGCGGCGCAAGCCTGTCGTTCTGGACGTCCTACGACACCGAGGTCGAATGGGACCACCTGTTCGTGGAGGCCCGGACCCCCGGCCAGGACGACTGGACCACGCTGCCCGAGCTCAACGGGCAAACGACCCAGGCCCCGGGGGCAAGCTGCCCCGAGGGGTGGCGTGAGCTGCATCCGCACCTCGACCACTACCAGACCCTCGACCCCGCGACGGACACGTGCACCGCGACGGGCACGACCGGCGAGTGGCATGCGGCCTCGGGCAGCTCGGGGGGCTGGCAGCAGTGGGACGTCGACCTGTCGGCCTACGCGGGCGGCCAGGTCGAGGTGTCCATCGCCTACGTCAACGACTGGGCCACGCAGGGCCTCGGGGTGTTCGTCGACGACATCGTGGTGTCCACCGGTGAGGGGTCCACGGACTTCGAAGCCGACGCCGCGGGATGGGAGGTCACCGGGCCGCCCGAGGGCAGCGGGCCGAACTTCACCGACTTCGCCCGCATCGCCGGCGTGGGCTTCCCCGAGGGTGCGGTGATCGCCACCGACGACACGCTGTTGATGGGCTTCGGGTTCGAGGGGATCACCGACGCGGCAACCCGGGAGACCGTCATGCGCGAGGCGGTGGACTACCTCCTGCGCTGACGACGTCCCTTCCCGTACGGCGTTCGTCCGCCGCGGTTCTCGCGACGGACGGACGCCGGAGGAAGCGGCGTGTCAGACGGGCTGGCCCATGTCGAACCATTGCCGCCGGTCCGCCCCGTGCTCGTCGACGGCGTCGCGCAGGCGTCCGGCCGCTTTGCGCAACCTCTCGCTGTAGTCGGCGATCATCTCCGCATAGGAGCCGACCCAGGCGCGGTAGTCGTCGGCGTGACGGCCCGCGAACTCGGGCATGCCGTCCCGTGCCTCGACGCGCAGGCGTGCGGCCTCGTCGAGGTCGGCGGCCAACGTGTCCAGCCGGCTCGCGAGCGCCTCCGCGGCGCCGACCGGGAACGTGGGCCCGCCGGCCGCAGGCTCCACCATCAGTCGCCCTCCACAGGGATGACGACCTGGCTGCCCGCGCGGTAGGCCGCCTGATCCGATGGCGGCTCCGCCACGTCCAGAGGGACGAAGGGATGCTCCGGGTCGTCGAACGACAGCCGGCCGTGCTGCACGATGACGTTGCCGTCGGCGTCGTAGTAGACCTGCGCCGCGTCGACCACCGCGACCCGTTCGCCGCTCACCGGGTCGACATAGAAGTTCGCCTGAGTCCGATAGACGCCTCGATACCTCTCGTGCGCGGACTGGCCCAGACCGGCGAGCGCTCCCTGCGCCAGGTCCACGCCGCCGCCGACCGCTCCGCCGCCTCGCGAGGGCTGCCAATAGGGAGGCGGGACGCCGGGCGGCGGCGGAGGCGCGTCGGGAAGGTACAGCTCGTCGGTCGGATGCGGCGGCCGGAGGCCCGGCGGACGCTGGTCGGCGGCGTTCTGACCGACGACCAGGTTCCCGTCCGCGTCCCAGCCCACATAGTCGTAGGCGCCCGGTGGGGCGAAGCGCAGGATGGGGTCCGGCGCCGCACCGAGAAGGAGCATGCGAGCGGACGCACCCATCGCATAGTCCGGGTTCCCGAAGTCGAACGTCTGGACCGGCGACGTGCCCAGCCACGGTGCCGACCCGGGGGGTGGGCGGGTGACGACCGTGTACCACTCCCCGTCAGGCCCCAGGACCTGGTCCCCGTCGAACTCGATGGGTGGCGGAAGGGTCGTCGGGGAGGACGGGACGGTCTCCCAACGAGCCAGCTCGGCGTCGAGTGACCCTGCCCCGATCGTCCACATCACATGGACCGGAGGGTCACACGCGAGGAGGGCGTCGCCGACGGGGTAGCCCGCCTCGAAGAACGCGGCCGCCACGCGGTTGAGATGGGTGTCGATCTCATCGCCGATCCGTACCCCGTGGTAGGCGAGGCTCGCCAGCTCGTAGTCCGCCTCGATCAGGTCGGGCGATTGGTCGAGGCGGTTGAACGCGGCGATCTCGTCGTGGAGCCCGAACTGCGCATCCTCCAGGCGCGTCTTCAACCCGTCCTGTACGACCTGCGACGCCGCCAGCAGCGCGGTCGGATTGGCGCTCGACGTCGCGGGGGTCGCGCCGCCGCCGTCCGGCGTGGGGACGTTAACGGGCACCGCCGCTGACCTCCGCGAGGACTCCTCGTTCGTCGGACCATCGGAGCATGGGGCTCAGTCCCGCCCGTCGGTGTTGAGCGCCTGGGCTTCGGCGACCTGGACCTCGAAGGCGGTCTCCTGGGGGACGGGCAGCTCGTCGGGCTGCATGACGCCGTTGACGAAGTAGCGGCCCAGCCAGACGATGCTCGCCGTGCCGTAGAACGTCTCGGCGGGCTCACCGGCGGTCGACCGCTGGTAGCGGTAGGTGTTGCAGACCGGCGGGTGCACTTGCTCGTGGAGGGGGCAGGTGAACGGGGGGCTGCCGTCACCCATGTCCCACTCGATCGAGGTGGCCTCCGCCACGGCGTAGACCTCGATGCGGGAGCCGCCCTGCGGACCCGGTACCGAGATGGTCGGCGACGTCCGCGGGCCGGGGGCGATGTTCGCTACGCCGAGCCAGGTGTCGAAGTTGACCAGCGTCACGGGTTGTGGGTTCGTCTCGACGTCCGGCGCTGGCAACCCGAGGAAGAACTGGTCCATCGCCAGCCACGCCAGGGTCTCGGGAGTGATCGCGTCGAAGACCCGGACCTCGTAGATGCTGGGCGCGATCTCGGCACCCTCGGCGGCGTAGTGGGGGTCCGGCACGCAGACGAGGTTGTAGGCCAGCCCCGAGTCGGCGCCGAGGCCCTCACGCACGACGGCGTTGACGTGCTCGGAGATCAGGACCCACTGGACCGTCCCCGTGTAGGCCAGCACGCCGGGATCGGCCCGGTTCGGCTCGGCGCAGGTCTGGGGCTCGCGGTCGTAGCGGGTGAGCTCGGCGTACTGCTCGCCGGCGCACTCGAGCAGGCCGTCGATGCTGCCCGGACCCGCGGTGACGCACTCGACGGGGCCGCTGCACCCGCAGTCCGACGGGGCGGCGGCAGCCGGCCGGCTCTGCGGGCCGACGCCGGGGAGCACGCCGACCGACGCCGCGGCGACGAGCAGGGCGACGACCCCGGCGGCGAGACCTCTCATGTGGGCGTGCATGACTCGCTCAACTCCTCCTCGTGGACCACCTTCCAGGTGCCGTCCTCCCGCTCGAGGTCGCTCTCGACGTGGACGACCGACGAGGTCTCCGGGCCGACGGGCTGGCCGCTGGCCGTGTCGACGACCTGGACGCTGTCGCTCACGCAGTCGCGGACGACGGCGGTCTCTCCGCTCACGACGACGACGGTCGGGTCCATCTCCACCGATCCCGCCCAGGAGATGCCACCTGTCTGCAGCTGGCGCATCATGTCCTGTGCCCGGCCGAGGGCCTCGCCGTCCCAACGGGCCAGGAGGTCGGGGTCCTCAGGGTCGGGTGGGTCGAATGCCGCGCGCATGGCCTCCTTCGCCGCCCTGTAGGCGTCGAGGACCTCGGCCTCCGCCGAGCCCGACGCGGCCGCGCCTGACGCCGGATCGCCGCCGGACCCTTCGTCGCCGACACCGGAGGACGCGCCGTCCGCGCTCTCGGGATGGGACGAGGATTCGCCATCGCCACCACAAGCCGCCAGAAGGACGGCCACGAAGGTGGTGACGATCGCCGTCCACCTGGTCTGCCTCATCGCGCCGACGCCTCGTCCCATCCCGATACGCGCCCGACGAGGCTGGGTGACTCGCCGTGGCCTGTCCGCATCGTCATCGTCCGTGGTACGCCAAGGGCAGGCAATCCCCTTTCGATCACGATCGAATCCGCCCAAGGGCGCTGTCGACGCCAGGGCCAGGCTCGGGACCGTCGCGGACCAGCGGCGGGGGCGAGTGGGGTGTCTCGCAACACAACGCCGACAATCGACGGCCCCCGACGCCGCTGGATGGCACGCCGATTCCCGGGCGAGCGTCACGAGACACCCCACTAGACGGCGAAGGCGGCGGTGGCCGACAGGATGTCGGCCGCTAGGCGGTGGTCGCCGTCGATGCGCGCAGCCAGCTCGTCGGTGGTGAGGCGTCCCGCGGTCAGCCGGCAGAAGCCGACGGCGTCGGCGACGATCCGGACGTCGGGTTCGGCGGCCGCGTCGCCCTGCCCGAACGGCTGGACCCAGACCCCGCCGCCGACCCCGGTCAGCACGATCCGGGCGACACCGCCGCTGCCCGAGCCCGCGTGCCCGCCGGTCGCCGCCAGGCGATAGGGCAGGCTCCGCACGGCGAGGTTGGTCATCAGAGCCATCCGCCCCGCGTCCGGGGCGACGATCGGCCGCCCGATGGCGCGGCGGATGTCGTCGCTGTGCGTCCAGAGCTCGAGGCTGCGGACCACCAGCAGGTCGCGCCACCGGAGCGTGAGCCCGTGGACGCTCACCTGGTCGTCGAGGTTCGCGTCGCCCGCCGCGAGGACGTCGAGCACCCGGCGCGCTGCCCGTCGCCACTCGACGAGCGTCTCGGTCGGGTCGCGGCCCTCCTGAGCAGCGACGATCGCTTGAGTCATGCCGATGTGGTCGACCTCGACCTCGGGAGGGACGTCCAGCCGGTCGACGCCGAGCCTGGTGCCGAGCAGGCGCTCGATGGCCAGGATGTGGCCGACCATGCCCTGGACCGTCCAGCCGTACGGCTCGACCACGGCCTCCCACTCCGCCGGGAGGCGCCGTGACAGGACCTCATCGAGATCGTCGACCGTCTGGCGGTAGGCCTCCAGCGGCGACGGCAGCCTGACCCCCGGGGGACGGCCGGCCGGTCGCTCGGCCTGCGCCGCCGCCAGAACCCGTGCCCGCAGCGGCGCCGGCGCCTCCTCGGTCTCGCTGGACGCCAGAGCTTCGACGACGAGCCGGGTCATCTCGTCGTCCGGAGGCCGAGCCGTCAGGTCCATTCCACCGCACCCTCGGCCGCGAGCAGGTCGGACAGCCGATCGAGCGCCATACGCAATCGAGACTTCGCGGTCCCCTCGGGGATGCCGAGCACCGACGCCACCGACCGGTAGGTGTGCCCGCCGAAGTAGGCGAGCCGTAGCGCCTCACGCTGCGGTTCGGGCAGCCGACCGACGGCCCGCCGCACGCGGGCCGCGAGGTCCTCGTCGTCGACGGACTCGGGTCGCTCCCACCTGGCGGGCTCGACGAGCATGGCGTCGCGGGTCCCAGCCTCCTCGCGGGCGGTGCGGGTCGCTTCGCTGCGGACCAGGTCGACCGCTCGGCGGTGGGCGAGCAAGCCCAGGTAGGCGCGCAGCGACCCCCGCTCGGGGTCGAAGCGCTCGGGGTGCGACCACAGGCTGACGAACACGTCCTGGCTGATGTCCGCCGCGAACGCCTCGCTGCCGGTCACCCGGCGCGCCAGCCCGAAGACCAGCGACGCGTACTGGTCGTAGACCTCGGTGAGAGCCTCATCGTCGCCTGCTACGAGCCGCATGGCGAGTGCCTCGTCAGGAGACGTTCGGCGGGCCACGGACGGGAAAATAGCCCGGCGGGTGTGCTTCTGCTGCCCCGATCCGCCCGGTGTTCCGGCCGGTACGCCTCTAGCCGTCAGTCCGCGCCGGCCGTCTCCTGGTGGTAGGTCCGAAGCGTGTCGAGGACCACCTGGCGCTGGGCCGGCGTCAACGGCTCGAGTGCAGTGCGCCAGGCCTCTCCCCCGGTGGTGAGCCAGTCCTCGACCCCCGACCGGTGCTCGTCGGCGATGCTGACGATCGTCCGGCGGCGGTCGGCTTCGTCGTCGCCGCGCTCGAGGATGCCCTGGCGGCTGAGGTCGCCGACCATCAGGCTGACCGTCGTCGGCGCGACGTCGAGCCGGCTCGCCAGCTCGTTGACGACCATCGGGCCGTCGGACACCAGGTACGACAGCAGCGACAGATGTCGCGGGGTCAGGGAGAACGATCGGAGCCGGTCGGGGATCGGGGTCCGTCTGATGCGGCCGACCAGCCGCGGCATCAGCAACAGCAGCGCACGGATCGCCTCGTCGACGCTCAGGCCTTTGTCGGTGCCACGGCTGGTCATGCCGATACCCCATGCGCTCGGTGGACGGAGATCCCAGCGACTCGTGCCGGATCCAGTACCCAGAACGCGGTGCGGGTATCTGACCTACGCGCCTAGCCCGAGGAGGATCCCGTCGACCAGGCGTTGCGCCCAGGCCCGGGTCGGCGGCCCGCTGGCCCACGCCCGGGCCCAGTAGGCGCCGGTGAGCGCGTCGACCACCTCGCTGCGGTCGGCTCCGGGGCGAAGCTCGCCGCGCTCGATCCCCTCCGCCAGCGCGCGCTTGAACGCCGCCCGGGCGGGCACGACCACCTGGCGACGGAACCGCTCCAGCAGCTCGGGATGGTCGGTCTGTTCGAGGAACACGGCCGCGACGAGCCGCAGCCCGTGGAGGTCGACCCACTGCTCCTGCATCTGGATCAGCTTCACCAGGTCGTCACGGGCCGACCGCCCGCTCACCGAAGGCAGCGGCGGCTGCAGCCGGTCAATCATGGCGCCGACCAGCTCGGCCTTCGACCGGTACCTCAGGTAGATCGTCGGCTTCGAGACACCCGCGGCGGCGGCGACCTGCTCGATGCTCATCGCCTCGTAGCCCCTGCTGGCCAGTGACCGCTCGGTGGCGTCGAGGATGGCGGCATCGGCCGCGCCGTCCCGGGGGCGGCCGCGGATCCGCCTGCCGACCCTGTCCGCTTGGCGGTCGTCGGTCCGTGTTCGGGCCACGTACAACCATCCTTTCCTATACGGTTGAGTAAACTAATGGCAGAGTTCGGGCAAGGCTACCGAGCAAGGAGGTGGCCGGTGAACGACGATCAGATCAGCCACGCCATCCAGCGCATCGAGCAGGGTCTGGCGGACGACGATCCCTCGTTCGTGCAGCGGTTCCGGGCGGTGCGGCGCGCCGAGGCGTGCACGGTGCTTGCGGTGTTCCTGCTGCTTGCGACCGGCGCGGTGCTGGTGACCGTGGGGCTCGCGGTGCCGTCCTGGATCGCCTGGGGTGCAGGACTGCTCGCCTTCGCGGCCTCCGTGGCCGTCGACGAGCACCACAAGCGGGCCTGAGCCACCCTTCCGGCGCTGCGGCACTTCAGCGCTTCGGCGCGGAGCCGCCACGCGCGAGCGCCGAGGCGAGCTCAGCCGAAATAGGGGGTGAGGACGGTCGCCTCGTCCGTCCCCCCGGGGCCGGCCACGGTCAGACGCCAGGTCTCCCGCATGCGGCCGCAGACAGTCGTCGTGTCGCTGGCTGCGAGGTTCGGGTAGCTCGTGTAGCCGGCAGCCGGGGCGAGGGTGGCCGACGTGGCGTCACGGCTGGACCACCTGAGGGTCATCCCGTACATGTTGGCCGGGCATTGGATGTCCGAGGTGCTCCAGCCGGCCGTGAACCGCTGGACCAGCGGTGCGGGCGCCGGCGGCTGCGTGGTCGTCGGCACGGTCGTCGACGACGCGGTCGTCGGTGTGGTGACCTCTGGATCCTGATCGGGCTGGGTGTCGCCCGGTGGGCCCGGTGTCCCCGGCGCGGCCTCGTCCTCGTCCGGTGCGCTCGTGGTCGTCGTCGCGTCCGCCGAGGTGGTCGCCGCCGTCGTCGTGTCGGGCTTGTCGCCGCCACCCGACTGGTGGTCGGTGTCGTCGTCCTTGTCGCCGCCGCCCGATCCGGTGGTCTCGACGTCGTCGGCGGCATCCATGCCGTAGTCGAACAGGACCACCACAGCGGTCGTGACCAGCAGCGCGACCACGACGATCGCGCCGACGAGCGCGAGCAGCGCCCCCTTCGCTCCCAGAGCGCTGACCAGCCGCTTCCACAGGGCGCGGTACCAGGGCAGGTGCGAGGCGGTGTCGGCCGGCCCCACCAGCCCGCCCTTGTCGCCAGACGAGGCGAGGAGGTCCGTCGCCGCATCGGCGAGGTCGGTGCCGAGACCGGTTCCCGGCTCGGGGGGACCATTCCCGCCGCCTCTGGCCAGCAGGTAGGCGGCTGCGCCAGCAGCGCCACCGGTGTTGGCTGCGGCCGCCGCCGCTGCCGCGTCCTCGTCGCGATGGTCCTCCCGCACGACCCCCATCTTCAGCTCGTCGGGCCCTGAGGCCATCAGTGATCAGCTACTGATCTGTCCGCAGCGACCGGCGTCGAGCGGGTGTTCGGGCACGGCCAGTGGGGTGCCCGTCCCGACCTGCCTCCGTCGTCGTGCTCGAACTGGGATCATGACCGTGTGGCCGTCGTCGTCCTCGCCGCGATGCGTTCCGAGCTGCGACCGTTCGTCCGGGCCACCGGGATCCGGCGCACGGGCGCCGACGCGGATGCCGATCCCGCTGCCCCCACCTATGCCGGCAGGGTGGGCGGTCACGAGGTCGTCGCGACGACCATGGGTGTCGGGATGGCCGGAGCGGCGCGCACCGCCGAGCGCGTGCTGGAGTCGCACGACGTGGACCTGCTGGTGGTCGTCGGCATCGCCGGGGGCATCGATGCGACGTTGCCGATCGGACACGTCCTGGTGCCCGAGGTCGTGGTCGACGGTGGGACGGGTGGCGAATACCACCCGCCAACGTGGGATCCGGTCGCCGTCCACGGTCGGCTGGTCACCTACGACAGCTTCCAGACCGAGCCCGAGGTGCTCGCCGACCTGCAACGCAAGGGGTTCGCCGCGATCGACATGGAGACCGCGGCGGTCGCCGCCGTCTGTGAGCGGCGTAGCTGTCCCTACGCGGTCATCCGTGCGATCAGCGACAACGCCACCGACGGCTCGGTGGACGCCGCGGTCGCGGCCATGGCCCGCGCCGACGGGACGCCGGACCTCCGCGCGGCACTGCGCTACGTGGTCCGCCGACCATGGCGCATCCCCCACCTCGTGCGCCTGGGCACGGACGCCCACCGCGCCGCCAGGGCTGCAGCC
This sequence comes from Acidimicrobiales bacterium, assembly GCA_050744325.1. Taxonomy (GTDB): domain Bacteria; phylum Actinomycetota; class Acidimicrobiia; order Acidimicrobiales; family VFJN01; genus DASXTK01. Next base: position 13,809 of record JBOGHK010000222.1, read on the forward strand.
GACGCCGCGGTCGCGGCCCTGTCGCAGTAGGGGATCATGTCCGATGACCGCCAACGGTGAGCAGTTCGAGATCAGGCTCGGTGCGGCGCAGGCCACGGTGAACGAGGTCGGGGCGTCCTTGCGAGCGTTCGAGGTCCACGGACTCCCCTATGTCGAGACCTACCCCGCCGACACGCGCCCACCCATGGGTTGCGGCGCGGTGCTTGTGCCGTGGCCGAACCGCGTCGGGTCGGGGCGATGGGAGTGGGACGGCCAGCTCCAGCAACTGGCGCTCACCGATCCGGAGCGGCTGAACGCGATCCATGGGCTGGCGCAACATCTGTCGTGGCAGCCGGTCGACCGGACCGAGTCGTCGGTCACGCTCGGCGTCCGGATCGACGTCCAGCCCGGGTGGCCCGTCGGGTTGGAGACGACCGTGCGGTACGAGGTCGTCGCCGACGGGCTGGTGGCGACGCACACGGTCACCAACGTCGGCGACAGCGCGGTTCCGTTCGGGTTGGGGGTACACCCCTACCTCCGGGCAGGGAACGCGGCGACCGACGAGTGCACCCTCCGGCTGGCGGCGACGACGGTGCAGGCGGTGGAGGCCGACCGACAGGTGCCGACCGGCGATCCCAAGCGGGTCGACGGCAGCGAGCACGACTTCCGGGCCGGCCGCAAGCTCGTCGACGTCGACCTGGACCTCCCGTTCGGAGGCTGCGCACCCGCACCCGACGATCCTGACCACCTGGTGAGACACAAGCTGACCGCACCGGACGGCGGCGCGGTCGAGCTGTGGGCCGACCCGGTGTTCCGTTGGGTGCACGTGTTCACGCCGGACCGGTACCCGGGCCGCGGCCGCGCGGTGGCCGTCGAGCCGATGACCTGCCCGCCGAACGCACTCCAGACGGGGATCGACCTGATCGTGCTCGGCCCGGCCGAGACCTGGTCCGCCCGCTGGGGCATGCACGCCCTTGTCTGACAGCGACCCCGCCGGCACGGGCTTGGCGTCAGCCGGTGAACCTCGGCGTGCCCGCGACCGAGGTGGCCGGCGGCGTCGGGGTCGATGGTCACCACGGAGTCGCCCGTGTTGTAGCTGAGGGCGTAGAGGGTGCCGTCAGTCTCGAGCTGGTCTCAACTGTCGTCTCCTGTCCCGGACCTGGGCCGCGACCGCGTCTAGCGTGAGACCCTGTGCAGTTCGAGGGCAGGTGCGAGCCCGTGAGCGGTGATCGAGCGCTCTCGCACCGCGGTCGCGGCCTCCTGGTCCTACCCCTGTTGGGGCTGGCCGTGGCTCTGGGAGCCTGCGGCGACGACGACTCGGCCGATGCCCGCCGTTCGGAGCTGAGCCGCGACGCCGTGATCGAGTACCGCTATGGCGACAGCTCCGTGCCTCCCGAGTTCCACCGCACCTACACGCTGACGATCCAGCCCGACGAGGTGCACGTCGTGGTGGACAGCTACGGCGACGTCCTCCAGGACACGACGGAGCCGGTCCCCGCCGAGGTGTGGGACGACCTGGCGGGCAACGTCGACGACCTCGAGCAGCTGGACGTCGATGCCGGCGACGACGGCTGCGATGGCGGGACGTCGCGGTCGATCAGGGTCAGCGACCAGGGTCACACCGTGGTCGACACCGAGTTCGGTGTGTGCGGCGACGCCAACGACGAGGCCGCGGACCAGGTCGACAGCTTCGTGCAGCCGGTCGTCGACAGCATCCCCGACTGGGACCGCCTCATCGAGTAGCCGCGCCGACGACGACCGACCGCGCCCGTAGGTCAGGAGGCGGTCTCGGAGCGACCGTCCGCCGAGCCGAGCAGCGCGTCGAGCATGCTGCCGGCAACGAGCTGGTGGTCACCCCGGCCGATGGCCGCGCCTTCGACGCGGGCGTGCTGTCCGAGGTGAACACCCTGGCGATCGCGCAGTGCGTGCCCGGCACCAGCGTCTCGGTCACGATCGATCGCACTGACCCCCGCAAGCTCTGGATCGACTGGTTGGCGGTCGCCGGCAGCGCCGGGACGCCGACCTGACGACGCACGACTGACGGAGAGGGTCAGAGCCGGCGGTGCGAGCGGGCGTCGAGCCACGACCCGAGGCCGAGCACGACGTACGCGGCCCCGACCGTCGTCGACACCCACGCGTACCCGTCGGACAACGGCACCATCAGGAAGCAGGCGACCGCCGCACCGAAGAAGAAGATCGCCCGTCGGTCCATCAGCGCCTCATGAGAGCAGGTCGACCACCTGGAACGTCAGCCACGAGATGGAGAACGCACCCGGGATGGTGAGGATCCAGGCCCACACCACCCGTCCGGCAACGCCCCAGCGCACCGCCGACAGCCGCCGGGACGCGCCCACACCGACGATCGCACCGGTGATGGTGTGCGTCGTCGACACCGGGATACCGGCTGCCGAGGTGGCGAACAGCGTGAGGGCTGCGCCCGACTCGGCCGCCACGCCCCCGACGGGCTGCAACCGGGTGATCTTCGACCCCATGGTCTTGACGATGCGCCAGCCGCCGGTGAGGGTGCCCAGCCCGATGGCCGTGTGCGCCGCGAGCACCACCCAGAGGGGGGTCGAGGCATCCGCGGCGACGTGCCCGCCGGCGATGAGCAGCGCCAGGATGATGCCCATCGTCTTCTGAGCGTCGTTCGCACCGTGGCCCAGGCTGAACGCGGCCGCCGAGCAGAGCTGGCCGATGCGGAAGCCCCGGTTGAGCCGTTCGATCCTCCGGTTGCGGTGGAACGCCCAGAAGATGCCGAGCGTGATGACCAGCGCCATCGCCAGACCGATGAGCGGCGACAGGATGATGAACACCCCGATCTTGCGCAGCCCCTCGGAGATCAGCACGTCGAAGCCCGCCTTCGCCACCGCCGCTCCGGCCATGCCGCCCACCAGGGCGTGCGACGAGCTGGTCGGTAGCCCGAACCAGAAGGTGATCAGATCCCAGACGATCGCGCCGACCAGCCCACCGAAGATCACCCCGATCGACAGCACGTCCTGAACCACGACGTCGTTCGCAATGGTCGACGCCACCTCGTCGCCGAACACCAGGAACGCGGCGAAGTTGAAGAACGCCGCCCACACCACCGCAATGCGGGGTGACAGCACCCGGGTCGACACGACGGTCGCTATCGAGTTCGCCGCGTCGTGGAAGCCGTTGACGTAGTCGAACCCGAGCGCGACCGCTATGACGAGGACGAGTGAGAGCTCCATGGGCGCAGGCAGTCCGGACAGGCCGACGTCAGGCGTGCTTGAGCACGATCGACTCCACCACGTCGGAGATGTCTTCCAGAGTGTTGAGCGCGCCCTCCATCGCCTCGATGACGTCCTTCCAGCGCAGCACGTCGAGGGCGTCGAACTCGCCGCCGAACAGCCGGGCCAGGGTGCGGCGGTGGACAGCGTCGCCTTCGCTCTCGAGCCGGTCGATCGCGTTGAGGTGCGGCTGCACGCCCTTCATCGACTCGAGGCGGGAGACGAGCTGCTCGGTCTCGGCGGCGCACAGCACCACCAGGTCGGCCTGCTCCTTGAGCTCGGGCAGCGCGGTCGTGATGCCGGTGATCTGCATGCGGTGCGAGACCTCGAGCAGGTCGTCGACGACGTCGTCGAGCTCCTCGGCCAAGGCATGGATGTCCTCGCGGTCGAACGGCGTCACGAACGTGGTGTTCAGCCGCTGCAGGATCGTGTGCACGAGCTCGTCACCGCGGTGTTCGCACGCGGCCACCTTCTCGTGCAACGCCGGGTCGGAGGGGTCGGCCAGCACGTCGCGCAGCCGGCGGGCGCACTCGGCGACGTTGGCTGCCGAGTCGTTGAACAACGCGAAGAAGGCATCGTCGGTGGGTATGAGGCGAAAGCGCACCGGCTCAGGCTGTGCGGCCTGTCGGGGTGGTCATCGAACCCTGTCTAGTGCGTGGGCGCCGCCGCGTCGCGCTCAGGCCGCCGCCGGCCGCCGCTGCGGCGAGGGTGTCGCGGTCCGTGCTCGACTGGTTGGCGGTACGTGCTCGACCGGCGCCGCTCGTCAGCCGTGGTGCTCGGTGAGAGTGAGGAGCGCCATCGACGGTCGGCCGCGGTGAGACCCGTCCTACGATCGCGTGGCGCTGGGAGGTGACATGGCGAGACAGGAGGACGAGACGTACCGGCCGGTCGTGCTGTTGGCTGACGACGAGGTGGCGATCACCGCGAACCTGGCGCCGTTCCTGGAGCGATCCGGGTTCAGGGTCCAGGTGGTGCATGACGGTGAGGCGGCACTGGCTGCGGCGGAATCGATCGACCCTGACCTGTGCGTGCTCGACGTGCTCATGCCGCGCGTCGACGGGCGTGAGGTTCTCCGCCAGCTGCGGAGCCAGGGCCAGTGGTGCCCGGTCCTCCTGCTCACACAGGTCGGCGAGGCGGGCGAGCGGGCCATGGCACTGGAGGAAGGAGCCGACGACTACCTCAACAAGCCGTTCGATCCTCAGGAGTTGGTAGCACGGATCCGTGCCGTGCTGCGCCGGGCCCGTCCAGGCCGTCCACCGCTCAGCACCGCGGGGACCCTGCGCAGCGGCAGGCTGCGGTTCGATCGGGTCGCACGCCGGGTGTGGCTGGGCGACAACGAGGTCACGCTGACTCCGAAGGCTCTGACGCTGCTCGACTACCTCGTCACCCATCCCGACGAGCTGCTCACCCGAGAGCGGCTGCTCGACGTCCTGTGGGGCTTCACGACCCCCGTCGGCACGCGAGCCGTGGACAACCGGGTCGCCGAGTTGCGTCGGGAGCTGGGCGACGATCCCAGCGACCCCGCGTGGATCGAGACCGTCTCGGGGCTGGGCTACCGCTTCTGCGGGAAGGTCGAGGGCTCGTCGTGACCCACCTGTCGCACCGGTGGGTCGTGGTCCCCGCAGCTGTCGGCGCGTTGGGTGCCCTCGTGGTCCGGGTGCAAGAGCCCACCCGCGACGTGTTCGTGGAGACGCGACTGTGGATCGCGGTACCGATCCTCGGCCTCGTGGTCTCGGTGGCCTTGGCTGCACCAGGTCTCGTTGCGCGGCGGTTGGCTGATGCCCGAGCCGCCGGGGTCGAGGAGGCGTCCCGGACAGCATCGCAGGATCACCACCGCTTCTTGCTCCGGCTGGATCACGAGCTGAAGAACCCGGTGACGGCAATCCAGGCCGGGCTGGCCAACCTGCCTCCCGGCGCGGAGGCTGCGACAACATCCCCCGACGGTCCCGCGGTGCGCGCCGTCGAGAGCATCGCCTCCCAGACCCGCCGCCTTGCCGACCTGGTCGCGGACCTCCGCAAGCTGGCCGAGCTGGAGACCCGGTCGCTCGAGTGGGTATCGGTCGACCTCGCCGAGCTGCTCGGCGAGGTCAACGACGCCATATGCGAACTTCCCCCGGCCGGTGATCGAAGGATCAGCCTCACCCTGCCGCAGGCTCCCTGGCCCCTGGGCACCGTACCGGGAGATCGTGACCTGCTGTTCCTGGCTCTCCACAACCTGTTGGTCAACGCGGTCAAGTTCACCCGGCCCGGCGACGCCATCGAGGTCCGGGCACGCGACGAGGACGACCAGGTGGTGGTCGAGGTGGCCGACACCGGGGTCGGCATCCCCGACCACGAGGTCGACCAGATCTGGGAGGAGCTGGCAAGGGGTTCGGCGGCCCGAGGTACGCCGGGCATGGGCCTTGGCCTGGCCCTGGTCCGCGTCGTGGTGTCCCGCCACAACGGGAACGTCTGGGTCCGGAGTCGGGCCGGCCAGGGCACGGTGGTCGGCGTCCGCTTGCCCACCGGATGACCTCGTGCCGAGATCGCGTCGACTGTCGCAGCGTTGCGACACCGTTCTCCTACTGGTGGGACATCCGCTTCGTACGTTGCCGCCGACCAATCGACGCATCGACCAAGGAGTCGAACGATGCTCATGAACAAGAGGCGGACAGGGATGGCGCTGGTGTTGACCGCCCTGTCGATCGCGGGATGTTCCTTCGGAACCTCCGAGGACGAAGCAGCCGACGTCGACACCGCCACCACGACCGCCAACGAGCAGGACAGCGACGCCGAGTCGGCGCAGGGCCCGGATGACGCCGAGGAGTCCGACGACCAGGCCCAGGAGACCGACGAGCCCGAGGAGCCGCAAGGTGCGCTGCTGCTGATCATGGATGCGTCGGGCTCGATGAACGAGGTCGACGCCAGCGGCCAGCCGTTGATCGACGGAGCCAAGCGAGCGCTCCACGGAGTCGTGGATTCCCTGCCCGACGACGTCAACGTCGGTCTGCGGGTGTACGGCCACCGGTATCCGAACACCGATCGTGCGAACGGCTGCCAGGACACCGAGCTGATCGCGCCGGTGGCGCCACTCGACCGGGCTGGCCTGAACGAGGCCATCGACGGGTACCAGGCGATGGGGTTCACGCCGATCGGGCTGTCGCTCCAGCAGGCAGTCGACGACCTGCCACCGGAGGGACCGCGCTCGATCCTGTTGGTCTCCGACGGCGAGGACACCTGCGCCCCGCCCGATCCTTGCCAGGTGGCCGAAGACGTGCGGGCCGAAGGCGTCGAACTGGTGATCCACACCGTCGGCTTCGCCCTCCCCGACGACGCCTCGCGCCAGCAGCTGCAATGCATCGCCGAGGCCGGTGGCGGCGAGTTCTACGACGCTGCCGACGCGACCGAGCTGGCCGACACCCTCGAGGACGTGTCCACGCGGGAGACGCGGCGCTACGAGACCAGCGGCATCGCTCTGGAGGGCGCGCCGATTCCCCGGGACGCCGACACCGGAGAGACCGACACCGCCTACGTCGACACCGCGCTGGGCGGCGAGGTCAACTTCTATCGCTTCGAGATCGAGCCCGGCAGCGAGGTCCAGGGCGAGGTGATCCTCACCGGCAACGCCGGCAACCAGACCAACCCGGTCTGCCCCAACGTCTACCTCACCGACCAGGGCGACGAGGACTACGCGAACGCCCCCTTCCCAGGTGGCGCCCCGGACGAGACCTTCGTCAAGAACACCGAGCCCGTCGTCATCGACGCCGACGAGGTGTGGATCAAGGTCGCCATCACCCACTGCGCTTCGGCCGACGTCTCCGAGAGCGACGAGTTCGACGTCGAGCTGCAGCTCACGGTCCTGGACTAGACACCCCGCTAGGCATCTCGACCGGACCGCGTCCGCAACGCTGGCGGCAGGAGGGGCCTCAGGCTCCACCTGCCGCCTTGGCGCGATTCGCGGGTTCTCGTCGTCGCGTGCCGAGTCGCGGCAGGGCCTCGCCGCCGGACGAGGGGCATCGACACAGGCATCGACACAGGGGATAACCCGACTGCACGACCCGCAGGTAGCCGCCGCGAAGACGCCGGGGCGCTCCACTGCCATCGGCACCCCCCGCTGGCAGTGTCGTGGGCGAGATGGACGACCTCACCGACGACGTGCGCCGACGAGGGGCATCGACGAGCGGACCGCTGGTGGCCTTGACGGGCCGGGACACCTACCGCGGCCTGCTGTTCCTGGGCACCGCGATCCCCTTCGGCACGGTGTGGATGGCGGCGCTGATCGCCGGGTGGACGCTCACGGTCGCGGTGGCGATCACGCCATTCGTCGTCGTGGTCGTGGTCCGCTCTGGCGTGTTCGCCGACCTGGCCGCGCGGGCCGAGAGCGCGACGGCGCGTGAGCTGCTCGCCATGCCGTCCTACCCGGCCCGCCATCGCGGCGGGCTGGGCGCCGCTCTCGGACCGCTGCAGCGAGCGAGCGTTCGGCATCTGGCGCGCCGACACCCTCCCCGAGACGCTGCTGCTCATCCCGGTTGGCCTGGCACTCCTCGTGCTCGTCGCCAACCTCGTCCGGCCGTTCGCGGCGTTGTGGCGCCGGCTTGCCTACGGTCTGCTTGGAGGCAACATGACTGACGACTATCGCCCGCTCAGCGATGCGCAGCTCGGGCGTGGCCTGGTGGTTCACGGCGTCGTCGTGGCCGGTATAAGCACCTTGCTGGTGACGATCTGGGCACTGACGACCCGTGACTACTTCTGGCCGATGTGGCCGATGCTCGTGCTGGGCTTGCCGCTGGCGATCAACGCCTGGGTCACACTGATACGGACCAGACCGCAGCTCGTCCCAGCCCGGCTCAGCCGCGCCTTCGCGATCCACGCGGGCGTCGCGGCCGCGCTCGCCCTGTTCCTCACGCTCATCTGGACGATCGTCGTGGTGACCACGAGCGGTGGCGGCTACTTCTGGCCGATCTGGCCGATCCTGGGGCTCGCGGTTCCGGTCCTGTTCCACCTCGTCGTCAAGCTGATGGCGCCGCGCAGCGCGGAGCTCGAGCGACGCATCGACGTGCTCACGACCACCCGCGCCGGCGCGGTCGACGCCCAGGAGCAGGAGCTGCGCCGGATCGAACGGGATCTCCACGACGGGGCACAAGCTCGGCTGGTGGCTCTGGGGATGAGTCTCGGCATGGCCGAGCAGAAGCTGGCAACGGATCCAGAGCGTGCTCGGCGCCTCCTCGTGGAGGCGAGACACGGTGCGCGGGAAGCACTGGAGGAGTTGCGTGACCTGGCCCGAGGCATCCATCCGCCGATCCTGGCTGACCGGGGTCTCGGCGCAGCCGTCGCAGCGCTCGCCGCTCGTTCGCCGGTACGGGTCAACGTCTCCGTCGAGGGCGAGCGGCCGCCGCCGGCCGCCGAGAGCGCCGCGTACTTCGTCGCCGCGGAGACGCTCGCCAACGCCGGCAAGCACGCCGAAGCCACCCGCGTGGACGTCCAGATCAGACGTAGCCACGGCCAGCTCGTGGTCGAGGTCACCGACGACGGCCGCGGCGGTGCCGACCCGGCCGGCACGGGCCTGTTGGGCCTACGTCGGCGTGTCGAAGCGTTGGATGGAAGACTCGAGGTGGTGAGCCCCGAGGGTGGTCCGACGACAGTACGTGCCGAGCTGCCGTGCGAGTAGTGATCGCCGAGGATCAGCTGCTTCTGCGCGACGGGCTGAGCCGGTTGCTTCGGGACAACGACCTCGACGTGGTCGCCGCGGTCGGTGACGCCGACGCGCTGACGACGAGCGTCGCCGAGCAGCGACCTGATCTCGCGATCGTCGACATCCGGCTGCCTCCCGCCTTCCGTGACGAGGGACTGCGCGCCGCGCTCAGGATCCGGTCGGACCATCCCGAGACGGCGATACTGATCCTCTCGCAGTACGTTGAGCCGACCTACGCGGCCGAGCTGCTCGCCGACGGCCGTGGCCGGGTCGGCTACCTGCTCAAGGACCGGGTCTTCGACGTCGCCGAGTTCATCGAAGCGGTCCACCGCGTCGGCCAGGGCGGGACGGCGCTCGATCCCCAGGTCGTGTCGCAGCTCGTCTCGCGGCACCGGCAGGGCAGCCCACTCGACCGACTGACCGAGCGCGAGCGCGAGGTCCTCGGAGTCATGGCCGAGGGCCGGTCCAACGCCGGCATCGCCGAGCTCCTCGTGCTCACCATCGGCGCCGTCGAGAAGCACATCGCGAACATCTTCTCCAAGCTCGACCTGCCGCCGTCGGAGGGCGATCACCGGCGGGTGCGCGCGGTCCTGGCATACCTGCAACAGGACCCGCCGCCCTGACGAGCACGAGGTCAGGCCGTTCGCCAAGCAGGCGACGGGTGGCGGGTTGAGACGCTGGCAGGGATAGCGAAGTCTGCACACGCGGGACCACCGGCCGTCCTGCTCGGCGTTGGCGGCCGGAGAGGCATGGGTCGGTGAGTGGGAAATCCACCCTGCCAAGGCACCGCCGCGATCAACCCGCGCCGAGGGGTTGTGCAACCCGCGGCTTCGTGTCAACGATGGTGAGCAGACCGAAAAGGTCCGGTTTGCTGTGATTTTCTGGGGTTTCGCGTGCTTGCCGTCGACGAGTAACCCGACGGTCGCCCAGCCGGGGAGGGTCGACGCAAACCCGGACTACTTGACGTTCTGGAAGGGGGGAAGTGTCCAGTTCGTACGTCCCACAGCGCGGCCGCGTGCTCGCCGTCGCGGTGGCGGCCGTCATCACCCTTGTGCTCACCGTCATGTCGGCGTCGCCGTCGGGCGCGTTGCCGCCGAACATCCCCAGCGCCTCGACCGCACAGGCTCAGCTCAACTCGCTCACCGTGCGCGCCGAGGGCAGCCTCACCGGCTACTCCCGCGACCTGTTCCCCCACTGGACCACCGTCTCGGGGACCTGCAACACCCGCGAGACCGTGCTCGATCGCGACGGCACCAACGTCACCACCGGATCCAACTGCGCACCAACCTCAGGGAACTGGTTCAGCCCCTACGACGGCATCACCGAAACCGCCACATCCGACATCGACATCGACCACGTCGTCCCCCTCGCCGAAGCCTGGCGCTCCGGCGCCAACACCTGGACCACCACCAGACGCCAGAGCTTCGCCAACTCGCTCACCACGCCACAGCTGGTCGCGGTCACCGACAACTCCAACCAATCCAAAGGCGACCGCGACCCCGCCTCCTGGCGACCCACCCGCACCTCGTTCCACTGCACCTACGCCCGCATGTGGATCGGCACCAAACACACCTGGGGACTCAACCTCCAAACAGCCGAACGCTCAGCCCTACAAACCATGCTCAACACCTGCTGACCCAGCCCGATCACCCACGCACGGCACCTCCTTGGTGAGCGATCGTTGGACTCCACGGCCGCAAAGCCCTAGACCTGCCCGAGAGCGACACCGATGAGTTCGGCCTCGTCGTCCGGTCAGAGCCTCGTCGGCCCGATAGCCAGGGCGCCGAGAGAGGAGACCACGATGTCGAGGATGACGTTCATCAACCTGCCGGTGAAGGACCTGACCAAGTCCACCGAGTTCTTCACCGAGCTCGGCTTCTCGTTCGATCCACAGTTCACCGACGACAACGCCACACGCATGATCATCAGCGACGACACCTCGGTCATGCTGGCCGTGGAACCGTTCTTCAAGGGCTTCGTCGCCCCACAGGACGTCGCCGACACCAGCACCAGCAGAGAGGTGCTCGTGGGCATGTCGGCCGAGAGCCGAGCCGAGGTCGACGACCTGCTCGCCAAGGCGCTGGCTGTCGGAGCCGAGGGTCTGGGGGATCCCCAGGACGACGGCTTCATGTACATGGCCGGCTTCCGCGACCTCGACGGACACCAGTGGTCGTTCATCTACATGGACATGTCCGCCATCCCGCAGGAGTAGGTCAGGCCCGCCCGTCGCTGCGCCCACGGGCGTGGCGGAGGCCGACGACCAGGCCGGCGACCGTACCGGTGACGAACAGCACGACCGCCAGCATCCCGAAGGCCAGCGCGCCGACCCCGTTGGCCGCAGGGCCGAGTGCGTAGGCCTCGGGTGGGTGTGGTGGCTGCGACGGCGCCGACGACGAGTCGGAGGGCGGCGCCGGGCAGCGACCATGGGCCCGCCCCACCGGTCGCGCGCCGCCCGCAGGCACAGCGCCCCGGCCGCCACTCCCGCCACCATCCCCACCAGGAGCCCTGTCAGCAGTGGGAGGCGGCGCGTCATCGATCAGGCACATCCATCTCGCTCGGGCGGGATCCACGGCTGCACGTGACAGCCCGGCGCGTCGTGTCGGGCGTGCACCGGTCGTCCGGCGCCCGGACCCTACTTCGACCGCGGGCGACCCACGGACGCGACCCCGGGTCGAGACCGTGGCCTGCCAGGATGTCGACGATGCGCATCGCCGCGAAGCTCCGGTCGCCGCGGGTCGGGATCGCTGCTGGTGTCGCCGTGGTTCTCGTGGTCGTAGCCGGGGCGCTATGGCTGCGGCGCGATGGCGGCGGGGTCCCCGAGACGCAACGCCTGGGCGAGGTGACGGTCGACCAGCGTTGGACGCTGGAGCTGCCCGATCCGGAGGGGCCCGATCCCGACACACCCCAAGTCGTGGTGGACGGCAGCAGCGTGTTCGTGGCTCAGTACCAGCGGCTGCGGGCCTTCGCCCTGGACACCGGCGACGAGCTGTGGGACCTGGGCACCGGTCGCGTCCAGGCGCTGGGCGCCGCTGACGGCATGGTCGCCGCCCGGCTGTCCGGGACCGAATCGGACGGTGGCGACGAGCTCGCCCTGTTCGACGGCGCCAGCGGCGAGCAGGTCTGGGACGGGGTCTCTCTCGATCCCGACGACAGCGAGCCCGTGATTGCCGACGGTGTCGTTCTCGCTCGGGGAATCGCGGAGAGCGGAGGCCTCCAGGCCATAGACATCGCCACGGGGGAGCGGCGCTGGAACCAGCCAGCAGCGGCCGGCGCTCCGTGCTCGACCCCGTCGGGCGCCGCCACCCTGTGGTCCGACGACCCTGGCGACGACACCACGCCACGGGTGGCGGTCCTCTCGCCGGAGGACGGCGAGCCCGTGGTCGGTCCGGTGACCACCGAGCCGGCCGCGGGCGTCAGGTGCTCCGGCGGCGCAGTGGTGGTGGCGTCCGAGTCTGCCCTGGTGATGCACGATCCCCGGACGCTCGAGGTCCTCGACGTGACCGAGGGGTGCTGCATGCGCAACGCGAGGGTCGTCGGTGAGACGACCCTGGTCGTCGACGAGTCCGAGCTGATAGGCGAGGACGTGTACCACACCCTGGTCGCCCGGGACACGCCGACCGGTGACGAGCTGTGGCGCTACCGCACCCCTGCCGTCTCGGCCTACGACTGGGTGCGCTACCAGCGGATCGACGACGGCATCGTGGTCACCAACGACCCCGAAGACGAGGCCGGCGACGATCGGCGCTTCACCCACCTGCTGGACGCCGACGGCCACCTGCTGGGCGACATCGAGGAGGGGGTCGACGAGCCGTCGGTGCTCGCGACCGCGGCTGACGGCGGGTCGATGGTCGTGATCGGCGACGGCGAACAGCTCGTGGGCCTGGCACTCGCGGCTCGGCCGGTGTCGATACCGAGGTGAACCCGGACGACGAGAGGTGTGATGCGAGGGTGAAGTGGTGGTGACGACCGACCTGATGACCAGGGCGCAGTCCGGGGACGGCGACGCGTTCCGAGAGCTGACCGAGCCGCACCGTCGGGAGCTCCAGGTGCACTGCTACCGGATGCTCGGATCCTTCCAGGACGCCGAGGACGCCCTCCAGGACACGCTGCTGGCCGCCTGGCAAGGCCTCGGAGGGTTCGAGGGACGCGCCTCGATCCGCACATGGCTCTACCGGATCGCCACCAACCGGTGCCTCAACGCGCTCCGCTCGGCCAGGCGACGCCCGGCCAAGGAGTGGGCCAACCCCGATGTCGAACCGCCCGAACCGACCCGCCTCGGCGAGGTCGTGTGGCTCGAGCCGTATCCCGACGCCCTGCTCGAAGGCGCGACCGGCAGGCCACCCGGTCCCGAGGCACGCTACGAACAGACCGAGGCCATCTCCCTGGCCTTCGTGACCGCACTGCAGGTCCTGCCGGCTCGCCAGCGCGCCGTGCTCATCCTGCGCGAGGTACTCGGGTACCGCGCCGCCGAGGTGGCCGGCATGCTCGACGCGACCGTCGACTCGGTCAACAGCGTCCTCAAACGGGCCCGCGCCACCCTGCGACGCCGCCTGCCGCCCACCGAGGAGCGCGAGCCGGCTCTTGCTCCCGACTCACCCGCCGAGCAGGCCCTCGTGGCAAGGTACGTGCGCGCCTACGACTCCGGCCACCTCGAGACGCTGGTCGCCTTGCTCACCGCCGATGCCCGCATCTCCATGCCGCCGATCCCCCTGGAGTATGAAGGCCGCGACGCCGTGGCCCGCTTCCTGGCCAGCGTCGGGCGCCAGCGCCGCGAGTACGACCTGGTGCCGACGAGGGCCAATGGCCAGTTGGCGTTCGGGGTCTACCTTCGCACTCCCACCGGCGGCATCCGCCACGGGACCGGGCTCGACGTCCTCAGCCTCACCGGCGACCGGATCGGCGCGATCACCCGCTTCGACACGAGCGTGCTCCCCTCGTTCGGGCTGCCGCGATCGCTTCCTGGCCGGTAGCCGGGCACTTGCTGCTCACCACCTGGCCGTTGTCGAGTGCTACCACCCGGTCGGCGTTGGCGAGGGCGATGGAGCTGTGCGACACGGCCAGGCAGGTGGCCTGCCCGCGGCGGGCCAGCAGCCGCCGCCACAGCTCGGACTCGGTGGTCACGTCGAGGGCGGAGGACAGGTCGTCGAGCACGTAGAGCTCGGCGTCCCGTAGGAACATCCGTGCGGCCGCCGCCCGCTGGATCTGACCGCCCGACAGCTTCACGCCGCGCCGCCCGACGACTGTGTCCAGGCCCGCGTCGAGTGCAGCGACGTCATCCTCCAACACGGCCGCCCGCAGCGAGTCGCGCACCATCCCTTCGGCGGCCGGGCGCCCGAGGAGCAGGTTGGCCCGCAGCGTCTCGCTGAACAGATGCGGTACCTGGGGTGTGAACGCGGCCCGGGGCGGTACCAGGAACGTCGCCGGGTCGTCGATCGGTCTGCCGTTCCACAAGATCTCGCCCGAGTCGCGGGGGAGCAGGCCGAGCACGGCGTGCAGCAGCGTGGTCTTTCCGCTCCCGATGCGGCCGGTGATGACGGTGAAGGAGCCCCGTTCCAGGGACAGCGACACGTCGGTCACGCCCCGCGCGCTGCTCGGGTGGACGCAGGTGAGGCCGACGACGTCGAGCCGCTCCAGCCGGTCGGCCGCCGCAGGTGGCGGCAGGGGCGACAGGGGCGGGAGCGGGCCTCGTACGTGGATGAGGGCCGGGGCGACGACGGCGTCCCGCGGCTCACCGGGCATGAGCGCGTGCAGGCGGTCGATCGACACGCGGGTGCGCTTCAGCTCGGTCAGCACCCGCCCGATCTCGGCCGGCAGGTAGGTGAGCTGGTCGAGGAAGACGACGAACAGGGCGAAGTCGCCGACCGAGAACGATCCGGAGCGGATCTTCTCGGCACCGAGCAGGAGCACGGCGCCGGTGCCGACGTGCACCAGGTGGACGTTCATCGAGTTGACCGTCTCGGCGAACACCCGGTCGCGCAGCGACAGCCGCCGGCGGATGTCGCTGATCTCGGCCAGCCGGCGCACGACGTGGGGAGCCGCACCCGCCACCCGCACGGCGAGGTTGGCGCCGACCAGCTCGCCGAGGAAGGCGGACAGCCGGCCGGTCGACTCGCGGGCTGCTGCCCGGTGGACCGCCGACCGGGTGCCGAGGGCGTCGCTTACCGCGCTCGAGGCGATCACCGGCGCAAAGGCTGCCAGCGTGAGCACCGGGTCGATGCGCCACATCGCCGCGCCGCCCACGAGGGCGAACAGCCCGCGGCCGACGAGATCGGCAACGCCGTCCATCGAGCCCATCGTGATGCTGGGTGGCTCGTCGCGAAATCGGCTTATCGCGTCTCCGTGCGCGACCGGCAGGCCGAACCGGCCGAAGCCGCGCAGGATCCCGGCAAGCGCGTTGCGTTGGAGCAGCGTGTGGGTCTGGTAGCAGAAGCCGCTCCACGTCCGGCCGACGGCGAGCTCGCTCAGGACCTCGCCGGCCTGGATGGCGGCGACGACCGCCACCGCGACCCACACGGCACCGGGTGGCTCGCCGGCGACGCTGTCGAAGAACGCCCGGGTGGCCAGCCCGAGGGCAAGTGGCGCCGCGCAGAACAGCAGGATCCCGAATGCCGTGCAGCCGGTGAAGTAGCGCCACGTGTAGCGGATGAGGGCCGCGACGTGCTTCATGCCCGCACCTCCGGGATGCCGATGCGCAGCAGCTCGGCGAACCGCGACGTGGGGTCGGTGGCGAGCCCGGCCCGGTCGCCGTGCTCGACGACCTGTCCGCGATCGAGCACGAGCACCTCGTCGGCCCGCTCGATCGTCCGGAGCCGGTGGGCGATCACGATGCCCGTCCGTCCGACGAGCAGCCGGTCGATGGCGTGCTCCAACAGCGCTTCGGTGTGAGGGTCGATCCGCGACGACGCCTCGTCGAGCACGACCAGCCCGGGGTCCCCGAGGAACACGCGGGCGAGCGCGACGAGCTGTGCCTCCCCCGCCGACATGCCCCGCGCCGTCGGCCCGAGCACGGTGTCGAGGCCGTCGATCAGCTCGGCCAACCACTCGCCGAGGGCCAGGGACTCGAACACGGCGACGAGTCGGTCGTCGTCCACGCCGGGGTCGAACAGGCGCACGTTGTCGCGAAGTGTCCCGGCGAAGAGCTGCACGTCCTGGGTGACGAGGCCGATGCGGTGCCGCAGGTCGTCGACTCGCAGATCGCGCACGTCGATGCCGCCGACCCGCACCACGCCGCCGTCGACGTCGTAGAGCCGTAACAGGAGCCGGGCGACCGTCGTCTTCCCCGAGCCCGTGCGGCCGAGGAGGCCGAGCACGTGACCGGCCTCGACGCGACACGACACGTGCTTCAGCACCCGCTCACGGTCGTAGGCGAAGTCGACGGCGTCGAGCTCGACGGCGAGGGCGCCCGCGGGGAGATCGGCGCCGGCACCGTCGGTGATGCGGGGCTCGGTCGCCAGCAGTTCTCGCACCCGCACGATGCCACCCAGCGCCCGCTGGAAGCTGTTCATCTGCCGCGACAGTCGCTCGAGCGGCATGCGCAGCATCCCCGTGTACCGGAACACGAGATAGACGCCGCCCACGGTGAGCGCCCCCGACTGCTGCAGCCATGCCGCCGTCGCCAGCGCCGCCACCGTGGCGGCGACGAGCGCGCTGTTGGCGGCGCCCGAGAACATCGACGCCGACGCCAGCGCGTCGCGGTCGACGTGGAACCGGGCCGCCAGCCGCGCGTGGAGACCACGCATCGTGGCCTCGTCGGCGCCGTTGGCCTTGATGTCGGGCAGTGCCGACAGCCGTTCCTCGAGGTAGGCGCTGAGGTCGGCGTTGACCACCCGGGACTGGTGCGACCGCCGACCGACGAACCCCCCGCCGCGGGTTAGGTAGGCGAAGCTCGCCAGCGCGAACGCGGTCAGCACGCCGCCGATCCGCCAGTCCTCGCGCCACAGCATGGCGACCACTCCGAGGAGGAACAGCGCGCTGCCGAGAACGTGCACGACGAAGCGGGCGAAGAACCCGGCGATGGCGGTCACGTCGCCGTCGATGCGCTCCAGCAGCTCCCCGGCGCCGTGGTCGGCGTGGAATCCGTCGTCCAGGGCGAGGACGTGGGCGGTCAGGTCGACTCGCAGCGCGTTGGTGGTGCGCCAGCCGAGGTCTTCGGCCACGTACACCTCCGCGACGGCCGCGACCTGGGTCAGCAAGGCGACGACGAGGAAGACGCCGGCAATGCGGATCAGGCGGTCGAACGGCGCGCCGGCCGATGCTTGGTCGATGAAGAGCTTCGCCAACTGGGGGTTGGCGAGCTGCAGGCCGATGCCGGCGAAGAAGAGGACGGCGAGCAGCGCGAGGCGCGGCCGGTAGGGCCGCAGGTACGCCGCGACGAAGTCGCGGACGGTCTTGTCGGGCACGAGGCGCTCCTGTGATCAGCACGAGACGGATGGGTCGGGTGCTGTCCAGGCCGCCCGGGGCGGCGCGGGGGCCGCCTACCGCATCGGATGTGGCGCGGCTGCGGGGGCCTGGACGGAGCGCGTTGTCATGTCGAGACCTCCCGGGTCGCAGGCGAGAATCGCACCCTGCCATCGCCCCACGGCGCCCACAAGCGATTTCCTTGACTCGAGCGCCGATCAACGGCTCGCCCTCCGGATGGATCGCATCAGCAGCCCAGCCCGTGCTCTCGCTGAGGCGTGGGCGCGTACGCTGACACCGATGGACGCCGCCGCGATGCTTGCGGGTCGTCGCCGAGAGCCTCGGCACGGCCATGGTGAGCGACCACCGCCGTGCGCTGGCCTCGTACGCCCGGCTGCGCGGGCTACCGGCGGCGGGCACTGACGGAACCGCCGTCCGGCTGCAGCTACCGGACGGGGAGATGGCCGTCGCCTTCGATCACAGCGGCCGGATCAGCAACCTATCGGGGCAGGCCGGCCGGGCGTGATCGGGGGAGTGCTCCGAGAGCGGCGTACGCACGGTGCTGGATCACCGGCGTCACCCCAAGCCCGCAGGACCTCCGTTCGGGTCTCGGTTTTCGTCGTCGGTTGACGCCGTCGTCGCTATTGCGGGTGGGTCGCCAGGTACTCCGTCACGGGGATCGGCTCGGTCGCCACGTAGCCGGCGGGCAACCACACGTCGCCTGAGGTGGTCAAGTAGTACACCTGCCAGTGGTAGTAGCCACTGAACGCCGCGACGTCGGCTTCGATCACCCGGGCGATCGCAGTCACGCCCGCGACGTAGTGGTCGCTGTGGTTGTACGCGTACAACGCGTCGGCCAGGCTCCCGTCGGCGCCGCCGTAGTCGGCGAGGTAGCGCGCTGCGGCGCGAACGGCGTCGTGGGGGTCGTCGATATCACCCTCACCGTACGCGGCCCATGTGTCGGGCAGGAACTGCATCGGGCCCTGGGCGCCCGCCTCGCTGGTGCCACGGATCCGTCCCAACGCCGATTCGACCAGGTTCACCGCGGCCAGGTACTCCCACGGCACCCCGAACTCGGTCTCGGCCGCCTGGTACGCCGAGACCAGGACGTCGGCCGCGGGCGGATCGACGATCCGCCACGCTGGCACCGTGTCGCGTACCGTCGAGACGAGCTGGCGCAGCTCGCGCCGGGCCTCGAGATTGAGCATGACCGCGTCGTGCAGCTCGGGAGGGACGCCGGCCAACACCACGACATCCCACTCCGGCCTCATTGCCAGCGCGCGATACGCGACCTGCTGGAGGTGCGCCCAACCCGCGAGCTCCTCCTCGGCCGTGCCCGGGTCGCGCACCGCCCGCTCGGCGGTCACGAGCTGGTCGCCGATGCCGGCGGCGTCGTCGGCGACCTCCGGGCGGGCGAGCGAGGCTGGCGCAGGAGGCACGGTCGTCGACACCGTGGGCGTCGTCGACGTCGATGCCACCTCCGGGCGCTCCGTGCTCGTGGTCCCCGACTCGCTGGCGCGGTCGTCGGTTCCCGAGCAGGCGATCACCATCACACAGACCGCGCACACCACCGCCGAACGCAGCACCCACGCAAGGATACGAAGGGACGCGCGGTCGCCGTGCTCAGCCGGGAGCAGGCTCGGGTATCGGTCGTACGACGACCGTCCCCGCACCACTGCCCCAGCACGGCTGGAGGGCGACGCCGTAGGTGCTGGCTTCCTCCTCGGCGTCGGGCACCGACGCCTCGGCCACCCCGGGGGCGCGCCACCAGGTGTAGAGCGCCGCCAAGGCGAACAGCGCCGCGGCGAGCACCACGGCAGCGCGGAGCCCGGAGATGAAGGCGTCCTGCGCGGCCAGGGTCAGGTCCGCCCCCTGGACACCGAGGCCGCGGGCGCTCTCGAACGCGATCGCGGGCGCTTCCCGCGCCCCGGCGGCCACCTCGGGCGAGACCCCGTCGAGGTTGCTGTCGATCCCGCTGCGGTAGGCGATGTTGAACGCACTGCCGATGACGGCGACGCCGACCGCGACTCCCACCTCGCGGGCGGTGTCGTTCACGGCCGACGCGACACCTTGCTTGGCGATGGGGAGCGAGTTGACGATCGCGGTCGTCGCCGGCGTCATCGACAGCCCGATGGCCACCGACAACAGGATCATGCTGGCGAGGAACTGCCAGTAGCTGCTGTCGGCGTCCAGGACCACGAACGACGCCATGGCGACTGCGCCGGTCAGTAGCCCGATCGTGCAGAGGCGTCGCTGGCCGACCCGCAGGGACAGCGGTGCAGCGATGGTCGCCAGCGGCATCATCACCAGCATCTGGGGCAACAATCCGACGGCTGCTTTCAGCGGGCTGTATCCGAGGATCAGCTGCAGGAACTGCATCCCGACCAGGAAGAACCCGAACATCGCGAGGAACATGATGAACAGCCCGGCACTGCCGGTGCCGAAGCCGCGCAGCCGGAAAAGCCGCGGATCCAGGATCGGTTCCTCGACGCGCAGCTCCCACCACACGAACGCGACGAGCGCGGCGACGCCGATCGCGATGCCGCCGAGCGTGAACGGCGACGTCCAGCCTTGCTCCGGGCCCTCGATGATCCCGAACACGACACCGCCGATGCCCAGGATCGACAGCAGCGTGCCGCCAGGATCGAGGCTGACCGGCTCGAGCGAGCAGGTGCTCGGCACCGTCAGCACGATCGAGACCAGCGTGACCAGGGCGATGACGGCGGCGGCCACGAACACCGATCCCCACCAGAAGCTCTCGAGCAGGGCGCCGGAGCCGAGCATGCCGAGCGTGCCGCCACCCATCGCGAAGCCCGACCAGACGCCGACGGCGCGCGCTCGCTGCTCGGTGGGGAAGACGCTGGTGATCGTGGACAGGGTCCCCGGCATGATCAGCGCGGCTCCGACGCCGGTGATCGCCCGGTAGGCGAGCAGCTCGTTGCCACCGCTGCTCATCGCCGAGAGCAACGAGCCGATGCCGAACAGAGCCGTGCCCGCGAGCAGCGTGCCGCGCCGTCCGTAGCGGTCGCCGAGCGCTCCGGCGATCAACAGCAGCGCTGCGAAGGGCAGTGCGTAGGCGTCGACCACCCAGGCCTGCTTGGACTGGCTGAGCTCGAGGTCCTCGGCGATCAGCGGAAGGGCGTTCACGAGCATCGTCACCCCAGCGACGACCAGCACAAGAGCCAGGCACATCGAGCCGAGCACCAGCGTGCGACGACGTGGGCTCAGACCGGGCGGCGCCCCAGCGACTTCGCCCTCGTGTTCCATCGTGGTCACGATCTGCTCCTCCGGCGGGAAGGTCGGTGTGCGACGCGGTGGATGTCGATCTAGACCACTGCTGCTAGCGAACCGTTAGCGGACCCATCCCCTACATCATCAGGCCGTACTCGATGGCCGTCGCGGCGATTGACCGAGTTGGTGCAACGCGGCATGCCGCGGTCCGGTTGTCGGCGACTGGGTGCAGGGCCTCAGGAGGCCTGCAGTTGGTGGGTTGCCTCCACGATGCGGCCCTGCTGATCGGTGGCGAGCAATCGGACTGTGGTTCGGCCGGGGCTCCGAGCCACCACCTCGAACGAGGCCGACCCGGGGACCAGCACACCGTCGGGACCGACCCAGGTCCAGGTGTCGGTGCCGCTGACCTCCGCGGTCAGCAGAGCGGTGACGTCGACATCGGTGTCCGTCGGGCCCTCGATGACGATCCTGATGTCCCCGTCTTCGACGGTCGTGCGCGCCCCGCCCTCCGCCAACAGCTCGATGCGGACCTCCGGCCCGCGGTCCTGGAGCCATGTCGCGGCGGCCCACCCGACCCCGGACAGCAGCGCCGCGCCCAGCACTACGAGGAGCATCACCTTGCGGCCCCGGAAACGACGACGCGGCGCCGCGACCCCCGCGGGTGGGGCCTGCGGGCTCGGGGGCGGAGGATGCAGCGCCTCGTCCAGACGGCCCAACCATTCGTCGATGGTCGGGTGCCGGTCCCGGGGTCGGCTGGCCAGCCCACGGGCCAGGACCCCCGACACCCCGGGCGGCCAGCCGGCGTCTCGCAACTCACGTCGCCAGCCGCCGGCGTCGTCGGGCGGTCGATCGATGGCCAACCAGACGATCAGCGCGCTGGCGGCCCAGACGTCGGCCCGCCGATCCACCGTGCCGCCGCTCTCCCGCTGCTCGGGTGGCGTGAACCCCGAAGTTCCCGCGGCCACCGTGAGACCGGACGTTACCGCGAGATCCTTCGACAACCCGAGGTCGGCCAGAAGGACCATGTCGTCCGGGGCCAGGACGTTCAACCCGTCGAGAGAGCGGAGTGATGGTGCAGCCACCGCCATCGTGGGTCCCTCGGGTGGCGACCCGTCCGAGGACAGCAGCAGGTTCTTCGGCGCCAGATCGCGATGGACGAGCTGCTGGCCGTGCAGCACGCGGAGCGCGGCAGCGATGGCGTGAGCGACGGTCCGAGCGTCCTCGGGCCCCGGCCGGCGTCCGTGCCGACGTGCCTCTGCGACCCGGCGGGCGAGGTCACCACGGTCGGCCCACTCCAACACCAGGTAGGGCTGGGCCCGCTCGGTCTCGTCCAGGTCGTACACCGTCACCAGGTGGGAGCTGCGGACCCGCCGCAAGCGGCGGCCCTCCTCGATGAACCGCTCGCGCACGCCGGCGTCCAAGCTGTGGTTCTCGGCCAGGACCTTCAACGCCACGTCGGCGCCCAACTTCTCGTCGGTGGCTCGATAGACGGTGGCAAAGCCGCCAGCGCCTATCACCTCCCGGATCTGATACCGCCCGATCCACTCCGGGGTGCGAGCCATCAGCGCTCGACCAACCTGGCCGCCAGCAGGGCTCGCCCCCGCGCCACCCGGCTCTTGGCGGTGTTGAGGTTGATCTCGAGGCGGCGGGCGAGATCGTCGTAGGACAACTGGTCGACGTCGCGCAGCATCACCGCTTGGCGGTAGTGCTCAGGCAGCGACACGAGCAGGGTCTGGAGCGTCGCCCGATCCGCCAACATGGACGAGATGCGCACGGCGTCGGACGGCTCGATGTCGTCGACATCGGACTCGTCGCGCTTGCGGCGAAGATGGGCGATGGCCTTGAACCGGGCGACCTGGTCGAGCCAGGTCGTGAAGCGAGCGTCGCCCCGGAACGAGCCGATGGTCTCGGCGACGGCGATGAGCACATCCTGCGCGACGTCGGCGACGTCGGACGCGTCGATGACCAGGCGCCGGATGGCCGGCCGCGCCAACCGCAACTCGTCCACCGCCCAGACCAGCAGGTCGACGGCGTCACGCGTTCCCGCCGCCGCCTGAGCCGCCAACGGGTCGAGGAGCTCAGCGAGTCGCGTCCGGTCGTTGACCGCGGCCCGGAGATCCGCCTTGTCGATCATGATCTGTCGCCGGTCATCCACGCAGGCCACAGCATGGCTCGCGCGTCCACCACAAACCGCCGCGGCTGCCTGACCCGCCGCGGATCGACTACGAGTGTCCGGACAGCCTGCAACTAAACATCGACCTGGCGCGACCACCAGGTGAAGCTGTGAAGCGACGAAGGAGATAGCCATGCGCTGGAGAATGCTCGTGTCACTGGTTGCCGCCATGTTCCTGTTGGGAACCGCGTGCGGTGACGACGATGACACCGCACAGGCGGAAAGCATCCAGGACACGCAGAGCCAGGCGGACGACGAGTCGACCTCTGGCGACGACGAAACGACCGAGACCACGGCGGGCGGTGAGTCTGGCGGTGAGCCGCTCGGCACGACGCGAGGCCAGCACCCAGCGGACCCGCTCGACAGCACCTTGGTCCCGCTGCGCATCGACGTGACCCGCCTCGAGCGCAACGACGAGCTGGTCGAACTCTCGATAACGCTCACCAACGAGACCGAGGAGACCGACCTGGCCTTCGAGCCCTACAGCCAGTTGGGATCGGACGGCGCGAGCAGTACGTACGACCTCGGCGGAGCGGGCCTGGTCGACCAGAGCGAACAGAAGCTCTACCTCCCCGTGTACGACAGCGAGGGCATCTGCCTGTGCACCGATGTCGCCGAGCTCGTGCTCGAGCCGAGCCAGTCGGCGGAGCTCCACGCCAGCTTCGGTGGGCTGCCCGAGGACGTCGGGCCGCTGGACCTGCGAATCCCGGGCTTCGAGCCGATCGCCGGGCTAGAGGTCGACGGATGACATCGGCAAGCGCCGGACGGCAGGCGCCGCGCGCGGCTGTCGTCATGGTGATCGTGTTTGCGGTGCTGGGTGTGGCACCTCCCGGAGGCCCCAGCGCGGCCCAAGAGGACGAGGCCGACGGCGTACGCGTACGTGATCTCGAGTACCAGGTACGGGACCTGGAGTACCAGTGGCGGGCGCTGGACAACTCCGAACGGGTCGAGGAGCGCGCCGAAGAGACCACGATCACTTTCGCCGCCGACGTCCTGTTCGAGTTCGATCGGGCCGATCTGACGGCCGAGTCGCAGTCCCACCTCGACGCGCTGGCGGCGACCCTCGATGACCTCGGTCCCCGGACCGTGACCATCTCCGGCTACACCGACTCCCGGGGTGAGCCCCCCTACAACCTCGAACTCTCGCAGCGCCGAGCCGAAGCGGTCCGCAACGCCCTGAGCGGGCGGCTGGCTGGAGAGTTCTCGTTCGACGTCACCGGCTACGGCGAAGACCAGCCGGTAGCAGCGAACGAGAACGAGGACGGCTCCGACAACCCTGAAGGACGCGCCCTCAACCGTCGGGTCGAGATCCAGTACCCGACCGACTGACTCACCGGAAGGAGACAGGAGCGGCCACTGGTCCACCGCTTCTGTCTCGACCGGTGGTCCTCCCCTGGCGACCTGGTGAGCCTCTCCCCTGGTAACCCCGCTGCGTCGAACCGAGGGCTTACGCGTTGGGCCAGCTGGTGGTGACCTTGTCGGCCGTGATCCTCACCGTCACCCATTGGGGGTTCGGCCCGGCGAACCCGGGATATGGCCCGCCGGTGTACTTGTGTGACAGGCCCTCGATGAGCGTGCCGTCCGAGTCGTCCTCGATGGACGCAGTGCCCTGCACCTGGACGCTCTCGTACGGGTTGGCGGCATCGAAGATCACGACGGTGGCCCGCGGGTCCCGGCCGGCCTAGCGGTGCCGGGCCGGTTCGCACGTCGAACGAAGGGACGCCGGCGGGTCATGCAACCGCGGTTGCCTCCAGCATGACGAGGAGGTCTGGCGTGAAGAGCCGCGTGACGCCGAGCAGGGAGGTCACGAAGCGATCGTCGGCGCTCCCGAAGCGGTCGGTCAGACGTTGCCAGTGCGTGACCAGCTCGTCGAAGTCGGTGGTGTACACGTTGAGCCGGACGATGTTCGCAAGGGTCATGTCGGCGGCAGCCAGGACTTCTTCCAGATTGTCGAGGGCGAGATCGAGTTGCGCGGCCATGTCGCCCGGATGCTGGGGGTTGCCGTCGGCGTCGACCGCGTCCTGTCCGCCGCAAACGAGCAGCCGCTGGTGCCCCTCGACGAGCTGGGCCTGGTCGAATCCCAGGTTGATGGACCATGACGTGGGGTTGATCGCTGTGCGGGTCGTCATCTTCGCTTCTCCCTATTGATTCTGAAGTACAACTTATAACTCCTAAAGAACTACTATCTGCCACTGTATCAGGACTCACTGGTAGGATCAACCCTCTATGGCGACGACACGCACCTATGGCGACGGTTGCGCGATCGCCCGCGCCCTCGACGTCGTCGGAGAGCGCTGGGCACTGCTCGTGGTCCGCGAGCTGCTGCTCGGGCCGAAGCGATATACGGACCTGCGCAGGGGCCTCGCCAACGCGAGCCCCAACGTGCTCGCCGAGCGCCTACGCGAACTCGAGCGTGCCGGGATCGTCCGGCGACGCACGCTCCCCCCGCCGGCTGGCTCGCGCATCTACGAGCTGACCGACTGGGGCCTCGAGCTCGAGGAGGTCGTGATGTCGCTCGGGCGCTGGGCCGCGCGCTCACCGACGCCGCCCAGCGACGCTCCGATCGTGTCGGCGGATTCGATCATCCTGGCGCTTCGCGCGCGGTTCGAGTCGGGTGCCGCGCACGGGCTACGCGCCAGCTACGAGCTACGGCTCGGCGAGGACCGCTTTCGGATCGACGTGGCAGACGACGAGATCAAGGTCGCCCGGGGGGACGCTCATCAACCCGACGCCACAATCGAGGCCGACCCGGACACGCTCAACAGCGTGCTCTGGGGGACCACGTCGCTCGCCGAAGCGCGACGCTCACGCCGGATGACGATCGAGGGCGACCAGGCGATGGTGGAGCGCTTCGTTCGGCTCTTCCCCATGCCATGTCCGGCCGCCGCAGTCGACTCGGCGTAGCGCAGGCGGCCCCCGCGACGTGCGGACATCTCCTTGGAAACCAGCGACGCAACGAACGCTGATCGCGCTCAGCGGAGAAACTCAGCGAGGCTGCTGAGGTCGCGCCGACCCATCCCCGCAGCGACCGCCGCGGCGACCAGCTTGCGGTTGGCGTCCCCCTGTGCCATGCGCGCCCCGACGTTCTCGGCGAGGGCATGGATGAGTTCTTGGTCCTTGGCGACCAGGTCGAGACTGAAGGCCACAGGCGTCTCGTCGGGATGAAGGAACGCCGCCCGCTTGTAGGCGACGTACGGCGCACCGACCGCACCCGCCTGGAGCACCTCGTAGGTAGCGCTGCGGTCGAGCCCAGCCTTCTCCGCGAGCACGAGCGCCTCGCTGATGGACACGTTGAGCGCGTGGACGGCGGCGTTGACGACGAGCTTCATCGTGGCACCCGCGCCGCTGTCGCCGACGTGGAAGATCGTCTTGGCGAACGACTCGAGAGCCGGCCTGACATCGTCGAGGGCGGCCGCATCGCCCCCGACCATCACGGTCAGCTCGCCCCGCTCGACCACGGGCACGCTTCCCGAGACCGGGGCGTCGAGCAGTGTGCCACCGCGCCCGGCGACGAGGGGTGCGAGACGCCGCACCGTCTCGGGGTCCACGGTGCTCGTGTCGCAGACGACCGAGCCGCGACGAAGCCCGGAGATCACGCCGTCGTCACCCTGGTAGCTCGCGAGCATGGCGGCATCGTCGGCCAGCGACACGATCGTGACCACCGCGCCAGCGACCGCCTCGCGGGCCGTATCGGCGACCGAGGCAGCGTGCTGTGCCGCGACCTGCTCGGCCGTGGCCCGGGTGCGATTGTGCACGACGACGTCCAGCCCCGCAGCACGCAGCCGGCCCACCATGGCCGCCCCCATGCGACCGACTCCCACGACGGCGACGTTCACGCCCGCATCCATCCGCCGTCGACCAGCAGGTCAACACCGTTGAGGGACCGGTTCCGCAATAGGAGCTCCGCCGCGTCGACGACGTCGTCCATCGTCACGTTGCGCCCGGTGGGCGTCCGGTCCTTGACCCGGTCGGTGGCCTCGGCCTTGTCCGCCCAGAACGGGCTGTCGGCGACGATCCCCGGATGGATCGCGTTGACGCGACGGGGTGCGAGCTCGACGACCAGGGAGTGCATAAGCCCGGTGACCCCACCGTTGATGGTCGACACCGTGGTCGACCCCGGGTACGGCCGGTCCTTGGCGAGCCCGCCGAACAGCAGCACCGCCGCGTCGTCGGCCAGTCGCGGCAGCAGGGTGTGGACGACCTCCGTATACCCGACGAGCTTGAGCGTCACCAGGTGGACCGCCGCGGCGATGTCGTAGTCCTTGGCCGTGTTGGCATCACGGTCGACCGCAGCGATCACCAGGTGGTCGACGTCGTCGACCTCGGCGAGAGCCGCGGCGATCGTCGTCGGCTCCGCCAGCTCGAGCGCCAGGCCACGGGTGTCGCCGCCGATCTCCTTGGCCACCGACGCGGCCCCCTGGGGGTCGCGCCCGGTGAGCCACACCCGCGACCCCTCGTCGGCACGGCGTTGGGCGAGCGCACGGCCGATCCCCGACGTCCCTCCGACGACCAGCATGCTGCGCGATCCCGTCAGCCCCGTCAGCCCCGTCATCCCAGCACTCCTCGCAGGTAGTCCCAGTCCCGCTCGAACCGGTACGAGTGCCGGGCCGGCGGCTGGGGTGACTGCGTCTCGAGCCAGCGCAGCGGCCCGTCGCCGACGTTGCGGAACCCGTGCACGCAGCCGACCCCCGCCCAGGCGACGTCGCCCGGCCCGAGCTCGTAGGTCGTTCCGTCGAAGGACCCTTCGGCGCGACCCTCCAGGAAGTAGTAGGTCTCCTCGAAGGGATGGTCGTGGGCACCGGCGAGGCCATCGGGGGCGTACTGCACCATGAACATCGTGGTGAGCTGAGCCCCCAGGTCGGAGTCGACCATCATCTTCACTGTGATGCCGCTGTAGACGAGCAGTGCGGTGCGCATGCTCGCCGACACCGCGAGCAGGTCCTGGCTCTGCTTGGTGGCGTCCATCTGGGCCGGTGTGATGTGCCCGAACCGTCGGGTCCGCGGGTCGCGCACGTCGACCGCCACCGGGGGCCAGGAGCCCGGAACGGCCGGAACAGCCGGTACGACGAACGTGTCGCGGTCGAAGCGTTCGCGCGGCACCGGTCCCTGCATCTCCGCCCAGCGCACCGGCTCATCGCCGTCGTTGCGCCAGCTGTGCGGCACGCCGATCGGGACGAGCCCGTAGGTGCCCGGATCGAGCCGGAACGTGCCCTCCGAGGTAGCGAGCACGCCAGAGCCTTCGACGACGAACACGCTCTCCTCGAAGGAGTGCACGTGCGGCGGCTCCTCGCCGCCGGGGGCGAGCTCGCAGATGCCGAAGCCGGTGTGGACCGCCCCGCCGGCCTCGTCGACGACCGTCCACCGACGGTAGCCCTCGGCATCCGCCGCCCACCCCTGGGGCCGGACGAAGTCGGCTTCCGCCGCTCGGCAGACGATGTGTCGTGCGCTCATGTGGACTGCCTGTCCCCCCTTGGCTTCGACGACTAGTACGCGGCGAGCTTGCGGACCGCCTCCACCACCTTGTCGACCGTGGGCATGACGACGTCTTCCAGAACGTCGGCGAACGGCAGCGGCACGCAGGCCGCGGCCACCCGGCGGATCGGGGCGTCCAGTGACCTGAACCCCTCGTCGGCGACGATCGATACCACCGTGCCACCCCAACCGCCCTGGTAGGGGTTCTCCTCGACGATGACCAGACGCGAGGTGCGCTCGACCGACTCGAGGACGGTGCGCACGTCGAGGGGGACAAGACAGCGCAGGTCGACGACCTCGACGCTGATGTCGTCGGCCGCGAGCCGCTCGGCCGCCTGGAGGGCCGTCGGGACGGTGGACGCGAGCGCGACGAGCGTCAGGTCCGTCCCTGACCGCACGACGGAGGCTTCGCCGAGCGGGACCACGTGGTCGGGTGGCGCGGGCTCACCCTTGCTGGCGAACAAGCCCTTGTGCTCGAAGAACACGACCGGGTCGTCGCTGCGGATCGCCGACGCCATCAGCCCGACGACGTCCGCCGGCGTCGACGGTGCGGCGATCTTGAGCCCGGGCACCGTGAACACCCAGTTCTCCACCGCCTGTGAGTGCTGTGCCCCGAAGCCCAGGCCGCCACCGTTGGCCGTGCGGATCACGAGCGGCACGGTGACCTGGCCGCCGGTCATGTAGCGCATCTTCGGGATCTCGTTGGCCAGGTAGTCGTAGCAGCAGGCGAGGAAGTCGGAGAACATGATCTCGGCGACAGGGCGCAGACCGGTCATCGCGGCGCCGAGCGCGGCGCCGACGATGGCCTGCTCGGAGATCGGCGTGTCCCACACCCGCTCGGGCCCGAACTCGGTGAACAGGCCGACCGTCGTCTTGAAGACCCCCTCGGCGGCGCCTATGTCCTCGCCCAGGCACACGACCGTCCCGTCCTGCCGCATCTCGCGGGCGATGCCCTCGGCGACGGCCTCGCGATAGGTCGTCAGTTGCGCCACGCCGCACCTCCGTCCGCCCAGACGTCGGCGAGCGCGTCGGAGGCGTCGGCCTCGGGGGCAGCCTTGGCGTCGGCGAGAGCCTGGTCGACCACCTGTGTGGCGCGCTCGTCGGCGGCACCGACGTCGCTCTCGGGCACGCCGAGCTCGGTGAGCCGACCGCGGGCGACGTCGAGCGGGTCGCGGTCCAGCCAGTGCGCTACCTCGTCGGCAGGCCGGTACTTGGCGGGGTCGGCACGGCTGTGGCCGTAGTGCCGGTAGGTCTGCGCCTCGATCACCGTCGGCCCGTCACCGGCGCGGGCACGCTTCACCGCGACGGACAGCGCCTGGTACACCCTGACCACGTCGTTGCCGTCGATCACCTGCGACGGCAGCCCGTTGGCTGCTGCCCGATCGGCCGCGGGGTTGGCGACCGACGTGACGGTGCGGATCGGCGTGTACTCCATGTAGAAGTTGTTCTCGCAGACGAACAGCACCGGCAGCTTCCACACCGAGGCCAGGTTGAGCGTCTCGTGGAAGGCGCCGATGTTGGTGGCGCCGTCGCCGAAGAAGGCGACCGCCACCTGGTCGGTGCCGCGCAGCATGGCCGACCAGGCCGCGCCGGCCGCGATCGGCAGGTGCGCGCCCACGATGGCGTACGACCCGAGCATCCCCCGGTCGGCCTTGGTGAGGTGCATCGAGCCACCCTTGCCCTTGTTGAGCCCGGTCGCCCTGCTCATGAGCTCGGCGAGGCACTCGAACGGCGTAGCGCCGCGGGCCATCGCGTGGTGGTGGCCGCGATAGGTGGCGAAGACGTAGTCGTCGTCACGGAGCGCCGCGCTCGTCCCGACCGCGACCGCCTCCTGGCCGGACGCGAGGTGCGTGGTGCCCTTGACCAGACCCTCCATGAACAGGTCGTACGCCACCTTCTCCACACCCCGGATGACCTGCATCTGCTCGTACAGCCGAAGCAGGGCAGCGGAGTCCATCGGTGGCGACGCGGTGTCGGTGGACAGGCTCACGACTCCTCGCCTTGACCCGCGGCCGTGTTGAGGTGCGACTGTGCCTCGCGCAGCGTGTCGAGCTGACCGCCGACGGTCCAGTACTTGCGTCCCGCGACGAGCAGTTCCTCGGCCGGGAACTTGGTGATGACCTCGCATCCGTCCGCCGTCACGACCACCTCCTCCTCGATCCGCGCCGCCGACCAGCCGTCTGCGGCGGGCCAGTAGGTCTCGAGGGCGAACACCATGCCCTCCTCCAGCACCTCGGGATGGTCGAGGGACACCAACCGGCTGAAGATGGGCTTCTCCCAGATCGCTAGCCCGACGCCGTGGCCGTACTGCAGCCCGAACGCCGCCTCCTCGTCGGGGAAGCCGAACTCCGGCGCGCGCGGCCACAGCTCGACGATGTCGGCGGTGGTCACCCCGGGCTTGACCGTCGCGATGGCGCTGTCGACCAGCTCGCGGCAGCGGACGTAGGCGTCGCGCTGCGCGCGGGAGGCACTGCCCACGGCGAAGGTGCGGTAGTAACACGTCCGGTAGCCCATGTGGCTGTGCAGGATGTCGAAGAACGCCGGGTCGCCGGGACGGATGAGGCGGTCGCTGTAGACGTGCGGGTGCGGCGAGCAACGCTCGCCGGAGATCGCGTTGACTCCCTCCACGTACTCGCTGCCCAGGCCGTAGAGCACGTTGGCGACCAGGCCCACGCACTCGTTCTCGCGGACACCGGGCCGCAGGAACGCATAGAGCTCGTCGTAGGCGGCGTCGACCATCGAGCACGCCTGCGCGAGCAGGGCGACCTCGTCGGGTGTCTTGATGCGGCGCGCCTCGAGGAAGACCTGCTGGCCGTCGACGACGTCGAGGCCCTCGGCGCGCAACGCCGCCAGGATCGGCATCTCGACCAAGTCGACACCCACCGGGGCGTCGGCGAGCTCGTGCTCGCGCAGGTGCGTGGCGATCTTGCGGGCCACCTCCTGCGCGATGCCAGCATCGGGGTGGAACGCACCGCGCAAGGTCGAGATGCCGGCGCGGGCGCGCGTCTGACCGTCCAGCCACGGGTCGTAGATCTGGTGATGCCTAGCCGCCGAGCCGAAGTCCCAGACCAGCGGCTCACTGCCCCGCGGTAGCAGTGCGAACCGGATCAGCTTGTCCATCGCCCATGTCCCGATGTGGGTCGCGGTCATGTAGCGGATGTTGGCGAAGTCGAACGTGAGCAGGGACCCCAGGTCCGACCGGTCGAGGTGCCCGCTCAACCGCTGCAGGCGCTGTGTGCGCAGCCGGTCGAGGTCGACTCGTTGCTCCCAGTCGACCGCATTCGGCCCGTAGGTACGGATCGCCATAGTCTCCGCATCCTCCCGAGTGCTGTTTAATAGAACTTACCGCCAGTGCGCGGTGGTGGCTAGTGTTCAGCACGGAAAGGCAGCAGCGAGATGTCCGAGCACCACGGGGCAGCACTGCCGGCTCTCGGGGCGCGCCTCCGCTCGGAGCGGCTGCGACGAGGTGTCTCCCTCCGCGGACTTGCTCGCGACATCGGCGTGTCGGCAAGCCTCCTCTCCCAGATCGAGACGGACAAGAGCCGGCCTTCCGTCAGCACCCTCTACGCCATCACCTCTGCCCTCGCCATACCGGCCGAGGACCTCTTCGGTGCCGATGGTCCGGACGGCGTCCGCAGCCCGGGCGGCGACGGTGACCCCAGGGACGGTGACCCCGCGGCAGGGGTGACGCGGGTGCACGAGAACGTGCAGGCCAGCCAGGCTCCGCTGGTCGACCCATGGCCTCATGGCCAGGACGGGCTACTGGTCAACCCCGCGGCGCGCGAGCGGCTGACCCTGGATTCGGGCGTCACCTGGGAACGGCTCGGGATGCTGCCGGACGCGCACTTCGACTTCCTGCTCATCACCTATGCGCCGGGCGGCACGTCGTCCAGCAGCGGTGATCTCATGCGGCACAGGGGCACGGAGTACGGCTACATGCTCAGCGGCGAGCTCGTCCTCACCCTCGGGTCCGAGGACCACCACCTGGTCGCCGGCGACTCGGTGTGCTTCGACTCGTCGATGCCCCACCGGCTGCGCAACGACGGCGAGACGCCCGCCGTCGGCGTCTGGTTCGTCCTCGAGCGTGGGTAGTCCTACCTAACGAGTCGGCAACAATGACGACATCACTCTTGCACGCTGTGAACTAATAGCATACGCTCCCTGACCAGAGCTGCATCCCATTTCATCCCAGAGCAAGGGTTGCCTGCCATGGCTGACGAACGGCGGTCAGGCGGAGTTCACCGACGTGACCTGCTCCGTGCCGGTGCCGCAGTGGGGGTCGGGACCGTCGTCCCGGGGATCATCGACAACCACAACCACATCGTCCTCATGGGCAATCGCCCGGGCCACCACACGCCGCTGGAGAACGCCTACTCCATAGCCGACGTCCAGCAGACCTACGCGCGGCGTGCCCGCCGCATCCCGAGCGGCGCCTGGATCACCACGATCGGCGGGTTCCACCGCAACCACCTCGTGGCGCCCGACCAGGCGCCCCGGACGGCATGCAGATCGCTCCGATGAACCCCGTGGCTGCACATGTACTACGCGACGACCGGGCTCAACGCACGCGGCGAGCTCATCAACGACGGACAGCAGATCAGCCGGCACGAGGTGCTGGAGCTCTACACCAGCCGCAACGGCTGGTTCCTGAGCGAGGAGGACCAGCTCGGGTCGATCGAGGACGGCAAGCTCGCCGACCTCGTCGTCCTCAACGAGGACTACTTCAGGGTGCCTGACGAGCAGCTCAAGCGGATCCGATCCGTCCTCACCGTGGTGGACGGCGGCGTCGTCCACGACACCGGCGAGGTCAGGCTCCGGTAGGTCGAGCATTCACGCTTCGGGGGGACCAGGTGTGAGGGGGACCAGGTGAGTGACAACGGACGTCAGGGAGTGAGCCGCCGAGACCTGCTGCGGACGGGGGCCGCCGCAGGAGTTGCCGTGGCCATCGGCGGCCCGGGCGCCGCGGCATCCGCGTCGGGGGGAGCGTCCGGGCATGGTCGCACCCGGGCGCGCCGCGACCTCGCTCTGGTCAACGGCCGCATCCACACGATGGACGACAGACGCTCCGTCGTCAGCGCCGTCCTGATCAGGGACGGCAAGTTCGCCGCCGTCGGCCGCGGCGTACCGACGGGTGGATCTGGGCTCGATGTCGTCAACCTGCATCGGCGCACCGTCGTCCCCGGACTGATCGAGAGCCACACCCACTTCGTCAGCCTCGCCAACCGGCCCGGCTACCACGTCGCGCAGCTCGAGCTGGCCCGCGATCTCGACGAGGTGCTGGAGCTGCTGGCCGCTCGGCGACGCCGTGCTCCGGCGGGCCAGTTCATCACCGCGATGGGTGGCTGGCACCCCAACATGTGGGCCGAACGACGGCTGCCGACGCTCGCCGAGCTGGACTCGGCGGTGCCGGACCGGCCTGTCCTGCTGTTCACGCGGTTCAACGGCCCGTGCGTCACCAACACCATGGGCAAGCAGTTCCTCCAGACCGTCACCTCACCCCTCGCGGGCCCCGTCACCGTCGCCGACGACGGCACGATCGCCGCCGGCTCGCAGTCGACGACGGCCCTCTACCACCTGCGCGTTCGGCAGACCTTCGAGGACCGCAAGCGCAGCGCGCTCGACGCCATGGCGTTCACCGCCAGCGTCGGGGTCACGGCGCTGCTCGACCAGACGCTGGTCGCCGTCGCCACCGGGCCGCGCGATCCGCAGCCGACCCACGCGCTGGCCACCCTCGACCACTACCGGATGTACGACGCCTGGCTCGCGCTGCACCGCGAGGGCGAGGCGTTCGTCCGGCTGCAGATGAACTTCCTGCACAACCAGGGGAACATCCCCGACCTGGGGGGCCTGGAGAGCCAGCTGCCCGAGCTGCGTGAGCGCCTGAAGAACCAATTCCAGTTCTTCGGCGACGACATGCTCAGGACCGGTGCCATCGGAGAATGGGCGGCGCCGTTCGCGCTGCAGGCGACCAACCCCACCGGCTACCAGGTGTGGTTCGAGGCCCAGCGACTCGTCGCGCAGGCCGGTTGGCGCAACGAGAACGCCCAGAGCAGCGTCGCCGCGATCCAGCAGGTGGTCGAGGCCTACGAGGCCGTCGACGCAGAGCTCGGCATCGCCGACCTCCGGTGGGGGTTGCAGCACGGAGACATGGCCACCGAGGACCAGCTGCAGAGGTTGAAGGCCCTCGACGTCGGGCTCTCCATGTCCGGGTTGCGTTGGCAGGGCGGCCCCAGCGCTTCAGGTGCCCCCGTCGGTCCGCTGTTCCCGCAGATCATCGCCAGCGGGGTCAACGCCGGGTTGCACGAGGACGGCGTCCACATCGCGCCCCACAACCCGTGGTTCGCGCTCCACTACGCGACCACCGGGCTCAACTGGTTCGGCGAGCAGATCAACCCGGGACAGCAGATCAGCCGCCAGGAGGCGCTGCACGCCTACACCCGCGGCAACGCCTGGTACCTCAATCGCGAGAACGACCTGGGCTCGATCGAGACGGGAAAGCTCGGCGACCTCCTCGTCCTGGACCGCGACTACTTCACGGTCGGCGATGCAGAGATGAGGCGGACGCGACCCGTGCTCACCGTGGTGGGTGGCGAGGTCGTGCACGACACCGGCGTGGTCGAGGTCCACTGAAGACAGGAAGGTGACGATGTGAAGATCCGATCACTCATAGGTGCTTCGGCCGCCGTCGCGCTCGCGATGGGTCTGATCGCCTGCGGCGACGACGCCGACGGAGATGGCGGCTCGGCCGGCGAGTCGTCGGAGGCCGGCGGGGCCCCGAGCGGCGAACCGATCGTCGTCGGGTCCACGCTCTCGCTGTCCGGCGCCTTCGCCGCGACGGGAGCCATCCACCAGCTCGTCGGCGAGCAGTTCGTCGAGCAGGTGAACGACAACGGTGGACTGCTCGGGCGGCCGGTCGAGTGGACGGTGCTCGACGACGAGTCCGACCAGGCCCAGGTGACTCAGCTGTACGAGCGGCTCATCAGCCAGGAGCAGGTCGACCTCATCATCGGGCCGTACGCCACGCCCAACATCCTGTCCGCCGTCGCAGTTGCCGAGCGGCACAGCTACGTCATGCCGCAGCACACCGCGGTGATCGCACCGCTGCTCACCTACGAATGCCAGTTCCCGGCCTGGTCCATCGGTACGGACCCGAACGAGTTCGTGCCCGAGCAGCTGTTCGACGCCATGGAGAGCTTGCCGACGCCGCCACAGCGCGTGGCGATCGTGACCAACCAGAACGGCTCGACCGACTTCATCGGCTACGGGTCCCCGGACGACGACAGCGACACCGGCATGGTGTCGATCGCCGAGGAGCGCGGCTTCGAGGTCGCTCCCGAGATCCGGTACCCACCGACGACCACCGACTGGGCACCGATCGCCGCAGAGATCCGCGATGCCGACCCTGACCTCGTCATCAACAACGGGCTCGGCGTCGATCCCGTGAACCTGCTCCAGGCGATGGCCCAACTCGACTACCAGCCGCCGATGATGTTCAGCCTGTTCCCGGCCCCTGGGCCGCCGCTCGGGCTCGGGGCCGCGTCCGAGGGTCTCCTGTCGGTCTCGATCTTCGAGGCCAGCGACTCGACTGCCGAGGACTACGGGGATGAGGCCGCCGCGATCGTCGAGGAGTTCCAGTCGAGGGCCGAAGCCGCCGAGCTCCCGTACACCGCTTTCGAGACCCAGGCTGCCGCGTCGTGGAACGCGTGGGAGATCCTCACCCAGGGGGTCGAGAGCGCCGACAGCCTCGACCAGCAGGAGATCTGTGACGCGCTGCACGAGGACGGGGCCGACACCACGTTCAGCGGGGAGCTGACCTTCGACCCCGACGACAACAACTTCTGGCCGAGCACGGAGGGGATCAAGCAGATCCAGGACGGCACCTGGGTCATGGTCTGGCCGGAAGACCTCGCGACCGCGGAGCTCCAGCCGCCGGCCGGCTGACCAGGCAACTCACTGGGCAACTGACCGAACAACCAGCTGCGTGGTGGTGCCGGCGACGGCACCAC
>JBOGHK010000223.1:0-10269 GCA_050744325.1 Acidimicrobiales bacterium
ACGCTGGCCCCGCCAGGGTGAGCCCGTCTACCCGCGCGCCTGGCTGGTGCACGAGCTCGACGGCGATCTGCCGGCCGCCGGCGCGGCGTACGCGGATGCCGCCCGTCGGGCCACGGACGTCGCCGAGCGCGACCACCTGGTCCGCCAGGCCGCCCGCGCGCGAGCCCGCTTGGGCTTGTCCCGTCAGGGGATCGGATCGCGGAACGCGATGTCGGACGAGCGGTAGTCGAGATGAAGACGGCTCTAGGTCACACGCCCTCGCGACGGGCGCGACCACGCCTTTTGGCTTGTTCGCGGCGCTTTCGCGCTCACTCTTCGCGCTGACCTGCACTCCCTGACGCGGCGAGCAGTGCCATCCTCCGAGGCGGCCGGAGCAGCGGGTCGGCTTCGCTTGTGGCTCTAGACGAGGGGGTCCAGAATGCGGGGGCGCCGGTTTCGCGTACGCAACGACCAGCCACTACCTCAAGTTCCGCGTCTACGGCTACCTCGATGTGTTCTTCGAGTAGCGCGGCCCACCGTGCGGATCCCGAGCTTGACGAAAGCCCCGCTTTGCGGGCCTTTCTCGAACCGGCGGGGCGCCTACCGCGGAATGAGTCCTACGTTGAACAACATGCCTGGGCCGGGCACAAGTTGCGCGATCAGCACGGCCGAGACGAAGGCGACAAACAGCTCAGCCCTCATCTCACCCACCCGCGCGAGTGAACGTCACATGCGTGACTCCGCTGGGCGAGGAGGTGGCCTCGATCTCGTAGTCCTTTTCGAGCCCTTCCAGTCCGTCCCAAAGGCGGACGCCGCGGCCGAGCAGGATCGGGACCAGCACCACGTGCATGTGGTCGACGAGCCCGGCAGCAACGAAGTCGCGGATCGTGGTGGGACCTCCGCCGATGCGCACGTCCTGGCCGTCGGCAGCCTCGCGGGCCGCCCCGAGCGCCTCGGCAGGCGAAGCGTCGATGAAGTGGAAGGTCGTGCCGCCCTCCATCTCGATCGACGGGCGCGCGTGATGAGTGAGGATGAAGGTCGGTGTGTGGAACGGCGGGTTGGGACCCCACCAGCCCTTCCACTCCGGGTCCTCGTGCCATCCGGGCGGGCCGAACTTGCCGGCGCCCATGATCTCGGCGCCGATCCCCGGACCGTGCAGCCGCAAGAAGGCGTCGTCGACGCCGCCGCTGCCACCGGGCTGGCCGTCCCTTTCGTGCCACCACCGGGTGACGAACATCCACTCGTGCAGCCTTTCGCCGGCGTGACCGAACGGCGTGTCGTGGCTCTGACCTTCGCCGGTGGCGAAACCGTCGAGCGAGATGGAGATCTGTTGGACACGGGCGGATGACATGGCTGGTGCTCCTTCGATGGTCGGTCGAGCTTCGTCGGGATCAGCTCGGTCATGCAGCGATGATGGCTGCCCCATGTCATGACGTCGAGATCCTGGCATCACTCGCATGACACCCCGAGCCCGGCGGAGAGCCCCGGCGATGTCACATCAGGAGCGCTGCCGGCGTCCTTGTCGATGAAGCGCCTCGGGCATCCCCGCCCCGGGTGCATCGAAAGGACCAGCTCATGAAGATCGCAGTGTTCGGAGCCAACGGCCCGACCGGCAGGCTCCTCACCCGACTGGCGCTCGACGAGGACCACGACGTGGTCGCCTTCACCCGGCACCCCGACAACTTCCCGATCGAGCATCCGAGCCTCGAGGTCGCCGCCGGCGATGTCCACGATGCAGCCGATGTCGCCTCGGCGATCACCGGGACCGAGGCCGTGGTCTCGACCCTCGGCGTGCCCTTCGCCAAGACCCCGATCACTGTCTACTCCGAGGGCGTCACCAACGTCATCGCCAGCATGCACACAGCGGGAGTCAAGCGCTTGGCAGTCGTGAGCTCCAGCGCGGTCGACCCCTACCCCGGGCCGCTCGGTGGGTTCGTCTTCGAGAAGATCGTGCAGCCCCACGTCGTCAACAAGTTGGGCAAGACCCTCTACGACGACATGCGCCGGATGGAGGCAATCGTGGCGGCCAGCGACCTCGTCTGGACGATCGTCCGCCCGACCTCGTCTGGACGATCGTCCGCCCGTCGGGGCTGTTCGAGGCGCCGGCCGTGTCCGACTATGGCGTCGAGATCGACCACATCGACCACCGGTTCACCGCCCGGATCGACCTGGCCGACTGCCTGTTGCGCCAGGCCCTCGGCGACACCTACGCGCGCTCGGCGATCGCGGTCGCGACCCCCAGCGCCAAGCCGTCGATGCTGAAGCTGATCTGGCAGGAAGGCATCCGCAAGAAGGCATGACGCCCTGCCGCGCGACTGGGTGCCCGACCGCTTCTCGTCCCCCGACCGCCACGATGGGAACCACGATGCCGACAGCCGACCACGCTCCGTCCGGTGGCGACGATCCGGTCCTCGATGCCCTGTGGAACGCCCACCGGCGACGAATGCTCGACATCGCCTTCCGCATCCTGCTCGACCTCGGCGACGCCGAGGACGTGGTCCAGGAGGCGTTCTCCCGCCTGGCCCGCGCCGACATCGCCGCCCTCGACGACCCCGAGGCCTGGCTGGTGGTCGTCACCAGCCGGCGGTGCGTCGACCGGCTGCGCACGCGGCAGCGGCGCCCGACCGACGCCCTCGACGTCCCGGACGGCACCGCCGATCCCTTCGACCCCAGCGCCGTCGATCCGGGCGAGCAGGTCGCCCTGGTCGACAATGTCACCCTGGCGATGCACGCGCTCCTCGAACGCCTCAGCCCCGCCGAGCGGACCTCGTTCGTGCTCCACGACGTGTTCCAGTACCCCTTCGAGTACGTCGCGACCATCGTCGGACGCAGCCCCGCCGCGTGCCGGCAACTTGCCAGCCGGGCTCGCCAGGCCCTTCGGGCCGAATCCGCGATCGGTCGGTTCCCCGTGGACGTCGCGCTGCAGCGCCAGGTCGGCGAGCGCTTCATCGAGGCCTCCGCGGGCGGCGACCTCGAAGCTCTCGTGGCCCTGCTCGACCCGGCCGTCGAGGGCGCCTCCGACGTCGTCCCTGGCGTGGTGTCCGGGGCCACCGAGGTCGCCGCGGGCATCCTGCGCTACCTCGGACCGCCAGCCTCACCCACGCTGCTGCACCTGCCCGTCGGCGACCGGCTCGGCATCGTCGCCCTCCGCGACCACCGGGTGCTCGCCCTCGTCCTGCTGACGATCGAGAACGGCCTCGTGGCCCACGTCCACGCGCTGGCTGGCCCGACCCCCCGCGCCGCTGTCACTTCTATCCTCGGCCTGCCCTGAACACCACCGACCGAGTGGTCGGCGTCGTCGTCACCGAAGGACTCGATGCCCAGGGTGACCCCATTGGCGTCGATGGTGGTCATCGGATCAGGGCCGCTTGCCGTACCCGAGCGCCTCGATGATCTTCCCGTCCCGAACGCGCATGAGGTTCACGCCCCGGTAGTCCTGGGCGCCAGTGACCCGCCAGCGGATGACGGCGCGGTCACCGTCGACGTCGACGTGCTCGACCGGGAACCGGATTGCGGGGTCGGAGGCCAACCCCTGCCAGCCGGCGAGGCATTCGTCGTAGCCGGTCCATCGGTTGCCGTCGGGCGCCGGGCCGGTGCCCTCCATGACGCAGTCGGCGGCGATGAGGTCGACGAGCTTGTCGGGTGCCCGCTCGACGAAGGCGGCGTTGTATTGGTCGATGACGCTCGCGGTGTCGGTCATGGCCGCATCGTCTGCCGCGGCGGGCTTCGCAGCAACTCCCCGGAGGGAATGGCATCAAGGCCGGGTGTGGGCAACGATCATCGGTGATGTCCCGATTCCCGACCGAGCTGCGGCGCTGGCGCACGGCGCGCCGGTTGAGCCAGCTGGACCTGGCGATACGGGCGGACACCACCCAGCGGCATGTGAGCTTCATCGAACAGGGCCGCTCCCGACCGGGGCGCAACGTGGTCATGCGGCTGGCGGAGTCGCTGGACCTCACGCTGCGCGAGCGCAACGAGCTGCTCCTCGCCGCCGGCTTCGCTCCGGCGTTCCCGGAGTCACCGCTCGACGACGCGGCACTCCGGCCGATCTGCGAGGCGCTGGACACGATCCTCGACGGCCACCTTCCGTACCCGGCGATGGTCGTACGACCACACGGCCTCCTCGTCACCGCCAACCGAGCGTTCGAGCTGTTCCACGAGGACGTCGACCCCGCGTTGCTGGCGCCGCCGGTCAACGTGTTCCGCCTCGCCCTCCACCCCGACGGCGTCGCGGCCCGGGTTCGCAACCTCCCGGCGTGGGGCCGGCACATCACCGAGAACCTGCGAGCCCAGCTCGGGCGCAGCCCGGACCCGTCCTTGGACGCGCTGCTCGTCGAGCTCGAGGGCTACCTGGCGCCGCTGCCGGCGCGGGACGACGTGCTCGGCTTCTCCGTACCCCTGGAGCTCGACTCGGCCGACGGCGATCTCCGGCTCATCACCACGCTCACGTCGTTCGCCACCGCCGCCGACGTGACGCTCGCCGAGTTGCATCTCGAGGCGTTCCTTCCCGCCGACGATCGCACTGCCGAGGTGCTGCGCCGCCGATGGGGGTGACGATCGACGACGCCCGGGCGATTGCCGCCACGCTCCCTCGCTCGTACGAGGCGCTCGTACGCGACGAGGTGAGGTTCCGGGTCGGCCGCCTCGTCTATGCCGCGTTCTACGACGACGACACGATCATGGGCCTCGGGTTCCCCAGGGACGAGCGGGAGGCACTCGTGGCCTCGGAGCCCGACAAGTTCCTGATGCCCCGCCGCTCCGACATGCGGTACCAGTGGGTCTGCGTCCGGCTCGATGCCCTCGACGTCGAGGAGCTGCGGGAGCTACTCGTCGACGCGTGGCGCATGTGCGTGCCGAAGAAGGTGGCTGCCGCCTACGAGGGTTGACTGCGCCAACGGGCGGCCGCTGCTCTGGGAGTGGTCCCGGCGGGCCTGTCGCTGTCAGGCCGCTGTCGCAGTGTCATCGAGGAGTCGCCGTACGGCGGCCCGTGACCCGAGGAGGACGACGACGAGCAACGTCACCGATATGAAGCCGCCGAGGCTCACGGCGTCGCCGAAGACGAGGTCGACCAGTTTGAGCACGACGAGCTTGCTGCCGGCCGCGACCGCCCACAACGACACCGCTGCCGCGAGTTTGGCGTGCCGCGTGGTTGCCGCGCGAAGTCTCGTGAGGATGTGGCTCTTGAGGAGGATCACGAGTTCCAGGGCGATCTTGAGGAGTGCTGCAGTCAGCAGCGAGAGGGCGAAGCCTTCGCTGATGACTGATGGGACGTACTCGATGGCGAGGTTGAGGACGACCACGTAGACGAAGAGGTCGATGATGTCGGCCGGGCGGGCGCGGATCCATCGGCGGAGTGGACCTCGTGGGGGACCAGGTTCTGCGGAGGCTGCCAGCCGGGGATCGGTCGTCACGGCACGATCTTGACGCACCTCGCGCTCGAACCGCCTCGATCGGTGGGTTCTGCCACCTGGGCACGCGACCACAACTGCGCACCGTCTGATTCGGTCGGTCATAGGGGGCGGGAGCCTGAGCGGCCGTGTGACTGCCGCGTCGACCCGATCGGGGGTTGCCATGTTTGCGCTGGGAAAGGTCCTCATCCTGGGAGCGTTAGCGGCGGCGGGCACACTGACCCTCCCAGCGGCCGCCGCGCAGTCCCCAGCGCCGGTCGTTGTCACGGGCGAGCTGCAGTGCCCCGGCGACACGTTCCTGGTCACGGTCGCGAACGCCGGCGACCAGACCTACAACGTCGAGGCCAGGGTCCAGGCAGCCCCGCCCGTGGCCGCCACGCTCGGCCCGAGCGAGACGGTCGAGATAGCCGTCTCGCTCTTCGGCCCGGGGACAAGCTTCCCGTTCGAGGTGCACGTCACGGGTGACAACGACTTCGAAGAGACGGTGTTCGAGGCAGTGTTCGATTGCCCGATCGTGGCCGACATCCGGGTGATGACCCAGGAGGGCACCCCGATCGAGCGGTCGAACGTCTGCCCGGCGCTCGCATTCGGTGCGGTTGGTCCACAGCACGGGACCATCCAGGTGTTGACAGACGAGTTCGAAGGATTCAGCTACACACCCGACCCGGGTTTCGTTGGCGAAGACACCTTCGAGTACGTGTGTCTGGGCGCTGCGAACACGATCGGCACGGTGTTCATCACGGTGACCGCAGTACCGGCCGCACCCTCCGCCGGCGACGTCGCCCGTTGCCGTGTCAGAGGTGACCTTCACCGGTTGACCGGAGCGACTCCGCCGGCCCAACCATCGCGGATGACATCCAGACCTTCAGACGACCTTGTGCCCTAGCCTGGATTGCCCGTAGCTGAGGTCGTTGGGTTCGCGGAAAGCTCGTTCCCAGCAGGCGTCGAGATCGGAGCGTCCGAGCTCGCCACGATCGAGAGGGTTCGTACCGGACGGCGACAGGGGGAGGCAGCGTGGAATTCGGCGTGCAGATGGTGTTCCAATCCTGGGGCTATCCCGGCAACGTCGACGACGCGCAGGTCGTCGCGGAGGAGATCCGCCTCGCGGAGCTCGCGGACCATCTCGGGTTCGACGCGCTCTGGCCTGTCGAGCATCACTTCGCGGACTACGCCTTCTGCCCTGACAACGTGGCGCTCCTGGCGCACATGGCAGCGCGCACGGAGCGCATCGGTCTGGCGACCGGCGCGGTGATCGTGCCATGGAACCAGCCCATCCGCGTTGCCGAAAGCATGTCGCTGCTCGACCATCTCGCGCCGGGCCGGGTGCGCTTCGGCATGGGTCGTGGCCTGGCGCGGCGCGAGTACGAGGGCTTCGGCATCCCGATGGACGAGTCTCGGGCCCGCTTCGACGAGGCCGCGCCGATGATCCTCGACGCGCTCGAGACCGGGTTCATCGAGGGCGACGGCCCCTACTATCCCCAGGCCCGCACCGAGATCCGCCCACGCCCGGCCCGCACCTTCCGCGACCGCACCTATGCGGTGGGCATGTCACCGGACAGCGTGGACGCGGCGGCTGACCTGGGTGTGCGCCTCGTCGTGTTCAGCCAGAAGCCCTGGGACGAGCAGGCCGCCGTCTACGACGGCTATCGGCAACGGTTCCGCGCGCGCCATGGGAGGGAACCGGGCCGCCTGCTCACCTGCGACTTCACCTACTGCGACACCGACCGGTCCCGCGCCGAGGACATGGCGAACGAGCACATCGCCGGCTACCTCACCAGCGTGATGGAGCACTACGAGCTGATGAGCGACCACTTCAAGCAGGCTCAGGGGTACGACGCCTACGGCAGCGCGGTCGATCTGCTCCGGGCGATCGGGCTCGAAAAGGTGTGCGCCATCTACCTCGGCGTGCAGGCGTGGGGCACGCCCGACGACGTCATCGACAAGCTGCGGGCTCGCACCGCGCACGTCGGCGACTTCGACCTGAACTGCTGCTTCCGGTTCGCCGGACTGCCCATCGACGCGGCGGAGCGCAGCATGCGTACCTTCGCCGAGCGGGTGATGCCGGCGATGCGTGCGACCACGCCGGCAGCGGCAGGCCGATGACGCACCTCGCCGACGACTTCCGCGACCTCTTGGCCGTACTGGCCAACGACTCGGACGATCGTTGAACGCTGCTACCGCCACCGCGAAGCGAACGACCGGCACGGCGTCGGCCATGGTCCTCACCGCGCCGCGGACCTTCGAGCGCCGGTCGCTTGCCCTGCCCGAGATCGGCGACGGCGATGCGCTGCTGCGCGTCGAGGCCTGCGGGCT
Source organism: Acidimicrobiales bacterium (assembly GCA_050744325.1). GTDB lineage: Bacteria > Actinomycetota > Acidimicrobiia > Acidimicrobiales > VFJN01 > DASXTK01. The sequence continues at coordinate 7,701 of JBOGHK010000223.1, forward strand.
GTGCGGCACGGACCACGAGCAGTACACCGGTCACCTCTTCGGCGGGTTCGCATTCATCCCCGGCCACGAGAGCGTCGGCGTGATCGAGGCCATCGGGGATGCGGCGGCCACACGGTGGGGTGTCGCCGCTGGCGACCGCGTGGCGGTCGAGGTGTTCCAGGCGTGCCGCAGGTGTGCCGCGTGCACCGCGGGCACCTACCGGCGCTGCGAGCGCCACGGTCTCGCGGACATGTACGGCTTCATCCCGGTGGACACGGCGCCGGGCCTGTGGGGCGGCTACGCCGAATACCAGTACCTGGGCCCCGACAGCATGCTGCTGCCCGTCCCGGACGGGCTCGACCCCATCGTCGCCACGCTGTTCAACCCGCTCGGCGCCGGTATCCGCTGGGGGGTCTCGGTCCCGGACACCCGTGCCGGCGACGTCGTGGCGGTGCTCGGGCCCGGCATCCGGGGGCTGTCCGCGGCGGCCGCCGCCAAGCAAGCTGGCGCCGGCTTCGTCATGGTGACCGGTCACGGCGAGCGCGATCGACCGCGGCTCGACGCAGCCCGCCAGTTCGGCGCCGACCTGGTCGTGGACGTCACCGTCGAGGACGCGGTGCACGCCCTACGCCACACGGCCGGCGAACCCGCGGACGTGGTGATCGACGTGACCGCCAAGGCCCCGACTGCACTCGCCCAAGCGGTGTCCCTGGCGCGCCCCGGTGGCACCATCGTGGTCGCCGGCACCCGCGGGTCGAGCGCGACGCCGGGGTTCAAGCCGGACCTGATCGTGTTCAAGGAGCTGCGCATCCTGGGCGCTCTCGGCGTTGACGTGGACGCCTACCGCGCGGCGCTCGACCTGCTGGCCGCGGGTACCTACCCGTTCGCCCAGCTGCCCCGGCGCGTCGTGGGCCTCGACCGCGTCGAGGAGCTGCTCCGGACAATGGCGGGCGAGACCGACGAGGTCCCGCCGGTGCACGGCGTACTCGCTCCTGACGCGGAGGCATCAGGATGAGCGAACCCGTCGATCACACCGAGCATCACGCGGAGGGCCGCGTCCACCGGCTGGATCACGACGCCGCGCTGGCCGCGGCGGACCGGGTCGAGCTCCCCCCGTACATGTGCGACCTGTCGATCTTCCAGGTCCTGCTCCGCCACCCACCGCTCGCCAAGGCCATCAACGACCTGCTGAGCCAGCTGCTCTTCCGCGGCGCGCTCGACGACCGGCTGCGCGAGCTGGTCATCATGCGCGTCGGCTGGCAGACCGGCTCCGTGTACGAGTGGGCACAGCACTGGCGGATCGCACCCCGCTTCGGCGTGAGCGAAACCGACCTGCTCGGCGTGCGCGACTGGCTGGCCCACGAACCCTTCGGTCGCCCCGAACGGGCCGTGCTCGCCGCCACCGACGAAGTTCTCGCCAACGGCGCCATCGGCGCCGCTACCTGGACCGAGTGCAAGGCCTGCCTCGGCAGCACCGAGGCGTTGCTCGAACTGCCCGCAGTGATCGGCACCTGGCGCCTCATCTCCGAGATCCTGCGCAGCCTCGCCGTACCGCTCGAGGACGACGTCAGCCCCTGGCCACCGGACGGCATGTCGCCGGGTTGAGCCACCCACGCCCACCCGGCCGATCCCGCCGCCCTGGTGCCAGGGCTTCGGCTTCAGCCCGCCGACCAGATCATCGCGTCGAGGTCGGGCTCCTCGCTGAGCACCTCGTAGCGGACCGCCAGGTCGGCGAGCGCCTGCAGGTTGTCGCGGTCGACCTCGGCGTCCCAGCGGTCCAACGCGATGGCGTCGACCAGCTCGGCCTCCATGTCGGTGTTGGCGACGATCGCCTCGCGCATGGCCTCCTCGTCGGAAGCCGCCGCGATCGAGCGCTCCAGCGCACGGACGAAGGCCTCGGCCAGGTCCGGGTTGTCCGCCAGCCACTCCTCGGAGCCGAAGACCAGGCCCAGCGGCAGGGAGGGCAGCGCCTCGTAGTACGGGTCGAGCAGGTTGACCAGGCCATCCTGCTCGCCGAGCGTCACGAACGGCTCGGGCGCCGCCGCGACGTCGACCTCGCCGGCGGCGACCGCGGCGTTCATGTCCTCGAAGGGCACCTCGGTGAACTCGACGCCTGTCGCGTCGACGCCGTTCTCGTCGACGAGCGCCTGCACCGCGACGTCGTCGACCCCGCCGAGGCCGTTGACCCCGACGGTGCGGCCGACGAGGTCCTCGATGCCGTCGATGCCGCTGTCGGCGGTGACCAGCAGCGCGTTGATGCCCTGGTCCGGCTGGTCGGCACCGTTGGTCAGGTTCGCCACGACCTGGATCGGCACGTCGCTCTCGCGCGCCTGCATGAGCGAGATGTACTCGCCGATGGCGAACTGGTAGTCGTCGCCGAGCACGGCCGGCGTCATCTCGGCGCCGCCGCCACCGATCTCCATGGTGACGTCGAGGCCCTCCTCTTCGAAGTAGCCCTGCTCGACGCCGTAGTAGAGGGGCGCCAGGCCCGCTAAGGGCAGGATGCCGACGGTGATCGGCGCCAGCTCTTCCTCGTCCTCTCCGGTCGTGGCCCCCTCGTCGGTGTCGTCGTCGTCGCCACATCCCGTGG
>JBOGHK010000224.1:0-48778 GCA_050744325.1 Acidimicrobiales bacterium
TCCACATGACGAAGAGGGTGAACCACAACATCGACAGGAACACGTCGACGAGGGTGTAGGCAGCAAACATCAGGATCGCTCCTTGTGAGGTCGAATTGCCGGCCAGGCCGGCGAGGTCGGCTCTCCGATCGACTCGGCTCACAGACCCCGGACGCAGTGGACCTCGGGCGATGGTGAGGCGACGTCACCCAGTGGCAGGTGATTTCGCACCCCAACGACCGCCGATTCACCCACGGTTGGGGGGCGCGGCTTCACCCTCACCGGGGCGAGGCTCAAGGCCAGTCGACCACCCCGGAGCCACTCATGGCCGATCTCGTCTACGAACTCTCATTCAAGGGCGCCGCCAGCGAGACGCTGGTCGGCGCGTTCGAGGGCTGTGACGTGACGACACGCCATGGCATCACCGTCGTGCGGTGCAAGCTGCCTGACCAGGCGGCGCTACAGGGGCTGCTCGCACGCATCCACGGCCTCGGCCTGGAGTTGCTCGAGGTCGGGCTGATCGCGGAGGGCGGAGGAGACGACACCTGGGCAATGGGCTCGTGATGACAGAGGAAGGACACGCTCTCGTCCCAGGGAGCCCTCGTTCAGATCGCGGGGGTCGGAGCGGGCTGTTTGGTTGGGATCCTGCGAGTGAAGAACAGGCCGATCAAGGCGATGACGGCCATGACGGAGAGCGACTCTCCGCCCTGGTCGATGAGTAGCCCGGAACGTTCCCGTGGGCGCGCGAGACTTCGCCACCGATGCTCGAAGACGCGGCGCAGGCAGCGAGACGCTCGGCGGCGCGGAGCGCGGGGCTCGTCGGCATCCTTGCCGTCTCGTATGCGATGCTCCCGCTCCGAGGTGAGCGATGGTGGCTCGGCACGCTGATTGGGGCTGCTCTCCTCGGGGCCACGATCCCCGTGACCATTCGCCGCGTTCGCGCGGTTCTCGGGTCCCACCGTCCGGTGCTCGAGGCGTCCGAGGCACTCGTGCTGTTGCTGACGATGCTGGTGCTGGGCTTCGCTGCCATCTACTTCGCGATGGACCGCAACCAGGGCCAGTTCACCGGGCTCAACACCCGGATCGACGCCGTCTACTTCACGGTCACCACCTTGTCGACGGTCGGATTCGGCGACATCACGGCAATCAGCCAGGCGGCCCGCCTCGTGGTCACGGTGCAGATCGTGTTCAACGTCGTCTTCGTCGGTGTCGCGGTGCGGGTGTTCGTCGGCGCGGCACAGCGCGCCGGTCACGGGTCCCCCGACGCCTGACACCCGGCCAGTGTTGGACAACGAGACCCCTCTCCTCGGGCCGGCACCACTCGTCATTGTCATCCGAAAAGGGTGATGCGAACGGGTGCGGACCAGCCGACCGTTCGAGCGTTCGCAGAACGGAGGACGGCGACGCCAGTGATTGACGACCTGCCCCAGCAGACGAGCCGGCTGCGTGACTGAGCGTGAGGCCGCTCGGCTGGCGGCGAGCAGTGCCGTCGTGATCGTGAGCACAGCGATGGCCCGATCCCGCATCGTCCACCCCGCCGAGCATGACACCTTCCGACTCGTCAACGGCCTACCCCAGGACATCGCGGTGCCGGCCAGGATCGTCATGCAGGCCGGCAGCCTGCCCGCTGTGTTCGTCGTCGCCGCGGTCGTTCGCCGGCTCGATCGGCCTCGTCTGTCCGGCGCCACCGCACTCGTCGGCACCGCAGTGTGGGCCGGATGCAAGGTCATGAAGCGGTGGATCGGCCGAGGTCGCCCGGCCGACCACCTCGACGACGTCCGCCAACGAGGTGCATCGGCGTCGGGCCTGGGCTTCCCTTCCGGCCACGCTGCCGTTGCCGCCACTCTCGCCACACTGCTCGCGCCCGAGGCGGCTCCACCCCTGCGCTACGTCCTGGCTGCGACCGCGGCCGCCACCGCCGTCGCTCGGGTCTACGTCGGCGCCCACCTGCCACTCGACAGCATCGGTGGAGCCGCCATCGGCGTCACCGCCGGCACCGCCAGCCAGCTCGTCAGCTCTAGGTGATACTGCTCGAAGGGGCATTCCTCATCCCAAGCGATGATCGGTGCGGGCAATCACCCCGTTGGGATGAGCCAGGGCCGGACGGCCGCACGCATCGTGCGCGGTGGTGAACGACGAACACCGTGATCTCGATAACACCGACGACCCGAACGAGGACGTCGAAGAACTCCGGCGGGAGCGCGACGTCCTCGCCGCCAAGGTTGCGGCGCTGGAGACCCCTCGGGTGGGGCGGTGGCGCCTGCGCCGCCGGGTCGCGGCACTGCTGGTCGTGATCGGCACGGTGGCGTTCACCTTGTCCGCGGTCGGGTGGTGGGCCCGCCGCAACGTGGCCGACACCCAGGTCTGGCTCGAACGGACCGGGCCACTGGCCGAGGACCCTGCGGTCCAAGCGGCCCTCGGGCGATGGCTGAGCGACGAGATCATCGCGCTGGTCGATCCCGAGGAGTTGTTCGTCGAGGTGCTGCCCGAACGGGGTCGGCTGCTGGCCGCACCGTTGAGCGGCGCCGTGCATCAGTTCATCCGCGACCGCGTCGAGGGCTTCCTGGCCTCGGACCGGTTCGAACAGCTCTGGCTGGCAGCCAACGAGCGAGCCCACCGGGCCGTGGTCCAGGTCCTGCGGGGCGACAGCGACCTGGTGCAGGCCTCGGGTGACACCAGCGGCGCCGCACGCTGCTACAGCTGCTCGCCGGGCTGGTGATCGCCCTCACCGTGATCCGACGGCTCGGCATCCGCGGCCAGACCGAGCTGCTGGCGTTGATACCCGACGAGGTGAACCGGGCCGCCGCAGATGCCGTCACCGACCGCTTCCTCGATCCGCTGCTGGCGGTGACCCAGACCCTGCTCGTCGTCCTCGCGGTCGTCGCCGTAGTGACGCTGGTCAGTGGGCCATACCGGTGGGCGGTCGCCCTCCGTGGACGGGTCTCACAGCTCGCGCGGCAGGTCGCCGACGGCGCGCGTCGAGCGGGTCCCGATGGTCGAGCTGCTGGCCCCGGCGCCGGGTGGCTTCAGGAGCACCGCGGCGCCCTGCAGATCGCCGGGGTGGCGGTCGCCGTCGCCGTCCTGTTGTTCGTGGACCTGTCCTTCGTCGGGCTCGCCGCGGTGGGCCTCCTGCTCGTCGGAGGCGAAGCGCTGCTCAGCAGGTTCACCGTCGACGTCGACACCGCGTGACGGAGGGGGTCGTCCTCCTAGAGGCACTTGACGTCACCCCTGGTGGGTGATGCCGGATCCGAAGTCATCCCAACAGGATGACCACAGATCCTGCCCCGAGGCGGACACTGCCACTGGTGTTCGACGGAGGAGTCGGCCGCCGGTCGTAGGTCTGGAGGAGCCATGTCATCGTCCAGCCGTCCGCCGCTGTCGGGTGAGCAGATCTCGCGCCTGCTGAGGCTGCTACGGGAGGTCGACAGCGTCGAGCTGAAGCTGACGGTCCCGGAGTCCGACCATCGGTCGACGATCGCCGCTCTCGACATCGACCCGCTGGAGGCACAGATCCGCCAGGTGGTGTTCTTCGACACCCCGGATCTGGCGCTCTACCAACACGGGCTGGTCGCACGGGCACGCCGCACCCAAGGCCGAGCCGACGACTCGGTCGTCAAGCTCCGGCCCGTGGACCCGAACGAGATGCCTTCGGATCTGCGCAGCTCGAAGCGCTTCGTCGTCGAGGTCGACGCGATGCCTGGTGGGTACGTGTGCTCGGGCGCATTGAAGGCCGACCTGGGATCCTCCGACGTCCGCGAAGCCCAGGCCGGGCGATGTCGCCCTCGCAAGCTGTTCACCAAGCAGCAGCGCGCCCTGTTCGCCGAGCACGCACCGGATGGCTGCTCGCTGGACGACGTGGCGGTCCTGGGGCCGATCACCGTGTTCAAGCTCAAGTTCGCTCCCACCGGTCTCGGGCGGCGGCTGGCCGCGGAGCTGTGGAACTACCCCGACGGGTCACGCATCCTGGAGCTGTCGACCAAGACGGCCCCGCAGGAGGCGTTCCAGGCCGCGGCCGAGCTGAAGGGGTTCATGGCCGATCGCGGGATCGATCTCTCGGGCGAGCAGCAGACCAAGACACGGACCGCGCTCGAGTACTTCTCGCAGGTGCTGACCGCCGGCGGCTGACCGAGACGATGCCCTGCGTTCAGACCAGCTGCAGGGCCTTGGCTCGGCGGACGGCTTCCGATCGGTGCGGAACCCCGAGCTTGCGGTAGATGGCCCGGATGTGGGTCTTCAACGTGTTCACCGAGACGTACGTCTGGGCCGCCATCTCGCGGTTGGACATGCGCAAGGGCAGCATGCGCAGCATGGCGAGCTCCCGAGGGGTGAGCGGCTCGATGAGGCCAGGCGGCTCGCGGGTCGGCGCGAGCGTGAGCTCCTGGCAGGCCAGAGCGGCGAGCCGGCCGAGGACCCGGTCGTCGGCCTCCAACGCCAGCTCCGGTAACCGGCGGCTGACTGCTGGTCCTTCGTCGAGATAGGTCCGCACGAGGCCGAGGAGCCCGCCGGCAGAGACCGCCTGGCTCAGTGCGGTCGATGCGGCCTGACGGTCGATGCCGGGCAGCTGGGCGTAGAGCAGCAGCTTGTCCACGCCTTGGCGGGGTGTGCGGGCCTCGATTGCGTCGAGCAGCTGGCGAGCCTGGGGCGGCGCCCGCCGCAGCGCGACCCGCGCCGCCAGCAGTTGTCGGTCGACACCCGCTGGCGCGTCGCGGACGACAGCGTGCGCTCCGGCGACGTCGCCTTGGTCGAGCCGCACCAGGACCTCGGTGCCGCGGAGATGGGCATCGACCGTGTACGGGAGGGCGGAGTGCTGGGCTCGGGCCGGCACCACGAGCTCGAGCGCTTCCATGCTGGTGCCGGCGACGCGTCGGCAACGGGCCAGCTCACTGGCCGCGAGCGCGACAAGGACCTGGTGCGACGCTGCCTCGGCGAGGGTGCGGGCCTCGTGGAGCAAGGGCACGGCCTTCACCAGCTGGTTGCGTTCCCGGTGGGCCGCCCCCTCCAGCAGCGCGAGCTCGGCGGTCCGCGCATCGTCCTCGCTGCTACCGCTCGCGTCTCGCGCTGCGGCGGCGAGGTCGGCGAGCCGTGCAACGTCGCCGTGGACCCACGCGAGCCACGCCCGGGCCATCGTGACATCGATGGACCTGTCGGCGAGCGACCGGTCCCCGGCCTGGGCGAGGTCTCGTAGCGCCTCCCGGGCGTGGTCGAGGTCACCGGACCACGCCAAGGCGCGGACCTGCCACCCATAGGCCTGCCCTACCTCTGACCTGTCCCCCCTTGATCGATCCGCGGCAGCCGCTAACCGTCGCTCGACCGGCGCGAGCACCCGATCGGCGCAGGCGCGCAGCGCCGTGACGTCACCCAGGTGCTCAGCCACCACAGCCCGGGCGACCAAGAGGTCCTCGCGGTCGGTCTCACCTGGGATGACGGTAGACGGAGCGGCGCTGTCGACCTGCCGCAGGAGGCGGCGTGCATGGTCGATGCGCCCTGCCGCGACCGCAGCACGTACCCGCCAGGGCAGCCACCGTGCGCCGTCGAGCATCGAGTCGGGGAGCTCCTGGACGAGCGCGTCGACAGCTCGCAACGCCGACTCGTTCCCCGCGGCCACGGCCCTGCACACGTCGGCCGCCTCGTCGGCGCATCCGGCCTCCAGGAACAGTCGCATGGAGGCCATGAGCTCGCCCGCCTGGCGGCAGGCCTCCGCTGCCCGGCGACGGACTCGGGTCGTCTCTCCTGGCCTACGGCGGGAGAGCCGCTGCTGGAGGACGCGAGAGAGGATGGGCGGATAGCGGAACGCTCCTGGACAGCTCGCGACGGCCACGATCGGCAACGCCTCCAGCTCGGCTCGGGCCACGTGAGCGCGGTTGAGGGCATCGCCGGTGACCGCCGCGTACAGGGGTTCGGTGACCATCGGCAGCCAGCAGGTCACGTCCAGGAACGAACGCAACGCGTCGGACGCGGACTCGATCAGCTCCTCGCTGACGTACTCGCCGACGACACCATCGTGCTCCTGCAAACCAGGCAGGGGCGAGTCGCCGGGCAAGGCCTCCAACTGCGCCAGGCGGAGCCCCGCGGCCCAGCCCAGGGTGGCCTGCTCGATCTCTGTGATATCGACACGCCGCCCGGTCCAGGTCGAGGCCAGCGTCTCGACCTCGGCCCGCTGGAAGCGCAGTTCTGCCGGGACGATCTCCACCAGGTCGCCGCGCAACCGGGCACGCTCGAGCCCGAGTCGCGGCTTGGACCGCGAGATGAGCACGACCCGGACGTCCTCTGGCGGATGCTCGACCAGGTGGCTGAGAACGTGTCGTGCGCTCCGACCATGCAGGCGGTGGACGTCGTCGACGACCAGCGTGACCTTCCCAGCGACGCGCCGTGTCGCAGCGCGGAGGGCCTGGCCCAGCTCGACGCGACCGATGCCGCCCGGAACGGTGCACCGACCGACGACGGGCTCCCCGGCGCCCGCCGATAGCTGCCCGATCACCTCCACGAGGTCGCGTAGCAAGCGGTCCGGGTCGTTGTGCGTCGCGTCGATCGAGAGCCAGATGCAGCCCTCGTCCCGTGCTCTCACCCACTGGGCGACAAGGACCGTCTTGCCTGCGCCGGCCGGCCCCCGCACGAGGACGACCTGTCGGTCAGGATGACAGTCGAGCAGCTCGTCCAGTCGCTGCCGCCGGACCGCGAAGTGCGGAACGGGAGGCGGAGACCCCTGCACCGGGCCCGTGTCGTCCGGTGGACCCGGCAGCCCGACGCACGGAACAGAGCTCAGGGCTGATGGCTCGCTCGCGTGTCGATCAGGCGAACGCGGCCGCCTCGGGAGGCTATCGAGCGTCGTCATGACGTCGATTCACGGGGACTGCTGGGTGACTGAACATCACCCGGGTGGTGGTGAACGAGGTGACGGCAGTGGCGGCCGAGACGATCAAGGCAGGCGGATCTCGCGCCCACGCTCTACCGCTTCGGCCCGCGAGCTCACCCCCAGCTTGCGGTAGATGGCCTTCACGTGCGAGCGCACCGTGTTCACCGACAGGTAGAGCTCTCGTGCGATCTCGGTGCTCGTCAGCCGACTGGCCAGGAAGCGCAACACGGTCAGCTCCCGGTCGCTGAGCGGCTCGACCAAGCCAGCCTGAGGGGCGGCTCGGCTCGGAGGAACGACACGGTAGGCAGCGGCGAGCAGGCCATCCACGTAGCGTCCCGTCGGCCCAGGAGCTGGCAGCGACTCCAACAGACTCCACAACACCGGGCCTCCGCTCACGATGGTGCGATGGAACCCGGCGGGCTCGGCCAGGGCGATCGCCTTCCCGAGGACATCCAGGGCTCGGACGTGGTCCTCGGCCGCTACGGCCTGCGCGGTGAGCAGGCCATGCACGACGCGTTGCCACGTCGTCGAAAGCCGATCGGCCATCGACCCGAGAACGTCGAGAGCGCCGGACCGATCATCGACCGCCAGGAACAGGCGGGCGGTCAGCAGGTCGGTCCGCGGTGATGACGGTAACGACCGCGCCAGTGCCTCGGCCCTCGGGAGGTCACCGAGCGCGAGCGCGCAGCCCATCTCGGTCCGGTCGATCCGAGCGACGACCGGCGCCGCGGCGAACGGGAGGACCTGGCGCGCGTGCTCGAGCGCCTAGGCCGCCTCGCTGCCGTCCCCACGGGCCACGGCGAGGCGCGCCAGCTGCAGATGGGCGAGCAACTCGACCTGCGGGCGCCGCCCACCCTCGCTGATCCGCATGACGCGCTCGAGGTGGGCCGAGGCCGCATCGAAGTCATCCCATTCGATTGCCACGACGCCCAACGTCAACTCGGGCTCGCCCCGACCGAAGTTGAGGTCTTCCAGACCGAGCTGGTCGGCAGCCGCAAGGGCGGATGCGGCCAACCTCTCGGCATCGCGCAGCTCGCCGCGGGCCAACTCCCTCTGGGAAGCGAACCCCGGAAGCCGCACACGGATGACGATCGGCGAGCGATCCGGACCGACACGCGCCGCGTCGAGCGTGGCCCCGGCGCCGTCCAGCTCGTCAAGCCACAGCTGGGACTGGACCAGCATGAAGGGAAGCGCCCCTACCCACACCGTGTCGACGTCATGCTGCATCACCATCGCTGCGGCGCGAGAAGCGTGCGCCAAGGCCTCGGCCGGGTCACCACGGTGCATGAAGTAGAAGCTCCAGGCGCCATGGAGAAGAAACCGGCTCGAAGGGTCGAGCTCGGACTCCTGGGCTTGGAGTCGCCGCAACCACAGCTCCACCTCGTCACCCACCTGCACCGTGTTGAGCACGATCGCCGCGACCAGCGCACCCTGCGGCGACCAGTGCTGGCCAAGGCGGCCGTGCTCCTGCAGCCATCCCCGCGCCATCGCCGCCGTCGCCGCGTCCTCACCGAACGACCACGCTCTGGTCACGTAGGTCCCCAGCACATCGAGAGCCAGATCGTCGTCGCCGGCGGTCATGCTCTGCTGCACGGCGTGCATCAGGTCGCCGCGCTGCAGATAGGACTCGGCGGCAGCGCGGTGGATCTGCGGCACCCGGTCGCGGCCGACGGCCCGCAACCGCACCCGGAGGAACTGCGCGAACAGATGGTGGTAGCGGTACCACACGCCCTCGCGGTCCAGTTCGACCAGGAACAGGTTCGCGGAGCGAACCCGCGCCAGCATGTCCGCACTGTTCTGGGTGGCTCGGACGGCGTCGCAGAGCTCGGCGTCGAACGACTCCAACTCGGCGGTCACCATGAGGAACTCGACCAGGTCAGGATCCAGCAGATCCAGCACCTCGCTGATCAGGAAGTCGACCAGGCTGTGATCGGTCTCGGCCATGCTGCGCAACAGCCGGCCCGGGTCGCGATCGGTCTGGAGCCTCAACCCTGCCAGGTAGACGCCAGCCGCCCAGCCCTCGGTCAACGACATGAGAGCACCGAGCTCCTCGGTGGCCAACTTGACGCCGATCATCGCCAAGAGCTGGCAGGCCTCGTCGTCCGTGAACCGCAGATCAGCCTGTCTGAGCTCCAAGAGCCGCCCCTGCACACGGAGCCGGCCCAGCGGGAACGGCGGGTCGGCGCGGGTCCCCAGGAGGAGCCGGGCAGAGGGCGGCAGAGCCGCGACGAACGCCGGCAACACCGCCCGATCCCCGTCCGCGAGATGGAAGTCGTCGACGACCAGGACGCTCGGCCCAGACCGCGAGGCGAGCTCGTTGGCGAGCCCGATGGCGATCCTCTCGGTGCTCGAGTCGTCGCGCAGCTCAGCTGCAGCGACCCCGAGCTCGTCCCAGGCCAGCGAGGCACTGATCGCGAGATTGCGCCAGAAGGTCAACGGGTCTGCGTCCGCCGGATCGCACGACATCCACGCGACCGGACCGTCGAACCCGTTCACCCAGTCGGCCAACAGCGCTGTCTTCCCCGAACCGGGGGCCGCAACCGCGAGCGACAGCGGGCAGTCTGTCGTGGCATCAAGTCTTTCGAGCAAACCGCCGCGACGGACGATCGCATTCGGGACCCGGGGCACGCGAAACCTCGCCTGGGCAAGCACTCCCTGTTCGCCATTCACCGGGGATGCCCTCCTCTGTTCCACCGGCGGTACTGACGGCGCGTAACCAAGCCTACGGCGGGGCGCCTTACTACGTGAGGACCTGCATCATCGAACCGCCAACACCTCTATTCCACGCGGCCTCGCGGACGTCGTCATCCCGACGGGGTGACTCGAGCGGGTGGCCTGGCACCATGGCGCTGTGACACTGCGCACTGCGTTCACTGAGTTGTTGGGTGTCGAGCATCCGATCGCGCTGGCACCCATGGGTGGCTCGGCGGGCGGTGCGCTCGCTGCTGCTGTATCCAACGGCGGTGGCCTCGGGCTGGTTGGGGGCGGTCGTGGCGATCGGGCCTGGCTCGAGCGCGAGCTGGCGGTTGTGGCTGCGGGGACCGACCGGCCGTGGGGCGTGGGCTTCTTGTCATGGTCGGCGGACGTCTCGGTGGTCGAGCACGCACTCGAGCGTCGCCCGCATGCAGTGATGCTGTCCTTCGGCGACCCCAGGCCGCTGGCCGGGCCGGTTCTCGACGCGGGGGTGCCGCTGATCGTCCAGGTCACCGATCTCGACGAGGCGGCTCAGGCGCTCGATGTCGGTGCCGACGTCCTGGTGGCCCAGGGGGCCGAGGCCGGCGGTCATGGCGCGCGTCGGGCCACGTTGCCCTTCGTGCCGGTCGTCGCTGATCTGGCTGCTCCGACACCGGTGCTCGCCGCCGGGGGGATCGCTGATGGGCGCGGGCTCGGCGCTGCGCTGGTGCTGGGCGCGGCAGGTGCGTTGATCGGCACCCGATTCCAGGCCACCGTCGAGGCGCTGGTTGCCCCCGAGGTCGCCAAGGCGATCGTCGAGGGCCGCGGTGAAGATACCGAGCGGAGCCGAGTCCTCGACATCGCCCGCGGGGCGCCGTGGCCGGCACGCTATTCGGCCCGCACCCTGCGCAACGCGTTCCTCGATCGTTGGCGCGGACGCGAAGCCGAGCTCGAGGCCGACGAGGTCGCCAGGGCCGAATACCGCACCGCAGCCGATCAGGGGGATCTGTCCGTCGTGCCGGTGTGGGCGAGCGAGGCCATTGATCTGATCACCAGCCTGATGCCTGCCTCCGACCTGGTCGCCAGCCTCGCAGTCGAAGCGGAGGAGGCGCTGCGCCAGGCCGGACAGGGCAGCTGGTCGTAGCGGTCATCCACAAGACGCCGCCTGATCGGCGGCGACGGCCAGCACCTGGCGGTAGTCGGCGATCCTGGGCCCGAGCGTCAGGCCGGGATCGTCGAGCACCAGCCAGCACACCATCACGTCGATCTCGCCCGACTGCAGAGGCGCCATCGAGTCGGCGAGGTCGACGTCCCGTAGCGACACGGTGCAGTCGGGTTGTGTCCGCTCGAACGCCAGAACCAGCTGGTCGAGGACGGGCACGGCGGTCGTGGCCGCGAAGCCGATGCACAGCTGCCCAGCCGGGGAGCGGGCGGTCGTCCGGGCCGCAGTCAACGCTGCGGTCAGCTGCCGGTACGCGGGAGCGAGCTGGTCGCGCAGCTGCACGCCGAGCGGGGTGAGCGCGACTCGCCGGCTGGTTCACTCGAACAGCGCACCGCCGATCTCGCGCTCCAGCGAGGCGACCAGGCGACTGACCCTCGGCTGGGACCGTGCAGTCGCTCTGCCGTCCGTCCGAAGTGCAGCTCCTCGCCAAGCACCAGGAACGCGTCGATACGAGCGAGATCCAACGCCGGCACCTCCTTCGAGCATCGATGCGCTTCGGGCATCGATCCTTGCGCATCTGGTCGTCGATCGGGCGCCGCACAGAAGGAATTCGGTCGTCCTAGTTTCTGGGTTAACACAACCGGGGGGTTGGCCCATGTTCACCACCAGGTCGGACGACGACACGAGCGGCGCCCGGCGGCTGATCCTGGCCGGGATGGCTTCGATCGGCGCCGGCGCGATCCACGCGACAGCGGCCGGGAATCACAGCGAGCACCGCCAGGCGGTGATCGCGTTCGTCGCGGTCGCCGCCTTCCAGCTCGGCTGGGGTGTCCTGGTGCTCGTGCGGGCGATCCCCGTGCTGGCATGGCTCGGCGTCCTCGGCCAGGTCGTGGTCATCGGCAGCTGGGTGCTGGCCAAGACCTCGGGCCTCGGGTTCGTCGACGGGTTGGACGAGGCCGAGAATGTCCAGTTCGCCGACGCCCTGGCGGCGGGGCTGGCCATTGTCGCTGTCGCCGCGACCGTCGCGAGCCTGACCGGATGGGCCGCGGGGCTCGGTTCGCGGGTGCGGGGCGGCCTCCCCCAGGCAGGCTTCAGCGCGGCGGTCGCGCTCGTCGGTGTCGCGCTGGTGGTCCCCGGCATGGTGGCGGCGGGGAACCACAGTCATGCTGGCGGCACCGGCGCTGGCGACGACGGGCACGGCGACCACACCACCGCTGGCGACGAGGCCGCGCATGCCGACGAGGCGGACCACGCGGCGAGCGAAGGACGGCCCTTCGACCCCACGATGCCCATCGATCTCGGCGGCACGTCCGGTGTGACCCTCCAGCAGCAGGCGGAGGCCGAGAACCTCTTGGCGGTCACCCTCCTGCGCCTACCTCAGTTCACGGATCCAGCAGTGGCCGAGGCCCGGGGCTACCGCTCGATCGGTGGCGGCATCACCGGCTTCGAGCACTACGTCAACCGGGACCTGATCGACGACGGCCGGATCCTCGACCCCGACTACCCCGAGTCGATCGTCTACCAGCGCGTCTACCGGCGGGGAACTGGCGCGGGGCTGGAGCTGGTTGCAGCGATGTTCATGCTCGAGCGCGGCAGCACCATCGACGACGTGCCCGACTTCGGCGGCAACCTGATCCAGTGGCACGTCCACGACAACCTCTGCTTCACCCCCGACCCGGTGGCCCCGCGGGTCGCCTCGGTGACACCTGCAGGCCACCCCTGTCCGGGCGAGACGGTGCGGGGGCCCCAGGTGCCGATGGTGCACGTGTGGATCACCCCCCACCGCTGTGGCCCGTTCGCCGCGCTCGAAGGGGTGGCCGGAGGCAGTGTCATCGAGGGCGGGACTGCCCAGTGCGACCACGCCCACGGCGCCAGCGCGTAGCCCAGGTGCACGGGCCCGACCGCTCCACGAATCCGGGGACCGAGGTTCTGGGCATGACCCCGGTCGCCGAACGGGCCAAGGCGGAGCCGGATGTCACTCGGCGGCGAGGGCTTGGTTGATGGGCCGGCGCTGCACGACGAGAGCTGGGACGGCGGCCGTGATCATGGTGGCGGCGATCGCCGCCAGGGCGACAACCACGACGGCTGCAGGGGGTGGGAAGCCCTCGACGCCGCCTCCACTGGCTGCCTTGAAGAGGAGGTAGAACCCGATGCCGAGCGGGATGCCGATGGTCGTGCCGACGAGGCCGAGGACGCCCTGGCTCATGGCCGAGGCGCCGACGAGCTGAGGTCTGGTGCACCCGAGGGCGTGCAGAGTTCGGATGCCCCGAGGCCGACGATCGCCACAGCCATCATGACCGCCAAGGCAACGCTGAGCACAGTGACGACTGCCCGCCCCCGACGGGTAGCGATGTCCTTGAGCCCGAGCACCAAGGTGGCCCAGGACGTGACGATGAGCGCGGTCGCGGCGGTACGCGACCGGCGGACGCGTCCGCTGCTGCCCCGGGCGACGATCGCCAGGCTGCGCCGTCCGGCCCGGAAGCCGCTGATGGTACTCACGAGAACGCTGCAGGCAACGGCGACCACACCGACCCGGACCATGTCCCCAACAGCGAGACTGGGCGATACGGACCCGAAGACGGTGGCCGCGGAGTCGGCGATGCGTGGTGCCAACAGGCGGGCGACGAGGGTCCCGGCCAGCACGCCGATCACGGCGAGCAGCCCGTGCTCGACGGCGACCAGCCGCGCCAGGCGCCAGGGCGTGACGCCGGCCACCCGCGCCATCATTGACGTCCTCGTCCCGGCCTACACGAGCCGAGCACGCCAGAACCGCAGGTTTGGCGACAACCTCGTCACCACCGAAGTCCCCGGCGCCGCCTAGACCCTGCCCCGTGGCATCAACAACCGGGGCCAGATCGTCGGCGGCTACCGCGACGCCGCCGGCGAACAACACGGCTTCCTGTTGCGACGGGGCCGTTACACCACCATCGACGCCCCCGGCCGACCAGACAACATCGCCTGGGGCCTCAACGACCGCGGCACGTCGTCATCCCCGAACCCGGCGTCGGCCTGTACCCGGTGGCCACACCGGAGCCCCAACCAGCCACGGGCTCTCGAACCCAAGCGCGCTGACCCCGCCATCACGCACCCTCCGCTCTTCGGTTCGGG
Organism: Acidimicrobiales bacterium; assembly: GCA_050744325.1. GTDB lineage: Bacteria > Actinomycetota > Acidimicrobiia > Acidimicrobiales > VFJN01 > DASXTK01. The sequence goes on from JBOGHK010000224.1 coordinate 13,776, forward strand.
CAGGCCGCCGACACCGCTGTCGTACGTTTCAGTCAGGACGGTCGTATCAGGCCGCCGGCAGAGGCCTCCTTGCTCTGCTGCGACTGGACCACCGACCACTTCATCCGGTGGGAAGGCGAACCTCCGACATCTGGCTTGTAGATCCGTTTCCACCGGCGTGCGATCGGCAGTGGAGCGCCCCGTTCGCCGTCGAGCGATATCAGCCGAGCCACGCGCTGATCGCCGCTGCGCCGAAGGTCACGACAATGATGAGGACGGAGGCGAGCAAGGTGATGGGGAGCATCGCTCGGAGTGCCCGTGTCCGTGGTAAGCCGCGCCCTTCGGGGATGGACTTCCATGGAGGATCGTGCCAATGCGCGCCCCATCCGCCGAACTCCGTTCTCCGAGAGGCGTTGTTTCGACCACTTGGCCCTGCGGAGCGGGTGTGCCGTCGCCCGGGCCGACCCTTTGCCACGGTGCAAACGGTAGACGGGCGCGGCACCTCGGAGGGCGCAGGACTCGGTAGCCGCCCTCGGTAGGGGCTGGTCAGTCAGCGAGGCGGCTGCTGGGCAGCACCCGCGCCTTCGTCGTCTCGTCGCCTCGCAGCGTCTGGTCAGCCCCGGATGCGTTGCGGACTATCTGAGGATCACCTACGAGCAGCAAACGGGGGCAACGAACGGGCATTCTTCGTGGGTGCCGAGCCACGGATTCCCGACGGACCCGGATCGAGAACGCCGCCTGGGTCGTATACCTGTGTGGCTCGATGTCGAGGACGTGCGTTGGCTCGCGTCGCATGACTTGTGCAGACCAGGCCCGAGTGGACGGCACGACGAGCGTTGCCTGCGGGTTCGCTTTCGAGCTGACGCAGCTCTCGATAAGGAAGGGCACAAGAACCGCGGCGGATGACAGCGTCGGCTCGCCGACGCCCGAGCCGATCAGACGCCGGCCGAGCGAGGACGGCCGTCAGGCCGCCCGCAAGGCCGGGCGGCGCTCTTGATCCAGTGGAGCCCGATCCGCGTGGTGGCTTACTGCGGTACTCGAACTGGCTGCGACGATCGTGGTACCCCGCGGCCAACTGCGACCCATCAGCGGTGGCCGTGCCGGTGCGACCAGCCCGAGCACTTGCGGTAACGCGTCGCGGGGAGCGGACAGGGTAGGGGTGGATGGACGACGAGGCGCGTTTCCGGGAGCTGTTCGAGGCGACCTACGGCGTGGTTCGCCGTTACGCCTACCACCGTGGCGCCAGCGAGGGGGTGGCCGATGACGTCGTCGCCCAGACGTTCCTGGTGGCGTGGCGGCGTCTGGACGACGTGCCTGACGACGATCCAGTGCCGTGGCTGCTGGCGGTCGCCCGCAACGTCGGGCGCAACGAACGCCGCGGTGGCCGGCGGCGCCTTGCGCTGGTGCACCGACTTGCAGCGCCGCGGCCGGTACCGCCACCGCCCGAACCAGCCGACGGAGCGGGAGTTCAGGCGGTGCATGCCGCGCTGGCCGGTCTCGATACCGCGGATCAGGAGATCCTCCGCCTGGTCGCTTGGGACGACCTGACTCCGGCGCAGGCCGCCACCGTGCTCGGTTGCAGCCCGGGCGCGGCGCGGGTGCGACTCCACCGCGCCCGTCGGCGGCTCGCCGCCGAGCTGGCGAAACGATCGTCGGCCGGCGGACAGATCGGCAGTGAGGAGCCAATCGAACGAGGAGCTCGACCATGACCGAAACCGACGACGTGCTCGACGTCCTTCGCCGGGCCCGACCCGACGAACTGCGCGACGAGCAGGTCTCACCCCACTCGACGGCCGCCCAGGGCCTGCTCGAGGACATCCTGTCCCGACCGGCGGCGACTCCCAAGACCCGGGACGACCGCACCGTGGTCCCCGCGCCGCGTCGTGGCCGTCACCGCCGACCCGCCCTCGTGGCGGCTGCGGCCGCCGTGATGGCTGTCGCGCTGGTCGGATCGCTGCTGACCGTCGGCTCCAGCGAGCCGAGCGCGGCGGCCACCCTCGACGCGGCCGTCAACCGAACCTCCGAGCTCATCGCACGGTCCGGCCGGGCCGAGCAGCGCTTCCGGCTCGATGACCGGGACGAGTGGACCCGGGAGTTCGAGTTCTCGGGCGACGACGGCTCGGCGACCTTCGAGCCTCTCGGCCACATCTTCCGGATCGTGGACGGCGTCGGATACACCTACGAACCGGTCCCCCCGAACTACGACCACCACGAGTGGCGGCGCCTCCCAGGGACCTACGCCTTCTGGCGCTACCCCGACGGCGAATCAGGAGCGCTCGGTGTCGATCCCCTGACCCTGCTGGAGACCCTCAGCTCAGCCGGCGACTTCGAGGTCGTCGGCGACGACACGGTAGACGGCGTCCCGACCCGCCGGCTGCGAGCCAGCGACCCCGACGCCGCGCTGGACCTTGGCCAGCTGCGGCAGGGGGTGGAGGGGACCGCCACCAGCCTGGAGGTGTGGGTCGACGAGCACGACATCGTCCGCCGGATCGATCTCCGCATCGACGACGCTTTCGACCTCCAGGGCTCTACCTGGTCGAGCTCGATCCGGTTCTTCGACCTGGGCGAACCGATCGTGATCGAGGCTCCCGGCGTCGTGCCGGTCTGGGAACCTCCCCCTGACGCCGAGGAGTGACCACGGTGCCAGCCCACTGCGGCGTCGCCCCGGGCCTCCCGCTAGTTCGGTGTGAGATGCGTCGCGGCCAGGGTCGCCAGCTCGGTGCGGTTGGCCACGCCGAGCTTGGCGTACACGTGGGAGAGGTGGGTCTTGACGGTTCCCGGGCTGACGAACAGGCGGCGGCCGATCTCCGGGTTGGTCAGGCCTTGGACCACCAGCTCGACCACCTTGAGCTCGGTCGGTGTGAGGCTGGCCCATCCGGTGGAGGGCCGACGGCGGGTGCCTCGTGCCCGACCCACGTAGTCGACCGCGTCGTCCAACGTGAGGGTCCGGCCCTCGGCCCAGAGGGTGGCGAAGTCGTCGTCGTCTTGGTCGGCTCGGAGTGAGGCGACCAGGGCATCGTGGTCGGGGCGATCGATGGGGGGCCGGGGGTAGCCGATGGATTCGCGCGCCGTGTCGCTGGCCGCCAGCAGGCGGGTCGCCTCGGCGAGGCTCTCGACCCGAGCCGCATGGTAGGCCAGGGCGTCGAGGCTGGCCACGTAGAAGGTGCGCAATCCGTGTTCGACTCGGATGGCCAAGGCCTGGTGATGGAGGTCTTCGGCGTGGTCTGGCTGGGACGACGCCACCAGGCGCGCCACCTCGTCGAGCGCCTCGGCCCGGGCGTGGGGGACGCCGAGCTGGGCGGTGAGCCGCACCGCCCGGTCGGCCTGCTCGCGGGCCTCGTCCAGCCGGCCCAGGTGCCGCAGCGTGGCGGCGTAGTCGGGGAGCACCCGGGCCACGATCACGTTGTCCAGCAGTGGCGCTGCGTACCGGACGCCGCGCTCGAACCAGCGCAGCGCGCCTTCGAGGTCGCCGCTCCACAGATGGACCTTGCCCACCGAGGAGACCATGGGTGGGACGTCGACGTCCGCGCCGGCGCTCTCGACCGAGCGCACCAGCGTGTCAACGCGCTTGCGGGCCTCGTCGATCCGACCCGCCAGACCTTGGGCCCAGACCAGGGCACTGACCATCGAGCCGACGATGAAGTAGTCGCCCAGCGGCTCGGCGAGCTCGAACGCGGCGGTGGCGACCTCCACCGCTCGACGCACGTCGCCGCCGAACAGCTCGGCGTACATCACACCGGCCAAGGCGAAGGCGCCGATCGCCCGATCGCCGCGCTCCTGGCAACGTCGGAAGCAGTCCTCCAGTAGGGGTCGCGACGTCTCGTGCCTGTCAGAGTTCGCCCAGCCCAGGCCCTCCAGGACCAGGGCCAGGTCGGCGCCCATCTGGTCGCCGGCGGCCTCGGCGCGGCGCTGCGCCTCCGCCCCGAGCTCCCGGCACGCGGCGAAGTCGAAGAAGAACTGCACCAGACTCTGGAGCGCCAGGCCCCGGCCCCGGTTGCGGTCGTCGCCGTTGGCCGTGGCGATCTCCACCGCCTGCTGGGCCGTCTGGGCCGCCAGGAGGAACTGGCCACCCAGACCACCGACCAGGCTCGCGCCCACCAGCAATCGGGCCTGGAGCGTGGAACGGTCGGCAGGGCCGCGATCGATCGCCCGCCGGAGCCACTGGACCCCGTCATGGGTGTGCCCGTGCCTCATCCACAGCTGGGGCAGCGCCGCAGCCAGACGCCGACCCCGCTCGGCCTGCGGCTTCGACAGGCCCCAGTCCAGCGCGGCCCGCAGGTTGTCGTGCTCGATCTCCAGCTCGGCCAGCCAGCGGTCCTGGTCGGCCGCCTCCAGCTCGGGCTCGGAGGTCTCAGCAACGGCCATGAAGTGGTCGAGATGGCGGTCTCGGACGGCTGCAGTCTCGGCTGCCTCGTCCAGCCGCTCCCGGGCGTACTGGCGGATCGTCTCCAGCAGCCCGTAGCGGGCCTCCCGGCCCTGGTCGTCCATCTGGACCAGGGACTTGTCGATCAGACGCCGAAGAGCCGGCAGGACGTCGTCGGGGGCGAGCGGATCGGCCCCGCCGACTGCCTGGACCCCCTCCAGGGTGAACCCGCCCGCGAACACCGCCAGTCGGCGGAAGACCACCCGGTCAGTCTCGTCCAGCAGGTCGTAGCTCCAGGCCAGCGAGGCGGCCAGAGTCTGGTGGCGCGGGGCCACGCCCCAGGGACCACCGGCCAGCAGGCGGAAGCGATCGTCGAGCCCGGTCACGATCTGCTCGGCAGTCAGGGTCCGGACCCAGGCAGCGGCCAGCTCTACTGCTAGGGGGATCCCGTCAAGCCGCCGACAGATGGTGCGCACCGCCGCCTCGTTGTCAGGGTCCAGCGCGAATCCCGGACGCACCCGGGCGGCGCGCTCGGCGAACAGCTGGGCGGCGTCGTCGATCGTCAACGAGGGCACGCGCCACACGGTCTCGCCGGCCACGCCCAACGCCTCGCGACTGGTCGCCACCACCCACAGATGAGGACAAGCGCGCAGCAGAGTGTCCACCAGCTCGGCGCTGGCGTCGCGGAGGTGCTCGCAGTTGTCGAGGCACAGCAGCAGGCGCCGGTCCCGGAGCTGCGACCGCAGCGCCCGCAGCGGGCCACCGCCCGGCTCGACCAGCACGCGCAAGGTCGAAGCGATCAACTCGGCGACGCCGGCGGGATCGGTGATCGGCGCCAGCTCCACCCACCACACCCCGTCGGGCCAGCGGTCAGCCAGGTCGGCTGCGACCTGGGCCGCCAGGCGGGTCTTGCCGGATCCGCCCGACCCGGTGAGCGTCACCAGCCGCTCGGCCGGCCGACCCAGCAGCGCCGTCACCGCCTCCAGCTCTTGGCGACGGCCGACGAAGCTGGTGAGCAGGGCCCGCAGGTTGTTGGGCACGGCATCGAGCGAGCGCAGCGGCGGGAACTCGGTGGTCAGGTCGGCCGGGCGTAGCTCGAAGACCTGCTCGGGCCGTGACAGATCCCGCAGGCGATGGACACCCCGGTCGACCAGCCGGGCGTCGTCGGGCAAGGCGTCGGCGACGATCGCCGCGGTGACCGACGACATGACGGTCTGGCCGCCGTGGGCGATATCCCGTAGCCGGGCGCAGCGATGCAGGGCCAGGCCGCCGAAGTTGCGCTCGTCCCGGGCCTCGGCCTCACCGGTGTGGAGCCCGATGCGCACCCGGAGCTGAGTCCCGTCCGGCCAGTCTTCGGCGGCCAGGGTGCGCTGGATGTCGACGGCCGCGGCCACAGCGTCGGCCGCCGAGGCGAATGCAGCCACGACGCTGTCCCCCTCGCCCTGCTCCTCCGGTCGCACACCGTCATGGGCCCGCACCGCAGCATCAAGCAGCGCACGGTGCCGCGCCATGGCCCCGGCCGCCGCCTTGGGCGCCGTCTCCCACAGCTGCGTCGAACGCTCCACGTCGGTGAGCAGGAACGTGACGGTCCCCGACCGCCGCATCGGTGCTCGTTCCCCGTGGACCATCCCGTATGCCTCCTGACTCTTCAGGTTCGCCCAGCGACACCCCGAACATCTACCGGCTGGCAGATGTTCTCCCACGGGTCGGGCGCGAGCCTGCAGGTATGCAGACCGGCGAGATCGTGGGGCGGTTCGACCACCGAGACCTGGGCATTGCCGGCGTGATCCTGGTTCTGGCGGCCGGGCCGCACCTGGGCCTCGACATGGTCCTCTGGGCGGCCGGCACCTTCCTCTCGCTGGCTGCGACCATCTGCCAGGGGTGAGCGACCCTATCGCGAGCCCGATAGCCACCCGTTAGCGGGCCCGGCATGCCTCAGCCGATGCCCAGAAGCGCCGCGGACGAGGCGGGTCAATGGCCCGGATACTCCGGGACCACGGGAACGTCGTTGCGCTGGGCCCAGGCCCGCACCTGCCTGACTCGGTCCGGGTGGAGTGCAGTCAGAACCAGTTCCCCGCGCTCGCTGACCTGGTCGGGCTCGGGCTGTCCGAAGGCGCTCATGAGGTCGGCGATCAGGCCTCGCGCCGTGCGCACTCGCTCGGCCGGCCGGGTGGCGATATCGGCGACGGCGGCCACATGCCGGCTGACCCCGGTTGGCTCGTGGAGGAGACGGGTTCCGGCCATCGAGCCCGGTGAGTCGCCGCGGTCCTCGGTGAGCAGCATCGGCGCCTCGTCGCCACCCAGCAACTGCGCCTCGATGGCCGCTTCGCCCGTGGCGCGCGACCGGACGTGGGCGTGTTCGGCCAGGATCGCGAGCACGTTGACCACGTCGGCGACGAGATGCTCGTCGCTGATCTCGACGCGGGTCGTCGGTGGGGTCGGCAAGGTGCCGTCGTGGTCCATGGATGGCGCCGCGTGTGCGGGGTAGCCGTAGGCGAGCACACCGCTGCCGTCGATCCTCAGCTCTCCCCAGAGGCGGTGCGGTGGGGCGGCGGGCGCCGCGCCGTCGGAGACCAGCAGCGACCGGAACCCGGGGCTCGCCCCCACCGGATCACGGACGAGGCTCGGGAGCTGTTCCGTGGTGGCACGGTTGAGCCAGGCGGTGTAGTCACGATCGAGTCCCCGCCGGAGGGCGAGCGTGCCCGGCACGTCGGCGGCGAGCGAGATCACGAGCCAGGCGCTGTCGTGGGTGTGCACGTGCTTGAGCGCCGCGGACCGCAGTTCTTCGAGCGTGCGGGCCTGGGTGTGGCTGGTGGTGAGCCGCTCTCGGTAGGCGACCGCGATCTCGGCGTCGGACATGGGCCTCGCTCGTCGGGGTCGGGCGCGGGCTGGCTCCCAGAACCCGCTGTCGCGCAGGAGCGTCACGAGCAGCGTGCCGGCCGCAGCCAGGTGGTCGTTCATGGTCGCGCCGGCGACGGCTGGGTCACGACGGCCGATGGCTTGGGCGATGCGGATGTGGTCCTCGTGGGCATGGTCGGTCCAACCGGGAGCGAACCGGAAGAAGTCGAAGGGGACGTTGCGGGCCAACAGACCCAGCACCGAGGACAGCCGCCGAGATCCGCCGGCCAGATTGATGAGCCGGTGGAACTCGTGGTTGAGACGGGCCAGCTCTCCCGGATCGTCGGTGCCACCCATCTCGGCCAGGCGGTGGTTGAGCTGGGCCAGTGCCTCGTCGCTCATGGTGACCGCGGCCCGTTCGGCGGCGAGCGCGGCGACACGCCCATAGACGAGGAAGTGGTCACGCACATCCTCGGGTGTGAGGGCGCTGACGAACGCGCCCCGGCGGGGGACGTTGTCGACCAGACCCTCGCTGGCCAACTCGATGAGCGCCTCCCGCACGGGCAGCTTCGACAGCCGCAGCTCCTCGGCCAAGCCGTCTTGGTCGATCTTGGCGCCCGGGCGTATGCCGCCCGAGAGGATCAGGGCGCGGAGGTGACCGGCGACCTTGTCCTTGAGGTTGCCGCGGCGCTCGGGATCGGGGGCCGACCAGCGCATGGCCGGCCCACCACGCTTGGCGCCGATCCGCCCGGACTCCATCGACAACCTGATATCAGAAATCAACGATGGAAGTCACGCCAGAGCAGCAGAATTGCGTCAAAGTCCTGTGACTGACCTTGACAACGCCTCCATTCGACCGATATCACGAGAGGATATTATCAGATTTGCTGTAATCGGGGGGACGCGATGCGAGGCAGCAAGAGGGGTTGGCTGGGAGTCATCGCGGTGCTGGTGCTGCTGGCCGGCGGCTGCGGATCCGACGACGACGACGGCGGCGGTGCGGGCGGCGAGGGCGACACCATCACGATCGGGGCCGCAGTGTCGCTGTCAGGCCAGTTGTCGCGTGAGGGACAGGACACCCGCCGGGGCTACGAGATGTGGCTCGACATGGTGAACGAGCAGGGCGGCATCGAGGTCGACGGCACCCGCCACCCGGTGGAGATCCAGTTCTACGACGACGAGAGCGATTCCGAGCAGGTGACCCTGCTCACCGAGCGGCTCATCACCGAGGACGGTGCGGTCGCGATCCTCGGCCCCTACTCGTCCGGGCTCACCCAGGCCGCTTCGGCGATCACCGAGCGCCGACAAGTGCCGATGGTCGAGGGCAATGGCGCTTCCGAGGCGATCTTCGAACGCGGCTTCGAGTACGTGTTCGGCGTGCTGACGCCGGGTCGGAACTACACCAGGGCCGCCATCGAGAAGGCCGCCGAGCTGGGGGCGCAGACGGCGGTCATCGCGTACGAGGACGACCCCTTCGCCATCGAGGTGGCCGACGGCGCCGAGCGGTGGGCCGAGGACAACGGCATCGAGGTGCTGACTTCGGAGAGCTACCCCCTGGACGTCGCCGACGTGTCATCGATCCTGACCCAGTTCAGGTCGCTCGAACCTGACCTGTTCATCGGCGGCGGTCACTTCAACGACGCCGTCCTGTTCGTCCGCCAGGCCATCGACCTCGGTTTCAACCCCGACGCCATGATCCTCACCGTGGGACCGTCGAACCCGACCTTCGTGGAAGAGATGGGTGCGGACGCCGAGTACGTCTGGGGTGCCACCCAGTGGGAGCCGACGTTCGCGTACGAGGGCGATGCGTTTGGGACCGCGGCCGAGTACTCCGCCGCCTACGAGGAGGTGCACGGGACCCGTCCGAGCTACCAGGCAGCCGAGTCGACCGCGGCCGCGCTGGTGCTCCAGGACGCCATAGAACGGGCCGGTTCGCTCGATCCCCGTGACATCCGAGACGCCCTGGCCGAGACCGACCTGATGACGTTCTACGGGCCGATCCACTTCGACGAGGCCGGAATGAACGATGTCAAGCCCATGGGCGCCATCCAGATCATCGAGGGAGAGATCGTGCCGATCGCGCCCGACGACGTCGCCGCTCGCGAGCCCGTCTACCCGGCTCCACCCTGATGGAGCTGACCCAGGTCGTCATCAACGGGCTGCTGCTCGGCGGCCTCTACGCCGTGATGGTGCTCGGGTTCTCGATCATCTGGGGTGTGCTCGGGATCGTGAATCTGGCCCACGGCGAGTTCGTGATGTTCGGTGCGCTGCTGGCCTGGGTGCTCTTCAACCCTGATCGCACCGACGTGCACGTCGGCATCGGCCAGAGCGACCTGGCTGTGTACGACCTGGTGTGGGTGGCGGTCGGGCTGTCCATCACCTACGTCCTCGCCCTCTACTGGCTGCGGTGGACCGGGCTTGGAGCCCCGGGCCGATGGGTGCTCGGCGCGCTCGGTGGCGTTGCCGGGAGCGTGATCCCGTACGTGCTCCTCTCGGCGGCCGACCAGCCGTCGCTCCACCCCGTGGTCGTCGCGCCGATCGTGGCGCTCGTTGCCTTCGCCCTCGGTGACCTCTTCCAGCGGACGCTGCTGAACCGGGCGATCGAGAAGGAGCACCTCGTTCCTCTCCTCACCACCTTCGGGGCCGCCATCGTGCTGGCCAACGCCGCTCAGCTCGTGTTCGGTGGCGATCCCCGCCAGGTGATCCTTGGTGGTCGGGCCAACTTCCGCATCGGCGAGTTGGTGATCCCGACCGTCCGGCTGATGGTGTTCGGCGTCGCTCTGGTGACCGCCGGCGTCCTGGCCCTGTGGCTGGCCCGCACCCGAACGGGCAAGACCATCCGGGCTGCGTCGCAGCACAAGATGGCGGCCCGAGTGGTCGGCATCGACATCGACCGGACCTACGCGATCACGTTCGGCCTGGCGGTGGCGCTCACCGCCGCAGCGGGCGCCATGATCTCCCCGCTCCAACCGATCACGCCGGCGATCGGGCCCGAGCTCACCCTCAAGGCCTTCGCCATCACCGCTCTCGGCGGGCTCGGGTCGATCCCGGGTGCCTTCATCGGCGGCCTCACCCTGGGGGTGAGCGAAGCCATCGTGGGGCGGTACATCGGTGCAGGCTGGGCCGTGGCGCTGGCGTTCGTGGTGCTGGTGCTGGTGCTGCTGACCCGGCCCCGCGGGCTGTTCGGGCGGGCGGCGCCGGCATGAGCGTGGTCGCACCAGCGCCCGTGACGGCCACGCCGGCTCCTCCCAGTGCGGAGCGACGACTGCTACCGACGTGGGTCCGGACGGTGCTGGTGGCCGGTGTCGTTGCGGCCACCATCGCCTACCCGTACCTCGATTTCACTACCGGCTACCGGCTGCGGTTCGCCACCTTCCTCGCCATGTGGATCGGTCTGGCGTCGTCGTGGAACCTGCTCGGTGGCTACACCGGCTACGTCGACTTCGGTCACGCCGTGTTCTTCGGGCTCGGCGCCTACGGCGTCGGCATGTTGATGGTGAAGTCCGACCTTCCGTTCTGGCTCGCCCTCCCCCTAGGTGGGATCGCCGCCGCCCTCTTCGCCCTGATCATCGGCGCTCCGACCCTGCGGTTGCGCGGCCCGTACTTCTCTATCGCCATGCTGGGCATGCTGGTCGCGGTCCGGGAGATCGTGCGCAGCCTCACGTCGATCACCGGCGGCGGGGTTGGGCTCAGCCTGCCGATCCAGGGCGCACCCACCTACGAGACGTTCTTCTACCTGATGGCCGCGGTCGCCGGGCTCGTCGTAGCCGTGAGCGCCTGGGTGCGGCGCTCACAGTTCGGCCTCCAGCTGGCTGCCATTCGCGAGGACGAGCTGGCCGCCAGCATGAAGGGCATCGACATCGCTGCGGTGAAGATCCGGATCTTTGCGCTGTCGGCGTTCTTCACCGGCCTGCTCGGCGGCGTGAACGCCTACTGGGTGGGCTACATCGTGCCCCAGCAGGTATTCCTCGAGTCCTACACCGTGCAGATGATCATGATGGGTCTGGTCGGCGGACTCGGGACGCTCGGCGGCCCGGTCATTGGGGCGGTGGTGCTCTACTTCCTCCAGCAGACACTGTGGGCGAACCTTCTCGACTGGCACCTGTTCAGCCTGGGCGTGCTGCTGATCGTGCTCGTGTATCTCCTACCCCAGGGGCTGCTCGGCGCGTTCGGGAGGCGGGGTGTGTACTCGGTGCGCAGGCTGGTCGACAGCTGGTCCTCCAACCGCGCGGGCGAAACGCCGTGAGCCTCCTGGAGGCCAGCCAGGTCACCAAGCGCTTCGGAGGGCTCGTCGCCCTCGATCAGGTGAGCCTCGAGGTCGACGAGGGCGAGATCGTCGGTCTGCTCGGGCCCAACGGGTCGGGCAAGACCACGCTGTTCGACTGCATCACCGGGGTGCTGCCCGCCGACGGTGGGATCGTCATGCTGCAGGGGAAGGTGCTGTCGGGACAGCGGCCATGGGAGGCCGCACGCCTCGGCGTCGCCCGCACCTTCCAGGTCCTACGGGTGTTCCAAGGCATCACCGTCCTCGACAACATGCTCGTCGCCCGGCGCTGGAACGGCGTGGGAACCCTGCGCTCGCTCGGCCGGCCTCGACACGCAGACATCGCGAGGGCCTGGGACCTGCTGCGCTTCATGCGCATCGACCGACTCGGCCGAGAGCTGGCCAACACTCTTTCACTTGGTCAGCAGCGGCTCTTGGAGCTCGCCATGGCACTCATGCCCGAACCCTCCGTAGTGCTGCTCGACGAGGCCACGTCGGGGGTGAACCCATCCCTGATCGAGGAGATCAAGGACCGGATCCGCGAGCTGAACGCCCAAGGTGTCACCTTCTTCCTCATCGAACACAACATGGGTGTAGCCATGGACCTGTGCCAACGGTTGTACGTGCTCCATCACGGCCAGCTCCTGGCCAAAGGGACGCCCGAAGAGATCCAGGCCGACGACGCGGTGGTGGAGGCATACTTCGGTGGCTGAGCTGTTGGCCGAGCCGAAGGCCAGCGTGACGACCGAGACCGTGCTCGGCGGCTTCGACATCCAGGCCGGCTATGAGCGTCACGTCATCGTCCACGGCGTGAGCATCGAAGTCCAGAGGCGCGAGATCGTCTGCATCATCGGACCCAACGGATCAGGCAAGTCCACCCTGCTCAAGGCGCTCTACGGGTTCCTGCGCCCGATCGCCGGTCGGGTGATGCTGTTGGGCGAGGACGTCACCTCCCGCACTCCCCAGGACCGCCTTGCCATGGGAGCGGCGTACGTTCCCCAGGGCCGTAGCGTCTTCCCGCAGATGACCGTGCTCGAGAACCTCGAGCTAGGTGCCTATCTCCAACCCCGCCGGGCCGCCGAGGCCATCGAGCGCGTGTTCTCGATCTTCCCGCGACTGGCCGAGCGCCGCCGCCAGCAGGCCGGCACGATGTCGGGCGGCGAACAGCGAATGCTCGAGATCGGCCGGGCCCTCATGCTCGACCCACAGATGCTGTTCCTCGACGAACCATCGGCTGGCCTGTCCCCGGCGTTCGCCAGGACCGCGTTCGAGACCGTGCAGCGCCTCAACGAGGACCACCACCTGACCGTGCTGATGATCGAACAGAACGCCAGGGAGGGACTGCAGCTCGCTGACCGCGGGTACGTGCTCGAGAACGGCAAGCTCCGGTTCTGCGACACCGGCCAGCGCCTGCTCGGAAACGCCGCCGTGCGCCGCCTCTACCTCGGCGGCTGACCGGTCTGGGACGGTCTTGGCGCCAGCCCTACGGCCCGGGCCGGTGAGCTGTCGTTGAGACGCCCGGTCACACGGCTCGCGATTAGCGCAACAGATCGCCACACCGCCGCGACAAGAGGAGTGCGGGTCCATGCGAGACCGCAACCAACCACCAAGCGAGCAGTGGAGGCGAGATGACGTACCGGACGATTGCACCCATCGTGGTGTTCCTGCTGGTGGCTGGCGCCGCGGGAGCCGTGGGGCTCACGGGTGGAAGTAGCGACGTCGCCCAAGGCGACCAGATCGCGGCCAGCGCCGATGCCGACCCCGGTCAGCCCGTCGGGTCCTGGACCGGCACGATCAACAGCGCGGCCTTCAGGGGTTCCGCCTTCCTCAACGCGAGCTACGCCTCGCGCGGTGACTTCTGGTTCACGATCGACGAGGACCTCCAGGTCGACGGGTACGCCGTCGTCACCTACACGCCGAACCTGAACGTCGACGGCTTGAACGCCGCGCTGGGGACCATCAGGTCGTTGGGCTCAGCGGCCGTCGGGGTCGTGCTCCCATTTCCCCTCGCGCCCTTCATCTTCGAGAGCATCACGGCGGACACCATCGCGGTCAGGGGTTGGTACAGCCAGGCCATGTACACGGTCGAGGGACCGATCACTGGCAGCTACGCCGCCAACAGCCTCGACACCGACGCCGACCCCGATGGTCAGCTCACGATCGACTGGGCCGACGATCCCGAGCTCCAGATGCCCATCACATTCTGGCTCGACGGCGTCGACGGTGCGGACGAGATCACCCGAGAGGAACTAGCCGCCGAACCTCTGTGGCTGGAAGGCGCGACTATCTCGGAGCAAGGTGGCGTGCTCCAGGGCGTCTCGACGTACAACCTCAACCCCGCGCCGGCCGACGGTGTGACGACGTCAACCCAGACGACCTGGAGCGCGCGCCGGGCATGACCTCTCCGATGAACGGCAACGCAGTGATCCGACAGACGGACTGCCGCCGATCACGTCGGCAATCGCAGCCGCCTCGGCCGTCCCGCGACCCCAGGCGAGCGGTCTGAGCGCCGCTACCGACTCGGTCATCGACTGGGCGATCATGGGCTTGGGCGTCGATTAGCTGGCGTCAGTCGGTCAGGGTGCGATGATCGTGATCCGACCTTCACCGCCTCGGGGATACTGCACTCCGGAGACGAGGCCACCGAGCGGGCCCTCGATGTAGCCCTGCAGTGACTGCTGGTCGGTGGCACCGACGGTCGTGAACGGCACCGCCGGGTAGGCGTCACCACCGTTGAACGAGAAGTTCAGCCCAGCGAGATCGACGGTAACGTCCTGCGTGACGCCGCCGGCGACGACCACCGTGCCATCGTCGAGCACGAGCGACCGCACGCGCTCACCGGGCGTCAGCTGCTCGCCGGTGGTCTGATCGGCGACCCGGGGCTGGAAGCTCGGGTCGATCACGACCGTCGCGCCGGCGAGGTGCACGAAGCCGCCGTCACCCGGTGCAGGCAGCGCGATGGCGCCCTCCTCGATGATCTGGCGGAACGTCTCGGCCGGGACATCGTCGGCGACGGCCACGAAGTTGCCGAACGGCGCCAAGCGGAAGGTGTCGGCGACCGAGATCGAACCGGCGGGCTGGTCGATCTCACCGCGGATGCCGCCACCGTTCTGGATGGCGACCTGGGGCTGGTCCACTCCGAAGTCGGCAGCGCGCTCCCGTGCAGTGGACAGCAATCCATCGGCGATGAGGTTGCCGCAGTTCGCCTCCGCACCGCGCACCTCGTTGCGCTCGCAGTCGAGCACCACCTCGGACTCGCCGACGATGTCGGCCGCCAAGCCGGCCACGAACTCGGCGACCGGCTCCTCCACCAGCCTCCGCTGGAGGAACGACTCGCCCACGGCGCCAGGTCCACTGCTGGCGACGAGCTTGATCCCCGAGTCGTGCTCATCCCACGACAGGACGTCGCCGTGACGGTCGAAGGTCACCTGGAGCGCTCCGACGTACCGATAGTTGCCCGGGGTGGTGACGATCGGCACCTGCGTGTTGTCGGCATCGACGGCCACCTGGGGGTAAGCGCCGAACACGTTGTCCTCGTCACCGGGGAAGAGCCGGTCGTCGCCGTCGGCGAGGATCTCGTCTCCACCGCCGCCGATGACGACGTCGACGTCGCGAAGCTCGCCTGTCAGGGCGATCTCGCTGTCGAGGCCCTGGAGGTGGGATATCAGGACGACCTTGTCGACGCCGCGGTCGGTCAGCTCGTCAACCTCGACTTGCGCGATCGCCGCCAGATCGGTGAGCACTTGAACCCCACCGGGCGACGAGATCGTCGGCAGGGCGGGCGTCGTGAGGCCGACCACGCCGATCCTCTCACCGCGTTCCCTGACAACCGTGCTCGTCACCAGGGGATCCCCGATCAGGTCGGCGAGCGTGGGCTCACCGGAGAAGTCGAGGTTCGCCGACACGAACGGCGTGTCCCTGTCCACCGTGTCGACGAACCGGGCGAACGTGGCGGGGCCGAAGTCGAACTCGTGGTTACCGATGGCCAGGGCGTCATAGCGGAGCAACCTGACTGCGACCCCGTCGAAGAACGGCGCGCCCGGCTGCTGGGAGGCCTGGAACGTCGTGCCGGCGAGGTAGTTGTCGCCCGAGTTCAGCAGTACGACACCTCGTCGGAGCGATTCTCCGCGATCGAACGAGAAATGCGACCCGAAGCGCAATGTGTCGACCATGCGCTGGAACCGGGCGATGCCGCCGTACTCCACACCGTCGACGGTGGTGGGCAGCAGGCTCGACTCGCCGTCGTTGTTGTGGAGGATCGTGAGAGTGAAGTCAGCGCGGGACGGCCGACCTCCGCTTGCTGATGCGCCCTCCTGCCCCACCGGCGTGCCGAACACCACGCCAGCCAACGCCGCGACGACCGTGGCAACACGTCGAACCGATCCCCGTCGTCTCATCCGCCGGAACCCCCCACTCATCGATCCCACCAGCGAGCGTACCAAGGCTTCGATCTGCTCGACCGATCGAGTCCCCGAACAGTCCGGCTGGATTCACCTGTCGCGGCGGCCCGCTGTTCTCCGCCTCAGCAGACGTGCCCGCCACCGCCAACAGCCAGGGCAGAGCATGGTCGGTCGGCACGTCGTCACGACGCCGCCAAGCGACAGCGAAGACCTCAGCGACCAGATCGTCGGCATCGGCGCCCCGGATCTCCCGGTGGAACGCGTAGCGTCGCACCGTGGCGTGATGGGCCTCGAACAGAGCACGGAACCGCGCGACGGCATCCATACCGTCTCCATGTCCGCGGGCCTCCCGTCGTTGCATCAGCCCCAGCACAGCCGACCGCCGCCCAGCGCCCACAGGAGCACAGCGTGGGTACTGACGCCGACCCGCGAGCTGCTCGCCGCCGCACGACGAAACGCCAGCCTCGACGAGTGGCTCAACGCACTGCCCCTACCACCTCACCACCACGTAGACCGATCGACATGACTCGCATCAACTAGCGCCGAACGACTGCTACCACTCGCTCCAGCGCCACAGGTCCGTGACGGAGCGTGACTGGCGCTCCGATTACATCGGCGACCGGGAGCGCCCAGTATCGGATGCCCTGTGCGCTTAGCGGTGAGGTGTCGGTGCCGATGTTCGGAGCCGCGATCCCCGACGTCGAGGCCCACCTCGCGCAACTCGGTCGTCATCGTGCGCCTCCACGGCCGCCCCGACCTCGGCGGCACCTTCGTGGACGTCTTGCGACGCGTCGGTAGCGAGCTGGTCGTGTGTCCGCCAACGACAGCAGGTGCTCGACGCGCTGATCAGCGCCAACATGCTCGCCGGCCCCCCGATCTTCGAACACGACGACGTCGAGTACTACGAGTTCCTGGCGGCGCACACTGCGCTCGACGCGATCGATGCGGGCGAGGGACGGGGCTGATGTACAGCTTGGACGCGGACGACTACCGGCGGATCGCGTCGTCGCGGTCGCTCACGGTCACATCCGAGGTGGCGCCTGCACGCCCATTTCCCCAGGTCAAACGGGCCTTACCGCAGGTCAGGCCGAGCGCCCCAGGTAGGAGTCGAACCTACGGCACCCGCTTTAGGAGAGCGGTGCTCTATCCACTGAGCTACTGGGGCGAACGCGACGAGGCTAACCGCCCGCCCAACGGCAGACTCCCGGGATGAGCGGGCGGACGGAGGATGCAGCAACGCACGACGACGGCCTGACCGAGCCGCGGGTCTCGACGTTCGAGCTGTTCTTCGACCTGGTGTTCGTCTTCGCGTTCACCCGCATCACCGAGAGCATCGCCGAGGACACCACCTGGCGCGGCATGGGCCGCGGCGTGCTGATCTTCGCCATGCTGTGGTGGGCCTGGGGTGCCTACGCCTGGCTGACCAACAGCGTCCGCACGGACGACGGCCCGAGCCGCATCGTCCTGTCGGCGAGCATGGGAGCGGTGCTGGTCGTGGCCATCGCCGTACCCGACGCGTTCGGCGACAGCGGCCCAGCGTTCGCCTTCGGCTACCTGGTGGTGATCCTGTTGCATGGCGTGCTGTTCAGCCTGGCCGCCGACAGCCCGACCGACGCTGCCCGGGGCATCCGGCGTCTGGCGCCGACCAACCTGGGATCGGCGGCGCTGCTCGTCGGCGCCGCGTTCACCGACGATGCGCTGCAGACCACCTTGTGGATCGTCGCGGTCGGCGTCACGTTCGCCGGCCCGTTCCTCACGGGTGTCGCCGACTTCACCGTCCGACCGGCGCACTTCGTCGAACGGCACGGCCTCATCGTCATCGTCGCCCTGGGCGAGTCGATCGTGGCCGTCGGCGCCGCCGAGTCCCACGAGGTCGACGCGGCGCTGGCCGTGAGCGCCCTGGTAGCGATGGCGCTGATCAGCGGCCTGTGGTGGGCCTACTTCGACGGCGAGTCCGCGGGAGCCGAGCACGCCCTGCACGCGACCGACGGTGCCGACCGGTCCCGCATGGCCAGGGACATCTACAGCTACCTGCACATCCCCCTCGTGCTCGGCGTGGTGCTCGCTGCGCTCGGCATCAAGAAGACACTGCAACACAGCGACGAGGACCTGGCGACAGTCGCCGCGGTGGCGCTCGGTGGCGGCGTGGCATTGTTCTACGCGGCGCTCGCCGGGATCAGGTTGCGGCGCCGCAGCCGTGCCGGATCCGCTCGACTCGCCGCGGTCGTCGCGGCCACCGCCCTGATTCCCGTAGCGACCCAGGCACCGGCCATCGTCTCGCTGACGATCCTGGCCGCCCTCACCCTCGTCGTCGCCGTAGCAACGCGGGCCGCACGAGCAGGGCAGGCAACGCCGCCGCTGAGTGCTTAACTCGACCACGTGACCGTCGACCCCACCGCCACCGCCGCCCACGTGGACCGGGCCTGGGCCACCCACATCGTCGAGACCCTCCACGACTACATCCGCATCCCCAACGTGTCGTCGGACTACGACCCGCAGTGGGCCGAGGCCGGCCACATGGCCCGGGCCACCGAGCTGCTCCGGCAGTGGTGCGAGGACCAGGTCGACGGCGGCCTTCGCGGCGCCCGGGTCGAGGTTCAGGAGTTGCCCGACCGCACCCCGCTGCTGATCGTCGACATCCCGGCCACTGCGGCCGGCGCACGCACCGCCGACCGCGCGTCCACCGACGAGACCGTGATCCTCTACGGCCATCTCGACAAGCAGCCGCCGTTCGACGGATGGCGTGCCGGGCTCGGCCCGTGGGAGCCCGTGATCGACGGTGACCGGCTGTACGGCCGGGGCGGCGCCGACGATGGCTACTCGGTCTTCGCGGCCCTCACCGCCGTGGCGGCCGTCCGGGCTGCTGGCGGCGCCCACGCCCGCTGCCTGGTCCTGATCGAGGCCAGCGAGGAATCGGGCAGCCCCGACCTGGATGCTCACATCACGCAGCTCGGGGCCCGGCTTGGCGCGCCCTCGCTGGTCGTGTGCCTCGATTCCGGATGCGCCAACTGGGAACGCCTGTGGGTCACCACGTCGCTCCGTGGCCTTGTCGACCTCGCGCTCCGGGTCGAGATCCTGACCGAGGGGGTCCACTCGGGGAAGGCCGGCGGCATCGTGCCGTCGACGTTCCGGGTCATGCGGCACCTCCTCGACCGCATCGAGGACCCGGACACCGGCGTACTGCTCCCTCCCGAGCTCCACACCGACATCCCCCAGCTGCGCCGCAGCCAGGCCGCTGACACCGCCGCCGAGCTGGGCGACCCCGGCGCAGAGTTCCCCTACGTCGCCGGCGCCCGGTCGACCGACGGCACCGGCCAGGATCTGCTCCTCGCCCGCACCTGGCGGCCGACCATGGAGGTCACCGGGCTCGACGGCGCCCCACCGCCAGCGAACGCCGGCAACGTCCTGCGCCCGTTCACCGAGGCCAAGCTGTCGTTCCGGCTCCCGCCGACCGCAGACACCACGGCGGCTTCGAAGGCTCTGGTATCACATCTGTCCGACGACCCGCCCTACGGCGCGGCGGTGACCGTGACACCCGGCGCGGTCGACGACGGCTGGCACGCACCACCCGAGTCCCCGTGGCTCAGCGCAGCGCTGGACGCAGCGTCGACCGCGGCGTTCGGCCAGCCGGCCCGGGCACTCGGCGAAGGGGGCTCCATCCCGTTCATGGGCATGTTGGGACGTATCTTCCCCGACGCCGAGTTCGTGGTGACCGGCGTCCTGGGCCCCAACACCAACGCCCACGGCCCGAACGAGTTCCTCCACCTTCCGACTGCCCGGCGAGTCACCGCCGCGGTCGCCCACCTGCTGGACGCCCACGCCCACCGCTAGTCCCACGCCGGCGGACCGGCGCGACACCGGGCGCGTTCTAAGCTGCCGCGCTATGGCCGGCTCAGGACACGGAACCAAGGCGGTAGTCGCCGCCCTGTTCGCCAACGGCGGCATCGCGTTGGCCAAGTTCACGGGCTTCGCGATCACCGGTTCGGCGTCGATGCTGGCCGAGGCGGTCCACTCGGTCGCCGACACCGGCAACCAGGGCCTCCTCCTCCTCGGTGGCAGCCGGGCCCGGCGCGCCGCCACCCCCGAGCATCCCTTCGGCTACGGGCGCGAGCGCTACTTCTGGTCGTTCGTCGTCGCCGTGATGCTGTTCAGCCTGGGCGGGATGTTCGCGATCTACGAGGGTGTGTCGAAGATCCGCCATCCCCACGAGATCGAGTCCGCCGGCGTGGCGATCGGCATCCTCGTCGTCGCCATCGTGCTCGAGCTGTTCTCGTTCCGCACGGCGATCGTCGAGGCGAACCACGTCAAAGAGCCAACGATGAGCTGGTGGGCCTTCGTCCGCCGCTCGAAGACGCCCGAGCTGCCGGTGGTTCTCCTCGAAGATCTCGGCGCGCTCACCGGCCTAGTGTTCGCCCTGGTCGCGGTGCTGGTGTCGATAGCGACAGACGACCCGCTCTACGACGGTATCGGCACCCTCGCCATCGGCGTCCTGCTGGTGGTGATCGCCACCATCCTGGCCATCGAGATGAAGGGCCTGCTGATCGGCGAGTCGGCGTCCAGGTCGGACCAGCAGGCGATCGCAGCCGCGATCGAGGTCGAGCCGAGCGTCCAACGCCTCATCCACATGAGGACCCAGCACATCGGTCCCGACGAGCTCCTGGTCGGCGCCAAGATCGAGCTGGTCGAGGGCCTAGAGGTCGACGAGGTCGCCGAGGTGGTGAACCGGGTCGAGACCAGCGTGCGCCGTGCGGTCCCGTCCGCTCGGATCATGTACCTCGAGCCCGACATCTTCCGCACCGCCGTACCCGAGGACGACACTTCTGGCCTGTCTCAGGGCGCAGTCACGCCCTGAGACAGGCCAGAACACCTACTTCTTGGCCTTCGTGGCCGTGGACTTGGCGCGGGGCTTGGGGGTCGCCGCGGCCTTGGGTGCCTCGTCCGATGCGGGCGGAGCCTCGGCGTCAGCCTCGGGCCGCACCAAGGGAGAGACGGCGTCGACCAAGTCGACGACGAAGTCGCGCTGGGCGTCCAGCAGCGCCTTGGCAAAGTTGACCTGACTCTCGACGAGCTCGCCGGGCCGGGGAAGGTTCTCGGGGTAGGTCAGCTTGGGGAGCCGCCCTTCGGCGCGCTCGACACCCTTGCGGACATAGGTGACCACCGGTTGCTGAAGGTTGCGGACGGTGTCGACCACCCGGTCCTCGATCTCGGTGACGCTGGCCAGAATGCTCATTGCGTGATCTCCTTGGGGGATTCGCCCGGGATCGTGAAGTGCTAACTCTAGTTAGCACTTGCTAGCTCTAGCAACCTCCCGAAAGATGACCAGTTGAGTCGCCTTTCATCCTGTCGCTGGTTAGGCTCAGCCAGCCGCGGAGGACCAAGGAGGACCCTATGGCGATTCGACTGGGCGACGATGCCCCGGACTTCAGCGCTGACACCACTGAAGGATCGGTGGACTTCCATAGCTGGAAGGGCGACAGCTGGGCGGTTCTGTTCTCGCACCCGAAGGACTTCACCCCTGTGTGCACGACCGAGCTGGGTCGCGTGGCCGCGCTGAAGCCCGAGTTCGACAAGCGCAACGTCAAGGTCATCGGGTTGTCGGTCGATCCGCTCGACAGCCACGAGGGCTGGAAGCAGGACATCGTCGACGTCACCGGCAGCACGCTGAACTTCCCGCTGATCGCCGACTCCGACCGCACGGTCGCCGACCTCTACGACATGATCCACCCGAACGCAATCGAGACCGCGACGGTGCGCTCGGTGTTCGTGGTCGGGCCCGACAACAAGGTCAAGCTCTCGCTGACCTACCCGGCGTCGACGGGCCGCAACTTCGACGAGCTGCTGCGGGTGATCGACTCGCTCCAGCTGACCGCCAACCACTCGGTCGCTACTCCGGCCGACTGGCAGCAGGGCGAGGACGTGATCATCGCCCCGGCTCTGAGCGACGAGGACGCCAAGGCCCGTTTCCCCGACGGCTGGGACGCCAAGAAGCCGTACCTTCGGGTGACGAAGCAACCCGTATAGCCCCGATCTCCGGACGTGCCCCTGGCGTAGCTGCTCGAACGGCCGCGCCAGGGGCACTGCCACGTCATGGTTCCACGCTGTCACACCCCTCTCGTAGGGTGTGGCCCATGACCGTCATCAACGACAGTCCTGAAGCACCCCCCACCACAGCAGCAGCCGCCGAGAACGCTGTGAAGGTCTACGGCACGGGCCCCACGGCTGTCGTCGCTCTCGATGACGTGACCGTCGAGTTTCCCGCCGGGCGGTACACGGCGATCATGGGGCCGTCCGGCTCCGGCAAGTCCACCCTCATGCACTGCGTCGCGGGCCTCGACACCCTCACCCAGGGCAGGGTATTCGTCGACGGCGTCGACCTCAGCAAGCTCAGCGAGCGCGAGCTCACCCGCCTGCGTCGCGACCGCATCGGCTTCGTCTTCCAGGCGTTCAACCTGGTCCCCACGCTCACCGCGGTCGAGAACATGACGCTGCCCATGCTGTTGGCCGGCCGCGATCCCGACAAGGAGTGGCTCGACTACGTGGTCGGCACCGTGGGGCTGGGCGACCGGCTGTCGCATCGCCCGGCCGAGCTCTCGGGTGGGCAGCAGCAGCGGGTGGCCGTCGCCCGGGCGCTGGCCAGCCGACCGGCGATCATCTTCGCCGACGAGCCCACTGGCAACCTCGACAGCAAGGCGAGCGCCGAGATCCTGCAGTTCATGCGCAAGGCGGTCGACGACATCGACCAGACGATCGTGATGGTCACCCACGACCCCATCGCGGCCAGCTATGCCGACCACGTACTGTTCCTCGGCGACGGCAAGATCGTCGACGAGATGCCGAACCCCACCGCGGAAGCCGTGCTCGAGCGGCTCAAGCGGTTCGACTGATCCACGTTGATCCGACCGTGACTGGCGGGATAGATGCTCAAGCTTTCCGTTCGTGACCTGCGCGCCCACATCGGGCGCTACGTACTGACCTTCATCGCCGTGGCTATCGGTGTGGCCTTCGTCGGCGGGGTCCTCACGCTCACCAACACCATCACCCGCACCTTCGACGACCTGTTCGCCGACGTCTTCGAGGGCACCGACGCTGCTGTGCGCGGCGAGGGGCAGTTCGACGCACCTGCAGAGATCGGTGGCCAGACGCAACGCGGGCGCATCGACGTGTCGCTACTCGACGACGTGCTCGAGGTCGACGGCGTCGCCGAGGCCGAGCCGTACATCCAGGGCTACACCCGCGTGATCGACGCCGAAGGCGAGCCGGTCGGCAACTCCAACTTCGGGCCACCGACGTTCGGTGCGAACTGGGGCGAGGTCGACGACCTCAACCCGTTCAACCTGGTCGAGGGCGAGGCACCGGATGCTCCCGACGAGGTCGTGCTCGACAAGGCCACGGCCGACAGCACCGGCTACGAGGTCGGCGACACCGCCCGCTACCAGAGCCCCGCGGGAAGCGGCGAGGCCACCGTGGTCGGCATCGCCCGCTTCGGCACTGCCGACAGCCCCTTCGGTGCCAGCTTCGCGATGTTCGAGCTCGAGACCGCCGAGGAACTGCTGGCCGAGCCAGGCCAGGTCGACGGCATCGGCATCGTGGCCGAGGACGGCATCTCGCAGACCGAGATCCGCGACCGTGTGGCAGAAGCGGTCGGCGACGACGGTGTCGAGGTCGTCACTGGCCAGACCCTCGTCGACGAGAACCAGGACGACGCCGCGCAGAGCTTCAGCTTCGTCAACATCGCCCTGCTCGTGTTCGCCCTGATCTCGGTCGTGGTCGGGGCCTTCGTCATCTATACGAGCTTCTCGTTCATCATCGCCCAGCGGCAGCGTCAACTGGCGTTGCTGCGAGCAGTCGGTGCCAGCCGCCGCCAGGTGCTGTGGTCGGTCGTGCTCGAATCGCTGGTGGTGGGCATCGTCGCCTCCGTGGCCGGCTACCTTGCGGGCCTCGGGCTGGCGTGGGGGTTGTCCCAGGTCATCGTCGATGATGCCGCATCGCTCGCGATCCAACCGGCATCGATCGTGATTGGCCTGCTGACCGGCATCGTCATCACCCTGCTGTCGGCGCTGCTTCCCGCCTGGCGCGCGTCTCGGGTGCCGCCGGTGACGGCGATGCTGCACGCCGCGGTCGATACCAGCCACCGGTCGCTCACTCGCCTGATCGTCGGTGCGGTGGTGGGCATCCTGGGTGTCCTCTTGCTGCTCGCCGGCCTGAGGGGCGGCGAGATCCAGGTCACGGGCCTCGGCATGCTCCTGGTGTTCGCTGCCCTAGTGATCTTCGGGCCACTCGCAGCACGGCCAGCCGCCAGCGTCCTCGGTGGGCTGCTGCCACCGCTGCGTGGCGTGATCGGCCGGCTCGCCCAACAGAACGCCGCCCGAAACCCCAAGCGCACCTCGTCCACCGGTTCGGCACTGATGATCGGGCTTGGCGTCGTGACGTTGTTCCTGGTGTTCAACGCGTCGCTGCGCCGCTCGATCGACAGCTTCGTCGATGACCGGTTCATCGGTGACTTCGTGGTCGACAGCGGCACCGGCTTCTCCGGCGCCGGCCTGCCGGGCACGCTCACCGAAGAGGTCAACGACCTGCCGGAGGTCGACGCAGCCGCCGGCTTCCGATTCGGGCTCGCCGAGATCGACGGGTCCCCCCAGTTCGTGAGCGGCCTCGATCCCGACACCGCGTTCGACCTGTTCGACGTCGGTGTCGCCGAGGGCAACGTCAGCGACCTCGACGAGAACGGCATGGCCGTCTTCAAGGACACTGCCGAGGACAAGGGCTGGGAGGTCGGCGACGAGGTGCCGGTGGTTTTCGGCGAAACCGGCGAACAGAACTTCACGATCGCTGCCCTCCTCGACAC
Source organism: Acidimicrobiales bacterium (assembly GCA_050744325.1). Lineage (GTDB taxonomy): Bacteria > Actinomycetota > Acidimicrobiia > Acidimicrobiales > VFJN01 > DASXTK01. The sequence goes on from JBOGHK010000224.1 coordinate 38,465, forward strand.
CAAGGACGTCACCGACGACTACGTGTTCGGCACTGTGGCCTTCGATGCCAACATCCCGACTTCAGGCGACAGCCAGATCTGGATCCGCCTGGCCGACGGGGTCTCGATCGGCGAGGGTAGGGCGGCGCTCGAAGGCCTGGTCGGCGCCTTCCCGACAGCGGAAGTGCAGGACCTGAACGAGTTCAAGGAAGCAACCAGGGCCCAGTTCGACGCCTTCCTGATCATCGTCATCGTGCTGCTCGCCTTGACGATCATCGTGGCCATGATCGGCATCGTGAACACGATGATCCTTTCGGTCGTCGAACGCACCCGTGAGATCGGTCTCACCCGGGCCGTCGGTGCCACCCGTGCTCAGATCCGGTCGACCATCCGCTGGGAGGCCCTGTTGATCGCGGCCTTCGGCCTGCTGGCCGCGATCGGCGTCGGGGTCTTCTTCGGCTACGTGATCGTGAACGCACTGGAGGAGGAGGGCTTCCGCGAGTTCGCGGTGCCGATCGGGGGGCCGTTCGGCTTGATCACGGTCACCCTGGTCACGGGGGTTCTCACGTTGTTGGCCGCCGTCTTCCCGGCCGCGTGGGCGGGGCGACGTCCGATCCTGAGCGCCATCGCCACCGAATAGTCCGGCCTCGTCGGATCGCCATGGCTCGGGCCGGACGGCCTGAGCCATGGCGTGACCTTCTCGCTCGCGTCCGCATGGTATGGGTCGACGGGAGCACCGCCGGCGTCGGGCAGACTCTCGCCGTGTCGTTGGACCCCGCTGCCCTACCACCCGAGGTGCTCACGTTCGTGACCGAGCGCCATCTCGCCACGCTCGCCACCCTCCGACCGGACGGGTCGCCCCACGTGACCCCGGTCGGCTTCACCTGGGATCCCGACAGCGGGCTCGTTCGGATCATCACGTTCGCCGGTTCCTCCAAGGTCCGCCACATCACCCGGAGCGGCGGGCCCAACGTCAGCCGCCTCGGCGAGCCGCCGCCTGCGGCGGCGCGGTCCGACCGGGTAGCGGTGTGCCAGGTCGACGGCGGACGCTGGCTGACCTTCGAGGGCCGCGCGCAGGTGACCCACGATCCGGGCCGGATCGCCGAGGCCGTCCGCCGGTATGCAGCCCGCTATCGCACGCCCGGCGACCGCCCCGACCGGGTCGCGATCGAGGTCACCGTCGACCGCGTCCTCGGCCGGGCCTGACACCCCCACTCCGCCCGTCTCCGATCCGTTCCGTGCCTGGACATCTACTGATCTGGAGATGTCCAGTCCACAGACCGCGGGTTCACACAGGGGTGAGGAGCGCCCACGTGCGGCGGTCGTCGAGCCAGCGGTCGAAAGCGAGCCCGGAGTCCGCGGCGTCACGGCGGATCTCGTCCTCGTCGACAGCGGCGGCGGTGAAGCGCTGCGTCCAGTGACGGTCACCGAGGCGGTAGGTGATCGTCGCGTCGAACGTGGTGCCCCGGTGCTCGAGCACACGGAACTCGATCCCGACCAGCCCGTGCCGCCCGTCGCTGTCAGCCGGCGACCGCACCCACTCCGGCTCGTAGCGTTCGAGCAGAACGACGCCACCCGTGACGACATGCCGCCGGCAGACCGCGAGCAGGGCCAGCCGGCGGTCCCGGTCAGCCGAGTCGATCAGGTGACTCCCGCCCACGACGCCCTCGAACCGACGGCCGAGCCGAAGTTCGAACAGGTCGGCGCAGACCTTGTCCGCACCGGTCACGTGCTCGAGCATCGCGGGCGAGTCGTCGACAGCGACGACCGGATGACCGAGCCCGACCAAGGGCCGGGTGATCCGCCCCGCGCCACAGCCCAACTCGAGAATCGTCCCGCCTGACCCGACGGCACGATGGATCAGGTCCGGGCTCTCACCGAACGGCATCGCCAGGTACGCCGCGACCGGACTCCCGTCGTCGGTGATCTCGGAGGCATGGTCCGACATACCGCCGAGCGTACGACCCACGTTCCGGCATCGGTCCGTACGTGTCCCGAGTCCATCGCAAGCACCCGACCCACGAACGCCGATTGGGTCAGGTCTCGACCGGGCGCATCGTGGCAGGATCGAAGAACGCGCGCATGGTGGCGATCTTCCCCTCGTCGTCGAAGGTCATCAGATCGATGACGTCGATGGCCAAGGTCTGCTCCCCCACCACCGGGAGGGCCTGCATGGTGAAGATCGCCTCGCACCCGATGACCGTCAGGATGCCCAGCGGCACCAGCGCGACCGAGTCCGGCAAGTCGTGGGTCTGGTCCCAGAACGCCCCGATCTCCTGCTTGCCGTTGCGCCGGGGGGTGCCCACCGGGTCCTCGATCCACGCGTCGTCGGCGAACAGGTCGAGCCAGCCCGCACGGTCGTTGGCGGTGAACCGCTCCATGTAGGTCGCAACCGCTTGGCGGATCACGTCGGGATCGGGTTGGTCAGCCATGGGCCGGCACGTTATCTGACGGCCCGTCAGGTCGGCTGACGGACCCGTCAGCCGAACCTGAAGGACGACCACCCGCGCCATCAGCCGGCCGATCCAGCGCGGGTTGACGCAGGATCAGCCTCGGCCCGCGGTCCCAGGTCAGGTAGCCCCAGGCCCAGTTGAGCATCACGGACGCCCGGTTCCGTAGGCCCGCCAGGTAGAAGATGTGTAGCCCCAGCCAGGCCAGCCAGGCCAACGTCCCCCGCAGTGTGATCCCGCCGGGCAGCTCGGCCACGGCGGCCCGCCGGCCGATGGTCGCCATGGTCCCCTTGTCGTGGAACCGGAACGGCCGGGTCGGCCGACCAGACAGCTGCCGACCGATCTGTCGCGCCACATGGGCACCGGACTGCATCGCCACGGGCGCGAGCTGGGGCAACGTGTCGCCACCACGCCTCGCCGTTGCCGCCGCGACGTCGCCGACCGCCCACACCCCGGGGCGATCGGGCACGGTCAGGTCGTCGCCGACCACGATCCGCCCGCCACGGGTGGTCGCCAGCCCCAGGACCTCCGCGAGCGGGTTCGCCCGGACGCCGGCCGCCCACACCACCGTGTGCGCTTGCACGAGCTCGCCGTCGCTCAGCCGTACGTCGCGTTCGCCGACCTCGGCCACCGAGTCGTCGAGCCGGACCTCGACCTGCCGCGCCCGCAACGTCTTCAGGGCATGGCGTTGCGAGGCAGGCCGGAAGGGTGGCAGCAACGTGTCGCGGGCTTCCAGTAGCACGATCCGCGCCCGGTCGACATCGAGTCGCGGGAAGTCGCGCCGGAACACCACCGCGACCAACTCGGCCAATGCACCGGCCATCTCGACCCCGGTCGGACCACCGCCCACGACCACGAAGGTCAGCGCGCCGTCGTCGATCAACGAGGGGTCGGCATCGGCCGCCTCGAACCGCCCGACGATGTGGTTGCGGAGATTGACGGCATCGTCCAGCGTGTACAACGGCCTGGCCCAGCGGTGCGCCCCAGTGACGTCGAACCAGCTGGTGCGAGCGCCGGCGGCGACGACAAGGTGGTCGAACGGGATCGACGGCGACCCGGCAGCAGCTTCGACGTGCAGCTCGCGGGCGTCCCAGTCGACCCCGACCACCTCCCCGTGGCGGAAGCGGACGTTCGCCTGCCGGTGGAGCAGCCCGCGCACCGGGTAGGCGACATCCGCGGCGTTCAGTCCGGACGTTGCCACCTGGTAGAGCAGCGGCTGAAAGGTGGTGAAGTTGTGCCGATCGATGAGGGTGACGTCAACCGGCTGTCGCGCCAGCCCCCGGGCCACGGACAGACCGGCGAACCCCGCCCCGATCGCCACCACGTGTGGTCGCAGGTTCATGGTCCCTCCTGTTTGTGAATTCCTTCACGACCAGGCTACCGCCGAGCGTCTAGCCCGCTTCCTCGCAGCGGAAGGTCCGCCGGTAGGCCAGCGGTGACGTGCCGGCCACTCGGCGGAAGTGCAACCGCAGCGCTGTTCCCGTGCCCAGGCCACAACGCTGCGCGACCAGCTCGACCGGCAGGTCGGTGGTCTCGAGCAGCCGCTGGGCGTGCACGACACGCTGGCGGGTCAGCCACTGCATTGGCGTCGTGCCGGTCACCGCGCGGAAGCGCCGCGCGAAGGTCCGCGGGCTCTGCAGCGCCCGCCGCGCCAGATCCTCGACCTTGAGCGGTTGGTCGAGGTGGGAGATCGCCCATTCCAGCGTCTCGGCCATCCGGTCCTCGCACGGCGCGACCGGCACCGGGCCCTCGACGAACTGCGCCTGTCCGCCGTCACGCTGCGGCGGCACCACCATGCGGCGCGCCAGGGCGTTGGCGGCCTCGGCGCCGTGGTCGAGCCGGACGAGGTGCAGGCAGAGGTCGATGCCGGCCGCAGTGCCCGCCGACGTGTAGATGCCGTCGCCACCGTCGACGAAGAGCACGTTCGGGTCGAGGTCGATGTCGGGATAGTCGGCCGCCAGCGCGGCGACGTGCATCCAGTGGGTCGTGGCCGGCCGGCCGTCGAGCAGCCCCGCCTCCGCAAGGAGGAACGCACCGGTACAGACGCTCACCACCCGTGCGCCACGCTGGTGAGCGGCCCGGATGGCATCGAGCGCTTCCGGGGGCGCCGGGAGGTGGAAGTCCGGCCAGGTGGCCACGATCACCGTGTCGGCGTCGGCGAGGTTGTCCAACCGCCATGGCGTGCGGACATCCCAGCCGCCGCCGTTGACCGGGATCGGCGACCCGAAGGCCGCGATCACCCGGAGCTGGTAGTCGGGATCGAGGTACTCGCTGCGATCCGATCCGAAGACCTCGTGGATGACCCCGAGCTCGAACGGCGCCATCCGCCGCCCGATCAGTGCCGCGACCACAGGCGCTGTCTCACGCTGCCGACCGTCCGGATGTTCCACCAGTGGCGAAACAGCCATGCTCCTAGCCTGGCAGAAATCTTGTGGATGTGTGCAGTTCTGCCACTCGTCCGGCGACTCTCCACCGGGAAGGATGCACCTATGCTCAGCGTCCACTGCCCTCGCCACCAGCATGAGGTCCTGCTCGGCCACCGTCAGATCCTTGGAATCGACGGTCAGGGTCGAGACATGACCGTCCGCTGGCAGTGCTGGTGCGGACAGCGGGGTCGCCTGCGCCCCGCCGCCGACCGCCGCATTGTGGCGCCGACGTTGCTCGTTCTTTGACCGCGAACGGTTGGTGAGCAACCGTTCGCGGTCAAAGAGTGCGCCGGCCGGGCCGGTCCCGGAGCACCAGCCCACGGTAGCCGTCCACGAAGCCCGCTTCTCGTAGGGCTGGGGCCCAGTCCGACGTCCGCACCGGTTGACCGTCGACCGTGCGAATCTCGTGCTGCCGCGACCGCCCCGCACGGACGCGTCCCGCCAGCGCCGCTGCCACCCCGCTGCGTGCCTCGGGGGCGCCCGCTGCGGGGAAGGTCCAGAGCGATGCACCGCCCCGTTCGACGAAGCACACCGGCTCACCCGCTCGGAGCACCACGAGCGCACCCGCCACCCGGGCCGGCCGCCCCGAGCTCGACGGCCACGCGAGAGCCGCACCGTAGGGCTGGGCCGGATCGGTCGCCGCCAAGACCACGGTCTCACCGTCCCCCGCAGGCCCCCGGGTGTCACGAGCAGCGCCACCAACACCCGAGCGCGAACCCTGAGCCACGGACGCATCCCTGAGTGGCGTCCGGGTGTCACGAACACCGCCACCAACAGGCGCCGGACCAGGGGCCCGTGCACCGCCGGCGCGCGTCGAGCGGAGGCGGTCCACGGCGCCCGGCAAGGCGAACTGCGCTGCGCCGAGGCCCGCGACGAAGTAGCCACGTCGGGTCCGTCCCCGCTCCTCCAGCGCCCGGAGGATGGGGTACACCGCCGCGAAGCCGCCCTCCACGCCCTCGGCGGCCACCGCCTCACGGGTGAGCACGCCGTACCGCTCGATCAGCTGCGCGGCCTGGGCGTGGGCGGCCTCGGTCGGCGAAGGCTCTGGCGCCAGCAGCGGTGCGACCAGCGACCACCGGCCCGCCCCACTGGCAGGGCCGAGGCGCGAGACCTGTCCCCGGCCGCGGGCGCGACGGCGCCATTGGGACCGTGTGCTGGCTCGCCGACCAGGGCCGTCGCCTCGCCGATCACGACCTGGGCCGGCAGTCCCGCCGGGACCTGGCGCGCCGGCCCCGAGCAACCGGTCGCTCGAGCCCGTGTCTATCCGCGAGCTGGCACCCGGCGCGCCGGCGCCGAACAGCCGGTCGCTCGAGCCCGTATCCGTCCTCGACCGGGCTCGCGTGTGGGCTGGAAGACCGCCGGCCTCGACGAACGCGCGCACGGCGGCAAGCGAGTCGTTGGTCACGAGCCCGGCCCAGGCGAGGCCCCACAGCGCCGCGAGGACCGCCGTGTCGTCGTAGGGCTGGTCCGCGCGGTGCGCAGCGGAGACCAGGTCCGGCCAGAACGAGGCGCCGCGCTGCTCCATCCACCCCAGCAACGCCCGGTGCAACGGGTCGTCGAGGTGATCGGGGAGATCCTCCGCCGGCGAGCGCAGCAACAGGCCCACCTGGTCGCGGAACAGGAACCGCAGCCGCCCGTCGCCGGATCCGATCGCACCGGCCCCGACCCAGACCACCTCGCCGGTGGTGCACAGCTGGTCGAGATCGCCTGGTCGGTAGTCGCGCAGTCGGGCCGGGAGGATCTCGGCCTCGACCACCGACGCCGGCAGCGGCGCGCCCTGCAGCTGGGTGAGCACGTGGACCAGTGCATCAGGGCCCTCCCGGTCGCCACCGATGCTGCTACCCAGCGCGACACCGTGCCAGCGTGCCAGGAACCGGGCGTAGGTCGGCCCGTCGACGGGCTCGACCTCGTGGCGCAGCTTGGCCAGCGACCGGCGCCGGAGCTGACGCAGGACACCGGCATCGCAATGCTCGCGCTGGACGCCATCGGGCCGGAACTCACCGGTCACGACCCGGCCGGCGGCCTCCAACCGAGCGACCCCACCAGCGACCCGCTCGACGGCGACACCGAGCCGAGCCGCCACCTCGCCGGCCAGGAACGGACCATGGGTGCGGGCATGACGGGCCACCAGGTCGACGAGCGGGTCCTCGGCGAGGGCCTCCAGGAACGCCACCGGGAGCTCGGCCGGCAGCACGACCCCCAGCGTGTCCCGTAAGGGGGCCGCGTCGTCGGCAGCGCTGAGCCGCCGTTCGCCGGCGATCGTCGCCCAGAAGGCCCGACCCTCCCCCACCAGCTGCTCGGCCCACGCCGACAGCACCGGATCCAAACCCGAATCCGCGCCAGGCCGCCCGCCGCCGACCTCCGATCCCGGGTCGGCGATCATCGCCGGCGGACCCTCGCTCGACGTCGCCCCGGCGACCGCGCCCTCGAGAGACGGCTCCAGCAGACTGCGGGCCTCGATCTCGACCGCCGACAACGGACCCAACCGACGCAGCAGGTCGTGCAACTCGTCGGCATCCCGCGCCCGCCGTCCGTCGACCAGGCACTGCAGCTCAAGCTCGAGGTCGGCCAGCGCTCCCGCATCCAGCAGCTCGCGCAGCTCCTCCGCCCCGAGCAGGTCGGCGAGCAGCTCACGGTCGAGCGCCAACGCCGCCGCCCGACGCTCGGCCAGAGGCGCGTCGCCCTCGTACATGTAGACCGCCACCCAACCGAACAGCAGCGACTGCGCGAACGGCGACGCCTGCCGCGTCTCGACGGTGACCACCTGCACGTCGCCCAGCTGGATATCCCGCAGGACCGCCCGGAGGGCGCCCAGGTCGAACACGTCGTCGAGGCATTCGCGGGTGGTCTCCAACAGCAGCGGGAAGCTCGGATACCGACCGGCGACCGCAAGCAGGTCGGCCGACCGTCGCCGCTGCTGCCAGAGGGGCGTGCGCTGATCGGGGCGGCGTCGGGGCAGCAGCAGCGCCCGCCCGGCGGCCTCGCGGAACCGGCTGGCGAACAGCGCGGTCTGCGGCAGCTCGGCGACCACCAGGTCCTCGACCTTGTCCGGGTCGAGCGCGAGGTCGTCCAGCGCCAGGTGCTCGATCGCCTCGGGGAGCCGCAGGACGATGCCGTCGTCGCTCCACATCAGCTCGACATCGCGGCCCCAGCGCTCGGCCAGCCGGTGCTGCAAGGCCATGGCCCACGGGGCGTGGACCTGTGCCCCGAACGGCGAGAGCACGCACACGCGCCAGTCGCCGATCTCGTCGGGGAACCGCTCGACCACGATCGTCCGATCGTCGGGAACCGCACCGGTCGCGTCGGCCTGCTCGTCCAGGTAGGTGAGCAGGGTGGCGACCGCCCCGTCGTCAAGTCGGTGCACCGACCGCAGCCGTTCGGTGGCTGCCTCGTCCGACAGGCCACGCAGCTCGCGGACGAACGCCCCCAACGCCTGGCCCAGCTCGCGAGGACGGCCGGGTCCGTCGCCGTGCCAGAACGGCATCTTGCCGGGCGCCCCGGGTGCCGGGGTGACGACGACCCGGTCGTGGGTGATCTCCTCGATGCGCCAGGTGGTCGCGCCGAGCAGGAAGGTCTCGCCTGGGCGGCTCTCGTAGACCATCTCCTCGTCGAGCTCGCCCACCCGCGTGCCATCGGGGAGGAACACGCCGTACAGGCCCCGGTCGGGGATCGTGCCCGGGTTGGTCACCGCCAGCCGCTGCGAGCCGCTGCGGCCCCGCACGAGGTCGGCGGTCCGGTCCCACACGAGCCGGGGCCGCAGCTCGGCGAACTCGTCGGACGGGTAGCGGCCGGAGAGAAGGTCGAGCACTGCGTGGAACGCATCGTCGGACAGCTCGGAGTACGGCGCCGATCGTCGCACCACCGCAGCCAGGTCGTCGATCTTCCACTCGTCCATTGCCGCCATCGCGACGAGCTGCTGGCTCAACACGTCGACGGGATTGCGTGGGTAGCGGGTGGCTTCGATCAATCCGTCGCGCATGCGTTGGGTGACCACCGCGGCCTCGAGGAGGTCGTGGCGGTGCTTGGGGAACAGCTTGCCCCGGCTCGGCTCGCCCACCTGGTGGCCTGCCCGCCCGATGCGCTGCAGACCGCGGCTGACGGCGCCGGGCGACTCGACCTGGACCACCAGGTCGACCGCACCCATGTCGATCCCCAGCTCCAGGCTCGACGTCGCCACCAGGCCTCGGAGCTGCCCGGACTTGAGCTGGTCCTCGATCTGGAGCCGCCGCTCGCGGGACAACGACCCGTGGTGCGCCTTCACCAGCTCGGTCTCGCCCTCCGGGCGCGAGGTGCCGTCGGCCTCGCCTGCCCGGTTCTCGCCCTCGGCCCACAGCTCGTTCAGCCGGGCTGCCAGGCGCTCGGCCAGCCGCCGGGCGTTGACGAAGATCAACGTCGAGCGGTGCGCCTCGACCAGCTCGACCAGCCGAGGATGGATCGCCGGCCAGATCGACGAGCTGCCTGCCGCCGGGCTGCCCGCCGTGGTCGCCTGGTCCGCAGGCACAGCACCGGCCGGAGGTCGATCTGGCGTCGCCGAGCTCGGTCCGTCGAGCTGAGCGACGCGAGGACGGCCAGCCGAGTTGCCAGCCCACTCGTCGGGTCGAGGCACGACCACCTCGATGTCCAGCTCCTTGCGGATCCCCGCGTCGACCACCGTGACCGGGCGAGGCACACGGGCGTCGCCAGAGCCGTCGAAGCCGCCGAGGAACCGGGCCACGACGTCGAGCGGCCTCTGGGTTGCCGACAGACCGATGCGCTGCACCGGTTGGTCGGCCAGAACCGCGAGCCGTTCCAGCGTCAGCGCCAAGTGGCTGCCACGCTTCGTGGGAACCAGCGAATGAATCTCGTCGACGATGACCGCCTCCACCCCGCGCAGTGAGTGGCGGGCTTGCGACGTCAACATCAGGTAGAGCGACTCAGGCGTGGTGACGAGGATGTCGGGTGGGTTCCGGGCCAAGCGGCGACGCTGGTCGGCTGGCGTGTCGCCGGTGCGCAGCCCGACTGTCGGCGGACGGAACGGGACGCCCAGTTCGTCCGCCGCCCGCCGGATGCCCTTGAGCGGTGCCTGCAGGTTCTTCTCGACGTCGACCGCGAGAGCACGCAGCGGCGAGATGTAGACGATTCGCGTCTGGGCAGGACGGTCGGACCGGTCGGGGGGAGCCTCCCCGTCCGCGCCGCTGGAATCGGCCGTCACCAGGCGATCTATGCCCCAGAGGAAGGCCGCCAGGGTCTTGCCCGACCCCGTGGGCGCAAGGATCAAGGTGTGCTCGCCCGCCGCGATTGCGGGCCATCCCTGGGTCTGGGCGGGTGTCGGCGCCGGGAAGGTGGCGTCGAACCACGCACGGACCGCGGGAGCGAACATGGACAGCGCCACGTCGGCCAACCTACCGAGAGACCATGACACGCGATGTCAGCGATGGCCGTCGCCGACTCGACACTGTCCCCAGACGCGGGCGACGGGG
>JBOGHK010000225.1:0-18546 GCA_050744325.1 Acidimicrobiales bacterium
TCCACATGACGAAGAGGGTGAACCACAACATCGACAGGAACACGTCGACGAGGGTGTAGGCAGCAAACATCAGGATCGCTCCTTGTGAGGTCGAATTGCCGGCCAGGCCGGCGAGGTCGGCTCTCCGGTTGGTTCGGATCACCGACTTCCCGAGGCAGTGGACACCAGGCGCTGGTGAGGCGACGTCACCCACCGGCGGGTGATTTCGCATCCAGGGCAGCGGTTCGGGACCTTCGTAACCGCGACCGAGTACCGCACATCGCCGAGCGGTCCAGCTGGTCGTTCGTGTTCGGCGGCCTCCTGCCCGACGACTTCCCCGCTACCAGCGGTGTCGCGTTGGCGCCGTGGTGGCGGCAGGTGTTCGGCAGCCGCTGAGGCGCCTATTCATCCCACTCGGGTGACGACACCCGGAGCATCTCCCGGGACCGTGAGAACCAACCGGCGCGTGCCCGTCACGCTGACCGGCGCACCCGGAACTGGAGGATCGTCATGGGACTGATGTTCCGTCGTCGTCGACCCATCGCCCGCCTAGCGGTCGGCGCCGCAACCGCCGGTGTCGCCTACCACGCTGGAAGGCGGCGTGCCCAACAGGACCAGTACAACCAGCAGGCGACCGACGCCTACGCCGCCACCGACGCCCCGCCACAGTACGTGGCGCCGCCACCCGCGTCGACGGGCGGCGAGGTCGACGAGCTCAGCCGGCTCGCACAGATGCACGACGCCGGCGCGCTGACCGACGACGAGTTCGCCGCGGCCAAGGCCCAACTGCTCGGCATCTGAGCCGAGAGGAACCACGACATGCCCACGACCGCATCCGTTCAGGCAGACGTCCTACGGCACCTGCTCACCGCGGCCGTCGCCGGCGACCGGGAGTCCATGGCCGACCTGGTGACCGACGACGTGGTGGCCTGGTCCCCGAACCTCTACGTCACCTCGCGCGACGAGTTGCTTGCGGCGCTTGAGCGCCGCGACGACACGTTCTCGAGGATCGACGTCCAAGTCCGCGCCCTCGACCAGGTCGGCGACAAGGCGATCGCCGAATGGCATGTCGCCGTCGACCACACCGGACCGCTGGTCGTCGACGACGACCTGGCCATCGAGCCGACCGGTCGGCGACTCCACGTCTCGGGGGCGACCGTCGCCGAGTTCGACGGCGACCGCATCTGTGCGTTCCGCAGCTACTTCGACGACCTCGCGCTGGTCGAGCAGGCCTTGGCCGAGGAGTGACGCGAGCCTCGCTGCTCATCGGCGTTCGCCTCGTCGGCCTCGGCGCGGATACCGACCAACCTGCTCGACGGTTCTGCCCTCCTGATCGGTCATGAACGCCGCGGTCACCAGCGTCCGGTCCTCGGCTTTGGCGGCAACGTCGATTGTGGCGTCACCGGAGGTGAACCGGTCGACCACCGGCGTGTCGCCGAGCCGCTTCACCTCACCGGCCTGCGCTTGCCGCTCGCCGGCGAGGCCATCGACGGGAATCAGGACGGTCCGGTACATGAACGGTCCTTTGCTCCAGACGAAGACGTCACGCACCCAGCGACCCGACCCCCGCCGCCACTTCGGACTGAGACCGTGAACGGCACCACTCGACACCCGCACGGCTCCGGCGAACTCGCCGGGCTGGCGTTTGAGCCACCGCCGCCGCCCCACCACGAGCCCGGCGAATGCGATCACGACAATCAGGTCGACGCCGAGCACGGCGAGTAATGCGATCAACATGGCGAGCGGTCCCTTCGATCCCGACGGTCCTGGCTGGTCACGTGAGCTCGCTCATCAGCTCGGTCCTCCGTGACGGTCCGAACCGACCGTCGCGCCGCCCCATCGGATCTGGCATCACCCGGACAGGATGAGGGCCCAAGGACGCGAGTCATCCCTTCTGAATGAGGACGGCCGCGGGATGACGCCCGATGATCGCCATGACGACGCGATGTCGCCGACGGTCAAGGATGCAGGGTGATGAGCCTGCGGCTGTACAACCCGCTCCCGGCGTTCTTCGACAAGACCTGGCGGCCGTCGGAGATCGAGCCGATGTGACGGACGGGGCGACTGCCTCCGCGTCGGGGCAGCACCGAGGTGGGTGAACCGATGAGGGTGTTGCGAAGCCGGTTGGAAGGACTGCTCCTCGTTCACGACCGCCCTGCAGCGGGTCTACCTCCGGGCGTGGCGGCGACCGTCCCACCCGGGCGCCAGCTCGTACTGGCGGGGGGTGGTCTGGCTCCTGGTGACGCTGGCCAGCATGGCGGTCCTCGGCGGCCTGCGCGGCGCCCTCGACGGTGGGCTCGGAGTCGGCCTCTTCGCCGTCGTGTCGCTGGCGGTCACGTTCCTCGCCGAGGACACCGGGCCGGTCGGCGCGCTCGTCCGCCATGGAGAGGCGGCGACGCTGACCGTCGGCGCGCGCCCGCCCGTCCCTCCACCCGCGCGCGAGCTCACGCTACGCGACGCCTTCCAGACCACCGACGAGCCATGACAGCTGCGGAGCGCAAGCGCCCCCAGGGAGGCGATGTCCCATGTCACAGACCACTGATCTCCCCGGCGCCCCCGACGGAGGTGCGCCGCCCGGCGGGAAACCAGCGGCAGACCCGGAGCGGAGCTACGGCCCCAGCCTCCTCAGCCGGGTTCCGAGGCTCGGCGTGTGGGCGTGGAGCTTCGTCGGGTTCGTGCTGGCCTCCGTCATCGTGGCCATCGCGCTCGGCGCAGTCAGCGAGATCGTGCTCCCGATGACGTTCGCGGCCGTCCTGGCCGTGGTGTTCCGACCCCTGGTCGGAACCGTCCAGCGACACGGGCTCAAGCCGACCCTGGCCGCCGGCCTGGTCGTCCTCGGCCTGCTGGCCCTGATGGTCGGCGTCATCGTCGGCACCGTCCGGGGCGTGATCGAGCAGACGGACGAGATCGGCGCCTCGGCCAACGCCGCCATCGAGCGCGCCGCGGAGGACACCGACGCGCTCGGTGTCGAACAGGGCGAGCTCGACGCCGCCCGGGCCGCGATCGAAGACGCGGCGCCGATGATCACCACCGGCGTCCTCGCCGGGGTCGTGTCGGGCATCGGAACGCTGATCGCGGTCGCGAGCGGCCTGATCCTCGGCGCCCTCATCATGTACTACCTGCTGAAAGACGGCACCCGCGTCCGCCGCGCCGTCGTGGCCCAGTTCGACGCTTCGCTCCGCGACGAGATCGACGACTTCATCGGTGACGCCTGCCGCACCCTGCGCGACTACGGACGGGGACGCACCGTCATGTCAGCCATCGTGGCGGCCGTCGTCGGCCTCGCCGCGCTCCTCCTCGGCCTGCCCCTCGTGTTCACCATCGTGGCCGTCAACCTCATCGGCGGCTACATCCCCTACATCGGCGCCTTCCTCGGCGGCGGCCTGGCCGTGATCGTCGCCCTGGGCGACGGCGGGCTCACCGAAGCTGCCCTCATGCTCGTCGTGGTCCTCGTCGCCAACCTCGCGCTGGAGAACTTCGTCGAGCCCAAGGTGATGGGCCGCACCCTCGACGTCCACGCCCTCGTCGTCCTTGTCGTCACCGCACTGGGCGGCCTGCTCGGTGGCATCGTCGGCCTCATCCTCGCCGTGCCCGCATGGGTGATCGCCGGCAACGCCATCGGCCGGCTGCGATCGAGGGGCGTCGTCGACCAGGTGGCCGACCGTGCCCACCCCGCCATGCACCACCTGCTCGACTGACGCCGACCGACCGGTCGAGTAGACCAGACGCTGGTCGGCTGTGCGTTTCTGTCACGCCCCGGCTCCGTCGTGTCCCGAGGACCCGTCAGGGGTGCCATAGCCGGCGAGAGCCTCGCTCAGGGAGGCGAAGTGTCGGATGCCGTCGTTGCCTCCCGGTCTCGCTTGGACGGCTGCAAGGTCGCCGGCGACCCAGAGCGCCACGCCCCGCTGGCGGAGCTGCTCGTTCAGGTCGGCGTGGATCGCGAAGAGCGTGCTGCCGTGACGGGGCTGGTTGGACCAGTCGAGCAGCAGCACGCGGGGCGGACCGGACAGGGCGTCGACGGCGGCGAGCAGGCGCTCGGCAACGGGGCGCCCGCTGGCCCAGTACACCGGGAGCTCGACCCGGACGACCATGATGCCCCGTCGTGCGTCGACCGGTGACCCGCCAAGAGGGACCCAAGGTCCCTCGGGCTCGGCCTGCACCGAGATCGCCGGTCGGCCCAGGATCCTGAACAGCAGCATGTAGCTGAGCGCCACCCCGATGACGACCCCCGCCACGGTGCCCCAGAGGAGCACGCCGAGGGCGGCCAGCGCCGCGATGAGCAGCTCCTCCCGGCGCACCGCGGCCAGGCGCCGGAGCGCGCCCACGTCGACAAGCCCCGCGGCCGCGACGATGACCACGGCACCCAGCGTGGCCTGGGCGAGATCGCTGAACACAGGCGCCAGCACGGTGAGCGTGAGGGCCACCCCGGCCACGGTGACCAGGCTCGCCGTCTGGGAGCGGGCCCCGGCACCCTCGTTGACCGCGGTCTGGGACAGGCCTCCGGCGGCCGGCATCGACCCGAAGGCGGATCCGGCCATGTTGGCGGCGCTGAGCGCCACCAGCTCGCGGTCGACGACGACCGGTGGATCGGTGGGACGCCGGAAGGAGCGGGCGGCCGAGGACGATTCCACGAAGGCCATCAGCGCGATGGCGGCCGCCGGGGCGAGCAGCGCGGCGCTGCCGTCGAGCGCGGGCAGCTCGGGTCTCGGCAGTCCCTGGGGGACCGGCGCGATCAGCGCGACACCGTCGTTGCCGAGATCGAACGCCCACACCGCCGCGATCCCGAGCCCGACGGCGAGCAAGGGGCCAGGCACCCGAGGCGCGACCTTGTGCACCACCACCAGCCCGGAGATCGTCGCTCCCGCCAGCGTGGCCGTCGGGGGGTCGACGTCGCCGATGTGGCGGAGCGCAGCACCCACCTGCTGGAAGAAGTTCTCGCCCGATGCATCGATCCCCAGGATCTTCCCCAGCTGCCCAGCGGCGATCACGAGACCCGTGCCGACCTTGAAGCCGACCAGGACGGGCACCGAGATCAGGTCGGCGAGGAAGCCGAGCCGCAGGACACCGGCCACGGCGAGGATGGCTCCGGTGAGCAGCGCCAGCGTGATCGCGGCTCGAGTGGCCTGCGCCGGGTCGCCCTGGGCGCCGGCGGCGACGAGCGCGGTCGCCGTGAGCGCCGCGACGGTGGACGTCGTGCTGACGCTCAGCACGCGCGACGTCCCCAGCACCGCGTAGAGGGCCATGGGCACGAGCCCGGCGTAGAGGCCGATCTGCACGGGCAGCCCGGCGATCGTCGCGTAGGCCATGGCCTGGGGCACCACGACCGCAGCCGTGGTCATCCCGGCGACGGTGTCGGCCCGAAGCTCCATCGCCGACACCTTGGGCGGTTCCGGGGCAGGGAGCGTCATCCCTTCGGGGTGAGGCTCGCCAGCGGCCGAGGTCGCAGCGTTCCGGGGATGCGGACGGGCCGTATCGGTACATCGGGTTTCCGGTTCTTTGCCGGTCCGGTCGAAGAGCCGCGGGCTCGGCGGGCCGGCGATGTGCTGCTGGCCGTCGGGGCGGTCGCCGGTCTGGCCGTGGTGGCCTGGGTCAGCGAACCTCCGAGCGCGGTGGAGCAGGCCGTGATCGACCTGCTCGCGACGTTGCCGGGCTTCCTCGAGGCAGCCTGGCAGCTCCTGTACGACGTGCTCGCGCTGTGGGCGCTGCTGCTGGTGCTCGTCGCGCTGTCCCGGCGGCGAGGGTCACTGGTGCGGGACCAGCTGTTGGGTGCCCTGGTCGCCCTGGGCCTGGGGACCGGGGCCGGTTGGGTGGTGGACGATGCTTGGCCAGGCTTGGGGTCGGCCTTGTCGGCCAGCGGGCCACCGCCGGACTTCCCGTGTCTGCGGGTGGCGGTGGTCGGCGCGTGCGTGGCCACCGCGTCGCCGCACCTCAGCCGCCCGGTGCGGCGGCTCAGCCCGTGGATCGTCGCTCTCGGCGCCACCGCCGCGGCCGTTCTCGGTGCAACCACCCCGACTGGGGCGATCGCCGGGGTGCTCGTGGCTGCGTTCGCCGCTGCGGCCGTGCACCTCGTGTTCGGGTCCTGTGGAGGACCGCCGGGCCTGGGCGACGTGCGGGCGGCGGTCGCCGATCTCGGAGTGCCCCTGGCGTCGCTCGGCGCGGCGGACCGGCAGCCGGCTGGCGCCTTCCTCGTCGAGGGCATGGCCACGGATGGCCGGCGGCTCCAGGTGAAGGTGTATGGCCGCGACGCGTACGACGCGCAGCTGCTCACCAAGGTGTGGCGCACGGTCTGGTACCGCGAGGCGCGGCCGGCGCCTACCTTGAGCCGTCTCCAACAGGTCGAGCACGAGGCCTTCCTGACCCTCCTGGCGCAGCAGCACGGTGTGCCCACCCAGGGGATCGTCACCGCGGGCATCACCAACGAGGACGACGCGCTCCTCGTCCTGCGGCTGTCCGGCGCGCCGCTGGCCGACCTGCTGGCCGAGAGCGTGACCGACAGCGTGCTGGAGGGCCTGTGGGATGCCGTCGACCGGCTCCACGAGAGCGCCATCGCGCACGGCGAGATCGACCCGTTCCACGTCTGGGTCGACGACGGGCGCGTGACGCTGGTCGACCTGAGCAGCGCCACCATCGCACCGAACGCCGACCAGCGACGCATCGACCAGGCCCAGGCCCTGGTTACCTCGGTGGTCGTCGCCGGCGCCGACAGGGGTCTGGCGGCAGCGCAGGCGGCACTGGGGACGGAAGGTCTGGCCCGGGTCGTGCCCTTCCTCCAGATACCGGCCCTGGCCCGGGACCTGCGACCGCAGGCCCGGCGGGCCGGAGTCGACCTCGACCACCTCCGCAAGCGCGCCGCCGAGCTCGCCCGTACCCCGACCGCGGACCTCCAGCAGCTGCGGCGCGTCACCTGGAGCACGCTGCTCCAGACCGGCCTGATGGTCCTGGCGTTCTCGGCGCTGGTCTCCGGCATCGCCGGGCTCGACCTGGCCGACATCGCCGACCAACTGAGCGACGCCGACTGGGGATGGATCGCCTTCGCCGCCCTGCTGGTGCAGACCCCACGCCTGACCCAGTCGCTGTCGACACTCGGCGCCAGCCCCCGACCACTTCCGCTGGGCCCCGTCTACACGCTCCAGCTGGCAATCTCGTACATCAACCTGGCCGTCCCCTCGACCGCGGCGCGCATCGCCATGAACGTCCGGTTCTTCCAACGCCAGGGCATACAAGCGGGATCCGCCCTCACCGTCTGCGCGATCGACAGCGTGGCCGGCTTCGTCGTCCAGATCTCGCTGCTGGCGTCCATCCTGCTGTTCTCGAACGTCTCGCTCGACCTCCAGTTGGAGGTCGACACGTCGGGCCGATCCGGTCGCCTGCTGGGCGTAGTCGCCGTGCTGGTGATCGTCGCCGGCGGCGCCGTCCTGGCCGTCGGAAAGTGGCGGCGAGCGGTCGTCGCCACGGTGACCGAGATGCTCCGCGACGCCAGGGACGTGGTCCGCGGGCTGCGGTCGGCGCGACGGTGGGCGCTGCTGCTAGGCGGCAACCTGGGGACCGAGATCCTGTTCGCCGCCAGCCTCGGGGCGTTCGCCCGGGCGTTGGGCTATCCCGTCGGCCTCGGCGAGCTGCTCCTGATCAACGTCTCCACCGCCCTGCTGGCCGGGCTCATGCCGATACCGGGTGGCATCGGCGTCACCGAAGGAGCGCTGACGGTCGGCCTGACCGCGGCCGGCCTACCGGAGTCGACGGCGTTCGCCGTCGCCATCCTGTACCGCCTGGCCTCCTTCTACCTGCCCCCGATCTGGGGTTGGTTCGCGTTCCGCTGGCTGCAGGCCAACAAGTACCTGTGACGGGGTGATCGCGGCGGTATCACCCGGAAGGGATGAGGCGACTCCGCCTGTCCGGCCCGACGATCGGGGCGATGCCTCGACCTGCGGGAGGACCGCGACCATGACACGGGACAACCACCTCAACCGGTTCTCGCTGCCGATCGTCGATCGAGCGTTCGTGGGCCTGACCACCTTCGACGCCAAGGACCCCGACACTGCGTTTCCGCCGATCGAGCCCCTCCACCCGCCTGAGGGCGCACCGAACGTGCTGGTCCTGCTGGTCGACGACGCCGGGTTCGGGTCGTCGAGCGCGTTCGGCGGGCCGATCAACACGCCGACGGCCGAGCGGCTGGCCGCCAACGGGTTGAAGTACAACCGCTTCCACACGACGGCGCTGTGCTCGCCGACTCGCCAGGCGTTACTGACCGGCCGCAACCACCATGCGGTGGGCATGGGCGGCATCACCGAGATCGCGACGTCGGCGCCCGGTTACAGCTCGGTGCGCCCGAAGGAGGCCGCGCCGCTGGCCGAGACGCTCAAGCTCAACGGCTACTCGACGGCGCAGTTCGGCAAGTGCCACGAAGTCCCGGTGTGGGAGACCAGCCCGATGGGCCCGTTCCACCAGTGGCCCACCGGGTCGGGGTTCGAGCACTTCTACGGGTTCGTCGGCGGTGAGACCAACCAGTACGCGCCGGCGCTCTATCGCGACACGGTGCCGGTCGAGCCGGACCGCACGCCGGAAGAGGGCTACCACTTCACCGAGGACATGACCGATCGGGCCATCGAGTGGATCCGCCAGCAGAAGGCACTGATGGCCGACAAGCCGTTCTTCGTCTATTACGCGCCGGGAGCGACCCACGCCCCGCACCACGTACCCACGGAGTGGTCCAACCGCTACCGAGGCCAGTTCGACCAGGGCTGGGACCGACTGCGCGAGGAGACCTTCGCCCGCCAGAAGGAGCTGGGGGTCATCCCGCCGGACGCCGAGCTGAGCGCTCGCCCCGAGGAGATCCCGGCGTGGGACGACATGCCCGCCGAACTCCAGCCGGTGCTGTCCCGCCAGATGGAGGTCTACGCCGGGTTCCTCGAGCACACCGACCACCACATCGGGCGGCTCCTGGACGCCCTCGACGATCTCGGTGTCCTCGACGACACGCTCGTCTACCTGATCATCGGCGACAACGGCGCGTCGGGTGAGGGCACGTTGAACGGCTGCTTCAACGAGCTGATCACCCTCAACGGCGCCGCGGGCCTCGAGACCGCCGAGTTCATGGCGTCACGCATCGACGACTTCGGTACCCCGGCGGCGTACAACCACTATGCGGTCGGCTGGGCCCATGCCATGGACACGCCCTACCAGTGGACCAAGCAAGTCGCGTCGCACTGGGGCGGCACCCGCAACGGCACGATCGTGCACTGGCCCAACGGCTTCTCGTCCCGGGGCGAAGTCCGCACCCAGTTCCACCACGTGATCGACGTGGCCGCCACGGTGCTGGCCGCCGCCGGGGTTCCCGAGCCCACCTTCGTGCATGGGGTGCAGCAGATGCCGCTGCACGGCGTGGACATGGCGACCAGCTTCGACGACGCGGCAGCGCCGGAGCAGCGCGAGACGCAGTACTTCGAGATGTTCGTCAACCGCGGCATCTACCACAAGGGGTGGACGGCGGTGACCCGCCACAGCCTGCCCTGGATCACCACCGAGGTCCCGGCCCTCGACGACGACGTCTGGGAGCTGTACGGCCCCGACGACTGGACCCAGGCCCACGACCTGGCCGCCGAACAGCCCGAGAGGCTCCACGAGCTCCAGCGGCTCTTCCTCATCGAGGCCGCCAAGTACAACGTCCTGCCCCTCGACGACCGCCGCTTCGAGCGGTTCAACCCCGACCTCGCCGGTAGGCCCCAGCTCATCCGAGGCCACTCGCAGCTCCTTTTCGGCGGGATGGGCCGGCTCAGCGAGAACTCGCTGCTGGTGGTCAAGAACAAGTCGCACGCGATCACGGCCGAGATCGTCGTTCCCGACGACGGGGCGCGGGGGGTCATCGTCGCCCAAGGCGGCGCCTTCGGCGGGTGGTCCCTGTACGCCAACGCCGGCCGGCCCGCCTACTGCTACAGCCTCTTCGGCCTTCAACGGTTCAGGGTCGAAGGGGGCGAGCCGATCCCTAGCGGCGAGCACCAGGTGCGCATGGAGTTCACCTACGACGCCGGCGGACTGGGCAAGGGCGGCGACGTCGCCCTGTTCGTCGACGGCGACCAGGTCGGATCCGGCCGGGTCGAGGCCACCGTGCCCATGGTCTTCTCGGCCGACGAGACCGCCGATGTGGGGAACGACTCGGGCACCCCGGTCAGCGACGACGAGGACGGAGCCAGCCCGTTCACCGGCCGCGTGCGCTGGGTCCAGCTCGACATCGACAAGGCCTCCGAGGACCTCGACCACCTCATCACCCCCGAGGAGCGCCTCCGCCTCGCCATGGCCCGCCAATAGCACGCGGACGACCGGACAGGCCCGCGAGCAGCGACATGAGCACCTCCTCCGCCAAGCGCCGAAAGCAGCGCCGCCGTAGCGACAACAGCGACGACCAGATGGTGTGGGTGCCCGGTGGCACGTTCACCATGGGCTCGGATCGCGATTACCCGGAGGAGGCGCCCGCCCACCGGGTGGCGGTCGAAGGCTTCTGGATGGACCGCCAACCCGTCACCAACGCCCAGTTCGACCGCTTCGTCGCCGAGACGGGCCACATGACGCTGGCCGAGCAACCGCCCGACCCCGCCGACTACCCGGACGCCCGACCCGAACTGCTGGTCCCGGGGTCCGCGGTGTTCCACAAGCCCCGGCCTCCGGTCGATCTGAGTGACGCCTACAGCTGGTGGATCTCGGTGCCCGGTGCGAACTGGCGTCACCCCCGCGGCCCGCAGAGCTCGCTACGCGGGCTCGATCGGCATCCGGTCGTCCATGTCGCCTGGGAGGACGTCGAGGCGTACGCCGCCTGGGCGGGCAAGGCCCTGCCCACCGAGGCCGAGTGGGAGCGGGCCTGCCGGGGTGGCGGCCCTGACGGCGCCGAGTTCGCTTGGGGCGACGAGCTGACCCCACGCGGCAAGCACATGGCCAATGTCTGGCAGGGCGAGTTCCCGGTCGAGAACCTGGCGCTCGACGGCTACGAGGCCACCTCGCCGGTACGCGCGTTCCCGCCCAACGGCTATGGCCTGTTCGACATGATCGGCAACGTCTGGGAGTGGACCGCCGACCCGTACGCCGACCACAGCGACCCGACTCACCCGGCCTCGGGCTGCTGCGGCACCACCGAGCCAGGGATCCCCCGCAAGGTGATGAAGGGCGGCTCGCATCTCTGCGCTCCCAACTACTGCCGCCGCTACCGGCCCGCGGCCCGCATGGCCCAGGCGATCGACACGTCGACGTCGCACCTGGGCTTCCGTTGCATCCGGAGAGACACCGGATGACCCCTTCACACCCACCACGCGAGGAGCCTTCGATGTCCAACGTTCAGGCCCCGGCCCCGGATCCGCCCAAGCTCCGGCTGCTGCGCGCCGCCAAGGCCCTCGTCGTCTTCGTCTACATCGTGGTGCTGATCGACGTGGTGCTGCTCATCCTTGGGTTCTTCCTCCAGCTGTTCGGGGCAAGCACCGACGCTGAGTTCACGAGGTGGGTCTACCGCAACGTCGAACGCGTCATGGAGCCCTTCCGGGGCATGTTCCCTTCCCAAGCCGTGTCCGACCAATCGGTCCTCGACGTCTCGCTGCTGTTCGCCATGGTCGTGTACTCGATCGTCGCCATCGCGGTCCACGCCCTCGTCACATGGCTGACCGACAGGATCGTCGCTCAACGGCGGCTCCAGCACGTGGCCCGGGCGGGCATGCCGGCGTCGGGTGCGGCCACCGAGCCGGGCGGCCCCGCGCCCCACTACCCGCCCGGCGTACCGACCG
Source organism: Acidimicrobiales bacterium (assembly GCA_050744325.1). Lineage (GTDB taxonomy): Bacteria > Actinomycetota > Acidimicrobiia > Acidimicrobiales > VFJN01 > DASXTK01. The sequence continues at coordinate 11,739 of JBOGHK010000225.1, forward strand.
GCCGCAGACCGAGCTACCCCTGACGGCGTCGGCCCCCTGACTGAGCCGGCTGAGCTGGTCGACGAAGTGTCGTTCGAGGGTCTCGGGAGGTCGCGGGTGGTGCTCGCGGTGGCTGGCGATGCGGTCGGTTTCGTGGACGGCGGCTGAGAGGTCTGATCGGTATGGAACACGGGCTGGACACCGAGGTCATCGCGGTCTTCGCGGCTGCGGTGGTCGTGTGGGGCCTGGTGGCGGCGGTCCTGGACCGGTTCAGCATCACGCCCGCGTTTGCGTTCGTGGCGATCGGTCTGATCGTGGCCAACCCACCGCTGTCGTTGATCGAGATCGACGCCGGCAGCGAGATGGTGCGGTCGGTGGCCGAGGTCACCCTGGCGCTTGTCCTTTTCAGCGACGCCGCCCGGGTGGATGTCGGGCGACTTCGGTCCGACAGCCGCGTGCCGTTGCGTCTGTTGCTGATCGGGTTGCCGTTCACCGTCGCCGCGGGCCTGGGGTTGGGCCTGGTCGTGTTCGCCGACCTCGATCCCTGGGTGTGCGCGGTGATCGCCGCGGCCGTGGCCCCGACCGATGCGGCGTTGGGCGCGCCGCTCATGGCCGACCGGCGGATCCCGGCACGAGTCCGGCGGGAGCTGAACGTCGAGAGCGGCCTCAACGATGGACTGATCACACCGGTGGTCACCTTCCTCATCGCCGGCGCAGTGGCCGAGGCGGTCAGCCACCCCGAGCTCTCTCCCGGCTCGGCGCTGGTGGACCTGGCGCTGGGAGTGCTGGTCGGAGTCGGCGTCGGCCTCGCCGGGGGGGCGGCATTGCGCCTCGCCCGTGACCACTCGTGGACGACCGCGGGCGCCGAGACCATCGCCGTCCTTGCGCTCGCCCTCCTGGCCTATGCCGCCGCGGTAGAGGCCGGTGGCAACGGCTTCGTCGCTGCGTTCGTCGGCGGCATGGCCTTCGGCGCGGCGCGGCAGGCCACCGCGGACGCGCTCGGGTTCGCATCCGAGGCGGGCGAGCTGCTGGCCATCGTCGTGTGGTTCCTCTTCGGTGCCATCGCGGTCCCGGTGCTGGACGGCGCTCCGTGGTCGGTCGCAGCGTTCGCCGTGCTGGCCCTGACCGTCGGTCGCATGGTCCCGGTCGCCATCGGCCTGGCCGGCACCGGCCTGAGCCGTCCCACCGTGGCGTTCCTGGGCTGGTTCGGTCCCCGGGGGCTCGCGTCGGTCGTGTTCGCCCTCATCGCCTTCGACGAGCTCGAGCCCGGCGAGGCCCGCACCACGATGCTGGCCGCCATCGTCGCCACCGTCCTGCTCAGCGTGATCGCGCACGCCCTGACCGCCAAACCGCTAGCCGGGCGCTACGCCGCGTACGTCGCGCGCGCGGGCCAGCCCGCCGACATCCGGCCGACCCCCGAGCTCCCGACACGGGCCCGGCTGGGCCAGCGACACCAAGCGATCCGTCGACCTTGACCGGCTCCTCCTCAACCTTGGGGGGCAGTCGGGTCTGCGGGCAGAGCCCACCGCTCGACGGCAGCCCGGACGGTCGGGTGGAAGTTGTCGGGGCCGATGAGGACGGTGAGCCCGGTGGCGTCGGCGCGGTCGCGGGTGGGTTGCTTCATCCGGGCGACCACCAGCGTGATCTCGCTGGCGCGGAGGTCGTCGACGAGCTGTTGGAGCGCCTCGGCGCCGGATGCGTCGAGCTCGGAGATGGCTTCGGCGTCGAGCACCAGGGCGTGGGTCGGGGTGGGGGCGCCGGCGATGGCTTCGGTGATGCGGCCCTTCACGTAGCGGGCGTTGGCGAAGATGAGGCGATCGTCGAGGCGATAGACGACCACGCCCGGGGTCACCTCGGCGCTGGGGTGCACCGAGACGTTGGCGTAGCGGCCGAGCCGCGGGACCCACCCGAGCACCGCGTCGTGCGGGGTGGCGCTGCGCCGCACAGTGTCGAGGATGCTCAAGCCCACGGCGATCACCAACGCCGGCAGCACACCCAGCACGATGACCCCGCCACACGCCACACCGGCGATGACGACCTGACCGCGCCCGGCGGAGGCGATAGCACGCCACGCCGACGGTTCGATGAGCCCGATCGCGGCCATGACGATCACGGCGCCAAGGCAAGCCGAGGGCAGGTACTCGACCGGTTCGGTAAGGAACAGCAGCACCACCAGGATCACGGCGGCGCCGATGAGGCCGACGATCTGGGTCTTGCCTCCCATCTGGTCGTTGACCGTGGTCCGCGAGCCGCTGGCGCCGACGGGGAAGCCCTGGGTGATGCCGGCGGCAAGGTTGGCGGCACCGAACGCGACGAGCTCCTGGTTGGCGTCGATGTGCTGACGGTGCCGCCCGGCGAAGGATCGGGCGGTGAGCACGCCGTCGGCGTAGGCCACAGCTGCGATCCCCAGCGCGGCGGGGAGGAGCTTCATCAGGTCGACGGCGCCCACACCGGGCCAGGTCAGGCTGGGTAGCCCAGCGGGGAGGTCCCCGACGACGGCAACGTCGTGCTCGGCCAGTTGGGCGACGGCGGAGACGGCGATGCCCGACACGACCACGACCAGGGGCCCGGGGATTGACGGCCACCGCCAGCGCAGCAGCAGGAGCAGCGCGATCGACGCAGCTCCGACCACGATGGTCAGTCCCTGGGCATCGCTGATCTCGTCGATCGCCTCGACGAGCTGGGGGACGGAGTCGTCGGCCTCGATCTGCAGGCCGAGGAGCTTGCCGATCTGGCCCACGATGAGGACCACCGCGACCCCGTGGATGTAGCCCACGAGAACGGGCCGCGAGAAGTAGTCGGCGATCCACCCCAGACGAACCACCCGGGCGACCAGGAAGATGCCACCCACGACCACCGCCAGGGCGGCCGCGAGCTCGGCATAGCGCGCCGCGTCCTGCCCCGCCAGCGGCGCGACCCCGCTGACCACCAGCACCGCGAGCGCCCCTTCCGGACCCACGATGAGCTGACGCGACGACCCCAGCGCCACATAGGCGATGGCCGGCAGCAGCAGCGCATAGAGCCCGGCCACGGGCGAGAGCCCGGCCAGCTCCGCGTACGCCATCCCCGAAGGAAGCGCGAGCGCCGCCACCGTGACACCGGCGACCAGGTCACCGCGGAGACGCCGCTGCGGATACCCCTGCAGGTGCGCCGAAACCGGAAACGTCCGCTCCACCAGCGGCCGCTCCGCCCGCGGCTTGAACGGCGACTCGTCCGCATACCCCGGTTCGTTCACATCCGCGCTCACGACGCCAGCCCCTCCACCGGCCCACCGTCACCCATGACCTCGTCCGGTGCATCATCCCTATTGGGTGATCACAGACCGCCCCCAGGGCTCGACGATGGTGTGCCTGCGAACCCACAGGAGGTAGCCGAATGGACGATCTCATGGACGTCGACGAGCTCGGTCCCATCGACTGGATCGTCATCGAGTTCCCCGGCAGCAAGTTCAACGGCCAGATCGCACCAGCCCTCGCGGATCTCGTCGACCGCGACCTGATACGAGTGCTCGACGTGGTCATCCTGAGAAAGGACGACGACGGCTCACTCGAAGCGTTCGAGATCTCCGACCTCGACGACGACGAGCTCGGCACGCTCCGGTCCTACGAGGGCGAGTTGGCGATGCTGCTGAGCGAGGACGATGTGGTCGCGGTGGCGGAGGCGCTCGAGCCCGGCAGCACAGCCGGCGTGCTGGTGTGGGAGAACACCTGGGCGGCACCGTTCGGCGCGGCGGTGCGCAAGTCCGGCGGCCAATTCGTCGCCAGCGGCCGCATCCCCACCCAAGCGATCCTCGCCGCCCTCGAAGACGACGACGAACACGACGACGAGGACGACGAACGAGACACCGACGAAGGAGACTGAGATGCCTCTAGCCCGACGGCGCATGCGCCGAGCTGCAGTCATAGGCCCCGCCCCCGTGGCCCGCACCGCCACCACGGTCGCCACCGCCGCCGTGGTGGCCCGAGGCGTCGGCCGCAGGACCACCCGGCGCACAATGCGAAGGATGCGCTGAGCCAAGGGCACTAGGTCAGACCAGCTGGAGCGCCTTGGCGCGACGCACGGCTTCGGACCGGTGGGGAACGCCCAGCTTGCGGTAGATGGCTCGGATGTGCGTCTTCAGTGTGTTCACCGAGACGTACGTCTGGGCTGCCATCTCGCGATTGGACATGCGTAGCGGGAGCATGCGCAGCACAGCCAACTCCCGGGGGGTGAGAGGCTCGATCGGACCGGCCGGCTCGCGGGTGGGGGCGAGCGCCAGCTCCTGGCAGGCGAGGGCGGCGAGCCGGCCGAGAGCCCGGTCGTCGGCCTCGAGCGCCAGCTCTGGCAGCCGGCGGGTCACTGCTGGTCCTTCGTCGAGGAACGTCCGCACGAGGCCCAGGAGCCCACCAGCCGAGATCGCCTGCAACAAGGCCGTCGATGCGTCCTGTCGCTCGAGGCCCGGCAGCTGGGCGTAGAGCAGCAGCTTGTCCACGGCTTGGCGGGGAGTGCGGGCGTCGATGGCATCCAGCAGCTCACCAGCCTTGGCCGGGGTCTGATGCAACGCGACCCGCGCCGCGAGCAGCTGCCGCTCCACACCCCCTGGCGCGTCGCGGACGACGGCTTGCGCCCCGGCCACATCCCCTTGGTGAAGCCGCACCAGAACCTCGGCGCCACGGAGGTGGACATCGACCGTGTACGGGAGGTCACCGTGCTGGGCACGGGTCGACACCACGAGCTCGAGCGCGTCCATGCTGGCCCCTGCAGCGTGCCGGCAGCGGGCCAGCTCGCTGGCAGCGCAGGGGCTGATGACCTGGTGCGATACCGCCCTGGCGATGGTGTGGGCCTCGTGGAGCAGGGCCACCGCGTTCGTTAGCTGGTTGTGCTGTCCGTGGGCTGCCCCCTGCAACAACGCCAGCGTGAGGTCGGCGTGGGTATCTGGCGGAGAGTGGTCCCCTGCCTGGTCCAGGGTTCGTAGCGTCTCACGGGCCCGGTCCGTGTCGCCGGACCACACCAAGGCGCGGATCTGCCAGCCGTAGGCTCGCCCGACCATTGACCTGTCCCCTGTCGATCGGCTCTCGCCACTGGCCGACCGTCGATGCGCATCGGTCCCTGCCCGACCGGGTGAGAAACGTTCGACCGGCGCGAGGATGCGGTCGGCACAGCTGAGCAGCGCAGTGACGTCGCCCAGGTGCTCGGCGACTGCAGCCCGGGCGACCAAGAGGTCCTCGCAGTCGCCCCGGCCTGGAGTGATCACGGACGGAACGGAGCGGTCGGCGTGCTCGATGAAGCCGAGTGCTTCGTCGATGCGCCCTGCGGCCACGGCAACGCGCATTCGCCAGGGCAGCCACCGTGCGCTGTCGGGCATCGAGTCGGGAACCCCCCGGACCAGCGCGTCGACGGCCCGCAACGCCGACTCGTTCTCTGCAGCGACATCGGCGCACACATCGGCTGCCTCGTCAGGGCACCCGGCCTCGAGGAACAGCCGCATGGAGGTCATGAGCTCTCCGGCCTGGTGGCACGCCTCGGCTGCCCGGCGACGGGCGCGGGTCACTTCTGCTTGTCCGCGTCGGAAGATCTGCTGCTGCAAGACACCAGAGAGGATCGGCGGATAACGGAACGCTCCGGGACTGCTCGCGACGGCCACGATCGGCAACGCCTCCAGCTCGGCTCGGCCGGGAGCGCGATCGTCGGCGCCGCCAGCAATCGCCGCGTACAGGGGTTCGGTGACCATCGGCAGCCAACAGGTGACGTCGAGGAACGAGCGCAACACCCGGGAGGAGGACTCGATCAGCTCCTCGGTGACGTATTCGCCGACGACGCCGTCGGGTTCCTGCAGAGCCGGCACAGGTGAATCGCCGCGGGAGGCCTCCAGCTGCGCCAGCCGGAGCCCGGCGGCCCAGCCCAACGTGGCTTGCTCGACCTCGGCGGGATCGACATGCCGCCCGGTCCAGCTCGATATCAGGGCGTCGATCTCGGCCCGCCGGAAGCGCAGTTCTCCTGGCACGATCTCCACCAGATCGCCACGCAATCGGGCTCGCTCGAGCCCGAGTCGCGGTTTGGACCGCGAGATGAGTACGACCCGAAGATCCTCGGGCGGATGCTCGACCAGGTCGCAGACCACGTGCCGCGCGGCCCGATCGTGCAGGTAATGAACGTCGTCGAGGACCAGCGTCACCACCACCCCAGCAACACGCTGGGTCGCGGCGTGGAGGGCCTCCCACAGGTCGACGAGACCGAGGCTCCCCGGACCAGCGGACCGACCTTCGACGAGATCCCTTGTGCCCGGCAAGAGCTGCCCGATCACCTCGACGAGGCCACGCAACAGGCGGCGTGCGTCATTGTGCGTGGTGTCGATCGAGAGCCAGGCGCAGGGATGACCCCGCGCCCTCACCCATTGGGTGACCAGGACCGTCTTCCCCGCGCCGGCCGGCCCCGCACCAGCACGACCTGTCGATCAGGATGGCCGTCGAGGAGCTCCTCCAGCCTCGGCCGGCGGACCGCAAAAGCCGGCAAACCCGGCGGACACCCCCGTACCGGACCGGTGTCGTCCGCTGGACCTGGCCGGCCAACGTGCGGGAGCGAATGCAGCGCGGACGGCTGACTCGAGCATCGATCAGGCTCGCGCGTCGGCCGCGTCACGCTATCGAGCGTCGTCATGCCGCCAATTCACCGCGACGCTGGGTGACCGAGCATCACCCGCGTCGTGGTGAACGAGAGGACCAAACTTCACCCAGGTCCTGGTGAGGTGCCCTCACCCAGGCCTGCCGTTGGATGGCGCTCAGGTCGGCACCACTAGCTCCGCTCCCCGTCCCCAGCTGCCGGTGGTCCTCCTGCCGAGGCTCCCCCGCGG
>JBOGHK010000226.1:0-4972 GCA_050744325.1 Acidimicrobiales bacterium
ATGCGCGTCATCTGGGCCTGCTGGCACACCAACACCCCCTACGACCCGACCCGCCACGGCGCCGAACGCAAAATCCGCCAACAACCCGAACAAATCGCGTCCTAGAGGTTGACTTGGGAAACTCATCGCCACACCCGCTCATCGACCGGCAGCCGCAACAGCCGCCCCGCCCACGCCCAACAGCCCACGATGACGCCGACCCCGACCACCACCATCGCCTGCCCCCACGAGGTGCGGTAGGCATCGCGCCCGGTTCCGATGGCCGCGCCGACCAGCGCCATTCCCGCCGGCACCAGCAGCACGAACCGTCTCGAGAACCGGACGCCGGCCTGACGGGCACGCGCGTCCTTGCGGCCCTGGACGTCGAGCTGTCGGTCGGCGGCCAGGGCCTCCAGGCGCCGATCGAGATCGGCACCGCCGACCTGGTGGGCGACGAGCAGCGTCTCACAGGCGGCGTCGGCGGTCGGGTCGGCCAGCCGGGACTTGAGCACCGCCACCGTGCGTTCGAGGTCGAAGGACAACAGCCATTCGCGCTGGGCCGCCTCGAAGGCCGGACGGAGCTCGGCCGGCGCCCGTGCCCCGGCCTCGAACAGCGCCTGTGGCACCGAGCGCCCTAGGTTCGCGGTGAGGATCCGAATCTCGTCGATCAACGCGGGCCACGCCTCCTGGGCGGCCGCCCGGGTCCGCTCGCGGCGGGCCCGACACGAGGCCAGTGGCCACCCGACCCCGACGGCAACCGCCATGACCGCCGCGGGCCAGGCCGCACCGAAGATGGCCACCCCCAGGAACCCGCCGGCCACGGCAACGACCGCGGCCAGCCCGGCGAGCTCGGCCGGCCGCTGCTCGGCGATCCCCGCCTGCACCATCCAGTCGCGGACGCGGCCGTTGCCGACCGCGCGGCTGCGCTCGGCCAGCGACCGCCATCCGGGGAACCCGCACCAGCCCATCGCCACGGCCGTGTACAGGAAGTAGGTGCCGCAAGCCGCGCCAAGCGTCACGAGGATGCCGATCACCGCCAACCACCTCCGTCGTCCTGGACGAGACGCCGCAGGTCGTAGCCCGCATCCGCCAACCTCCGCCCGAGGCGCACCGGGAGCTCGCCGGTCCAGCGCAGCGACTGGCCCGCTGCCCCACGACGGAACAGCGCAGTGACCGTGAACTGGGTGGCATCGACCCCACCGACCAGATCCTCGACGGCCACGACCTCGGTCACCTGCGGCCCTGAGGGCTCGCGTGCCGACTGGACCACGAGGTCGACGCTCTCGCTCACCAACGTGTTGAGCGCGCCGAGCGGCAGCCCGCCGGGGGTGTCGGCCAGCTGACAGACGAATCGCAGCCGGGTCAGTGCCTGATGGGCCGACCCGGCGTGGATGGTCGTGAACCCGGTGACCCCCGACGAGAGCGTCAGCAGCAGGGGCAGTGCCTCGGTGTCACGGACCTCGCCCACCACCGCCACATCGGGCGTCATCCGCAGGAAGCCGGCGACCAGGCGCCGGAGGTCGACCGCCGGGCGGTCGCCTCTCGCCGCCCGCGTCTGCATCTGCGCGACGTTCGGAACGGGCACGTGGGCCTCGAACACCTCCTCGGCCACCACGACCCGCAGCGAGGGGTCGATCTCGGCCGTCGTGCACGAGAGCAAGGTGGTCTTGCCGGATCCCGGCGGGCCGGCGAACACCACCGAGCAGCGGGCAGCCACACAGGCCCGCAGCAGCCCTGCCACCGCGGGTGTGAGCATGTCGCGCGCCACCAGCTCGTCGAGGCTGTGGAACGGCAGGGCGGTGAACTTGCGGATGTTGACCAGCAGGTGACCGCCCCGCGCCACGTCCGCGTGGACGATGTGGACCCGGGAGCCGTCGTCCAGCTGGGCGTCCTGCAGCCCCTCGGTCGGATCGAGCTTGCGATGCGCGCTCGACGCGTCGTCGAGCAGCTTGGTCAGCGTCCGCTCGACGTGCTCGTCGTCGTGGAAGACCTCGTGGTGGTAGCCCGACTGGCCCGTGTGACGCCGCACGAAGACGGCAGCGGGCCCGTTGATCATGATCTCCCAGACGTCGTCGTCGGCGAGCAGGTCGGTCAGCGGCCCGTAGCGCGCCAGGTTCCGGAACGCCCGCTCGACCACGGCAGCGGGATCGCCGAGCTCGATGCTCCGCAGGCCGCGGCGGTGATCGTCGCCCCACCGGGCGACCTCGGCCTCGATCAGCGAGCGCAGGACACCGCCGCTGCCCGGCGCGGTCATCTCCAGATGGATCTCCTTGGCCTGATGCTGGACCGCGCGCTCGATCTCGGCCAACGGTGAGACCACCTGGGCGGCGGCACCCCCCTCGTCGTGCACGGTCAGCGCCATCACACGTGCTCGCCGCTCAGGGCGGACCACCTGGCCAGCGAGCCAGGCGTCACCGGGGTGGTCGGTTCCGGCTGCGCGCTGCCGGTGTCGGTCTCCGTTCCTGCAGACGACAACCGATCGAGCACGGCGCGGACCGGGACGCTGATCGCAGCCACGAAGGTGGCCGGGAGCCGGGCATCGTCACGCAGCGCCTCGTCCAGCCGGCGCCGTTCGGTCACGAACAGCGGCGTGGTCGCCAGCCCGGCCTCGCCCTGGGTAGCCATGCTCTGGAGCAACTCGGCCATCGCGGCCGCCAGCCCCGCCCTGGCCCGGGGGTTGCGCGGCGCCCGATTCGTGACCGGCACCAGCCGATCCGCGGGCACACCGATCTCGAGGAGGTCACGCACCACGTTCACGTGGGTGTGCACCCCGGCGACTCCGCTCGTGCCGACCACGACGACGAGGTCGGCAGCGCGCAGGGACACTCGGGCGAGCAGGTTGCGCTCCTCGACCTCGACCGAGCCGCACTCGTGCTCGCCCTCGACGTCGGCGTCGACGTCGGCGACCACCACTCGGTAGCTCCGCCGGAGGCCGTCGAGCGCAGCGCTGAACGTCGCGGGACGCAGCGCCGCCCAGTCGCGGGGCCGGCGCAGGCCGATCAGCAGGTCGTAGCCCTGGTCGACGACCTGGAAGCACAGCTTGCGCACCTCGTCGGGTGCGAGGACGGCGCTGCGGTGGGCATCCACCAGCTCGGACAGACCGGGCACCAGGTCGCCGGCGTCGTGGAGCAGGCCCTGCTGGGCACGGAGCGCAAGGTCGGCCAGCACCACGAGCTGGCGATCGCGGGGGTCGGCAGCGAGGCCTGCGGCCAGGGCCATCGCCACCGTCGACCGACCGGTGCCACCGGCACCGGTGACCGCGACAAGCCGGCCCCGCCATGCCCCGGCCCGGCCGGCCTCGGCCCGTCGAGGTTCAGGGACGACATCGGTCCTGGTGACGGGCTTCGCAGCGGATCTCAGGACACCGAGCAGGTCGTCGGGTCGGAAGTCCGGGCGAAGCACCGCCGCCGCGCCGAGCTGGTGCCAGTGCCGGTCGCCGAACCGCTCGTCGACCACGACCAGCGCGCTGCCCGCCGCGGTCGCCTGCTCGGCCAGATCGCGATCGCAGCCAGGCAGCGTGGCGTCGACCAGGAGCGCGGAGAACGCCCGGCCCGACTGCAGCCGTGCCCGCAGCTCCTCGACGGACAGGACCTTGAGGAACTCGACCGGCAGGGCACCGGACGTGGACCAGCTGGCAACCTCGTCGAACCAGCGAGCCTGCACCCTGGCCAACCCGACGACGACGTAGCGCTCGCTGGGCATCAGCCGCCACCTCCGCCCGCTGCACCGGCGGTGGCACCATCGCCGGCATGGGTGCTGCGCACCAGCGTGACCTCGCCCGCCCGCACAGCGTGGATCAGCTCGACCTGGTGCTGCGCGGGACCAAGGGCCAGCGTCACCGTGACCTGACCGCTGTCAGTGAACCCGGCACGGCCGTCGCTGACCCCGAGGACCCGCACCTGCTCGGCCACCGCGGTGGTCTGGTCGGGGTAGGTGACGAACACGTCGACGAGGTCGCCGCTGCGCAGCCGGCCGTCGAGCGCACGGTCGCGTGGCAGAGCGAACGACACCTCGGCCAGCGGCTCGACCGCGCCGGCGTCGCTCAGCTGACCGGTCTGGAGCAGCTCGTCCTCGCCGATCGGCCCCAGGGCGACCCGTCCGACCACCGCGTCGAGGTCGCGGAACGCGACGGCCGCCAGCGAGGCAGGCAGGTCGATCGGCGCGAGCCGCAGGTCCTCGGCCAGGGGCCGCTCACCAGGCGCGAGGGGCCGCCGAGCGACGACGTAGGAGTGGTCGGGGGCACCGGACGCCTGCTGCCAGGCGACGAACGTCGCGACACCCGCCAGGGCGAGCAGCAGCCCGCCAACGGTTGCTCGGGCGCTGGGAACCACAGCCCGGCCGAGGACGCGCCGACGGCCGTCGTCCCGGTCGACCGGTCGGTCGTTGGATCGATCTCGCTCACCCGCCATCAGGCGACTCCTGCGTCGCTGCCGTGCTTCATCGCTGGCGCTCACCACGGGGCGCAGCGCGGCCAACACCATACGCGTCGATAGGGGTCGGGAAAGGGGCTGAAACACCAATAAAGGGGACTATCTCGGGATCAGATGAAGAACCCGCTGGTCAGTGGCACGTCCCCGGCGCGGAGTGCCGGTGAGGACCAGACGGGACCGTCAGGCCAGCGGGAGACCCGATACGAGATTTTGAGCACATTTCTCCAGAGCTGCTATGAAAGACGCCAAAAGAGCACAGCGGGGGTGTAACCTGCCTCCCCGTGGCTAGCAACGAGATCGAGACCACCAACTCAAGCCCCCAGCGGGCCGACGAGATCGAGTGGTTGTCAACCCAGGAAGCCGCGAGGCGACTCGGCATCACTCCGCGCACCTTGTACCGGTTCATCGACCACGGAGACCTTCCGGCCTACCGATTCGGTCGGGTGATCCGCCTCCAAGCCAAGGAGGTGGACAAGTTCATACAGAGCTCGCGCATCAAGCCCGGTGAGCTGGAGCACTTGTATCCCGAGCCCATCAACCCCGGTGGCCGCGACGACGACTGA
>JBOGHK010000227.1:0-16795 GCA_050744325.1 Acidimicrobiales bacterium
CTTCGCGATCACCCCGAGCGCCGTGACCTTGGCGGACGCGGTCCTGAACCCGTTGTTCAGCACGTTGCGCCTCGTCCGGTGCAGCACCCCAGGCTCGGGGCCGGCCACGAAGGCAGCCTCGAGCGCGGGCGACGCCGCTGGTGCCTGCCCGTCGCCCAGGGCGCGGACGGCCTGAGCGAACCCCACCAGCGGCCCGAAGCGCGGGTCCACCGAGTCGCCGTCCACCAGCGCCTCGATGCTCTCGTCGTCCAGCCAGATCCCAGACATATCGGAGCCGTCAACGCCAGAGTTGCTCACAGGGATACGCCCTCGCGCTCCAACAGCCGCCGGATGGCCCGGAATCCCCGACGCTGCAAGGCCTTGACCGCTTCAGGCGTCTTGCCCAGGGCCGTCGCCACCTCGTCCACCGTGAGCCGGGCCAGCAGACGGAGCAGCAGCACGTCCCGCTGGTCCGGTGTCAACCGTTCGCACAGCTCACGCACCCTCTCGGTCGCCAACGCCTGTGCCGCCATGGCTTCGACGTCGTCCCGTCCCCGGAGCTCGGACGCCTCGCTCAACGGTTCGAGCGACGGGCGGCGCTGTTGCCGCCGCCGTTCGTCGAGCAGCCGCCGGTGGGCGATCGTGAACACCCACGACCGGAATGCCGCCTCGTCGCCGTCGAAGGTCCTCAGGTTCCGGATCACGGCTACGAAGACCTCGCTGGTCAGGTCGTCGGGCTCGGCCCCGCCTTGGGCGCGGAGGTAACCGGCGACCACCGGGGCGAGCGCGGAGTGGATTCGCTCCATGCCCCAGCGGTCGCCGTGGCGCGCAGCCGCCAGCACCTCCCCGAACTGCCCGCCAAAACGGTCCCGATGGCCCATGCGCTCTCACCGCCATCGCCGCGACGGCCAAGAAGGTGACGCCCATCCGCCAAAACCTTCTGTCGCCCGTTGCGGGCCAGACCCGTGGCGGTCAGCGTCCGCAGCAGGTGTCGTTGCCGCCAGTGGCGCGGGTGGCGTCGGCGGTGACGTTGGAGAACTGCTCGGTGTCACCGGTCTTGACGTACCACTCCCAGCGGGCATCGTCGGGTCCGGAGAGCCAGGTCTCGGTCTTGGCGGCGTAGCAGCACTGGGTGTCGTCGACGCCGGTGGTCTCCAGACCGGTCTCGCTGAGGCGGGCTTCGGCGGCGACGACTTCGTCTGCGGTCTCGGTCTCGACACCGAGGTGGTTGATCGAGCCGGGCTCGCCCTGGCCTTCGAAGAGCACGAGCTTGAGCGGGGGCTCGGTGATGGCGAAGTTGGCGTAGCCGGGCCGGATCTTGGCCGGCTCGGCGCCGAACATCCGGGTGTAGAAGTCCACGGCCTTGTCGAGGTCGGAGACGTTGAGAGCGAGCTGGAGACGCATGGTGGCTCCTCGGTTCTTTCAGACGATGTTTCGACTGTCATCGATACGATGTTCGTCGATACGATACCCACATGGGATCCAGCAATGTCAATATGTTCGGGATGAAAAAGCCGATTCCCGTCGAAGCGCTCTGCTGCCCCCCGGTCACCGCAGGCGTGCTCGACGAGGCCGAGGCGGTGGACCTGGCCGCGGCGCTCAAGGCGCTCGCCGAGCCGGTGCGGCTGCGGCTCGTGAGCCTGATCGCGGCCACGGCGTCCGGCGAGATCTGCGCGTGCGACCTCCCGACCCTGCTCGACCGCAGCCAGCCCACGGTGAGCCACCACTTGACGCAGCTGGTGCGGGCCGGGCTGCTCGAGCGGGAGCAACGCGGCAAGTGGGCCTGGTTCCGTATCCGCCCGGACGGCTTCGCCGCCATCCGCGCCGCACTCGGCGAAACCCCAGCAGTCAGCCACTGACGGGAGAGCCCCCGCCGCGGTCAGCCCGCCCCGACGATGCCGTGCTCCTCGGCGAGCCGCCCGGGACCGACGAGAGCGCCGCAGACTCCGATGATCACGACGCTGGGTACGGCTGTCGTCTCCGGGCGGTGTGGCGACCCGAGGGTCCTGTCCAGGTCTTCGCCCAGGTGAGGCCGTAGATGAAAAGGTGATCAAACCGATCAGTATTTCTTCAGGATTCTGCCACTCTGCGCAGCCGACTCGAAATCGGCTGTCAGGTATGCGAAAAATGTAGGCAGAGCAAGGGTTTTGGCCCAAGCGGCCTCGCCGGGGAGTCGGGGGGAGGATGTCGCGATCGACGGTCTAGCGACGACCGGTGAGCACTGGTTCGCGACGCCTCGACCCGTCGAAGGGCCGACTCTCTTCTGTCTGCCCTACGCGGGCGGCGGTGCCACGGTGTTCTGGGGCTGGCAGCAGAGGTTCTCCTCTCGTGTCGCCGTCGAGCCGGTGCATCTGCCCGGGCGCGACGGCCACCTGGACGAGCACCCACAGCTGTCGGCTCCTGACGTTGCCTCGTCCATCGCCCAACGCGCACGCACGCCCTACGCCCTCTACGGGCACAGCATGGGGGCGAGGCTGGGGTTCGAGGTGGTCCGCGAGCTGCGGCGCCGAGGCACGCCACTGCCGGTCTGCCTGTTCGTTGGCGCCGCCCATCCGCCGCACCTCCCCGAGCCGCTCGCCCGCATCGTGGATCTCGACGAGGCGGCCTTCGTCGAGCACCTGATCGCTCGCGCCGGCGCACCGGCGGAGCTTCGGGACGACCGCGACGTCCGCGAGCTGATCCTGCCGGCGCTCCGGGCGGACTTCGCGTGGCTGAAGCAGTACCGCTACCGGCCGGAGCCGCCGCTGCCCGTGCCGATCGTCGCCTTCGCCGGCGCCGACGACCGTGTGCTGCCTCCCACATCGATGCTCGGTTGGGCTCGGCACAGCGCGGTGGGGCTACGGCTGCACACCCTGCCCGGCAACCACGTCTTCTTCCAGTCGGCCCCAGAGCGGCTCGTCGAGTTGGTCGACGTCGGGTTGGCGGCAGCGGTCGACGCGGCCACGGCCACCGCGACCACGGCCACCGCGACCACCAGGGTCGGGACGGTGGCCGGCGGCCTGGACCACGACGAGGTGCACGTCTGGTTGGCCCCGCTGGACCGCCTGCCCGGTCACTGCGCCGCCTCCGACGAGCTGTCCCCCCGTGAGCGCGAGCGCGCCACGGCGTTCCGCCACGAGCGTGACCGGCGCCGCTTCGTCGGCCGTTCGGTCGTTCTGCGGCGGCTCCTGCGGCGCTACGGGGTCGAGGTCGGCACCGCTGAGCTGCACACCGGGCCCCGCGGCAAGCCCTACGTCACCGGGGCCGACCTCCGCTTCAGCCTGAGCCACTCCGACGGCCAGGTGCTCGTGGCCGTCACCCGGGGCCACGAGGTCGGGGTGGACATCGAACGCCTGCGTCCGATGGCCGACTTCGCGGCCTTCTGCGAGGGTGCGCTCGATCCGGAGGAGCGGGCCGAGCTGAACGCGGTGTCCGAGGAGACGCGGCTGCAACTCGGCCTCAACTTCTGGACTGCCAAGGAGGCAGTCTTGAAGGCGTCCGGCGACGGCCTGAGCGTGGAGCCGACCGAGCTCGGGTTCACCCCGCAGCCGCCCGGCGTCCCCTGGCAGGCTCGCACCGGTCCCGGGCTGGAGAAGCTGCGCTCCTGGCGGGTGACGCACCTCCCGCTCGACGGTGCGATCGGCACGGTCGCCGTCACCATGGACGACTGGCGGCTGCGGTACGAGACCGTAACGGAGGCGCGGTGACGGCCGACCCCGGTGTGATACGAGCCGCCCGTGCGACCGACGAGCCGTCCCGGCACGGCTGGACCCACGGCCCGGACCACTCGCCCCCCGGAGCGAAGCTGGCCGACCTGATCGTCGCCCAGGCGGTCCGAACCCCGGACGCCGTCGCGATCCGCCAATGGGACGCCCAGCTGAGCTATCGCGAGCTGGTCGGCGCCGCGGCGCAGCTCGCCACCCGGCTACGCAGGCTCGGCTGCGGGCCCGAGGTGCGGGTCGGGGTGTGCGTCCGGCGTACGCCGCAGCTGCCGATCGCCGCGCTCGGGGTCATGCTCGCCGGCGGCGCGTACGTGCCGCTCGATCCAGCCCATCCCCGCCGGCGCCTCGACGGCATCCTCGACGACGCCACCATCCCCGTCGTGGTGGCCGACGAAGCCGGCCAGGCCCTGCTGGCGGGCTGCGACCGGTCCGTGGTCGAGCCGCCACCGGTCCCGGTGGAGACCTTGGCGACGCCGCGCCCGGTCGCCGGCACACCGGCGAACGCCGCGTACGTCCTCTACACCTCCGGCTCCACCGGGCGGCCGAAGGGGGTGGTCGTCAGCCACCGCAGCGTCGCCAGCTTCGTCACCGCGGCCGCGGACCGCTTCGCGCTCGACGGCTCGTGCCGTTCGGTCGCGTTCTCGGCCCTCGGCTTCGACGTCTCGGTCCTCGACCTGTTCGCGCCGCTCACCCGTGGTGCCAGCGTGCAGCTCGTCGGCGACGACGACCGCATCGACCCCGCTCGCCTCCAACGGTTCCTCGAGAGCCACGAGGTGACGTGGGGATTCCTGCCACCCGCCCTGTTGCCGCTGCTGGAACCCGAGAGCCTCCCACAGCTGCGCGATCTCGTCGTCGCCGGCGAGCCGCCTGGGCCGGAGCAGGTCGAGCGTTGGTCGGCACCCCCGCAGCGGCGCCTCCACAACTGGTACGGCCCGACCGAGGCGACGGTCTGCGTCGTCGGAACCGAGCTGTCCGGTGGGTGGGACAGGCCCGTGCCGATCGGGCGCCCGCTGCCGGGCTGCCGGGCGTACATCGTCGACGAAGTCATGCGCCCGTGCCCGCCCGGGATCCCCGGCGAGTTGCAGATCGGTGGCCCTCAGGTGGCCCGCGGCTACCTGGGCCGCCCCGGTCTCACGGCGGACCGCTTCGTACCGGACCCCCACGACGCCGACCCGGGCGCACGCCTCTACCGGACCGGCGATCTGGCCATGTGGGGCTCCGACGGCCAGATCGAATTCGTCGGCCGTCTCGACCGGCAGGTGAAGGTGCAGGGTCAGCGGGTCGAGCTCGGCGAGGTCGAGGCGGTCGTGCGCAGCCACCCCGCGGTGCTGCAGGCCGTCGTGGACGCCGCCGGCAACCCGCCCGAGCTGGTCGCCTACCTGGCGCCGGCGACCGCGCCCGGCCTCGCAGACCTGCGGGACCACTGCCACGACCGCCTGCCCACCTACATGCTCCCCACCCGCGCGGTCCGCCTCGACGCCCTCCCCCTCAACGCCTCGGGAAAGGTCGACCTGGCCGCGCTGCGCGCCGACGGCCAGACCACCGCCGCCCCCGCTGCACCCACTGCACCCGCTCCACCCGCTCCACCGGGTGCAGCCACGGCTCGGACGGCCGACACGGTGGAGCAGCGGGTGGCCGAGATCTGGGCACACCTCCTCGAGTGCGGCCCACCCTCCCCGGCGGATGACTTCTTCGCCTGCGGGGGTCACTCGCTGCGCGCGATGCGCCTGGTTGCAGCCCTGCGAGAGGAGCTGGGCTGCGACATCGCGGTCGAGGACGTCTTCGCCGCCCGCACCTTGAGCGGGCTCGTCGAGCGCGTCCGGGCGGCGGGACGAGCCGATGACGGGGTCCGGCCGGACGCAGTGCCCTCGTTGTCGCCCGCGCAATACCGGCTGTGGTTCGTCGAGCAGCTCGCGCCCGGGACGACGGCACACAACGTCGCGATGGCCGAGCGGCTGCATGGTCCGGTCGACCCGGCCGCCCTCCGTGCCGCGCTGGCCGCAGTGGTGGCCCGGCACGAGGTGCTGCGCTGGAGGGTCCGGCATCGGGGCGGCGTCCCGTACGTCACGGTGGACCAACCCGCCGACGTGGCCCTGCCCGTCGACGACCTGTCCGGGCTGGACACCGAGGCGCGCGACGGCGCCCTGGCCGACGTGCTGGACCACGAGGCGCAGATGCCCTTCGACCTGGCCTCGGGACCCCTGCTGCGGAGCCGGCTGGTGCGGCTCGACCACGACGTGCACGTGTTGGTCGTGACCGTGCACCACCTGGTGTTCGACGGCTGGTCGCAGGACGTCTTCTACCGCGACCTGGCACTTGCCTACAGCCTGCGCCGCCGCGCCTCCGACCCCCAGGCGTCCACCAGCACCGGCCCGTTCGAGCCGCTACCGGTGGGATTCGACGACTACGTGGCCTGGCTGCGCCAGCGGACGGCCGACGATGGCGCCCGCCACGTCCGGTGGTGGAAGGAGCATCTGGCGGACGCGTCGAGCGTGCTCGACCTGCCGCGGGATGGGTCCCGTCCGGCGGTGCAGACCTTCGGCGGCGCATCGTGCCGCGTCGACACAGGTGCCGAGCTCGCCCCCGCCGTCGCCGCCATCGCCCGCCGTCTCAACGCCACGCCCTACGCCGTGCTGCTCGCCGCCTTCGGCCAGCTGATGCGGCGCCTCACCGGACAACACGACCTGGTCGTCGGCACGCCGTACGCCGATCGTCGCCGTCAGGCCTTCGAGCCGCTCGTCGGGATGTGCCTGCAGATCCTGCCCTTGCGGCTGCGCACCGACGACGACGCGGGCTTCGCCGAGCATGTCCGTCGCAGCCAGCAGGAGGTCGCCGACGCGATCGAGCACTGCGACGCCCCACTCGAACGCATCGTCGAGTCCCTCGGGCTCGCCCGGGACCTGACCCGCAGCCCGCTCATCCAGGTCCTCTTCAACATGTACAACTTCGCCACCCCTCGCCTCGACCTCGACGGCTGCACCGCCGAGCCGCTCGAGGCGGGGCTGCCGGGCTCGCTGTTCGACCTGACCATGTACGTCAGCGAGAGCCCTGACGGCCTCACGTTCAGGGTCGTCTACAACCCCGACCTGTTCTCCCCCGAGCGGATGCGAGCCCTGCTCGACAGCTACGTGGCGCTGCTGGCGTCGGTCGTGCGGGAGCCCGACGAAGCTGTCGGGCACGCGACCCTGCGGCCCGCGGGCAGCCGGCTCCCCGGCTGGCACAGCCCGCTCCCGGCCTGGGACGGCCCGGGAGTCGTCGAGCTCGTCGAGCAGGCGACCCCCCGGACGCCTGACCATGTCGCGGTCGCCGGTGCGGGCGGCAGCCTCACCTACCGGGAGCTCGACGACCTCCGCCGGGCCACGGCCAGCGCCGTCCGGGATGCGGGCATCGACCATGGCGGGACCGTCGCCGTGCTGGCCACCCGGCACGTGGCGCTGCCCGCCCTCCTGCTCGGAGTGCTCACGGCCGGTGGCCGGTGGGCCATCCTCGACCCGGCCCACCCCGCGTCGCTGCTCGCCCGCCAGGCAACCGCAGCCGAGGCTCGGGTGCTGCTGTGCTGCCCCGGCGTCGAGCCGGGCGCCGAGTTGGCCCACCTGCCGGTGGTGGCGTCCCCAACGTTCGGGGACCCTGCCACACCCGGTCCGGGCGCGTCCGAGGTCGGCGGCGGCGCCCGCGGCTATCTCGTGTTCACGTCGGGCACCACGGGCGACCCCAAGGTGGTCGTCGCGCCCGAGAGGCCGCTGGCCCACTTCCTCGACCGTTACGTCGGCTCGTTCGACCTGGGCCCGGACGACCGGTTCGCACTGCTGTCCGGGCTTGCCCACGACCCGGCGCTGCGCGACATGTTCACACCGCTCACGGTCGGCGGCCGGCTGTGCGTGCCCGACCAGGACTGGTTGCGCGACCCGGGGCGGCTCGCCGCGTGGCTGGCAGACGAGCAGGTGTCGGTGGCCCATCTGACCCCTCAGCTGGCCCGGCTGCTCTACCGGGGAGCGGGTCGTGAGCTCCCGGCCCTGCGACTGGTCCTCCTCGGCGGCGACCAGACCGTGGACGCCGACGTCATGGGCATGCGGCGGCTGGCGCCCGCAGCCGACCTGGTCAACGTCTACGGCACCACCGAGACGCCCCAGGTCCATGCCTGGTACCACCTCGGCCCAGCCCGAGACGGCCATCGCCCGGTGCCGGTGGGGTCGGGCATCGACGGCAGCGTGCTGGTCGTCGTCGACCCGTCCGGCCGTCCGGCAGGAGTCGGCGAGCTGGGCGAGGTCGTGGTCCGCAGCCGCTACCTGGCGGACGGCTACCTCGACCCGCGGCTCACGGCCGAGCGCTTCGCCCCGACGCCGGGCGCAGGCGACGCGGACGACCGCCGGTACCGGACGGGCGACCTCGGACGCTACCGCCCGGACGGGTCAGTGGAGCTGGCCGGACGAATCGACGACCAGGTCAAGATCCGCGGGTTCCGCGTCGAGCTAGGCGAGGTCGAGGCAGCGCTCCGGGCCCACCCCGACGTCCGGGCGGCATGTGCCGTCTCCGTCGCGGCCGGCGGCACCGGCGGCATCGGCGGTACCGGTGGCACCGACGGCAGCGAGCGCGCGATCCGGGCCTATGCGACGCCCGCGCGTCCCGGGGTCCATCCGCCCGAGCTGCTCGAGCATCTGCGGGCGCGGTTGCCGGAGCACGCCGTGCCCACGGGTGTCGAGCTGCTGGCCACGCTCCCGCTGACCCCGAACGGCAAGGTCGACCGCACCGCGCTGCCGGTCCCGACGCGTGGACCGGGCGACGGGCCGGCCGGCGAGCTGGCGACCGACACCGAACAGGCGGTGGCCGAGGTCTGGCGGCTCGTGCTCGGGCGGGGGCAGGTCGGGCCGACCGCCAACTTCTTCGAGCTGGGCGGCGACTCTCTGGCGATCGTCGCCCTCCAGGCCCGGCTCCGTCGGCAGATCGGCCGCGAGGTCTCGGTCGTCGACCTGTTCCGCTTTCCGACCGTCCGCGCCCTGGCCGCGCATCTCGACGGGGACGCACCGGGCCCCGGGCTCGACCGGGCGGCCCGTCGGGCCGCGATGCGCCGGGCCCGCCTCGGCCGCCGTCGCGACGCGCTGACCACGGACGTAGCGAGCGAACCCGACCCCCCGTTGACCCTCCCAGGAGGACCCCCGAGATGACGGACCTGAACCGTG
The DNA here is from genome assembly GCA_050744325.1 of Acidimicrobiales bacterium. Classification (GTDB taxonomy): domain Bacteria; phylum Actinomycetota; class Acidimicrobiia; order Acidimicrobiales; family VFJN01; genus DASXTK01. The sequence goes on from JBOGHK010000227.1 coordinate 8,858, forward strand.
AGGACGAGGCGTCCGTGGAGCCGATCGCCATCGTCGGACTGGCCTGCCGGGTGCCCGGCGCTGGTGACGCTCGGCAGCTGTGGCGCAACCTCGTCGACGGGGTGGAGTCCCTGCGCTGGTACAGCCGCGAGGAGCAGGCCGCGCTCGCCGTGCCGCCCGAGACCCTCGACGACCCCAACTACGTCTCCGCGGCGATGGCCCTCGACGACCACCAGGACTTCGACGCCGCATTCTTCGGCATGTCGATCAGAGAGGCCGAGATCCGCAACCCGCAACAGCGGCTCTACCTCGAGCTGTCCCACACGGCGCTCGAGGATGCCGGCTACGACCCCACCCGGTATCCGGGAGAGATCGGGATGTACGCCGGGGTCGGCGACGACTACTACCAATGGCTCAACATCCGCAGCAACCCGCAGGCCTATGCCAGCGCCGGGTGGCTTGCCGTCATGGTCGGCAATCACGCCGACTACTGCGCCACCTTCAGTTCCTACAAGCTCGACCTGCGCGGCCCCAGCTTCACCCTCCACACGGCGTGCTCGACCTCGCTGGTCACCGTGCACGTCGGTTGCGAGGCGCTGCGCAACGGCGAGTGCGACATGGCGCTGGCCGGCGGCGCCATGCTCGAGCTGCCCCAGGGGACGGGCTACATCTACGAGGACGGCGGGATCGATTCACCCGACGGGCACTGCCGGGCCTTCGACGCCAGGGCCTCGGGCACCGTGTGGGGCAGCGGCGGCGGCGTCGTCGTCCTGAAGCGGCTGGACGACGCGCTCGCCGACGGCGACCACGTCCGCGCCGTGATCCGTGGCAACGCGATCAACAACGACGGGGCCGGCAAGGTCGGGTTCTCGGCGCCGAGCCAGGGAGGGCAGGCGGCGGTCATCGCTCAGGCGTTGGCCGTCGCCGGGATCGATGCCCGCACGGTCACCTACGTGGAGGCCCACGGGACCGGCACGTCGCTCGGCGACCCGATCGAGGTCGCCGCGCTGTCCGAGGTGTTCCGGCAGGCGAGCAAGGACGTGGGCTGGTGCGGCCTCGGGTCGATCAAGACCAACATCGGCCACCTCGGTCAGTCGGCGGGCATCGCGGCCCTCATCAAGGCGGTGCTCGCGCTCGAGCACGGCGTCATCCCGCCCAGCCTGCACTACGAGAAGCCGAACCCGAAGATCGACTTCGGCGAGAACCCCTTCTACGTGGCCTCGACGCTGACCGACTGGAAAGCCAACGGCTCCCCCCGGCGGGCGGGAGTGAGCTCGTTCGGTATCGGGGGCACCAACGCCCACCTGGTCCTCGAGGAGGCGCCTTCGCTGGAGCGCGGCTCCCGTGGCGACCGACCCGTGCACCTGCTGCGGGTCTCGGGCCGCACCGACACCGCGTTGACGGCCGCGTGCGAGCGCCTGGCCGACCACCTCGACGAGCACCCGGACCTGGACCTGGTCGACGTCGCGCACACGCTGCGGGTCGGACGGCGCGAGATGTCCCGGCGAGCGGTCGTCGTCGCCGAGGACCCAGCCGACGCGGCGGCGGCGCTGAGGGACCCCGGACGCCTGGTCACCGGGACGGCGCTGCGGCGCGCCCCGCGGGTGGCCATGCTCTTCTCCGGCCAGGGCGCCCAATACGCGGGCATGGGCGCGGAGCTGTACGACACCGAGCCGGTGTTCCGCGACGCCGTCGACGAGTGCGCCGACGGCCTGCGCGACGAGCTGGACGGCGAGGACATCCGCAGCCTGATGTTCGCGACCGGCGACGCCGCCGCCGACGAGCGCCTGAGCCAGACGGCGTGGACCCAGCCCGCCCTGTTCACGGTGGAGTACGCGCTGGCACGCCTCTGGCGGTCGTGGGGACTAGAGCCGGCGGCCATGATCGGTCACAGCATCGGCGAGTACGTCGCCGCCACCGTCGCCGGCGTGTTCGCCCTGCCGGACGCGTTGCGTCTGGTGGCCGCCCGCGGCCGCCTGATGCAGCGCATGCCGTCGGGGTCGATGCTCGCCGTGCAGCTCGGGCCGGACGAGGTGCGCGAGCGGCTGGTCGAGGGCCTCGCGATCGCCACCGTCAACGCCCCCGGCACGTGCGTCGTCAGCGGACCGAGCACCCTGGTCGACGAGCTCGCCAGCCAGCTCACGACCGACGATGTCGCGTGCACGGCCCTGCGCACCTCCCACGCCTTCCATTCGCCGATGATGGACCCGATCCTCACCGAGTTCCGCTCGCTGGTCGCGGCCACGGAGCTCTCGGCGCCACGGACGTCGCTGCTGTCCAACGTCACCGGCACGTGGATGACGCCGGACGAGGCGACGGACCCGTCGTACTGGGCGCGCCACCTGCGCGACACCGTGCGCTTCGGCGAGTGCGTGGCGACCCTGCTCGCCGACGGCGACTGGGCCCTCGTCGAGTGCGGGCCCGGACGACAGCTCGCTGGGCTGGCCCGCCTGCAGACGCCGCCCGGAGGCCTCGCACCGCTCGCCAGCCTGCCCGGCCCCCACGACCCGACAGCCGCGGCGAACGTGCTCGCGGCGACGGCCGGCACCCTGTGGGCCAACGGGGTCGCCGTGACCGGTCCCGCCGACCACGGCGTCCGGGTGCCGCTGCCCACCTACCCGTGGGAGCGCCGGCGCTGCTGGATCGACCCGATGCCAGGCGCCGCGGTGACCGCCGGCACCTCGTTGGCAGCCACCGGCCCGAGCCGGCCGCGATCCCTCGACGACTGGTTCGTGGTGCCGGTGTGGCGAGAGGTCCCGTTCGCACCAGTAGCGACGGCGATCGACCGGGCACTGGTGTTCGCCGACGATCAGTCGGCCGATCTCGTGGACCGGATGCGTGCGGCGGGCACCGACGTCGTCCTCGTGCGACCCGGCACCGGCTTCGGCCACGACCCGGGCGGCTCGGCCTACACGGTGCGCCCCGCCGAGCGGGAGGACTACGAGGCGCTGCTCGATGCTCTGTCGCGTGACGACGCTGCCGGGGTCCCCGACCGGATGGTGCACGCCTGGGCGGTGTCGGGCACTCCCGCGTCGGACGGCAGGGCGGTCTGGGAAGCCCAGGATCGTGGCTTCTTCGCCCTGCTGGGGCTGGTCCAGGCGCTGGCCGCCCGAACCGCGCTGGACCCCGTCCACCTCGACGTGGTCACCGCCGGCACACAGGACGTGATCGGCCACGACCTGACCCGCCCCGAGCATGCGACCGCCTCCGGCATCGCCCGCGTGGCCCCGCTGGAGGCGCCGTGGCTCGACGTGCGTCACATCGACGTCGAGGGCTCGGGCTGGGCTCCGGCCGTCGTGGACGAGCTCGGTCGGGCTGTCGGAGCACCGTTCTCCGTCGCCCTGCGCGGCGGGCGCCGCTGGGCCCAGGACTACGAGCCGATCACCCTGCCCGAGCCCGCGGCGGAGCTCCGTGACGACGGGGTCTACGTGATCACCGGCGGTCTCGGCGGGATCGGCATCACGCTGGCCGAGCACCTGGCGCGCCGGGTGCGGTGCCGGCTGGTCCTGGTGTCCCGCTCCGGCCTACCCCCACGGTCCGACTGGGACGCGACCGCAGTCGACGGCGCGGCCGACCGGGTCAGCCGCGCGATCGCGGTGATCCGCCGCATCGAGGAAGCGGGCGGCGAGGTCCTGGTGCTGGCGGCCGACGTCACGAGCGTCGAGGACATGCAGCGGGTGCGCCAGGACACCCTCGACCGGTTCGGCCGGGTGGACGGGATCGTCCACGCTGCCGGTGTCGCCGGAGGGGGGATGGCCGAGGTCAAGGAGCGTCAGACGGCGGAGCAGGTCCTGGCGCCCAAGCTGCTCGGCACGCTGGCCCTGCGCGAGGCGTTCGGCGACCTCGACCTCGACACGGTCGTGCTGTGCTCGTCGGTCACGGCCGTGGCCGGTGGCTTCGGCCAGGTGGACTACTGCGCGGCGAACAGCTACCTCGACGCCTACGCACGGGGCGACCACGGATGGCGGGCGCGCGTCGTGTCGGTCGACTGGGGCGGATGGCTGGAGGTCGGCATGGCGGCGGAGGTGGAGGCGCCGGACGCCTTCCGGGCCCTGCAGCGGGGGACGGCCACCGATGCGACCCCCGTCCGCCATCCCATCATCACCGCCAGTCACGCGTCCGAGGGGGACGGCCAGCCGGGATGGTGCACCGGCACGGTGGCGCCGGACACGCACTGGGTGCTGGGCGAGCACCGTGTCTTCGGGGTGCCGGTCCTCCCGGGGACCGCGTACGTCGAGGCGGCGCGCTGCGCGGCCCAAACCGTGCTTCCCGGGCCGGCCGACGGCCAGGTGCTCGAGCTGACCGACGTGGCCTTCGTCGAGCCCCTGGCGGTCCACGAGGGCACCACGGCGGAGATCCGCGTCGTCTGCACCCCATCGGCCGTAGGCGCCGACCTGGAGATCCGGAGCGGGACGGACGGCCTCGACCACACGCACGTCCAGGCCAGCGCGGCCTGGGTCGACGCCGAGGCCCCGCCGACCGTCGACCTTGACGCGATCCGGTCCCGCTGCCTGCCCGCCGAGAGCCAGACCGACCTCGAGCTGTCCGGGCTCGTCGAGGTTGGACCGCACTGGGACACCCTGACCAGCCGGTTGACCGGCGACAACGAGGCGCTCGCGTCATTGTCGGCGCCGCGGGCCGCTGCCAGCGACGGGGCCGGCGACGGGGAGCGGTGGGGGCTGCACCCGGCGATCCTCGACATCGCCACCTCGTTCCACTGGGCGGCCGCCTACGGCAACTACCTGCCGTTCGGCTACGGCCAGATCCGGATCCATCGGCCGGTGCCCGATCGGCTGTGGAGCCACATCCGGTTCAGCCCCGGCGCCAACGACGAGATCCTCGCCTCGGACGTCACCCTGATCGACGACGACGGCAACGTGCTGGTGGAGATCACCGACTACGTCATCCGCCGAGTCGACCCGGACGCGGTGTCGTCCGGCATCGGGACCCCCGCGGCCGTGGCTTCGGATCCTGCCATCCCGGACGCGAGTGCCGAGGTCGAGGCCGCCGACGTGAAGGGGATCCGCCCTGCGGACGGCGCCGAGGCGTTCCGCCGCTTGTGGCTCACCCCGATCGGTCCCCAGGTGGTCGTCACCGACGTCCCGCTCGCCGAGCTCGTGGAGCAGGTCGCCACGGTCACCCAGGAGGCCGTCGAGGCCGACCTGGAGCTCCCGGCCGCGGCGAGGACGTCCCGCTCGGCGGCGGACGGCTATGTCGCGCCGCGCGACGAGATGGAGCAGACGATCGCCCGCCTGTGGGCCGACGTCCTCGGCGGTGAGATCGGCGTCGAGGACGACTTCTTCGAGCTCGGCGGCAACTCGCTCGTCGCGGTGCAGCTGATCGCGCTGATCCGCAAGGAGCTGAAAGTGCGGTTGCCGATGCGCAGCCTCTTCAACGAGCCGACCGTCGCCGGGGTCGCCGGCCTGGTGGCCGAGCTCGCCGAGCAGCCGAGCCCCGCGCCCGACGGCCAGGAGGCAGCCGAGCAGTCGACGACCACCATCCCACGGCTGCCGCGGCAGTCGGTGGGGTGACAACGAGGAGGCCCCGAGTGACCGAGAACCGCTACAAGGTCGTCGTCAACGACGAGGAGCAGTACTCCATCTGGGAGGCCGACCGCCCGCAACCCGCCGGATGGCACGAGGTCGGCGTGAGCGGGACGAAGGACGAGTGCCTGGCGCACATCGACGAGGTGTGGACCGACATGCGTCCTCGCAGCCTGCGTGAAGTGATGGACCGTGAGCGGTGAGCCGGTGAACGATCGGTATCCGCTGGCCACGGGGGTGTTCCCGGCGTCGTTCGCACAGGAACGGCTGTGGTTCCTGGAGCAGTTCGAGCCGGACGTGACCCTGCAGGGCATCAACGCCCGCTTCCCGTTGCCGGGTCGTATCGACCCCGGTCGCCTGGAGTCGGCGCTGGCGGCGGTGGTGGCTCGGCACGAGGTGCTGCGGACGTCGCTCGTGGTGGAGGACGGCGCGTTGACACAGGTGGTCTGGGCAGAGGCGCCGGTGGCTCTGGCCCGGACGGATCTGTCGGCGCTGCCAGATGATCGGCGGTGGGACGAGTTCATGACGATCGGCACGGCCGACGCGCGGGCCCCGTTCGCGTTGGACGAGCCGCCGTTGTGGCGGGCGCGGCTGGTGCGGATGGCGGACGACGACTGGTGGCTGCTGTTCGTCGTGCACCACACCGTGTTCGACGCGTCGTCGGCGGGGATCTTCCTGTCCGAACTGCTGGAGGTGTACTCGGCCGGGGAGGAAGGCCGGGCGCCGAAGCTGGCGGACCTCGCTATCCAGTACGCGGACTATGCGGTGTGGCTGCGGGGGCGGTGGACCGCTGGCGAGCTGGACGGCCAGCTGGCGTACTGGCGGGACCGGCTGGAGGGGGCCCCGGCCGAGCTGGGCCTGCCGACCGACCGGCCTCGGCCCGCAGTACCGAGCTATGGGGGCGACACGCTCGAGGTCGAGCTGCCGACCGACCTGGCGGAGGGTCTCACCAGCCTGGCCCACCAGAGCCGGGCGACGCTGTTCATGACGTTGCTTTCGGGATTGAGCGCGGTGCTGTCGCGCTACGCCGGAGTTCAGGAGGTCGTCGTCGGCTCGCTGGTGGGTGGCCGTGACGTGGTCGAGACCGAGCCGTTGGTCGGCATGTTCGTGAACACGCTGAACCTGCGGGTGGACGTGAGCGGTGATCCGACCTTCCGCGAGCTGCTGGGTCGCGTGCGGGGCGTGGCCCTGGAGGCGCTCGACCATGCCGAAGTCCCGTTCGAGAAGCTGGTCGAGGCGCTGCAGCCGGATCGCCACCTGAGCCGGGCACCGCTGCACCAGGTGGTGCTGAACCTGCTGCCTCCCGGCGCCCAGCCACCGTTCAGCAACGGCACAGCGAAGGTCGACCTGTTCATCGACGCCGCGCTCACGGACGGAGGGCGGCTCGAGCTCCGGGTCGACTACAGCACCGACCTGTTCGAGGCGGCGACCGTCGGCCGGATGGTGTCGAGCCTCGAGATGTTGCTGGCCACTGCGGTCGCGGACCCCGACCGGCCGCTGTCCTGCCTGGGGCTGCTGGTCGACGGCGACCGTGCAGTCGTCGCCGACGCCAACCGGACCACCCGGCCCTATCCCGACCAGTGCCTGCACGACCTGGTGGCGGCACAGGCGGTGCGGACGCCGGAGGCGCTGGCGGTGGTGCATCCGGACGGGCACCGGGTGACCTACCGCGAGCTCGAGCGGTGGGCGGCAGCGGTGGCGGGGCGGTTGCAGTCTTTGGGCGTGGGGCCGGGCGCCCGGGTCGGGGTGTGCCTGGAGCGCAGCGCCGAGCTGGTCGCGACGTTGCTCGGCGTGGTGAGGACCGGTGCGGCCTATGTGCCCTTGGATCCCGAGTACCCGGGGGAGCGGTTGGCGTTCATGGTCGCCGACGCCCGGGTGGCGGCGGTCGTGACTCGCAGCGCGCTCGCCGACCGGTTACCCCACGCCGCGGCGCCGACGTTGCTCGTCGAGTCGGTGCGCCCTGAGGACGCTGCGGGCTTCCGGGCACCGGTGGTGCATCCGGACGAGCTCGCCTATGTCATCTACACCTCGGGGTCGACGGGACGGCCGAAGGGTGTGATGGTGCCGCACCGGGGCGTCGTGAGCCTGATGTGCGACGTGGACCGGTCGATCCGCTTGGGAGCGGGCGACGGGTGCCTGTGGCTGACCTCGATGTCGTTCGACATCGCGGCGTTGGAGGTCTTCGGGCCGCTGCTGACCGGCGGGACGGTGGTCGCGGTGGCCGATCGAGCGGTGAGTGCGGCGGGGCTGGTGCGCCGCTTGGTGGACGACGGCGTGGTGTCGGTCGTGCAGGCGACGCCGTCGGTGCTGGGGGTGTTGGTGTCGGAGTTGCCGGCGGGGTCGTTGCGGGCGGTGATCAGCGGCGGCGAGCCGCTGCCGGTGGGCCTCGCATCCGAGGTTCTGGGTGTGGCGGGGG
>JBOGHK010000228.1:0-50055 GCA_050744325.1 Acidimicrobiales bacterium
CCGTCATAGGGTGGACTGGGTGGCCAATCGACTTGCTTCGGCAAGCAGGCAGTTCGTCGGAAGGGCTGACGAGTTGCAGCAGCTCGATTCGGCGTTCGCGTCGTCCGTCGAGGGGCGCGGCGTGCCCCTGGTGGTCTCGGGGGAGCCCGGGGTCGGCAAGACCCGGTTCTGTGACGAGCTCGCGAGCATCGCGCGGCGCCGAGGGTTCAGGGTGGTGAACGGACGCTGCTCGGTCGACGCAGGTGCGCCGGCGTTCTGGCCCTGGCAGCCCATCCTCCGCGAGCTGTGCGGCGATGCGGCGGCTGGTCTGTTGAGCTCGGAGGGCGGGCGTGCCGCCGCCGACGACGACCGCTTCGTCCGTTTCCAGGCAGTCACCGACCACGTGGCCGAGGTGTGCGCCCAGTCGCCGGTGTGCCTGGTCGTCGATGACATCCACGCGGCCGACGCCGGGACGTTGCTCCTGACCCGGTTCATCGCCCGATCGTTGCCGCGCCTGGCCCTCACGCTGGTCCTGACCCGCCGGAGTGGTGAACCGGCGGACGACCCCGACATCGCCCGGTTGCTGGACGACATCGAGGCCGAGGCGGTGCCGATCATGCTGGAACCTCTCGACCTGGAGGAGACGGCAGCCTTCCTCGACGCGAACGGACTCGCCGGGATCGACACGGGTGTGGCGTCCGTGTTGCACCGGGTGACGGGTGGGAACCCGATGTTCCTTCGGCGGGTGACGGCGCTGGGAACCCCAGGGCCCGATCCCGGGTCAGTGCCCACCGGCGTGCGGGCCGCGATCGAGAGGGCGCTGGCGCGGCTGAGCCCCGAGGCGCGGCGGGTCCTACAGATCGGCGCGGTGCTCGACCCGACACCGACGGTCGCCACGGTGGCGGCCGTCGTGGGCTGTGATCCCGGTGCAGTGCTCGACGCTGTGGGCGAAGGCGCGGTTGCGGGGCTCGTGGAGTCCGAGGGCACGAGCCGATTCGCCTTCGGTCACGAGGTGATCCGGTCGGCGTTCGAAGACGCCCTCGGCGGGAACGAGCGTCTCGACGTCCACGCGGCCGCTGCCGCGGTCGCCGACACCAAGGGCGCAGCCTCAGCCGACCTGCTGGGCTGGCGGGCGCACCACGCCGTTGCCGCGGCACCCCGGTCACCGGAGGACGCTCGGCGGGCGGTTGCCGCCTGTTCCGAGGCGGCGGAGGCGATGGCCCAATCGTTCGCGTACGAGCAGGCCGATGCCATGCTCAGCGAGGCGGTCGACCTCCACAAGCGGTCCACGATCGGCCCGCTACCAGGCGGGCTGATGGTGCGCTGGGCTCAGGCCGCAGCTAACTGCGGCCGGACGAACGAGGCCCGAGCCCGCTTCGACCGCGCGGTGACCGTGACCCGGAGCGACATCAACGATCCTGTCCTGTTCGCCGAGGCAGCCTTGGGGCTTGGTGGGCTCGGCGTGAAGGAGCGTCGGCTGCCCGACGAACGCGCCCGGGTGCTGGGCCTGCAGCGGGCCGCCCTGGCCGGCCTACCCGACGGGGCGGTGCCGGTGCGATACCGCCTGGAGGCCAGGCTGGCCGCTGAGGCGGTCATCGACGGTGCGCCGCTCGACGACGTCCGTGCAGCCGTCGAGGCGGCGCGCCGCTACGGCGACCCGGCCGTCCTGGGCGAGGCGCTGGCGCTGTGGCACCACGTCGTCCTCACGCCCGAGCACACCCGGACCCGGCTCGCGATCGCCGACGAGCTGATCCGGGCAGCCGCCGATGCGGGCTCCGGTGTCTTCGGCCTCATCGGCCTGTGGTTCCGGACGATCGATCTGTTCCACCTTGGCGATGGGCGTGCCGTGGGGGCGCTGGAGGAGGTGCGGGCTAGGGCGAGCACGGTCGCCTCGCAGGACATCGTGGCGAAGATGGCCGTGGTCGACGCCATGCTCCTCATCCGGTCCGGTCGGCTCGACGAGGCCGTCGTCGCCGCGGAACACGCCCGTGACCTGGGTGAAGCAGCGGGCGAGGTAAACGCGCTCAACTACTACGGCGCCCAGATCCTCGGGATCCGCTGGATCGAGGGTCGGTCCGCAGAGGTAGCGGAGCTGGCCGAGCAGGTTGCCGCGCTTCCCGGCGTCGTCGACAGCGACTTTGCCTTCCAGGCCACGGCCGCGGCGTTCCTCGCCAATGCGGGACGCCTCGGGCGAGCGCGGGCCATGGTGGCCGAACTTGTCGGCGACGACCCGGTCAAACTGCCGCTGTCGAGCTCCTGGCTTGTGGGCATGGCCGCACTCGCCGACGTGACGGCCGCACTCGACGACGCCCGGCTGGCCCGTCAGGTCTACGGCGTGCTCGCGCCCTATGCCGACCTGCCGACATTCGGCGGGTCCGCGGTCCTGTGCCTGGGTTCGACCGAGCGGGCGTTGGGCGTCGCGTCCCAGGCCTTCGGCGACCTCGACCGCGCAGTCGGACACTTCGAGCGGGCGATCGAGGAGAACCGTCGCCTCGGTCACCTCCCGATGGCCATCATCGCCCATGCCGAGCTGGCCTTCGCCCTGGTCCGGCGAGGCCGGACCTCGGACCGTGAGCGCGCCGCCGACCTCTTCGATCGGGCGATCATCGAGGCGTCGCGGATAGAGATGACCGTGCGTGCCGCAACCTGGCGGGAGGCGCGAGCGGCCCTGTCCACCGCCCCCGCCGGCGTGGCTCGGCGGAACGACCCCGTCCTCAGCGGCAGGATCCACGTCGACGGCAGCCGTTGGGTCGTCGCGCTCGACGGTCGCCGCGTGCGGGTGCCGAACCTGGTCGGCATGCGCTATCTGGCCGAGCTACTCACGCGGCCCCGCCAGTCCATTCCCGCGCTGTCACTGGCCAGCCAAGGCATGACGGCCGGTTCGCCGAACCGACAGGAGCTGCTGGACGACAAGGCCCGTGCCGCCTACGCGGCCCGCGCCCGGGAGCTGACCAGCGAGCTGGCCGAGGCCGAGGCCAACAACGACCTCGTGCGGGCCGAGAAGATCCGGGTCGAGCTCGACGCGTTGGTCGACGAGCTCGAGGCGGCCACAGGGCTGGGCGGGCGCCCGCGGGCGTTCACCGACTCGACCGAGCGTGCACGATCGTCTGTCAGCAAGGCGGTGAGGCGGGCCATCGACGCCATCGATGACGCGAGCCCGGCAATCGCGGACGCGCTGCGAGCCACGATCAGCTGCGGGGCCGTGTGCATGTATGTCCCCGATGCGATGGCACCTGTCGTCTGGTCGACCGAGGTGGCGCAGGCGGGCGAGGACGCCGAGCTCCCACGGCCCGCCGCCCCCATCGCAGTCTTCCCAACGCCGACAGCCACGATCGGTGCGCGCGGGCGCCGGGCGGCCCGACGCTGGTTCGTCGGTCGGGACGAGCAGGTCGACCTTCTGCGTTCCGCGCTGGCCTCAGCCGACCGGCCGTTCTCGGTGCTGTTCGTGCATGGACCAGGCGGCGTCGGCAAGACGATGCTCCTCGGAGCACTCGCGGCGGAGGCCGCAACGGCCGGGGTCCGAGTGGTTCGACTGGACATGCACACGATCGAACCGAACTCGTCCGCCTTCTCGGTTCGGTTCGTCGCGGAGCTCGGCCGGGACAGCATCGACGTCACGCCGCAGACCCTGGCCGATGCCGGGCCGATCGCAGTGCTCGTCGACACCTTCGAACGGGCCGAGCCGTTGGTGGGGTGGCTCTGGGACCAGTTCGTCGCCAGGCTCCAGTCGAACGCACTGGTCGTGATAGCGAGCCGCAACCCGCCGCCGGCGCGATGGCGGGCCGATCCGAGTTGGCAGGCGCTGGCGCGGGTCGTGGCCCTCGGCAACCTCTCCGCCGAGGACACCCGCCAGTACTTGGAGCTGCGGGGCATCGAAGCGTCGCTCCACGACCGCTTGATCAGTCTCACTCACGGTCACCCGCTCGCTCTGTCGCTGGTCGTCGACGTGCTGGAGCAACGAACGGCGGACGACCGGGCGGCAATCGACCTCGTTGACACGCCAGACGTCGTGCGGATGCTGGTCGAGCGGTTCGTGGGAGAGATCCCTGACCGGCGTCGTCGTGAGGCCTTGGCGGTGTGCGCCCATGTCCGCTTCACGACCGAGGATCTGCTGCGCGCGGCGATGGGCGGCGACGACGCGGGGGAGCTGCTGTCGTGGCTGCGTTCACTGTCGTTCGTCGAGGAGGGAAGATACGGCCTGTTCCCCCATGATGTCGCTCGGGACGTGCTCGACACCGACCTCCGCTGGCGGGACAGAGTCGGCTACGCGGACGTCCATGTCCGGGTGCGTCGACACCTGGTGGGTAGGATCCGATCCCTGGAGGGCCTCGCCCAACAGCGCGCCGCCGCTGACATCATCTATCTCCACCGGCTGAACCCGATCATGCGGCCACGGTTCGACTGGTCCCGCCTGTGCAACGTCCAGGTCGACCGCGTCGACCGTGGCGAGCGTGACCTGATCCTGGAGATGACCGCGCTTCACCAGGGCCCGGCGCAGGCGGAGATGGCGCGTCACTGGCTCGACCGCCAGCCCGAGGCTTTCGCCGTCTTCCGCACCGACGACGAGGTGGTCGGCTACACGGCGATCCTTCGACTGCACGAGGCATCCCCACGTGACATCCAACATGACCCTGGGGCACTGGCCATGTGGACCTACGCCGCCACGCACGATCCTCCCCGACAGGACGAGGTCGTGACGGCGGCCCGCTTCTTCGTCGACCGGGCGGAGGACCAGGTCCAAGCCTCGCCCTCGTGGGACGGATTCACCATCGCCCACATGCTCCACGCCTTCAACACCCCGCATCTGGCGTGGGACTTCATCGGCTCATGGCAGACGCCGGACCACGAGCCCATGATGCGCTACAAGGACTACCACCGCGTCTCCGATGCCGAGTTCGACATCGACGGCCGTCACCACTTCGTGTTCGCCCACGACTGGCGACGGCGCGACTGGGAGGCCTTCATCGAGATGATGGGCCACCGTGAGCTCGACGACGGCTCCGGGATCCTCGTGCCCGCCGGCGTCACTCCACCCCAGCCGATGCCGGTGCTGTCCCACCATGAGTTCGGGGCTGCCGTGCGCCAGGCGTTGCGCGACCGGCACCGGCCCGACCGGCTCGCCGCCAATCTGCTCGTACGGTCACGATCGGTCCGGGCACGCTTCGGCGCAGACGCCGGTGCAACCTCACTGGTCGAGCTGCTCGACGAGGCGGCCGATGCCCTGGCCGGGGATCCCCGGGACGTGAAGGCCCATCGCGCGATCGACCGGACCTACCTTCGGCCGGCTTCCAGCCAGCAGAAGGCGGCCGAGGTGCTGGGCTTGCCGTTCGGCACCTACCGCGACCATCTGAACCGTGGCATCTCCCGGATCGTCGAACAGCTCTGGCACCAGGAGGTCCACCCCGTGGAGCACCAGCCTCGAACCGACCGACGTATCAGCTGACGGTCGCACGCGCCGGCATGATGGCATTGGTCCCGGTCCAGCGGCGTCCCGTTCCACCGGGACGGCACAGCGGTGTCCCGCCTTGTGGTCATGGCCGCGTCCGGACGTGAACCCATGACAACACCAGCATCGGTGAAGAGTCGTGCAGTGGTTCTGCGCCGGTTCGGCGAGCCGCTAGAGCTGGAGCAGTTCGAGGTGCCGCCGGCACCCGAGGGTGGGCTGGTCGTGGCCAGCTCCTATGGCGGGATCTGCGGGACCGATGTTCACTTGCAGCAGGGGCATCTCGACGTGCCCACGCCGCTCGTGTTGGGCCACGAGGGACTCGGCGTGGTCCACGAGCTCGGCCCGAACCTGCAGCGGGATGTCAGGGGCGCGCCGTTGCGGGAGGGCGACCGGGTCATGTGGGCTTCGTCCATAGCCTGTGGACGGTGTTCGCCATGCGTGGTCGACGGTGAATCGACGCTGTGCGTGAACCGCAAGGTCTACGGGGTCAATCGGCCCACGACCACCGAGCCGGCGCTGTCGGGGTCGTGGGCGGACTACATCTACCTGCGCCCCGGCACGACCGTGGTCAAGGTGGCGGACCACGTCGATCCGCTCGCAGCGATGTCACTGGCGTGTGCCGGTCCGACCATCGTGCGCGCGCTGCGCGATCGCCGGCCGGTCGTGATCGGCGAGGTGGTCGTGGTGCAGGGCAGCGGGCCGGTCGGGTTGGCGGCGGCCGCGTTCGCGCAGCTCGCGGGTGCCTCCGAGGTGATCCTGGTCGGCGGCCCCGAGGAGCGGCTGCGTGCGGCCGCGGACCTGGGCATCGGAAGCCGTCACGTGAACATCGTCGAGTCCCCAGACCACGACGAGACGATCGCCGAGGTGGTCGAGATGACCCAGGGTGGTGCGGACCTCGTGATCGAGTGCACCGGCGTCCCGGACGCAGTGGGGGAGGGCCTTCGCCTCGCCCGCCGCGGTGGGTCGTACCTGGTCGTCGGCCAGTACACCGACGCCGGCGACGCCATGATCAACCCCCACCAGATCACGTACCGCAACCTCGACGTCATCGGCTCCTGGGCGTTCACGGGTGGCCATCTGGCCGAGTACGTCCGGTTGCTACCCCGACTCGTCGAACGCTTCGGTCTCAGTCACCTCGTGACCACCTATCCACTCGAAGACCACGCCGCCGCCCTGGCCGACGTCACGAGCCGATCCGTCGTGAAGGCGGTGCTCGTCAGCACCCAGGGGCACAATGGGTGAGGTACCTGGCCGATCCACCCCAGCACACGAGGGCCCGCCGAGCAACAGCCAGGGTGATGTCACCGCGGGCGTTGGAGCGTCTGCGTCCCGAATTCGAGCATGTGGCCGAGGCCATGGTCGCCGCGATCGTCGCCCGCGGCCGTGTCGACGGCGTGGCGGACCTGGCCCGGGCCTATCCGCTGCGCGTGTTTCCCGACGCGGTCGGTCTCACCGGCACTGGCGAGACGCGGACCGCTTCGACATCACCCGGCGCTCCACGGGCCACGTTGGCTTCGGGACGGGCATCCACTCCTGCGTCGGGGCAGCGATCGCCCGGCTCGAAGGCGAGATCCTGCTCACCGCCATGACCCGCCAGATGCACTCACTCGAGTTGGCCGGGCCAGCCCGCCGGCTCGTCAACAACACGCTCCGCGGCTTCACCGAGCTGCCTCTGCAGATCCAGGCGGCGTGAACGCCCGGATGGGGCGTCGATGAGGTCGAGGGGGGCCGTCCACCAAGTGGTCGCCAAACGCACGGTGCAACGTTCGACCCCGAACTGTCGCCTCACATCCGGACGGGTTGTGTCGTCGTACCACTGAGACGAACACAAGGACGATCCATGAGCACCGATCCCGCCACCACGACCGCCACCGACCTCCCTCGCGGTACTGAGGGCGAAGCCGTTGCTGTAGCCCACCCGGACGGCAACCGCGTCGAGGGTGATCAGGCGAAGGGCGTGGCCGACGACGGGGTCGCGGTAGGCACCCTCCGCCCTCCAGCGCCACGACCACGACATCAAAGTCGTCCCTCGACGTCGAGACCTAGGAGTGCGCTGAGTGATCGGGTTGTCCTATTGGTGCTTCATTCGAGGCGGCGGTAGCGGAGGACGGCGAAGGGGACGAGGACCGCGAGGATGCTGACGATCCATGCCAGGGCGGTGAGGACGGCGTCTGTGGTGGGGCCACCGAGCATGAGGGCGCGGGCCGCGTTGGTCGCTGCGCTGAAGGGCTGATGCTCGGTGAAGACCTGCAGCCAACCGGGCATCGACTCGGTGGGCACGAACCCTGAGGAGGCGAATGCGAGGGGGAAGAGCACGGTGAAGATCATTCCCTCGGCCGTCTGGGCGTTGGGGGAGATGACCCCGACCACGGCGGAGATCCATATCAGTGCGTACGAGAAGGCCAGCATGATGCCGATCCCGGAGACAAAAGCCGGCCAGCTGGTGTGGATATCGAAGCCGATGACGAAGCCCATCGCGACCACGAGGACGATGACCAGCGCGCTGCGCAGGAAGTCGGCGTTCGTGTGGCCGACCAGGACCGCCGAGCGTGCCATCGGGAGAGATCGGAAGCGGTCGATGGCATTGGTCTCCATGTCGCTGGCGATTCCGATGGCGGTTGTGATCGCTCCGAACCCCACAGCCATGGCGAACACCCCTGGCATCATGAAGTCGACGTAGTCGCCGGTTACCTCGAAGGCCTGGAACGCTCCGCTGAAGACGTAGCGGAAGAGCAGAGCGAACATGACGGGCTGCATCGCAGTGAACACCAGCGTGTAGGGGATCCGGACGAAGTGCAGCAGCATTCGGCGCGTCATCTCCCAGCTGTCCCTGATCGCCCAGCCGAGGCTGCTGTGGGCGGGGTGTGTCCTCGTGGTGGGGGTCGTCGTGGTCAAGCGACCTTGGTCTCCCTTGGGTGTTGGGCGTGTCCCGCCGTCATTGGGTCGGGTCGGTGGCGCGGTGGCCGGTGAGGTTCAAGAACACGTCATCGAGGCTGGGCTCGCGCAGCGCGGCACCGTTGAGCTCCAGGCCCTGGTTGTCGAGCAGCCGCATGGCTTGCAGGAGCTGTTGCCGGCCGTCGACGACAGCGAGATCGATTCGTCGGCCGTCGATGTGCGGTTGACCGTTGGCCAGCGGTGCGACGAGGCGGGCGGCCGTGGGGGCGTCGTCATGGCTGACAACCTCGATCTCGATCGTCGAGCTGAGGCCGGCCTTGAGGTGTGCTGCGGTGCCAGCCGCGATGGCGCGACCGGCGTCCATCACCACGATGCGGTCGGCGAGCTCGTCGGCCTCCTCGAGGTACTGCGTGGTGAGCAGCACGCTCGTGCCGCTATCGACGAGCTCGCGGATCATCGCCCACACGTCCCCGCGGCTGCGAGGATCGAGGCCGGCGGTGGGTTCGTCGAGGAACAGGATCGGTGGGCGGTGTACCAGCGCGGCAGCGAGGTCGAGCCGTCGACGCATGCCGCCCGAGTAGGTGTTGACCGGCCGGTTGGCAGCCTCCCGGAGGTCGAAGTGCTCCAGCAGCTCGCCCGAGCGGGCATCCACGGCATCGGGGGTCATGTGGGCCAGCCGTCCCACCAGCCGCAGGTTCTCCCAGCCGGTGAGATACCCGTCGACAGCCGCGTTCTGACCAGCGAGGCCGATGAGCGCCCGCACGGCTGCGGGGTTCTCGACCGGATCGTGCCCACCCACCAGCGCGTTCCCAGAGTCCGGTCGAAGGATCGTGGCCAGGATGCGCACCGCGGTGGTCTTGCCGGCGCCGTTTGGCCCGAGAAGGCCCAGCACCGTGCCTGCCTTGACGTCGAGGTCCAAGCCATCCAATGCCCGGACACGCTCGCCGAAGTGCTTGACCAAGCCTCGGGCGGCGATGGCGTTGTCGGTGGAACTGTTGACGGTCATCTGTGGTCCCTGTCATCTCGGAGCGTCTGGTCGCACCACATCCGGGAACCGCACCCAGCGCTAGTCTTTACACCGACGTAAAGAATAAGCGCGAGAGATAGGGTTTACAACCGTGTCAGAGTTGAGAGACGGCCGGCGTCGACGGCGCCGCCGTGCCGATGCGGAACGCAACATCGCCGCCATCCTCGACGCGGCTGTCCACGTTCTGAACGCGCGACCCGAGGCCAGCATCGAGGACATCGCCGAAGCCGCCGGCGTCACCCGCCCCACCGTCTACGCCCACTTCCCTTCGCGGGAGGCCCTGCTCAACGCCGCAGTCAACCACGTCACCGAACAAGCCCTGGCGGCGATGGATGCAGCCGACCTCGACCACGGCCCGCCTGCAGCCGCGCTCATGAGATTCATGGAAGCCGGCTGGCAGACCTTCGAGCGCTATCCGCTCCTCCTCGGCGCATCAGCGCAGCAAACAGACCCACAGGCCGAACATGACCGCCACCAGCCCGTCCAGGAACGTCTCGAACGGCTGATCAGACGTGGCCAGCAGGCCGGCGACTTCGACCCCAGCCTGTCACCCACCTGGCTCACCACCATCAGCATCGGACTCGGACACACCGCCGGTGAGCAAGTCACCGCCAAGAACATGACATCCGACGAGGCGTGGACCGCCCTCCAACACACCATCCTGCGAATCTTCGGCGTCGACAATGCACGTCGAGCCGGTCGCTAGGAGACTGCTGACGGCTCGCTCGCTGACTCGCGACGTTGGTGTTGACCGGTCAGGCTGTGGGACATGCAGGGTGAGAGCCGGGTGGATCCGGAGCTTCTGGACGCGGTCCCACAGCTCGTCTGCCCCTGCTGGGGATCGTCGACGCCATCGACGAGCTGCCCGACGCCGAGCGCCACACGCTCCTGCTCTACGCGTGGGAGGAGCTCAGCTACGAGGAGATCGCCGCTGCACTCGACGTGCCCGTCGGCACGGTGCGCTCGAGGCTGAATCGTGCTCGACGCCGACTCCGCGCCGCCCGCAGTGCCGGTGAGCGTGCCCCACGACCCATCCACGCTCGCCCCGAGGACGAGCACCGCACGGAGGACACTCTCGATGAGCGACGACCTCGACACGAGGAATCACAGAGCGTCGGTGACCTTCGAGGAGCGGCCGATCCGCCCCCGGCCGGAGTACGGTGGCGTCAGGCGGCCAGCACCTCCCGAAGCACCGGCAGGCTGACCGTGCCCGAGCCGAGGACCACGTCGTGGAAGGCCCGGATGTCGAAGGGGCCGTCGGCCGCCTCGGCCCGGTAGCGCTGACGCTGGATCTCCAGCTGGCCCACCTTGTAGGCAAGCGCCTGGCCGGGGATGGCGATGTAGCGGTCGACTTCGACGGTGATCTCGTCGAGCCCGGCGGGCGCGTTGGCCACCATGAAGTCGATGGCCTGCTGGCGGCTCCAGCCCCTGGTGTGGATGCCGGTGTCGACCACGAGCCGGCACGACCGCAACGAGTCGCCGGCCAGCATGCCGAGCCGGTCGAGATCGTCCCGGTACAGACCCATCTCGTCGGCCAGGCGCTCGGTGTACAGGGCCCAGCCCTCGGCGAAGGCCGTGTTGCCCCACGTCAGCCGCTGGAAGCGGGGCAGGTGGTCGAGCTCGGTGGCGATGGCCAGCTGGAGGTGGTGGCCGGGGATGGCTTCGTGGAAGGCGACCGCCGCCGTCTCGTAGCGGTTGCGACCTTCGGGCTCGTGGGTGTTGACGTAGTAGGTGCCGGGACGGGAACCATCGACGGCGGGGAAGAAGTAGTAGGCGGACGCCGAGTCGGCGGCCAGGTACTCGGGGACCGGCTGGATGTCGCACTCGTTGCGCGGCAAGCGCCCGAACCAGTCGCCCATGGCCGCGCTGGCGGCCTCCAGGCAGCGCCGGGGTCGGGGCGTTGATCTCGGGGGCGACGGTGAGCAGACCGGCGTGCACACCGCCCATCTGGTCCGAGGCCATCTCCGTGAGCCGCTGGTCCAGGCCCTCGATGCCGGCGGTCAGCTCACCCCGCAGCAACCCGCAGGTGACGCCGTCCTCGGCGCTCAGCCCGTCCCGGTCGATCCCGTCCAGCCGCTCCAGCAGCCCGGCCCACGCCGACCGGCGCTGGTCGTCGGCCTCCGCGGACAGGTCCTCGATGCGGTCGTCGAACCGCCGGTCGCCGAGCAGCGTGGCTTCCGTCGGGTAGGTAGCCATCAGGCCGTCCCAGTACTCGTCCGCCAGAGCGATGAGCGCACCATGCTGGTCCATCGCAGCATGATGCCCCCGCAGCCCCCCGTGCGCCCTCCAGTTCCAGCGAGGGACAACCTGCCGCGCCGCGCTCGACCGGGCCCTCACCGCTGAGCTTCGCGATGATCGCCTACGAGAGCGGGTCGCCCTGGCCAGGGACTGGGCCCTGGCCAGGGCGACACAAGCCACCGCGCTACTCGAACATGAAGAACGCACGGTGTTGTTGGCCGTCCTCTCGGGTCAGGACCACCTCCCGGCAGGTCCCCGCCCACGAGTCGTCGGTCCTCCACAGGTAGGTGTACTGACCGCGTCCGGTGTTGATGAGCCCGGGCCCCGTCGCCTCCGTCGGGATCGGTAGCTCCCGCGGGGTGACCGCGACACCCTGGCTCGGCACACGCAACGTCGCGCAGTCGACGCGCCGCGAGAACGGCGAGTTGGTGGCCAGGATGTCACGCCTGGTCGACCGGCCCGCGGTGAACCTGAGCGGCATCGTGTCGCCGGCGTCGACCTCGGTGAGCGTTCCGTACGGGCCGCGCACCGGGCTCCTGAAGCCCTCCCGGCAGTCCGGATGGGTGTCGAAGGCCTCGGTGTTGTCGTTGCGGTTGGTGGTGCCCTGCACGGCGCTGAACCCGAGGCCGCGACGGGCGAACGTCGCCCAGACGGTGCAGGTGTCCTCGCCGTCGCTGAGCAGGTCGGCGGCAGCGATGATCGCATCCCGGGCGACGACCAGCCCGGGGCCGCAACCCTGGAACTTCAGGCCGTCCACCACGTACTGGAGCGCCCGGTTGTTCCCACCGGTGTGCCACGGCTCGTAGAGGTTGGGGTTGAACCCGTGCTTGTCGATGAGGTCCCAGTTCAGGTCCCACAGCACCGCGGCCCAGCCATGGCCGAGTCCGTGGGGCAGAGCGAGGGACGCCCCGTCAAGCCAGCCACCGGTCGTGATGCTGTCGTAGGTGAACGGCTGGATCTCCATGTTGCGTGAGTAGGGCCGGGGGCGGATCCCGTTGCCCTCGCGGCTGTCCTGGAACAGAGCGTACGGCCCCATCCCCCGCGGGCCCTCGGGGTCGTCCAGCGCCGGATCCAGCAGGGTCGTGATGGCGACGTAGTCGCTCCAGCCCTCGCCAGCCTGCTCGTTGCCGCTCAGGCAGTTGATCCCTGGGCCGCCGGTGAGGCGGTTCGAGAGCCCGTGGCCGTACTCGTGGAAGATGATCCCGTTCTCGAGGTCGCCGTCGCGGATGCCCGGGTGGTCCGGGCTCTTGCGGACCGTTCCCGACGCCGGCAGCGCGGCTTTGAGCGCATTGCCGTCGTCCTGGGTGACGCTCACGGCAGGGATCGTCGGAGGCGCCGCCGTCATCGAGCCGCTCAGGATCGGCGCCGCGCCGGCGGCGTTGTTGGCGATGACCACCGCCACCGCTCCGGCCGCCTGGGCGTTCTCCACCTTCTGCAGGAAGGGGCAGGTGCCGCGGTCGACCACCGCGATCGCGCCCGCGGGGAAGCCGACGAGCGGGCCGCATCCCTCGGACGGAAGGGCGCTGCCGTCGTTGACCAGCACGATCGGGCCGCCCACGCCGACGTTGGTGGCCGGTGGGCCGAACCGTGACCAGCCGGCCCCGATCGCGGCGCCGCCGTCGATCACCACCTGGTTCTGCGGCCCGAACTGGTTGCCAGGCCAGAGGAACATCTGCATCCGAGGGGTCCCGGCATCTGCGGCAGGCGTCGAGAAGTTGGCGTTGTTCGTGCCACCACCATCGGCCGCCTCACAGCGGACGTAGTCGCCCTGCCCGCCGCCCCGGTCGTAGTTGTTCGCCTGGAAGTTGCCCGACGGTTCGTCGAACCCGTAGCGGTAGAGCACGTCGTGGATCACGTTGCACCCGTAGAACAGGTTCGTCACCGTTGCGTCACGGTAGGCCTGCGCGTGCTCGCTGAGGTCGAGCGGGAAGTCGAAGTCGAGCGAACCGCCGCCGTCCGTGTCACCGAAGTCCGGGAGCTCGTCGTCCTCCTGGTCCAGGTAGGCGTGGGCGTTGTTGCCCCTGGTGGTCGTGAAGTCGGCGCCGCGATCCCCGTCGGTGTCGTGCCAGCCGAACGGCGACGCGTCACCGTCCGCCGGGTTGCGCACCAGGTCGCGGTCGGCGTCGTTCGGGCTCTCGGTCGGGATGCGGAGCACCCGGTAGCTCGAGCCGTCGAAGACCCGGTCCCGCGGGACCGGCACGCTGGGTCCGTGGCCCGACGCGGCGTTGGCGCTCGGGGCTCGGGCCAGCCGGGACAGCTCCTCCACAGGATCGTCACTGGTCCAGTCGGCGACATCGAGCAGCTCGCCGGTCTCGGCGTCCATCGTGGCGTTCCACAGGTGGGGGTCGGACGAGTCGTCGATGGTGAGCTGCCAGGCGCGGCGCAGGCCTTGCCCGGTGGGCTGCCACCCGAGGCGCGCGGGGATCGGGGCGTCGGAGATGCCCCCGCCGGACACCACGGTCTCGCGAGCAGCTCCACCGCTGCTGCTGAGCACGCGCAGGTTCTCGGGATCCTCCAGCTCCAGGGCGTTGGCGGCCGCCTCGACCGCGTCGACCGCGTCCAGCTCGGCGTCACCGGACGGGCTGTCGCCCAGTCCACGCACGAAGGCGCCGGCGGCGAAGACGACCCTGCCGCGCTCCGTCACGTTGACGGTCGAGTTGGCCCCGAACACCTCGACTCCGTCGAGGCGCTGGTTGACGGCGACGTGGGTCACGTCGTTGTGCGAGCTGGAGTACTCACTGGTGATCACGAGATCCTGGACGTCGGCGCTGGTGACGCCAAGCTCCTCGGGGTTCTCCTGCACGAATCTCAGTGCCACGTCGACGGGGTCTTCTCCCCGGCCTCGCCGTTCCTGACCGGCCGCTTCCTTCACCGGTAGCGCGCCTGTGACAAGCACAGCGACGCCGAGCACCCATAGCGGTCTGCTCCGCATTCTTCTCTCCCCCCATGCACCCTCTGGTGCGACATGCTCCTGCCACTACCGTGGGCAGCTCTCCGAGCCAGACGCGCCTCAAACCCCCCGTTGGATCGGCACACTGCACAGGCGGAGCACTACCAACAGGGCAATTAGTACATGTTGTTCCTGAAGTTTTCCAGCGGGCAAGGCAGGTAAAGCGGTCTCGGAGTGCCGCGACCACCGACGGGAGCCGTGGCCTCACGGGGTGCGGCGTGGAAGGTAGGTGAGCAGCACGGCGCCGGTGCTCCCCACCTTCGGCCTACCGGCCTCCATCTGATGGCCGCTGCCTTCGAGGCGAAAGGCCGTATGTAGGGCCTCACGCCGTCGGGACCACGGGCCCGGCAGTGAGGATAGCGAGGGCAAGGGTGCCGGCGTGGTCCGCGGCCACGTTGCCGACGGGTAGGGTCCGCCCGCGATGCCCGAGATCGCGAACATCGTCAAGGTCACTGCTGCCGAGGGCCGGCGCGACGAGCTCCTGTCGGCGCTGAGCGACCTCGTCGGGGCCACCGAGTCCGAACCCGGGACGTTGCAGTACGGGCTCTACGCCGACCCGACCGACGCGGTGACGGTGTGGCTGACCGAGCTCTATGCCGACGAGGCGGCCCTGGAGGCGCACATGGCGAACCCGGCGATGGCCGAGCTCGCGGGGGCGCTGGACGGCCTCGTCGACGGCCCGGCCGACGTGCGCCAACTGGAGGTCGTCCGCCGCAAGCGGTAGCGGGCCCGTCTGTTCATCCCGATCGGAACCTAATAAGTTCCGATTCGGAATGCACTATGCTCGGCCCATGCGCTGGACCGACATCGGCACGAGCCGGTGCTCCATCGCCCGCGCGCTATCGGTCGTCGGCGACCGGTGGACGCTGCTGCTGTTGCGTGAAGCGTTCCTCGGCGTGACTCGCTTCGAGGAGCTGCGTGAGAACACGGGTGCGGCCCGCCACATCGTGGCCGAACGAGTCACTCACCTGGTCGAGCATGGCGTCCTGGACCGGGTGCCGTACCAGGACCGGCCGCCGCGCCACGAGTACCGGCTCACCGCCAAGGGCCGGGCGCTCTACCCGGTGGTCATGACGCTCCTGGCCTGGGGTGACCAGTGGATGGCCGACGGACAGGAACCGTCGCTCACGGTCATCCACGACGCGTGCGGTGCGACCACCGTGCCCGAGCTGCACTGCAGCGTGTGCGGCGCACCTGTCGTCGCCGGCGAGACACACCACGTCGTCGACGGCCGCTGACCTTGACCAGAGGAGCACTCCGATGAGGAGCGCCGAGGCCGATGACGCTTCGTAGGATTCGGTCGTGATCGGGCGATCTGACGAGCGTGCCTTGATCGAGCACCTGCTGGCCGATGCCCGTTCGGGTCGTAGTGGCACGCTGGTGCTCTCCGGTGAGCCTGGGGTGGGGAAGTCGGTCCTGATGGGCCACGCGGTGGAGTCGGCGGTCGGGATGCGCGTCCTGCGAGCCACCGGGGTGGAGACCGAGCTAGACCTGGCGTTCGCCGGGCTCGATCAGCTGGTGCGACCGGTGCTGCCTCTGGCGGAGCGCCTGCCGGCGCGACAGGCGGACGCGTTGCTCGGTGCGTTCGGCCTGACCGACCGGACCAGCGAGGACCGGTTCCTGGTGGCGGCAGCGACGCTGTCGCTGCTGTCGGAAGCGGCGGAGGATGCGCCGGTTCTCTGTGTGGTGGAGGATGCCCACTGGTTGGACCGACCGTCGGGCGAGGCGCTGGGGTTCGCGGCGCGCCGGCTGGAGGCGGAGGGCATCGTCGTGCTGGCGGCCACCCGGGACCAGCCCTGGCCCGGCCTTCCCAGTGTGCAGCTCTGTGGGTTCGGGCCGGACGAGGTGGGCGAGCTCCTGCGCGACCGGGCCGACGAGATCGCTCCCGATGTCCGCGCCCGGCTGATCGACGAGACCGGCGGCAACCCTCTGGCCCTCGTCGAACTGGCGGAGTCGCTATCTCCGGGGCAGTTGGCAGGCCAGGAGCCACTGCCTCGTCCGCTGCGCCTCACCGCTCGTGTCCAGGAGGCGTTCCTGGTTCGGGCGCGGCTGCTGCCCGAAGCGAGCCAGACGCTGCTGCTGGTTGCCGCCGCTGACGACACTGCCGATCCTGCCGTGGTCTTCGGGGCGGCGGCGGGGCTCGGGGTGGGTCGAGAAGCGCTGGAACCGGCTGAGCGTGCCGGCCTCGTTGGTGTGGACGGAAACGGGCGCTTGGTCTTCCGGCACCCGCTGGTGCGGGCCGCCGTCTATCAGAGCGCGACGTTCAGCGGACGGACGGCTGCCCACGGGGCGCTCGCTGGTGTCTTGGACGGCGATAAGCACATCGAGAGGCGCGCGTGGCATCGGGCTGCGACGGTCGTTGGTCCGGATGAAGGCATCGCCGGCCTCCTGGAGCGGTCGGGCGAGACGGCCCGCCAGCGCGGCGGGTATGCAGTGGCGGCGGCGGCCTTCGAGCGAGCCGCCGAGCTGTCGGCCGAACGGTCACGGAGGGCCCGGCTCGGGGTCGCCGCCGCGCATGCGGCCTTCCAGGCCGGCCAGGCCGACCGCGCCGCCAGGCTCGCCGACCAGGCCGAGCGCCTGGTGGATGACCCGGTCGCCGCGGACGAGGTCGCCATGCTGCGGGGACGGATCGCCTTTGCCCAGGGGTCGTCGGTGATGGCCCACGACCTGCTGGTCAGCGCGGCGCGGGGACTCGCCGAGCGCGATCCGCGCACCGCGGCAGCGGTCGTGGTCGAGGCAGCCCGAGCTGCGTGGAACGCCAACGACCCGGGCCGTCATGCCGAGGCCACGAAGGTTCTCACGACCCTGCAACTCCCGGCCGGCGACCCGCTCCGCCTCGTCGCGGACACGACCATCGGAGTGGACGCGCTGATGGCTGGACGAGTCACCGATGCCATCGCGCTGCTGCGTCGGGGGACCGAAGCATGGCTGTCGCTGGTGACGACCGAGCGGGCCCGGGACATCGACGACGGCACCATCGAGGCGTCGCTCGCCCTCGCCGGGGCCGCCCGCGTCACCGGTGACGACGCGGCCGGCATGACGCTGCGAGCGTCCGCCGTCACCGAATGCCGAAGGCGCGGGCTTGCCGCCCGGTTGCCGTGGGCGCTCGTCAACCTGTCCATGACCGAGGCGATGGCCGGTCAGCACTCCGCGGCGCTGGTCAGCGGAACCGAGGGACTGCGGCTGGCTCGCGATCTCGGGCAGCCCACCGTGGTGTGCAGCTGCGAGGCGATCCTGGCCTGGTTGGCTGCCGTTCGGGGCGAGGAGGAGCGGTGCCGCGAACTTGCGACCGACGCGGTCGCGCTGTCCGAGACCCACCAGCTCGCCGCGATCGGGGTGATGGCGACCTGGGCGCTGGGGCTGCTCGAGCTCTCGCTCGGACGTCCGGAGCGCGCGTTCGACCGACTGGTCGACCGGGTGCGAGGCCCGCTCGTGATGCCCAGTGTCCAGTGCTTGATCACCCCGGATCTGGTCGAGGCCGGGACACGCGCCGGACGCGGCGACGAGCTGGCCGAGTTCGTGACCTGGTACGAGGAGTGGGCGCAGTGCACCGGCCAGCCGTGGGCCGAAGCGGCCGTCCATCGTTGCCGCGCTCTGCTCGCCGAGGAGACCGCCGAGGACCGCTACCAGGCGGCACTGCGCCTCCATCAGCGCGCCGGGCCAGACCACCGGCCCTTCGACCGGGCACGAACCCAGCTGCTCTACGGGCAGTGGCTCCGACGGGCTCGGCGCCGTGTCGATGCCCGCCCGGAGCTGGCCGGCGCACACGAGACCTTTCAGCGGCTCGGCGCCACGCCGTGGGCCGATCGGGCCGTCACCGAGCTGCGGGCCACCGGCCAGAGGGTCCGGCGACAGGACCCCGGCGGGTCGCGGCTCACTCCCCAAGAAGTGCAGGTGGTCCGGCTCGTTGCCGAGGGCGGGTCCAACCAGGAAGTGGCCGCGCAGCTGTTCCTCAGCCCGCGGACCGTCGCGTACCACCTGTACAAGGCGTTCCCCAAGCTCGGGGTCGGGTCCCGGGCCGACCTGGCCCGTCTCGATCTCGACGACCTGCTCGCCACCCACTGACGCCCGTCATGTGACGGATGCGGCGACCGGACGATTACCGCAGCGCGACGGATTCGGGCACGCCCCTAGCCGCTTCACACTGGCCGAGGTCTGTGGTGCTGGAGGATCGATCCTCCACCGATCAAAGGAGGAGTCCGTGGACCGTGTGATCTCCAAGGATGGAACGCCGATCGCCTACGAGCGCTACGGGGACGGCCCGGCTGTGATCCTGGTCGGCGGAGCGATCGACGAGGGCTCGGAGAACGCGCCGCTCGTTCCGCTGCTGGCCGAGCACTTCACGGTGTTCAACTACGCCCGTCGTGGTCGTGCCGAGAGCGGTGACACCACGCCCTACGCGATCGAGCGCGAGATCGAGGATCTCGAGGCCCTTGTCATCGAGGCCGGCGGATCAGCACACGTGTTCGGTGCCTCGTCGGGGGGTGCCCTCAGCCTCGAGGCTGCGGCGGCCGGGGTCGCGATCGACCGCCTCGCCGTCTACGAGCTGCCCTACAACATGGACCCCGACGGGCCGCACTGGAACCTGAGCGATGTGGGCAAGGTCAACGAGCTCCTGGCCGAGGGTCGACGCGGCGACGTGGTCGAGCTGTTCATGCGGACCGTAGGGACTCCCGAGGAATGGATCGAGGGGGCCAAGGGCTCACCGGTGTGGCCCAGCCTGGAGGCCCTGGCCCACACCCTCGCCTACGACGCGGCCTGCGTCGGCGACGGCCAGCCGCCCACGGGGCGCCTGGCCCGGATCACCCAGCCGACCCTGGTCGCCACCGGCGGAGCGCACGAGGACCAGGGCGACCTGCCGGCCGACTTCTTCGACCGAGCCGCCGATGCCGTAGCCGCAGCCATCCCCAATGCGGAGCGTCTCGTCCTCGAAGGCCAATCCCACATGGTCGACGCGAACGCCCTCGGCCCGAAGCTCGAAGGGTTCTTCAGCCGGTGAGGCGTGCGAGCGTTACACCCGAGCGCTGCCCGAGTCCGGGGCGAGCAGCGTCGCCAGCATCCGGATGGTCGTGGTCTTGCCGGCGCCGTTGGGCCCGAGCAGGCCGTACACGCCGCCTGACGGCACTGTCAGGTCGAGCCCGTCGACGGCCGCTGTGCTGCCGAAGCTCTTCACGAGCCCGGTGGCCTCGATGGCAGGGTGAGACATGGCGTTGCTCCTTCGCGTCGGAGGGCGGTTCGCCGATGGTCAGGCAGTGCGCTCGGCGTAGTGCTGTTGCAGCGTGGTGACGCGGTCGGCCGGCCAGGGCCGGGTCACGTTGTGCCGCCCGGCGATGAACTGCTCGAGGTGGACCTGCCAGGTCGCGAGCAGCTTCGGCACGAGGCCCGCCGCGTGGGTCGGCACGGTCTGGGTCAGCACGAGTGAGCACCCGAAGTCCTGGCGGGTCAGCTCCCAGCGGACCCTGCCGGCATCCGCGGCGTCGGACTGCCAGACGTACTCGAGGACGTGCTCCTGCTCGACGGTGGTGACCCGGCCATCCGGGACGGCGCTCGTGGTGGCGGCCGGCGGCGGCTGGGTCCCCACCGTGAGCGCTGGCGTTGTGGTGTCACCGTGGTCGTCCTGGGTGGTGAGGGCGGCCCAGACCTCGGCGGCCGGCTGGACCAGGACTCGTTCGAAACGCAGCAGACGGCCGTCGGGGTGGTCGCGCACCTCGCCCTCGGCCAGGCCGAAGTCCTCGACGTAGCGCTCGTTGCGCCCGAACCAGTCGTCCATCGAGCTGTCCACCTCGACACCATCCAGGCGTCCGGCCAGCAGGTCCAGGCAGCCGTCCCAGCCGGCCGCGTGCTGGGCGCTGAAGCGGGCATCGCCCCAGGTGGCCGATCCACTGAGGGTGTGGCTGAAGACCATGCGGCAGCCCGACCCGTCAGGTATCAGCTCGAAGCGCAGCAGGTCGCCGTCCCAGCGGAACACGAACAGCTTCGGCGGGTCGAGCTCGACGATCTCGCCGGTGGTGTCGTCGATCTCGTCCATGTGGAAGCGCACTGTCGCTCCCACCTTCAGCTCGGTCTCGACCTTCGCCGGGAACCAGTGCGCCATCTCCGCCGGGTCGGTGATGGCCTTCCACACCTTGTCTGGTGGGTGCGCCAGCCGTCGTTCGAAGCGCAGCACCGGGCGGCCACCAATCGTGTCCATCGTTGCGGATCGTTGCTTCATCACCAGGGTTCTCCTTGTCCTGTCGGGTGGGGCTCAGCCGCGGCCTGTGGGGTCGTCGGGCTCGTCGCCCTCGTCGTCCTCGTCGTCGCCCATGTCGTCGAGGTGGCATTCCAGGGCGTCGAGGGAGGCGTTCCACAGTGCGCGGTAGGGGGCGAGCCAGTCGTCGATCTTCACGAGCGGCTCCAATCGCAGTCGGTACAGGCGTCGCTGCGCGTCGTGGCGCACGGCGACCAGGCCGGCCTCGCGCAGCACCCGCAGGTGCTTCGAGACCGCCGGCTGGGTGAGGGTCAGCCTCTCGACCAGCTCTCCGACCGGTCGCTCACCAGCAAGGAGCAGGTCGAGGATCTCCCTCCGGCGGGGCTCGGCCAGCACCTCGAACGTAGTTGCCATACCAGAAATATAACCAGTCAGGCATGAAACGTCTACCCCGTCAGAGCGGCGTGCTCGGTGGGCGGATCGTCGCCTAGGTACTGGGGGCGGCTGGCGAGTCGATCTGCAGCCTGTAGAGGTTGTCGAGGTAGCCGGCCACGATCCGGCATGATCCCCCAGGAAGGAGTGCCAACGGCGGCGAGCTCGTGGAGCCTCCTCGACCAGATCAGGTCCGAGGCCTACGGGCTCTAGCCTGGAGGCCCGATGCGCTACCGAACACTCGGCCGCAGCGGCATCCAGGTCTCGGTGCTCGGCCTCGGCACCATGGTGCTCGGACCGTGGGGCGACGACGACGCCGACGGCGCGATGCGCACGGTGCACGCGGCGCTCGACGCCGGGGTGAACCTGGTGGACTGCGCGGACATCTACGGCGGCGGTGTGAGCGAGGAGCTGGCCGGTCGAGCCATCCGCCGCCGACGCGACGACATCGTGTTGGCCACGAAGTTCGGCAACCCGATGGGAGACGAGCCCAACCGTCGCGGTGGCAGCCGGCGCTGGATCGAGCGGGCGCTCGACGCCAGCCTGCGCCGGCTGGGCACCGACCACGTCGACATCTACTACGTGCACCGCCCCGATCCGGCCACCGATCTCGACGAAACCCTGGGGGCGCTGTCCGACCTGGTCCACCGGGGGAAGATCCGCGCTGTCGGTACCTCGACGTTTCCGGCCGAGCAACTAGTGGCGGCGGCCTGGGAGGCCGACCGCCGCGGCCACGTGCGCCCGACGGTCGAACAGCCGCCGTACTCGATGTTGGCCCGGGGGATCGAGGCGTCGGTCCTGCCCACCTGTGAGGACCTGGGCATGGCCGCGGTCACGTGGGCCCCGCTGAACGGTGGCTGGCTGACCGGCAAGTACCGCGCCGGTGCGAGCCCGCCCGAGGGTTCGCGGGCGGCCACGCACGGGGACCACTTCGACTACGACAACCCGGTCGCCGTGCACAAGCTGACCGCTGTCGAGGCCCTGGCCAAGCTGGCCGACGCAGCCGGTGTGCCGTTGGCGCAGATGGCGCTGGCGTTCGTCCTGTCGCATCGTGGCGTGACCAGTGCGCTGCTCGGCCCACGCCGGGCGGAACAGCTGGCGGACCTTCTGCCGGCCGCCAACCTGGACCTCGACAGCGACCTCCTCGACGCGATCGACGCCATCGTTGCGCCGGGCATCAACCTCAACCCGGCCGACAGCGGTTGGGTCCCTCCCGCTCTGACGGACGCGACCCTGCGCCGCCGACATTGTTGACAAGCCAATCCAATATGGCAGTTTTATTGACCACACTGGTATGATTCTCTCACCACATCGACCGATGACGTTGGGGGATCAACAATGTCCGCGAGTCGTATCACCAGCTTGATGGGAGTGAGGCCCGCTGTGGTCGCCGTGCTGCTCCTGCTTCCCGTCGTCGCCGCCTGTTCGGTCCCGCCGACCGTTCCTCCGCCCGGACCGCACGAGGTGGCGACGGTGCCAGTCCCTGCGTCTGCAGGCTTCGGGGGCGGCACCGTCTACTACCCGGCCGACGATCCCGGGCCCTTCGGCGTGGTCTCGTTGAGCCCCGGCTTCACTGAGACCGAGGCGGCCATCCAGGCGTGGGGCCCCCACCTGGCATCCGAGGGGTTCGTCGTCATCGCCATCAACACCAGCAACATCTTCATCTTCCCCGACCAGCGCTCGACCGAGCAGCGACAGGCCATCGACTACGTCGTGGCCCAGGGCGGCGACCCGTCGAGCCCGCTCTCGGGCATCGTCGACGCGAACCGAACCGCGGTCGGTGGCCACTCGATGGGTGGCGGGGCGTCCCTGATCTCGGCGGCCGCCGACCCGGACATCGACGCCGTCGTGCCCCTGGCGCCGTGGAACCTGGTGGCCAGCTTCCCGGGGGTGTCCGCGCCGACGCTGATCCTCGCCTGCCAGAACGACGCCATCGCGCCCGTGGCCAACCACGCCTCGCCGATGTACGACAGCATCCCCACCGCCGAGAAGATGTTCGTCTCGGTGGCCGGAGGCGACCACTTCTGTGCCAACACGCCGGAGGCCGTCGACGGTGACATCGGGACCTTCGCCACGGCCTTCCTCCATCGGTGGGTGGACGGAGATGCCAGCGCAGGGCAACTGCTCTGTGGACCGGACGGTCCCAGCCAGGGGCCTGCGCTGAACGAGGTGCGGGACACCTGTCCCTTCTGATCTGGGGGCGCAGAGAGGGCCGGCCGTCCCTGTCGAGGAGGGCCGGCCCTGGCGCGGCACGAGTGCTGCGAATCCCGCGACGGTCACCTAATCGGCGCTATCTTGACCCTTGAGTCAATAAGATCGGGCGGTGATGGAAGCAAGACGTTCCGGGCCCGCGGAGGCCCGCAGTTCCGCCAAGGCGCAATCGAAGCCCACGGCTACCAAAGCCGTGGCTAAGCCCGAGCGCGCAAAGCGGGTGCGCAAGCGGCCCGATACCCGCCGGGCAGAGATCGTGACGACCGCTCGGCAGGTCTTCGCCGAGACCGGCTATGCCGACGCCGGGCTCGCCGACGTCGCCGCCGCGGCGAACGTGTCCAAGGCCCTCGTCTACCACTACTTCCCCCAGGGCCGTCCCGAGCTGTTCGTCAGTGTCCTGCAGGAGCTGCTGACCGCATTCCAGGAGCGGCTGCAGCAGGCGGCCAAGGTGCCGTTCTCACCACGCACCCGCCTGGAGCACCTGCTCGGCGCCCTCTTCGCTTTCTTCGACGAGAACCCTGCGGCGTACCGGATGCTGTTCCGTGAGCCGTGGGTGGCGCACGACGAGACGGTCGAGGCATCGGCGATCGCCACCCGGGTGAAGCTGGCCGCCGAGCTGGCGGGGGTGATGGCGGGCGCGGACGCGTCGGCCGACGAGCTGGTCGCCGCCAGCACCGGCCTGCTGGGGTTCGCCCTCGCGAACGTGGAGCTCTGCCTGGCGGGCCAGCTGGATCCGGAGACTGCCTGGCGCGTGACCTGCACCTACGCCCTGTCCCAGCTCCCGGCTTGACAGTCTCGGCCGCCTCTTCGGCCACGGGGCGGATCGGCGGCTGTTCGCGGACTACACCGGTCGCAGGATGGGCGTCGCCGGCTCTTGGGCGGTCGGTGAGCGGCTGTCACCGAGGTCGGCGACGACGACGGTGCCGGTGCCGGGCGCCGACTCGATCGCCAGGCGGCCGTTCGCGGACGCCGCGAACGATCGCATGGCGTCGATGCCGGACTCGAACAGAAGGGCCTCAGGGTCGAACCCGACGCCGTCGTCGGACACGAGCACCTGCGCACCGTCAGCCTCGGCGCGGAGCACGACCTGCACCTGGGTCGCCTCGCTGTGCCGCCAGACGTTGTGCAGCGCCTCCTGCACGATCCGCAGCACGGTGGTCTGCGTGATCCAATCCAGAGCCAGCCTCGGATCGACGACGACGTCGAGCTCGGGCCCGCGGCGATCGCCGTAGAGGCTGTCCAGGTACGCCTTGACCAGCGTGCCGATGCTCTCGGTGTTCGGCCGATCGGCACCCATCGGCCGAACGGCCAGCATCAGCTGCCGCAACGACTCCGCTTGGCGCGCCAGGTCGTCCCGCACCAACGCCGATGCGTCGTCCACCAGGCCCCGCTGGCCGATTCCGCCCCGTGACGGCGCCGTGGCCTGGACGAACGACACGAACGTGGCGTATGCCGAGATGGCCTGCTCGTGCAGCTGGGCGGCGACCGCGTGACGATCGTCGTCGATCCTCTGGATCATGTGGGCGAGGAGGTCCCGGCGGTCGGCCGACACCTTCTCGACCAGCGAGTACAGCCGCCGGGTCTCACGCACTCCGGCGAGCTGGCGCAACGTCGCCAGCACCACCAGACCGACGACCACCCCGAACGCGAACCCGGACGCCCAACGGTGCTGGTCACGCTGGGCCAGCGTCACCAGCCCCAGGATCGGCAACCCGGCAAGCGTGACCACGCCCACGAGACCGACGCCGCGCACCTGGGCTTGCGGCGGCAACCGGTCGAGCCCCGTGGAGTGCCGGCCGGGAAGGTAGAGGGGGATCATCAACAGCAGGCTCATGCAGGTGGCGTGCACGGTGATCAGCGGCCAGCTCGGCAGGCTGAAGTCCGAGATCCCGTGGGCGGTCTGCCCGATGGCATCGGTCAGGCCGAGGAGCACCAGGGCCATGCCGATCCTTGCGGTGCTCGCCTCGAACGGGCGGTCGGGGCCTTGCCGGAGGTAGAGGACGGTCACCCAGTAGCCGCCGGATGCGGTGGCGAGCGTGGCGATGCCGGCAGGGACGGTGAACCAGACGTCTTCGGCCGACACGACGGCGTCACCCCAGAGCAGCACCGCCGGCGCGGTGAGGACCAGCGAGGACATCAGCCACTCGATGAGGTCGACCGACAGCGCCCGCCGGCCCGACAGCGACCGCACCAGGGCCACGGCGGTGCCCATGAAGGCCACGGTGGTCAGGACGACCACGACGATCCCGGCCCGGTTGGCGAACCGCCAGCCGGTCACCACCCCGACCAACATGGCGACGCCGCTTGTATAGACCAGGACCAGGCCGAGCAACCAGATGGTCGCCCTCCAGCGCTCCTCCTTGGCCAGTCGGTGGATGGCCGTGGCAGCCAGGGCGATCGCCGGTGTGGTGTAGAGGCCGCTGCCCAACACGACGAACGCCACGATGTACTGGGCCTGCCCCTCGGCAAAGGCGCTGATCAAGGCGACCACCGGTAGCGAGACACCGACGTAGATCACGCCGGCTCGCCGCATCGAGGACGGGAAGCACTCCTCGCGGTCGGATCGCGCCGCCGACGCGGTGGTTGGTCCCGCCAAGGACGCAGAAGCCGACATGGTTCCCCCCAAGCGACGCCTTCCCCAGAGCGACCTTGCGATTATGCCAGCGAACACGAGGACGGCGCACCTTGACACGTTGCGTGCCGGGCGAGCTGCCGTGGGCTCAGGGACTGTCGATGGCGGACGGCTCGAGCGTCAACCAGGCCACGGGCTGGTGGGCCCTGACCCGTTCACCGGGTAGGGCCAGCAACCCGAGGAGCAGGCCGGTGAAGCAGCTCCGCACCGGGTGCTTCTCGCCGGACCGGAGGACCACGCCGATCTCGTCGTCCACGGCCACCATCATCGGTCCGCGACTGTCGCCGTCGTCGTAGGGGTGGAAGACGCCTGCCACCGGCGCCGTGACGAGGCGTTCGACGACGTGGAGATCCTCGGCGCCGAGGAGCATCCCCAGCGCGACCAACTGGTTCAACAAATCCTGGTGAACCGGGCACATGAGTCAACAACAATGACAAAGTAACTGCCAGTAGTCCATAATGCGTGACGGACGTTACAACTGGGGGGTAGCGATCGTGCGAGTCGACTTGCTGGCCGCGTCAGGACGGGACCTGGTCTGGGTGGAGACGCCCTTCGAGCGC
The DNA here is from genome assembly GCA_050744325.1 of Acidimicrobiales bacterium. GTDB lineage: Bacteria > Actinomycetota > Acidimicrobiia > Acidimicrobiales > VFJN01 > DASXTK01. The sequence continues at coordinate 26,558 of JBOGHK010000228.1, forward strand.
CCGGCGCCGAGGACGGTGCTGGGTGCCGCCCGTGCCGGGGCGCTCGGCGTCCTCGACCTGGGCTCGGATCGTCGGGCGGCGTGGGATGCGCTCGACCAGCTCGCACGGCGCTGCCCTGCACCGTTCGGCGTCCGGGTCTCGGAACACTGTCCGCTGGGGCCAGCCGACCTGCCCGACGTCGTCGACACGATCGTCGTCGCCGACCCAGCGCTGGTGGCGCGGTGGCGTGGAGGAGGTCCCGCGTCCGGGCACCGGGTGGTCGCCGAGGTGCGGTCGACCGACGAGGCCGGCGCGGCCCTGGCCGAGGGCGTCGACGGGCTCGTGGCCCGAGGCGCCGAGAGCGGAGGACGGGTCGGCACCACGGGCTCGTACGTCCTCAGCCAGCAGGTTCTGGCCGCGACCGACCTGCCGGTGTGGGTGCAGGGCGGGATCGGCCGCCACACGGCCGCCGCCGCGGTCGTCGGTGGCGCCGCGGGCGTGGTCCTCGACGCGCCCACAGCGCTGATGAAGGAGGCGGCGGTCCCGGCGGCGGTGCGCGCGGCGGTCGCTGCGATGGACGGCAGCGAGACCCGGGTCGTCGACGGCTGCCGGGTCTACGACCGGCCCCTGCCCAGGTCACCGCGGCGCGAGGGCTCTGACGGCGCCAACGCTCGACGCGCCGAGCGGGCGGACCAGGACGACCCGCCGGCCGTGGGTCAGGATGCCGCGTTCGCGTCACGCTTCGCGACGCGCTACCGCACGGTGGGGCGCATGGTCACCGCCCTGCGCCACGAGATCGTCGACCACGTCGAGGCGGCTCGGCGCATCGAGCCCCTCGCCCCCGGCCAGGGGGTGGCACCGGTGCTCGGCACCGACTACCCCGTCGTGCAAGGCCCGATGACCCGGGTATCCGACCGACCCGACTTCGCCGCAGCGGTGGCCAATGCCGGCGGCCTCCCGTTCCTCGCCCTGGCGCTGCTCCCTGCGGCCGAGGTGCGCCCGCTGCTGGAGGACACCGCGCGCCTCGCCGGCGACCGGCCCTGGGGCGTCGGAGTGCTCGGCTTCGTCCCGAAGGACCTGCGCGACGAGCAGCTCGAGGTGATCCGCGACGTCCGTCCGCCGCTGGCGCTGATCGCGGGCGGCCGGCCGTCCCAGGCGGCGCTCCTCGAGGAGGTGGGGATCAGGACATTCCTGCACGTCCCCGCGCCCGGGCTGCTCGAACGATTCCTCAAGGACGGCGCGCGGCGCTTCGTCTTCGAGGGCTTCGAGTGCGGCGGCCACGTGGGTCCCCGGTCGAGCTTCACGCTCTGGGAGAGCCAGATCGAGGTCCTGTTGGACTGGGGAGCCTCGTCGGGGGCGCTCGACCAGGTGGACGTCCTGTTCGCCGGCGGGATCCACGACCAGCGGTCTGCCGCCATGGTGGCGGCGCTGAGCGCGCCGTTGGCCGAGGCCGGTGCCCGGATCGGCGTCCTCATGGGAACCGCCTACCTGTTCACCACCGAGGCCGTCGCGGCGGGCTCGATCGGTGAGGAGTTCCAGGCCCAGGCCCTGACGTGCCAACGAACGGCGCTGCTCGAGTCCGGCCCGGGTCACGCCACCCGCTGCGCCGAGACCCCCTTCGTCGAGCTGTTCGAGCAGACCCGCGGCGACCTGGTCGCGCAAGGCGCGGACGCCCAGCTCCAGTGGGCCGAGCTGGAGAGCTTGAACCTCGGCCGCCTGCGGGTGGCCTCCAAGGGCCTACACCGCGACGGCGACGACCTGGTCATCGTGGACCGAGAGGCGCAGCGCCGCGACGGCATGTTCATGATCGGCGACGTCGCCACGCTCCACCACGATCTGACCACCGTGGCGGACCTGCACGAGTCGGTGACCGCAGGCGCCACCGCCTACCTCGCCGCCAAGGCAGACGTGCTGCCCACCGGACTCGCCGCCCGCGGCAGCAGTGACCCGGTGGCCGAGCCGGTCGACGTGGCGATCGTCGGCATGGCCTGTGTCATGCCCGGCGCTCCGGACCTCGACACCTACTGGAAGAACATCCTCGAGGGCGTCGACGCCGTCACCGAGGTGCCTGTGGAGCGCTGGGACGTCGACAAGTACTTCGACCCCGACTGGGACCACGCCACCGCCCAGATCGGCAAGGACGTCCGGAGCGCGTCGAAGTGGGGTGGCTTCCTCCCGGACATCGGCTTCGACGCCTTGGCCTACGGCATCCCGCCGGCGTCGCTGGCGGCCATCGAACCGACCCAGCTACTGGCGCTCAAGGTCGCGGCCGACGCCCTCGCCGACGCCGGCTACAACGACGGCGACGGGTTCGACGGCTCGCGGACATCGGTGATCTTCGGCGCCGAGGCCGGCAGCGACCAGCTCGCGGCCCACTGCTTCCGCGCGCTGTTCCCCGGGTTCGCGGGCGACCTACCCGACGAGCTCGACGACTGGTTGCCGGTGATGACCGAGGACACCTTCCCCGGGCTGCTGACCAACGTCATCTCCGGTCGCATCGCCAACCGGCTCGACTTCGGGGGCAAGAACCTCACCGTCGACGCTGCCTGTGCGTCGTCGCTGGCCGCTCTCGACGCGGCATGCATCGAGCTGGTGACCGGCCGCAGCGACCTGGTGCTGTGCGGTGGCGCCGACGTGCACAACGGCGTGCACGACTACCTGTTGTTCACCAGCGTCCACGCACTGTCCCCGTCCGGGCAGTGCCGGCCGTTCGACGCCGAGGCGGACGGCATCGCGCTGGGCGAAGGTGTGGCCTGCGTCGCGCTGAAGCGGCTCGCCGACGCCGAGCGGGACGGCGACCGTGTCTACGCTGTGATCCGCTCGGTGGGCGGATCGTCGGACGGGCGCAGCCTCGGCCTCACGGCGCCGCGGTGCGACGGCCAGGTGCTGTCGCTGCAGCGGGCCTACGCGCAGTCGGGCGTCGACGTGCGGGACCTCGGTTTGGTCGAGGCCCACGGCACGGGCACCGTGGTGGGGGATCGCACCGAGCTGTCCACCCTGACCGAGGTGTTCACCGACGCTGGTGCCGAGCCGGCGACGTGCGCGCTCGGGTCGGTCAAGTCCAACATCGGCCACACCAAGTGCGCCGCCGGAATGGCGGGTCTGATCAAGGCGGCGTTGGCGGTGCACCACGGCGTGCTGCCGCCGACGCTCCACATCGACCGGCCCAACCCGGCCTGGGACCAGGACTCCAGCCCGTTCGTGTTCCTGGACCACGCGCGGCCCTGGCTGGCCGATCGGCGCGTGGCCGGTGTCAGCGCCTTCGGGTTCGGGGGCACGAACTTCCACGCGGTCCTCGGCGCGCACGACGACGAGCCACCCGACGCGACCTCCGCCGCCTGGCCGGCGGAGCTGTTCCTGTTCGGAGGCGAGGCGTCAGCAGTGGACCAGGCACTCGACGACCTGGCCGAGCGACTGCGCGACCTCCAGCTCGTCGAGCGGAGCCACCGCCTCCGGGATGTCGCGGCAGCCTGCTCGGCGGCGGGCCGCGGGTCGGTCCGCGTCGCGCTGGTTGCGACGGACTTCGCCGACCTCCGGGACAAGGTGGACCAGGCACGGCAGGGTCGGGCCACCCCGGGTGTCCACCGTGCCGGTCCTGACGTGGGAGCCGGCACGGGCCCGCCGCCAGTGGCCTTCCTGTTCCCCGGCCAAGGGAGCCAGCGGCCCGGGATGGCCGGCGACCTGCTGGTGGCCTTCCCCGAGACCCGTCCGCTCCTCGAGCTCGGGGCGCGTTGGGCGGCCACGATGCTCCCGGCACAGGCCTTCGACGACCACACCCGTGACGCGCAACGGCAGGCCCTCACCGACACCCGTGTCGCCCAACCGGCCCTCGGGCTGGCCGACCTGGCCGCAGCCAAGGTCCTCGAGCGCTTCGGCGTCCGACCGGACATGGTCGCCGGGCACAGCTACGGCGAGCTGGTCGCGCTGTGCGTCGCGGGCGCGCTGGACGAGCGATGCCTGCTCGAGCTGAGCGAAGCCCGAGGCGAGGCGATCGTGGGTGCCGTGGCCGCCGTGGGAGACGATCCCGGCGCGATGGTGGCGGTCTCGGCGTCCGGCGATCGCCTCGAACCGGTGCTCGACGGGCTCGACGACGTGGTCGTCGCCAACGACAACCACCCCGAGCAGGTGGTGGTGGCTGGTCCGACGCCAGCTATCGAGGAGGTGCTCGGCCGGCTGAAGGACGCGGGGATCCCCGCCAAGCGGCTCGCGGTCGCGTGTGCCTTCCACAGCCCGGTGGTCGCCGGCGCGTCGGGCCGACTTGCGGAGCGGCTCGCGGGGCTCGACGTCGGCGCACCGACCATCCCGGTCTTCAGCAACCACACTGCCGATGCGTATCCCGCGGACGCGGCGAAGGTCCGCGACCTGCTCGCCGCGCAGGTGGCCAATCCGGTCCGATTCACCGACCAGATCCGCGCCATGCACGACGCCGGGGCTCGGGTGTTCGTCGAGGTCGGTCCCGGCCGGACGTTGACCGGCTGCGTGGAGCGCATCCTGGCCGACCAGCCGCACGTCGCGGTATCCGTCGACCGGTCCGGCGACCATGGCGTCCGCTCGATGCTGAACGCGCTCGCGCAGCTCGCCGTGGCCGGCGTGCACATCGACGAGGACCGGCTCCTCGCGGGGCGGGGAGCCGACCCGGCCCGCTGGTTGCGGCCGTCCTCACCTCCGCGCTGGGTGGTGAACGGCCATCTCGTTCGCACGGCAGGCGGCGAGGTCGTCCCCGGTGGCCTGCGGCCCGCGAACTCGGTGCCCCGGATCGCCCCCGTCGACGCGGCCGGGCTCGGCACCAATGGCACGCATGGCACCAATGGCACGCATGGCACCAATGGCGCGAACGGGTCGTCGGGCAACGGCGGCCGACCAGCCGACGAGGTGCTGGTCGAGTACTTCCGTGCCGCGAACCAGATCATCGGCGCTGGCCATCAGCTGGTGATGAGCTACCTCGGGATCGCGGCCGACGGCGCCCCGGCACCGCTACCGGCGCCCGTCCTGTCCACCTCGGCGCCGGCCCTCACCCCGGCACCGGTCGCCGGTGTCGCGGCACTCCCCGAGGTCGTGGCACCGGCGGTGTCGTCCGCGGATCAGGCCCAGGCGCTGGTCGCGGCACCGGGTCCGGCTGCGCTCCCCACCCCCGAGGAGCTGCTGTCCCGCCTGGTGGCGATCGTCTCGGTCCGGACCGGCTACCCCGAGGACATGCTCGACCCGGACCTCGACGTCGAGGCCGACCTGTCCATCGACTCGATCAAGCGCCTCGAGATCCTCGCGGCGCTCGCCGACGAGCTCGAGCTCGGCGACGACTCGCTGGTCGACATGGAGGACCTGGTGGAGGAGCTGGCGGCGCGCAAGACCTTGCGGGGCATCGTCGACTTCCTCGTCGAGCACCTTCCGGAGCTGGGGACCGACGACGTCAGCACCGACGACGTCAGCACCGACGACGTCGGGCTCGATGCTGCCGTGGCCGGGGGCATCGGTGCTGCCTCGGCCGTGGCGTCCGAGCCGCCGTCGCCACGTGCCCTCATCCCCCCGCGGGCCAACTGCTTCACCGTGGAGTTGGTCGACGCGCCACTCCGAGCTCCGGCCGGCGACGCCGGGACTCGCCCCGTCGAGGTCGTGGGAACCGGCCCGCTCGCTGCGGCGCTGGTCGAGGAGTTGGGGGGACGCGGCATCCCGGTGAGCGTCGGGCGTAGCGACGCGCTCGCCGGGACCGCGGCCACCTGCGAGCTGGTCGTCGTCACCGACCATGTCGACTCCGTGGGCACCGTCGCGGACCTCTACGACCCCCTGCGGCGCGTGCTGCTCGACACCGCCAGCGACGTCGTGGTGGTGACCGCCCTCGGTGGTGGGCTTGGCCTCGACCCACCGCCCACGCGCCCCGGGGCCGACCCGGTTCCCCGCGGCGCCGGGGCGCGGGGTCTGGTCAAGACAGCCGCGCTCGAGTTCCCCGATCGGCAGGTCCGCCTGGTCGACGTGGACCCGACGGTTGAGGCCGACCAGCTGGCATGGCTCCTCGCCGACGAGGTCGTCCAGCGCGAGGCACCGGTCGAGACGGGATGGCGCGACGGGCACCGCCGCACCTCCCGGCTCGTACCCGCGGATCGGCCGGGGCCCGGCACCAGCGTCGACCTGGCCCTCACCTCGGAATCGGTGGTGCTGCTGACCGGCGGTGCCCGTGGCATCACCGCCCGGGTCGCCATGGCCCTCGCCCGGCACTGTCCGTGTCGGCTGGAGCTGGTGGGGCGGTCCCCGCTGCCGGACGGGGACCGCGACATGGACCCGCGCCTCGCGGGCCGCGCGGACCCGGTCGGCCTGCGGTCGGCGCTGGTCGCCGCCGGATGGCGTGAACCGAAGGCCATCGAGATGGAGGTCGAGCGCATCCTGGCCGAACGCGACGTACGCAGCACGCTCGCGAGCCTCGCGGCCTCAGGCGCGTCGGTCGTCTACCACCAGGTCGACGTCCGAGACACCGACGCGCTGGGCGCACTGGTCGACGGGATCTACGAGCGACACGGCCGGCTGGACGGCATCGTCCATGGTGCTGGTGTCGTCGACGACCATCTCATCGCCGACAAGTCGCCGGCCGACTTCCGCAGGGTGTTCGCGACCAAGGCCGACGCGGCACGAAACCTCCTCGACGCTGTCGAGAGCGCAACAGCGTCGGGGCGGGTGGGCCCAGGTTTCGTGGCGCTGTTCGGCAGCATCGCCGGGGTTCGCGGCAACCGCGGTCAGGCCGACTACGCGGCGGCCAACGACGCCCTCGACGCCATCGCCGCCGCCAACCAGGACCGCGCGTCCCGGGTCGTCAGCATCGACTGGGGGCCGTGGTCGGCGGAGACCGGGATGGTGTCCGAGAGCCTCGTCGCGCTGTTCGAGGAGAGTGGCATGGGTCTGATCGAAGTGGACGACGGCGTCGCGGCGCTGCTGGACGTGATCGCCGGCACTGCCGGCCGAGGCAGGCCGCAGGTCGTCGTCGTTCGTTGCATCCCGGAGATGCTGCAATGAGGCCCGCGGCGATCGTGCTGTGGGCCCTCGCTGCAGCGCACGTCGCGGAAGCGGTGGGGCTACGGCGTCGGTGGCGGCAGGTCACGACCTTGCCCGTGCCGTCCGAGGCCGCCCGCGCCACCGCGCCGAGCTCGAAGGTCGACGTCCTGGCCGTCGCCAGCGCGGAGGTGAATGCCGACACGCTCGCCAGCGCGGCAGTCGAGGTCGAGCTCGGTGGCGTCCAGCTCCTCGACCTGGTCCCAGGAGACCTCCCCGCCGACCGCGCGCTGCGCCTGCTGCGACGGGTGTCGCCTTCCCAGCTCAGCGAGGACGTCCTGTACTCGCCCGGTGGAGCACACGAGGCGTTGGTGCTCGATCCCTCCGTCGCCGACCGCATCGCCAGCAGAGCAGGTTCAGGCCCGCTGCGGCCGCGCCGGACGACCGACCGCGGTGCGATGGTGCGGTGGACGGTGAACGCCCAGCGTCATGCGCCGGCTGCCCGAGCGTTGCGCCGCGCACCGTGCCTGCGGGCCAGCGATTGGACGCCGACCGACCGGTGGCGTGAGCTGGAGGAGCTCACCGCCCACTCGCTGCCGGCCGGCAAGATCGCCGCGCTGCTGCTGGGCCTCGAGACCGCTCATCTCGCGGCGATGACCGTCGGCTTGCTGGTCAGCCCGGCGGCCGGGCTGGCCGCGCTGTTGACCTGGGCGGCCCAGCCGGTCGCGGTCCAGGGCGCCGGCCGCCTCGGAGCCTCCCTGGCACGACTGCCGCGCGCGTGGGGCCACAACGTCCGCACTGGCGTCACGGGCTACCGCGCCGGCCGGGCGACCGCCGCCGAGCGAGCCAGCCGGCCCGTGCCAGCTGCCCCGCCGATGGCCGAGCTGTTCGAGCCCGGTCGTGCGACCTGCCCGTGGTGTGAGTCGTCACACCTGGTCCGGCGGCTCGACACCACCGACATGTTCCAGCACAAGGTCGGGACGTTCCATCTCGACCGGTGCGTCGACTGCGGCCACGTCTTCCAGAACCCCGCCCTGTCGCTCCGCGGTCTCGACTACTACTACGACCAGTTCTACGACGGGATCAGTGACGAGCAGACCGAGATGGTCTTCGCCTCGCTGGGCCGCAGCTACCGTGACCGGGCCCAAGCGGTCGGACAGTTCACCGAACCGCAGGCCTGGCTCGACGTGGGCACGGGCCACGGCCACTTCTGCCTCGTCGCCCGACAGCGGTGGCCCGAGGCCCGCATCGACGGCCTCGACATGAGCGAGACCGTCGAGGAGGCGAGGCGTCGCGGCTGGATCGACACCGCGTACCGGGGCCTGTTCCACGAGCTGGCCGAGGGGCTGCCACGGTCCTACGACGTGGTGAGCATGCACCACTACCTGGAGCACACACGCGAGCCCCGCCAGGAGATCGCCGCCGCGGCGAAGGTACTGGAGCCCGGCGGCTACCTGATGATCGAGGTGCCCGACCCCGAGTCCCCGTGGACGCGCCTCGGCCGCTTCTGGCTCTCGTGGATGCAGCCCCAGCACCTGCACTTCGTCCCCTGCGACAACCTGGTGACGGCGCTGGAGGAGACGGGCTTCGAGGTCGTCTCGATCGAGCGCGGCGCCGCGACGATGGGAGCCGACCTGTCGGCCGCGATGGTCCTGTTGGTCGAGCACCTCGCCCGCAGTCCCCACCTGCCCTGGTTGCCACCACCGTCGATCGCCCACCGCGTGAGCCGCGTCGCCGTCGCCGCTGCGCTGTCCCCGGTGATCGGCCTCGCCCTGCTGGTGGACCGGGTCAAGGACGCCCGCATCCGCTCCGATCAGATCGGCAACGCCTACCGGGTCGTCGCCCGGCGGCACTAGTGCGGGTCGGAGGCCTCGGGTGCTGTTCGCGACCGCCGAGCTGAAGCGGTCGTGGGCGCGCTTCGTCGGCCTGACGTCGGGAGCTGGCCTGCTGGTGTTCGTGCTGCTGTTCCAGCAGGCACTGCTCACGGTCATCCTCGACGGAGTGGCCGGAGCGGTCGGCCGGCAGTCGGCCCCCGTGCTGGTGTTCGCGCGGGACGCTCGGCGCGCCGTCGGAGGCAGCCTGCTCACCTCGGAGCAGCTCACCACCGTCGCTGCCCAGCCCGGCGTGGCGGACGCAGCCGAGCTGGGCGTGACGGCGGTCAGCATCCGAGGCCCGGGCAGCGAGCGACGGCACAACGCCAGCGTCGTCGGCTACCAGCCCGGCCGTCCGGGGAGCCCGACCGGCCTTGAGACCGGCCGTATGCCCGACGCTCCGAACGAGGTGGTGGCGAGTGCGGAGGATGCACCCGGGCGGTACCGCGTCGGCGACACCTTGACCGTCGAGCCCGGTGACGTCGAGCTGGTGGTCGTCGGCCTGACGGTCAGGAGCCGCTACGGCCTGTCACCGACGCTGTGGGTGTCGTGGCCGACCTATGTCCAGCTGGTGCAGCTGACCGTCCCGAACACGACGGTCGTCCTTCCCTCCGTTGCCGCGGTGGAGCCTGCTGTCGGTGTCGACGCCGCCGATCTGGTCCGAGAGCTCAATGCCGTTGCACCCGAGCTTGAGGCGGTGACCCGGGAGGACGCCGCGGCCACGGCCCCCGGCAAGGAGGCGATCCGGTTGGCGTTCCTGGTCGTGCTGGGCCTCGGCCACCTGGTCGTCGCCGTGGTCATCGCGTTCTTCTTCCTGACGCTGACGCTGCAGAAGGAGCCGTCGATCACGCTGCTGCGCGCCATGGGCGCACGCGCCTCGTATCTGGTGCGTGGACTGGTCTGCCAGGTGGCGGCCGTGACCGTGGGTGCCCTGGCCATCGGGGCCCTGCTGATGGCCCTGGCCGTGCCGGTGGTTCGCTCGACCGTGCCGATCACCCTCGAGCCGGCGGCGATCGCGAGCTCTGGCGGGACCGCCCTGGCCGTCGCCCTGGTCGGCTCGGTGCCGCCGATCCGCCGGGTGCTGCGCGTCGACCCCAACGCCGTGGTCAGCCGGCCCCTGCTCGGGACGACGCGGTGAGGCCGCGATGACCTTCGCCGTGCGGGAGCTGCGACGCCGGCCGGCAAGGTTCCTCCTGCCCACCTGCATCCTGCTGCTCCTCGCTCTGCTGCTGTTGTACCCGAGCGCCGTGCTGGACGGGTTGTACCGGGAGTCCACCGGCGCCCTGCGCACGGCACCGGGCGACCTCGTCGTGTACTCCGACGAGGCCAACCGGGTGCTGCTCCGATCGCGCATCGAGCCCGAGGCGCGTGCGCTGGTGGATGCGGTGCCGGGGGTTGCCGGCACCGCGACGTTCGACGCGGTGCTGCTCACGGGCAGCGTGGCCGGCCACGCCGAGCCCATGGGTCTCGCCGTGCTGGCGTCGGAGGAAGCGCTGGGGGCGTCGCCCGCGCCGGCGCCGGGCGAGGCTCTGGTCGATGCGACGCTGGGGGAGCGGGCCGCGGTCCGAGAGGGCGACGAGGTGTTCGTCGGCCCGCTACGCGTGCCGGTCACGGTCGTGGGGTTCGTGGACGACACCAACCTCTGGTTCCAGGCGGGCATGGTGGTGGCCAAGGCCACCTGGCTGCAGATCGCTGGGCAACCGCCCGAAGCCACGGGGTCGCAGGCGCTGCTGGTGCGCGTCGAACCGGGCGCCGACGTGGCAACGGTCGCGGCAGCGATCGACCGTGGGGCCGGCGGCGAGACCGACACGCTCACACCGGCTGACGCCGTGCGGGCCATGCCGGGGGTGGCGGAGCAGGAGGCCACGTTCGGCTACATCCGTGCCGTGACCATCGCTGTGGCGGTCGTGGTCGTCGGCCTGTTCCTGTCGTTCGTGACGCTCGAGCGCGCCGGCCTCTACGCCGTGCTGAAGGCTGTCGGTGCGTCCTCACGCCAGCTGTTCGGAGCCGTCGTCGCGCAGGTGCTGCTCATGACCGGCGTGGCGGTGGCGCTCGCCGCTGTGGCGACCTGGGGTCTGACCCAGCTACCGCTGGAGCTGCCCACCGCAATGCGGCTCGCGCGGCTGATCGAGACCCTGCTGACCCTGGGCGGCACGGCGTTGCTCGGCAGCAGCCTGGCGCTGCGCCGCGTCGTCCGTGTCGACCCTGCCGCGGCGATCGGCTGAGTCGGGCAAGGGGCGGCGGACCGTGACAGGGGCGCTGAGGCTGGTGGAGGTGTCGAAGGTCTACGAGGTCGGCGGCGTCGAGGTCGTCGCTCTCGCCCGCGTCAACCTGGTCGTGGCCGACAACGAGGTGGTGACGTTGTTGGGACCGTCGGGCTCCGGCAAGACCACTCTCCTGTCGATCGCCGGCGGGCTCCTGTCGCCCACCTGGGGCCGCGTCGTCGTCGGCGGCCAGGACATCACCCGGGCATCGGCACGGCGGCTGACGGCGTTCCGTCGCCGGCGCGTCGGGTTCATCTTCCAGTCGGTCAACCTCGTGCCCTTCATGACCGCTCGGGAGAACCTGCTGGTGGTGGCCGAGCTGGCGCGCCGGGACCGTGGGCATGCCCGGCGTCGTGCCGACCGGCTGCTGGACGACCTCGGGCTCGGGCACCGGCGCGACAACCTGCCCGGTCAGCTCTCCGGTGGCGAGCGCCAGCGCGTCGCCATCGGACGAGCATTGATGAACGCGCCGGGGTTGGTGTTGGTGGACGAGCCGACCTCGGCGCTCGACTGGCGGCTCGGCGAGCAGGTGACGCAGCTGATGGTGAGCGAGGTCCGGCGACGCGGCGCGGCAGCGGTGATCGTGACCCACGACAGCCGCGTGGCCCGCTACGGCGACCGCATCCTCACGATGGCCGACGGCCAGCTCGCCGCCGTCGAGACCCGGCCGGAGTGGAGCCACCCCCACCCCGCCGCGCGTCCGGCCGCGGCGGCCGATCCGCGACTCGGCGCCCCGGACAGCGGTCCCTGGCCGGCGCACGGTGAGCCGCCGCCCGGATCGGACACAGCCGGGCAGTCCCCGCGAAGAGCCGTCGCCGGATGGGGCCCGCCACCTTGGTCCCGGACCGAACGGGGCGAGCGTTGGCCCGGGGGGCAGCGCCGGCGCTCCCGGCGCGACGACCGGGAGCCACCGCTCAAACCGCTGCCCCGCCGACTACCTCGCCCGCGCTGAGGCACGGACCGATCGGGGAGTCGATTGCCGGCGGTCATGGCGTCGCGCTACAGGGTGACTGCCTCGATGACGTCGTACGGCCCGGCGCTCGGAACCACGCGGGTCAGTCGCAGGCCGACGTGCTCGAACAGATGCCGGTACTCGGCCTCGGTGCGCTCCTGCCCGCCGATCACGAGCATCTCGATGTCGACGAGCCGGGCCGGCGAGGGCTCGCTCCCTTCCGGAAGCACGGCCTCGCCCAACAGGAGGCGCGCGTCCCCGGCCATGGCCGCCCGGCAGTTGTCCAGGATCCGTAGCGCCGCCTCGTCGTCCCAGTCGTGGATGATCCGGGTGAGCAGGTACGCGTCGCCGCCGGCGGGAACCGACTCGAAGAAGTCCCCCTCGACCACGTCGCAGCGGTCGGCGACTCCGGCCGCGGCGAGCAGCACGCCGGCGCGAGCGGCCACGTCGGGCAGGTCGTACAGGATCCCGCGCGCCCCTGGGTTCCGGGCCAGGATCGCCGCCAGCAGCGCTCCGTTGCCTCCGCCGACATCGACCACGGCCTGGAACCGGCCAAAGTCGTAGACGTCCAGGATCGCGGCGGTCAGCTGCCGCGAGACGTCGCTCATCCCCTGGTCGAACACAGCGGCGTCGTGGGGATGTTCGCGGAGATAGTCGAACAACTGCTGCCCGTGGACAAGGTCGAAGGCTGCGTCACCGGTGCTCACGGCATCGATCAGGTTTGTCCAGGCGTCGCGGAAGAACCGTGACTCCAACAGCATCACCATGCCGCGCAGCGAGCGCTCCTGGTCGCTGCGTAGCAACTCGCCCAGCGAGGTGAGCGTGAAGCGGCCATCTTCGCGCTCGGCGAAGACGCCGAAGTCGGCCAGCAGCCGCAGCAGGCGATGGAGCGCCCTCGGATGTGCGCTCACGGCCCCAGCGAGCTCGTCGATGTGACGCGGGCCGTCCGCAAGGTGGTCGGCCACGCCCAGTCGCGCCGCCACGTTGATCGATTGGGATACACGGCCGGCACGCACCAGCATCATGAGCTCCATCGGCGCCGTCGGATCGGCACACGCTTCAGGGCCGTTGCTCGACACTGGATCCCTTGCCACCTGGGTTCCGCGCATGGAGGCCAGTGTCACGGCGGACGAGCGCGATGTCTTGGTGTCGTGTGCACAGCTGTTGATGGCGCGTGCACGGATCGTGGGCGGCGTCCGCCCGATCTACCGGGGGTTCGACGCTTCAGCGGATCGGCGGTATTCGCCGGGTGGGAGGCCGTAGGCGGCCCGGAACAGGCGGCTGAAGTGAGCGGCGTCCGTGAGGCCCCAGCGACAGGCGATCGCGCTCACCGACCGGTCTCCCAGGGTCGGGTCCAGCAGGTCCCTGCGGCACCGCTCCAGCCGCCGCTGCCGGGTCCAGCCCGCCACGGTCGTCTGCTGCGTCTCGAACAGCTTGTAGAGATATCGAAGCGAGATGTTGTTGGCCGCGGCGATCACGCTCGGTGACAGGTCGCTGTCTGCCAGCCGCTGATCGATGAACGTCTGCACGCTCGCCAGCAGCGCACGGCGAACCGTGGCGGGTGTCATCGTCGCGCCGCGATCCAGCCGCTCGGCCAGCGCGACGATGAGCAGGTCCATCAGCGCCGTGGCAAGCCGCGCCCCGTCGGTGGAGCCGTCGTCCTCGAGGTTCCGGGCCATGTGACGCGCGAGTCAGGAGATCGGCGCGCCGAGACCGCCCGCCCCGAGATGGGAACCGCAGTCAAGCGCTCAAGTTCGTCGTGGCGCAACGGCAGCGCGGCGTGCGGGAACTTCACCGAGACGGCCCCGTGCTCGTCGCCCCTGTCGGCCAGTCGGCACGGACGGGACAGATCCAACAAGGTGATGTCACCCGGGGCCAAGGTGGCTTCGCGGTCGCCCTGTTCCAGCACCGTGTGGCCGCGCACCTGTACGAAGATCTTGAACAACCCCGGGTCGGAGCGGTTGATGAGTCTGGGTGTGCGAAACGCCTTGAGCGGCGGGCCGCTCACCTTGATGACATCCACCGTCCCGACCCGCCCCGTGACGATCTGAGCCCGGAGGTCGCCCTCAGCATCGATTCGAAGAGCGAACGGGGTGATCATGCTCGACAGGACGTGGCTGAAGTGGTCGAGCCTCGTCGCCGGCGTCTCGTCGTCGATGCGTATCAGAACACTCGTAACTGCAACCTCCATGTGGCGGGGTTCAGCACGTGCGCACTGGCCGCAATCACAGTAGCGGTCTCGCCTACCAGCGGGTCAGCAGGTCCAAGCCACCGCGACCGGGCGGCCGGTCGCCGTCTCGAGGTCGTCCGGGAGGGCAGCCTCGACCCGGGCGCCGGGATTGCGGGCCGTCAGCGCAGCGGTGACTCTGCGGCTGGCCGCAGCGGGCTCGGCGCCTGGGCCAACCTCTTCGACCTCGACGTCGCGGTGTTCGCCATCGCCGAGCACCGCCACTGCCAGCCAGTCCAGCGACGAGATCGTGACCCGGGGATCGTGCCCGCGCGGCACGTGGTGGCTCTCGACCCGGAAGCGTCCCTCACCGTCGGGGACCAGCACGATCTCCACCGGGTACGACGGGGTCCCGAACCGGTCCCACAACCACTGGCGAACGGCGTCGACGGCGGCCACCCGCCGGATCAGCCACCGCCGCTGCTCGAGCAGGTTCAGCTGCTCGTACCGCTCACGCTCGGATCGCCGGAGGAAGCGCCGGGCGGTGAACTCCCGCGCCGCTCCGCCGGGCCACCGCTCACGGACGACGCACCAGCCACCCGGTTGCCCTTCGGTGACGAAGCTGCGGCTGGGCGCCCGGTAGAGGGGCTCCGTCTTGTCGTCGAGGTGGAAGATGTGCGACATCCATCCCTCGACACGGCACCAGACCGTCCCGTCGGGGGCGACGATCTGGCCGTCCGCTCGCACCAGGTCCTCGTGGAGATCCACGACCCGGACGTCGCAGGCCAGGTCGACGCCTGGGGCTGGATCGGGCCCGAACAGCTCGAGGCGGTCGAGCCCGATGGGCAGGGGGCCCTCCTTCCAGCCCCGCTGGTCCATGACCCAGTACGCGACCAGCTTGCCCATGTTGTCGAGCAGGGACCCGGGGGTCGACAGGTGGTGGAACTCGCCGAGGATCCCGTCGTCGCCGATCGGCCCGAGTCGGTTGATGCCCTGGAACCGGGGACCGTGGAACATCAGGCGCTGGTCGAACATCTCGCGGGCGGAGTGCGCCGTGGCACGGGCGTTCCGCAGCGGTCGCGGCGGGTAGGACAGTGCGGGGGGATAGCTGCCCAACCGGACCCTCGCCCTGCAGTAGCTGCCCAGAGCGACCTGCAGCACGTCGTCGCCCTCGGGCTCGACGGTGACCTCGACCTCCAGCGGGGTGGAGACGTCGAGCCAACGCAGGTTGCGGACGTCGGACACCGCGACCACGTCGCGGCCGTCGCCGAGCTCGGCGGCGATGTCCTGGAGCAGCTGGATCTGGGTGGTCATCGCGACGATCGGGAACAGGTCGCTCGGATCGTCCCAGCCGGCCGGCTGCTCGTAGAGCGCGTGGTCGAGCGTCTCTGGCATCGTCTCCAGGGAGAGCCGACGGTGGACGACGGTGCGCCCGGCGGCCCGGCGGGCGCGGGTGGGCCGGGCGTGGACGGTCGGCGCGGGCGACCAGTGTTCGCCTCCCGCCGTCCCCCTCTCGGGAGTCAGCCGTCCCGTGACCGCGTCGATCACGGCCAGGCTCGCCTGCGCCGCGCCCCGCACCATGTCCAGCGCGCCGGCCAGTGCCTGCTCCCGTGCGCTGATGGCCGGCAGCGTCGGTGGCGGAGCCGAGGTGGACGTCGGAGCCGCCGGCTGCGACGCAACATCAGGGGCCGGGGTCGGCGCCGCAGCGGTGGCGCCGCGAGCTGTCGGGCGCAACGGGTCGAGCCGGACGTCCGATCCTTCGACCCATAGCGCTGTCGCAGCCCGGTAGAGCTGGGCGAGCGCCGACCGCTTCGGCACCAGCAACGGGACGCACGCATGGTCGTCGTCGAGCGTGTCGTCCACGAAGTTGGTGAGGCTGCCGACTCCCACCTGGACGAACACCCGCGCCCCGGCGTCGTGGTACAGCCGCTCGACCAGCGGTCGGAACCGCACCGGCTCGACCAGGTGTCGCAGGTGGAGCTCGACGATCTCCTCCCGGGTCGTCGGGTACGGCGCCACGCTGGTCGCGGACCACATGGGGACGTGAGGTGCTCCGATCGGCAGGCTCTCGGCGTGGGTCCGGAACACGCCGAGCCCCGGCGCGATCGCCGGTGTGTGGAAGCCGGACTGGAAGTCGAGCTTGTAACCGAGGATGTCGGCGCTCCGCAGGTGCGCCAGCGCGCGGTCCATGAGCTCGGGGGCCCCGCAGATGACCGACTGGTTCGGGCAGTTGTCGTGTGAGATCTCGATGCCGTCGAGCCCGTCAGCGGTGCCGAGCGCGGCCGCGACGGCCACGGCGCCGGCGCCGAGCGCGGCGAAGTCGACGTCGGGAAGGTCGATGCCGTCGAGGTCCAGCGCCGACAGGACGTCCTCGGCTCGATCGCGCGGCACCATCCCTGCAGCGACGCTGCCGCTCCACTCGCCGATGCTGTGGCCCGCGACGAGGTCGGGCTCGACGCCCAGCCTCCGGATCACCAGGTCGAGGAAGATCCCGAGCCGGTAGATCGACGCGCTCCGGTTGGCGAGCGTCGTGGTGCTGAGGGCCGGCGCCTCCAGCCCGAGCCGGCCAGCCACCTCCGGGAGGTCGGCGTGCTCGGCGCCGAAGGTCGGCTCCACGCCCGGGAACAGGAAGACCGTCCTCCCGCCCCGGCGGGCCAGGCCGTCGGGGGTGAACCAGATGTCGCTGCGACCCCGCCACGGCGCCCCTTTGGCGACGAGCCGTCGGGAGAGCTCGAGCTTGCGCTCGTCGGGGTCGACGATGCCCAACCGAGCCGGCCCCATGGCTACGCCGTCGCGCGTCGCGATCCGCCCCGGCCGGGCGTCAGCGTCCGGACCGAGCCCGGACCGCGCCGAGGTGAGCGCAGCGAGCAATCCGTCGACGTCCTCGGCCGCCAACCACACCAGCCGCGGCTCCGAGCCGCGGGGCTCACGACTGCTCGTCAGCATCGACCAGGCCCGGATCGGCGAGTTGGCTGCGGACGATCTCGGTGCCCGTGGCGACCAGTCCCTGGACCAGCCGGAGGTACTCCATCGCGACCGTCACCTCGCCGCCGACGCCGTTCGGCCTGCCGCTGCCGAGGTCGATCGCCGGAGCCTCAGACGCCGGCCGGAGGCCACCGGGGAGGCACGTCCCGTCGGCGGTCCGTACGAGGTGGCCGTTGACCACCCAGCCGGCCGGCGTCGACGGGTGCTCCCAGTGCTCAGCGCAGGAGTCCCGTCCCCGGTGCAGGACGTCGATGTCCAATGCCGCGCCGCTAACGGTCCTCTGGGCGAGCTCATGGAGCCAGGCGGTGATCGCCTCCCCATGGAGCGGAGGTACGTCGGGCGCCGACGCCTGCCCGTCCGGAGCGCCCGGCAGGGGCTCGTCCGGATCACCCGACGACTGCGCAGCCCGACCGCTGTCCGAAGGCTGGGGTCCGGCCGCCCGAGCCCGGTACACGCCGACGGCTGCCCGGCCGGTTCGCGCCACGTCCACCTTGACGGCCAGGTCGTCGAGGTCATCGGCGACGATCACGAGGCGGACGGGCAGTGGGGCGTCGCCGCAGGCGCAGACGCTCGCCGCGACGTCCCGCAGCCGTGGTCTCTCGCGTCGACGGACCGGGCGGTTCCGCTCGGCGGCCAACCGCACCGCAAGCTCGTCCAGGCAGGCGGCCAGCGCGGCGTCGGTCGGAGCCCGGAACGCCAACAGCTCTGACGGCCACTGGAGTCGACGTACGGGCGGTGCCGGTCCCGTCGCCCGCGCACCGGCGACGGCCACGCGGCGGGAGCCGGACGACGACGAACGTGCCGAGCCGCCTCTCGTGGTGTGGGCGCCGGTCAGGTCGTGGCTCGCCAGCACGGCGTGGAAGTTGGTGCCGCCGAAGCCGAAGGCGGAAACGGCCGCCACCCGCTGCTGCGCCCTCCACTCGCGCACCCGATCGAGGAAGACGAACGGGCTCGTGGCAGGGTCCCAGACATGGTTCGGCCGGGTCACGTGGAGGGTGGGCGGCTGCACCCCGTGGTAGAGCGCCTTGGCCGCCTTGATCAGGGCCGCGATCCCGGCGGCGCACTTGATGTGGCCGATGTTGGACTTCACCGTTCCCAGCACCACGGATCCAGGGCGGGCGGAGGCTTCGGTGAACACCGTGGTCAGCGCCTGGAGCTCGGTGCTGTCACCCGCGACCGTGCCGGTCCCATGGGCCTCGACGAGCCCAACGTCGGCCGGCGACAGCTCGGCCGCTGCATAGGCCCGTCGCAGCGCCTTGTGCTGACCCTCCGGGCGTGGTGCGGTCAGCCCCAGGTGCCGTCCGTCGGACGACCCACCGACGCCGCGCACGACGGCGAAGATCCGGTCCCCGGAGGCGAGCGCGTCGGCCAGGCGCTTGAGCACCAGGCAACCGACGCCTTCGCCGAGGGTGGTGCCGTCCGCGTTGGCGTCGAACGATCGGCACCGGCCCGTGGGCGACAGCGCGTGGGCAGCGGTGAAGTAGAAGAAGTCGTGGACCGCGTTGTGCAGGTCGGCCGCACCGCACAGCACGAGGTCACTGCTGCGCGCGGCCAGTTCGGTGCAGGCGACGTCCAGCGCAGCGAGCGCGGACGCGCACGCCGCATCGACGGTGAGGTTCTTGCCCCCGAGGTCGAGGCGGTTCGCGACCCGCCCGGCGATCACCGACGTCAGGATGCCGGGGAACCCATCCTCGCCGAGGCGGGGGAGGAAGCCGTCCAGCGCGGGCGGGATCCCGTCCCGCAGGTGGCGGGGGAGGAGCGACCGCAACAGGTAGCCCGCCGGGAGGTCGGTGGCGCCGCCCGACCCCGACGCGAACACCACCGACGCCCGCTCGCGGTCGAAGCCACCGCTGCCGTAGCCGGCGTCGTCGAGTGCGGCTGCCGCGACCTTGAGCGCCAGCAGCTGGACCGGGTCGATGCCCGGGAGGCTGGCCGGCGGGATCCCCCATGCCAGGGCGTCGAACTCGACGTCGGGGAGCCATCCACCCCACTTCGACACCGTCTTGGGTTGGCTGGCGCTGGCCATCGCCGCCGGATCGAACGCCGGGTCGAAGTGCAATGCCGGGTCCCACCGGGAGGGGGGCACCTCGGTGATCGAGTCGACGCCGTCGACGATGTTGGCCCAGAAGGCTTCGAGGTCGGGTGCTCCCGGCATCACGCAGGCCATGCCGACGATCGCGACGTCCACCATGGGGTTCAATAGTAGGAGAGTATCCAAGCCTAGTTGTCAATAAGATGACCAACTGCCTACTCTCGGGTCTACTGCTGGGGTATCGGGAGGCTGCGATGGAGACGACCACCAATCGGCTGGACCGTTCGGTTCGGGCGACGGTCGAGCGACTGATCACCGAGGTGGTGGGGGAGGAGTTCTGCGAGGTCTACGACATCGGGCTGGACTCCACCTTCGCGGAGGACCTCGAGCTCGAGAGCCTCGAGATCCTCGAGTTGGCCGAGCGGCTCATCGAGACCTACGAGGGCAAGGTCGACTTCGTCGGATGGTTCGCCACCATGGAGTTCGAGGAGCTGGTCGAGCTCGACGTCGGAACCCTGGTCGGCTTCATCGCGTCGCAGCTCGCAGGGGCTGACCGCCGACGCGCCTGGTGAGGAACGGGTGGTGGGGACACTTCGGGTCCGCGGCGTCGATCTGCGGGTGAATCGTTACCGCTCCGGGCCCGACGGCCCGCGGCCGGTCATCGTCTTCGTACACGGCCTGTGCGTCGTGGACCAGTCGAGTCTGAGCTTCACCTTGGGGCTGCCGCTGGCGACCCATGCCGACGTGATCCTCTACGACCTCCGGGGTCACGGGCGCTCCGAGGTCGTCCCGTCGGGCTACCGGGTGGTCGACCACGTGGCCGATCTCGTCGCGTTGCTCGACACCCTGGCCGTGCACGAACCGGTCCACCTGGTGGCACACAGCTACGGCGGCGCTGTGGCGGTCGTGGCCGCGCTCCGGCACGGGGAGCGCGTCGCTTCGCTGACGCTGGTGGACGGCTTCCTCCCGTTCCGCGGATGGGGTCGGCTCATCGACCGCACGCTGCAGAGCGCGGGCAGGGCCCTCCGCCACGAGTACTCCCCCGAAGACGCGATGCGGGTCCTCGGCATGACGTCGCCCCGCAAGGCCATGGCGGTGGCGGCGCGTGCCCGCCGCCTGATCCTCGAGACCACCCTGTCCCGTGACGTCCGCCGCGAGCCGCCGCTGCGGCGCCAGGACTATGCCCGCATCCGATGCCCGGTGCTCGGGATCTATGGCGACCGCTCGCCGCTCCATCCGTTGGCCGGCAAGCTCCGGCGGAGGCTGCCGGCGGCCGAGCTGCACATCCTGGCCGGGGCGGACCACCTGCTGAACCTCGAGCGGCCACGGGAGGTCCGCACGCTGGTCAGCCGGTTCGTCGGCCTTCCGGTCGGTGTACCGCTGTGACGGCCGCGACGGCGGCCGCCTCCCAACCACCAGGTCTCGTCGGCATGCCCGTCGGTGTCGCGCCATGACGGGTGGGCGACGGTTCCTGTTCGTCTTCCCGCCCTTTGCCGGGCACGTCAACCCGGCGGCGGGCGTCGCGGCCGAGCTCCGGCGACGAGGCCATGAGGTCGCCTGGGTGTTGCACCAGGAGTTGGTCGGGTCGCTCGTCGGCGACGGTTGCGACGGCTACGACGGCGCTGACCAGGGTGCCGGGAGTCCGACACCGACGGCCCGGATCTACCCGGCCGGCAACCGCTTCGTCGAGCAGGTGGCCGAGCACCTCGGCGACCGCAACCGCGTGAAAGGCTTGACCGCGCTGCGGTTCCTGTGGGAGCGGGTGCTGGTCCCGCTGGCGACGGACATGGTGGACCCGGTGCGCGCCGCCGTCGACGACTACCGGCCCGACGTGGTGGTCGCCGACCAGCAGACGTTCGCCGGCGGTCTGGTCGCCGTCGAGCGGGGCCTGCCCTGGGCGACGTCGGCCTGCAGCACCGCCGAGCTGGTCGACGCGCTCGGCCTGGTCCCCAAGGTCGCCGAGTGGATGCATGGCCAGCTCGAGCGGCTCTACGTCCAGGTCGGGCTGCCGTGGCTGGTCACCACCGGGTTCGACCCCCGCTTCTCGCCGGATCTGGTGATCGAGTACTCCAGCCGGGAGCTGGTCGGGGAGGTCGGCCGCCACCTGGGCGCCGTGGAGTTCGTCGGCCCGGTCGCACCGCCGCGCCGCGCCCCGACCGAGGCTGCTCCCTTCCCCTGGCGATGGTTGGACCGGTACCGGGACAACGTCTTCGTTTCGCTGGGCACGCTCAGCAACGGCATCGGGGACCGGTTCCTCCGCATGGTCCTCGACGCCGTCGACGGGCGGCCGTACGGGGTCGTCATGGTGGCACCCGCGGCTCTGGCCGCGGAGCTGATGCCCCCGGCGAACGTCCTGGTCATGCCGTTCGTGCCCCAGTACGACCTGCTGCCGCGGATGCAAGCCGTGCTGTGTCACGGTGGCCACAACACGACCGTCGGGGCGCTGGGCCTCGGGGTCCCCGTGGTCTGTGCGCCCATCCGGGACGACCAGCCCGTCACGGCGTCACAGGTCGTCCAGGCCGGCGCGGGCCTCCGACTCAAGTTCTCCCGGTGCTCCGCATCCGACGTCGCGACAGCCCTGGACACCGTGCTCGGCGACCCGTCCTATCGGCGAGCGGCTGCTCGCATCGCCCGATCCTTCGAGGCCGCCGGGGGCGCACCGAGGGCTGCTGACCGCCTCGAGGCGGTCGCTGGCGCCCCGGGTCGCTGACCGTCCCGGAGTCGTCGGCGGCCGCCTGGAGTCGCTGACCGTCCGGGCGTGGCCGTCGCTGGCGCGCCGGGCCGTGGTGGTATTCCCAGGACCCAGCTCAGACGGCAGAGTCGGCTCGACCTGCAGCTGTGGCACCGCGCTCGGTCGAGAGTTGCTCGAGGCGGTCGGCGGCGGCGGGGGCGCCCCCGGCGGTCTCAAACGACTGCTGCACCGCGACCGCTGCGGTCCGGTAGCCGGGCTCGTCCAGGACGCTGCGCACCGCGGCGCGGAGCCCGTCGGGGCGGACCCGGCCGAACCGGACCCGGAGCCCCGCTCCGGCGCGCACGACCTGGCTGGCCACCACGGGCTGGTCGTCTCGGATGGGGGCTACCACCAACGGAAGGCCATGCGCGAGGGCTTCGCAGACCGTGTTGTGGCCCCCGTGGGTGACGACCACGTCGATGTCGGCCAGCAGTGCGAGTTGGGGGACCCGTTCGCGCACCAGCACGTTGTCGGCGGGCGTCGGCACCATCTCCGGCGGCGCGACGAGGACGGCCTGGAGGGGTTCGCCGCCCAGCGCCTCCGCCGCGACGGCGAAGAAGCGTGCGCCGGCGTCGGCGTTGACCGTGCCCAACGACACCAGGACGTGGGGCACGTCCGGATCGAGCCAGCCCCACGGGAACGCATCCTGGTCGGCACGGGCCGACAGTGCCGGCCCGACGAACGCATAGTACGGCGGGAAGACCAGGTCATCGCCGACCAGGCGCCGGCTGCTGAACACCAGCACCAGGTGTCCGGAGCACTCCAGCGCACGCGGTGACGCGGCGGCGACACGGCCACCGATGGCGGCCTGGAAGTCGCCGAGCTTGCGGTCCACCCACGCCTGCACCATCGGGAGCTCGGCCAGCGGATCGACCACGCCGGCCGACGTCGTTGCGGACGTCGCCCAGGGCAGATCCCGTCGCATCGCGACCGCTCCGCCGGCGATCGCGTACTGGTCGGCGACCAGTACGTCCGGCCGCCATGCCTCGACCACGGCGTCGAGGCCGTCGATCATGTCCCAGGCCAACGGGATGATGGCCTGCTCCCAGAGGAACTTGAACGCGGCCGCCGTCCGGAGGCCGGGCGGCCGGTCCGGTGTGGTCCCGGCCGGTGCGCCCGTGGCCGAACGCTCGCCGGTCCCGAGGAACCGCGCTTCTCCCGGCAGCAGGGCTTCGACCTTGCCCGGGACCCCGGCCCAGGCCACGTCGTGTCCTCGCCGGCTCAGCTCCTGCCCCACCGAGATCGTGGGGTTGACGTGACCGGCCAACGGAGGGACCACGAACAAGAACCGAGCCATCTCCCCCTCACCTGCCTGTTGTTGTCAACAAAATATGAGGGCGTGATGCCATTGGTCAATAACTCCGCAAGGTGCTCGGTCGTCGGCGGTCGGGCGTCGGTCTCACGCGTCACGCCGGGAGAACGAGGCCTGGGCGAGCGCCAGCAGCGCCGCCAGCCAGGCCACGACCACCAGCGCGGCGGCCAGGGGATGGAGGTACATGTGGGACGGTTCCAGGTGGCCGACGGTCAGGCTGTCCGATGCCG
>JBOGHK010000229.1:0-4200 GCA_050744325.1 Acidimicrobiales bacterium
CCCCGCCGTCCCCCAGCAGGCAGACACCGCGCAACCCATGGACACCACCACCGGCATGACACCGACGCCCAACAGCCCGAGCGCCGATCAGCCGACCAGTCCCCAGGCGCCACCCAGACCCGAGACGACAGGAGCCAGGATCCGCCGGTTCTGACCCCACAGCCACCAACTCTCCATCGACGCGCGACGCGTCGCTCCCTACGATCAGCACCGATGCCGCCGGGCATCGCCCCAAAGGACCCCCTCGTGCTCGACCCAGAGACGGCGAGGGGGGTCCTTGCGCGGACAACCCCCTCACGCTGTCGTCACCCCAACGACAGCGCAACCACCCCGTCCTCACCGTCGATGTCGCCCAGCACCCGCCCGATGATCAACGAACGTGTCGCTCAACAGCGGCGTCGCTCAGGCCACCCCCTGCATCCGGGCGGCAACGGTCCGGTGCCGCCGCAAGATGTCGTCGATCCCGCCGACCCGCAGCTCACCGGCCTCCACCAGCGGACGGCCTGCGATCACTGTGTGGTGGGCCGCCACAGGCCCGCAGCGGAGCCACGCCTCCACGGGATCGGAGAGAGCGCCGGCGAACGCCAGGCCGTCGAGCTTCCACGCCACCAGGTCGGCCACGGCGCCCGGTGCCAGGACGCCCAGCTCGCCGAGCCGACCGAGGCACGCCGCCGAGCCCCGGGTGCCGAGCTCCAACGCGTCCCGGGCCGCGAACGACGCTGGCCCCTGTCGTTGGCGCGCGAGAAGCAGAGCGCCCCGCGACTCCAACCACAGCGACGCGCAGTCGGTGGATGCCGAGCCGTCGCATCCCAGCCCGACCGGCACGCCCGCGGCCACGTAGTCGGCCACCGGTGCGATACCGCCTCCGCCGATCATCATGTTCGAGCTCGGGCAGTGGGCTACGCCGGTACCCCAGCGGGCCATGCGGGCGATCTCGGCTTCGTCGGGGTAGATGCAGTGGGCAACCCATGCTCGGTCCGAGGCCCAACCGCAGTCCTCGAAGTGCTCGAGCGGCCGGCGGCCGTAGGTTTCGAGGCAGTACCGGTCCTCGTCGGGGTCCTCGGCCAGATGGGTGTGCATGCGGACGCCCAGGCGCTCGGCGAGCTCGGCTGTGCGGCGCATGAGGTCGGGCGTCACCGAGAACGGCGAGCACGGCGCCAGCGCCACCTGGACCATCGACCCCGGGCGTGGGTCGTGGTGCCGGGCGACGGCGTCCTCGGACGCAGCGAGGATCGTGTCGTCGTCCTGGACCACCGAGTCGGGTGGCAGCCCGCCGTCTTTGCGCGACAACGACATCGAGCCCCGGGTGGGATGGAAGCGGAACCCCAGTTCGCCCGCAGCGGTGATCTCGGCGCTCAGCAGGTCACCCCCTCCGGCAGGGTGGACGTAGAGGTGGTCTGTCGACGTCGTGCAGCCGCCGAGGGCCAGCTCGGCCAGGCCGACCCACGCCGACAGGTACGACGCCTCCTCGTCGAGCAGCGCCCAGCGGGGATACAGCGTCGTCAGCCAGTCGAACAGCGACGCCGTCGTGGCAGGCCGGTAGGCGCGGGTGAGGTTCTGGTAGATGTGGTGATGGGTGTTGACCAGGCCGGGAGTCACCAGGCAGCCGTCGGCCCGCAGCACCCGGGCGGCGTCCGGCACCGGATCCTCAGTAGCGCCCACTGCGGTCACGAAGCCGTCGCGGCACGACACCCAGCCGCCGGGCAGCTCGCGCCGGTCGTCGTCCATCGTCACGACCAGGTCGGCGCCCGTCACCAACAGGTCGGCGCGGGCCACGGGGCTGGACGGTGCGGTCATGGCGTGGTCGAAGCGTCGATGCCGGTCTCGGCTCTTGCCTCGGGCGAGCTGACCAGGTCTCGGGCTGCAGCGGGCATGAGCACCGGTCTACCGCAGCGATGCCGATGCCGTCGCCGGGGGAGTGCAGGGGAGTCTGGCGACCCGCGCTGGCGCAAGCGCGGCGGTCAGATTCTGGGGACGCTGGAGCAGCCGCTCGCCGTAGATCGGGCTCGCGGCCCGCCACTCGCCGCGAGCGGTCGCGCCAGCGCAGGCACGCGCGTCAGAGTCGGGCGAGCTGGAGCGACACCCGGGTGGCACCCGCGCCGAGCGCGGCTCGGACGATCGTGTCGACCGCGTCGAGCACCGCGTCGTCGTCGCCGGTCACAGCGGTGCCGAACGGGCCGAACTCGACGAGGAGCCCCGCCGCTTCGGCTGCGGTCACGGCAGCCCGGACATGCGGCCCTGGCGCAGCCTCGACGAAAGGCTCGACCGTGAACTCGACCTGCAACGTCATGATCTGCTGCCTCGCTCCGCCCCCGCGTTCAAATAGTTGTAGACGGTGAACCGGCTGACATCGAGGGCGTCGGCGACCTCCTCGACCGCGCGCCGCAGCTGGAACGCCCCACGGTGGTCGAGCAAGCGGACCGCGCGTTGCTTGTCCTCGCGCGAGAGGTCAGCGAGACCGCCGCCGAGCTCGGCCTCGACGATGGCGATCATGCGATCGAGCGCACCGTGGACCCCGGGCAGCCGGAGACCGCCGACCACCTCGTCCTCCCACCGCAACGGGATGTCGCCGGGCTGGACGCCGGACGCGCCGACCAGGGTGGCGCCGAGGGCATCGGCCACTGGAGCGAGCGCGACAAGCAGAGGATGGCGGGGCGGCACGACGGCAATCTAGTGCGATACCAGCAGGTTTCCGGGCGTGAACAGACGCGGTCCAGCCTGTCATCTGGGGCAGGTTTGACGACGATCGCCGCCTGAGAGGGCGCGCGTTCGGCCCGAATCGTGGTCTGCGGCGACGACCCGGTAGCCTGCACTGGTCACCGGTTGGCGATGTGCGCCGACCTGTCGCCGATGCCGACATCGGCGGGGCCTGTTCGAGTTCTTCTGTCGATCGAAACGGCCTGCCTCACCGTCTCGATCCAGGAGTAGCAACATGTCCACGTTCGCCGAGATCGGCGTGCCTGCAGAGCTGTGCGCACGGCTGGAACGCCGGGGGATCGTCGAGCCGTTCCCCATCCAAGCTCTCACGATCCCCGACGCCTTCGCCGGCCGCGACATCTGTGGCCGCGCCCCGACCGGTTCGGGCAAGACCCTCGCGTTCGGGCTGGCGATCGCCGTCCGCGCTGCGCGCGCTGCGGCCCGCCGGCCGCGGAGCCTGGTCCTGGTGCCCACGCGTGAGCTCGCCGTCCAGGTGGCTCGAGAGATCGACCTGCTGGTCGGGCGGGCCTCGAAGGGTCAGGTGGTCGCGATCTACGGCGGCGCCTCCTATGGGCCGCAGCGCCGGGCGCTCGCTCGCGGCGCAGCCGTGGTCGTCGCGTGTCCCGGGCGGCTGGAGGACCTCGTCGCGCAGGAGGACGTCTGGCTCGACGACGTCGACCTGGTCGTGGTGGACGAGGCCGACCGGCTGGCCGACATGGGTTTCCTGCCTGCGGTGCGACGCCTGCTCGACCTCACCAGTCGCGAGCGCCAGACACTGCTGTTCTCGGCCACCCTCGACGGCGATGTCGACGCCCTGGTCCGTCGCTATCAGGAGGATCCGGTCCGCCACGAGGTGGTGAGCGACGACGAGGCGAACGAAGCCGTCGACCACGTGTTCTG
The DNA here is from genome assembly GCA_050744325.1 of Acidimicrobiales bacterium. Classification (GTDB taxonomy): domain Bacteria; phylum Actinomycetota; class Acidimicrobiia; order Acidimicrobiales; family VFJN01; genus DASXTK01. The sequence continues at coordinate 3,598 of JBOGHK010000229.1, forward strand.
GCGAGCCGAGCCGTCGCAGCGGTTGGCGCTGGTGCGCGAGCTGGTCGACCGTCACGGGCGGGCCATCGTGTTCTGTCGCACCCGGCGCGGTGCCGAGCGGGTGGCGAAGCAGCTGAAGGCGGCCGGCGTCGGCGCCCAGGCCATCCACGGCAACCGCACCCAGGGCCAGCGCGAGCGGGCGCTTGCGGGGTTCATGGACGGCCGCGTCGACGCGCTGGTCGCCACCGACGTCGCGGCCCGCGGGATCCACGTGGACGACGTGGCGTGTGTCATCCACTTCGACCTGCCTGCCGACAGCAAGGACTACATCCACCGTTCGGGCCGCACGGGTCGGGCGGGCGCATCGGGCACCGTCGTGTCGCTGGTCGCGAACGAGCACCGCCGGGCGTTGCGGGCGCTTCAGCGATCCTTGGGAATCCCCGAGCAACTCGACGCACCCGACGTGGTCACGGGGCGGCCGCGCGCTGCGGCGCCGACCTCCGCGTCCGGCGACCGAACCGGCGGCCAGCGCCCCCCAGGCACCCGCCCGACACCAACGTCGGCCGGCGACCGCACCGGCAGCGGCAGCCAGCGCCGGCGGCGCCGCCCGCGGCCGGTCAACGG
>JBOGHK010000230.1:0-5973 GCA_050744325.1 Acidimicrobiales bacterium
CCGGCACACCCGGCACGGGCGCGAACCCCTACAACCACACTTACGCCTACACCCACGACGGCAACATCGACAGCCGCACCGAGGGCCCCACCACCATCGACTACACCTACCCGGCAGGTGGCCTGTCTTCGACGCGGCCCCATGCACCCACCGAGGTCGGCAGCGACGACTACGCCTGGGACGCCAGCGGCAACCTCGACACCCGCACCATCGCCGGCGAGGCCGAAGACCTCACCTGGGACCCCGAGCACCGCCTCGCCGCCGTCGGCGACCCTGACGGCGACACCGGCTTCGTCTACGACGCCGACGGCGCCCGGCTACTCCGCCAGACAGCAGACGGGACGACTCTGTACATCGAGGGCCACGAGATCACCGCGCCAACAAGCGGCCCAACCACCGCGGTCCGTTCCTACACGTTCGCCGGGAACCTGATCGCCACCCGCGACCCAGGCGGCGTCGACTACCTGGCCACCGACAACCAGGGCTCCGTCGAGCTCTCCGTCCCCGCCGGAGCCACCACCCCCGAAACCACCCGCACCTACTACCCCTACGGCGACCAACGCACCGGCAGCCAACTCAACAGCGACCGAGCCTGGATCGGCCAAATCGAAGACGACACCACCGGCCTCCAATACCTCAACAACCGCTACTACGACCCCACCACCGGCATCTTCACCGCACCCGACCCAGTTTACGATAAGGGTCGTCCCCAGACTCACAACCCGTACAACTACAGCGCCAGCAACCCGACGACCCTGTCGGACCCGAGTGGCCTCGACCCGCCATGCTTCCACCCAGGCGTGAGCTGCTCCCCTGCGATAGCACAGGCTCAACTTCGATCTAGTGCACCGAACTGGGTTCAAACACCACCAAATGGGGATGAAGGCCTTGACCTACCGGAGTTCGATTTTAGCAATGATGAATGTGCTGATTCCTGCGCTGACTTCGACGCTATGATCCTTGAGCTCTCTGTAGAATGCATGGAGAATATCGGCTTCTTCGATACTCTCGCGGATTGCTTTCCCGAAGCGATTGAACGGGACCTTGTTCAACAATTCGAGGAAGAGGCGAGCGATGCTTTACGTCAGATGGAGGCTCTTGTACCTCCAGAGTGGGGTCCGGGTGAGCCTACGCGAAAGGGAGACGGTCGGAGGTGGACCGATCCGGATGACCCTGGTAATGGCGTGAGAATTGATCCAGCTAATCCGACGAGTCCTCAAATAAGTCAACGTGTTGATCATGTTGTTGTCCGTCACAACGGCCAGGTTATTGGTCGTAACGGTCAGCCAATTCAAGGATCTATCGCTGAAAACGCCTTAGAGGCCCACATACCGCTACGGGAGTGGCTTACATGGTCGAGATGGTATGCTCCGTGATAGCTGTTAAGTTTCCTGCCATGCGTCGTGAGGTTATGCGGGCGTTGGCGGCGCTCGCTGACCAACCGTATCAGCAACAAGTGTGGTTTGGCCATAAGTATCCACATGAGGATTACTTTGACGACTTAACGGTATGCGTTCATATCTTGTACGACGATGCACAGGTGCTTCCGGAACCTTCGAGCCGTGTCGGTTCCGTGCTGCTTGACGGAGATGAGCTTGCGCGTTTGCGGCAGCTCGGGGCGGTGCTCGACGTACTTCTTGAGTCCCATGGCGATGCACCTGATGTAGAGTACTTAAGCGATTTGCGTTGGGCTAATGTCGCGAGGTCGGCAGGTCTTGCTTTGGCTGCCATGGTTCGCGGCTGGGGATTCAATGATTAGGGTCCGCCGCGGGATTGATCGCGAGGTTCATGTTGGGGCACGTAGGGGTCGGACCGAGGCGCGGTGTCGGTCTTGCGATCGGTCCGTTTCCTCGGCCCGCCCTCCGAACCGGACGTGCGCGTTTCCACGCATCCGGCTCTCCACGTGTTCATGCCGGCGGGCTATGCGGCTGTCTGTTCGCTGCTGGTCCAGGGTGTCGGGATGCTGTAGCCCCGGACGCGGTAGCGGGTGACCGCCACAGTCGCCGGGTCGAACAGCGTCACGTCGTCTTCGGTGGGCCGCCACCCGGGGAGGTAGCGGCTGCGAACCTTCTTCCAGGGGAGTCGCCGGTGGCGCTTGTGGAGCCACATCGCCACCCGCCGCCAGGCGAAAGCGCCGAGGTAGCTGAAGGTGGCAGCGGAGACCCCGTGCCGGAAGTAGTTACACCATCCCCGCAGCACCGGGTTCAGGCGGCGCAGCAGGACGACCAGGTTCGGGTGTGATGACCGTCGGGTCAGGTTGCGTACCTTGTCGATGATCGCCCCGAGGGCTTTCTTCGACGGGTAGGTGTACACGACCCGGCGGTTCGAGCCTCGTTTGGTCCTTCGCTGGATGCGAAAACGCCGGGTAGCGCCGGCGCATTGCTGCGCCGGGGCCCCCTAGAACCGAGCGTGCGACTTTCACCGCACTCGGCTCAAGCAAGCCTCAGGGGTGACGTGGGTTGCTGAGGTTGATCGCTGGGCTGTGCTGCCTGGCCGGCGTGAAGCCGACGGTGGCAGTGAGCGTGGAGGAGCCGGTAGGAGGACCGGTCGTTGGTCTGACCGTCCGCTTGCTGGACCATGCGCTGTTTGCGCAGCGTCCGGCGGGTGGTCATGAACCATTTCTCCCATTCGTATGGGGATTGGGGTTCATGATCGTCGTCGAGGAGCGAGTTCCCGCATGCTGGGCAGCGGTCGCCCTGAGCCTTGAGCAGCTTCAGGGTGTGCTGGTCCAGCGGCGGGGCCTTGCGTCGGCGCCGACGTTCAGCCCAGTACTCGACCAGGGTCGGGTCGTCGGGAGACGCCCGTCCCTGGACGGGGACGTGACGAACGATCTTCGTCCAGGCGAACTTGGTGAGGTAGGCGCCCGTCTCGGGGTCGCCGAACACCCATCGGTCCTGCCTGGTGCGGTTGAACTTGCCGAAGTAGCGGGCGGCAGCCCAGCGCCTCGACTTGTTCGGGTGGGTGTGGCGTGCCCACCGGTAGGTGAGGTGCCACACGTGGTGGTCCAGCCCGGCGAACACCCGGGAAGAAACCACGCTCCGGTAGTAGGCAGACCAGCCCCGTATGACGGGGTTGAGGTGGGAGACCGGGCGGCGCTGGCCCGTCTGGTGCGGTCGATCTCCCGGGTGCTCGAACCCGACCAGCAGCTTGCCCTCCAGGCTGACGGCGAGCTGTCGTTCGTGGGCTCGGCGCCGCTGGGCGGGGCGTGGGCGCTCGATGGGCTGTGGCGACGGCTGGGGATCGATGAGACGTTGCGGGGCCTACTCGCGCAGTGGCGCATCGACAGCCGGGCCGAGCGGCTGGTGTTCGCCATGGTTGTCAACCGGGCGTTGGCGGCATCGTCGAAGCGGGCCTGTGCGACCTGGCTGGACGGCGACGTGGTCATCCCCGGCCTCGTGGGTGAGATCGGCGAGGATCCCCAGCCCTTGTACCGGGCCATGGACTGGTTGTTGGAGGTCGAGGCCGACCTGGCCGAGGCTGTCTACTGGGCCAGCGCCGATCTGTTGAACCTCGAAGTCGACCTGCTGTTCTTCGACACCACCTCGACCTACTTCGAGACCGAGACCGCCGACGAACCGGGCGAGGGGGCCACGGTCGGGTTCCGGACTTGGGGTAAGTCCAAGGACCACCGCCCGGACCTGCCCCAGGTAGTGATCGGCATGGCCGTCACCCGGGGCGGGATCCCGGTGCGGGTGTGGTGCTGGCCGGGCAACACCAACGATCAGGCGTTGATCCGCCACGTCAAGGACGACCTACGGGCCTGGAAGCTGACCCGGGTGGTGTGGGTCGGTGACCGCGGGTTCACCTCGGCGGAGAACCGCCGCTACCTGCAACGTGCTGGGGGCCACTACATCCTCGTGAGAAGCTGCGTGGCGGCACCCCCGAAGCCGACGCCGCCCTGTCCCGCCATGGCCGCTACCAGACCGTGGCCGTCAACCTGCAGGTCAAGGAGGTGGTCATCGTCGTCGCCACCATGCGGGACCGGTTCGTGATCTGCCGGAACGCCGACGGCGCTGAACGCGACCGGATCGTGCGTGAACAGCTTCTCGACGAACTCGCCGGGCGCATCGCCGGCACCGACAAGCTCAGCACCGACAAGCGGACCGCGTTGGCGGCGGGCCTGCCCGCCGGGCTGCGCCGGTTCCTGCGCACCACCCCGGCGGGCAAGCTTCGCATCGACCGGGCCACCGTCGCCGCCCAAGAGCGCCTTGACGGCAAGTTCCTGTTGCGCACCTCCGACCCGAGCCTCACCGCCGAAGACGTCGCCTTGGGCTACAAGCAGCTCCTCGAAGTTGAACGGGCTGGCGGGACATGAAGTCCACCCTCGACCTGCGCCCCGTCTACCACCGCCTCGAGGACCGCATCCGCGCTCACGTCAGCCTCTGCTGGCTCGCCCTGTTGTTGATCCGGGTTGCCGAAACCCAGGCCGGTGACACCTGGGCCAACATCCGCCGCGAGCTGCAACGACTTCACCTCGGCACCTTCCAGGGCCCCGCCGGCACGGTCCGCCAACGCACCGAGGCCACCCACACCCAACGTCGGATCCTCGCCGCCCTCGACCTCGACGAACCACCTAAGTTCTTCGAGGTCACCCCCGGCGCCTAGGCACTACACCTCCCAGAGCTGACCAGCACGAACATGCTGGTCAACACCCATCTTTCGACCTAGACACGCCAACGAACTGTCGAACCCCGGCTCTTGGGGGGTCCCCCGCACAATTATTCGCGCGGTGTAGTGTGGGGGTGTGGAGGTGACGTCGGAGGCGCTCGCGCGGTTCTTCGAGGTGATGACGCCGCTGTTGGATGAGCGGCAGAGGCGGCTGCTGGTGGGCGCCGCAGCGAACCTGTTCGGTCGGGGTGGGCAGGCCCGGGTGGTCGAGGCGTCGGGCATGAGCCGTTCCACGGTGATCGCGGGGATGAAGGAGGTGGCGGAGGGACCGCTCGCGTCGGAGCGGGTGCGAGCACCGGGCGCGGGTCCCAAGCCGCGGGTGGAAACGCAGCCGGGCCTGCTCGAAGCGCTTGATGAGCTGGTGCACCCCGAGACGCGGGGGAACCCGATGTCGTTGTTGCGCTGGACGTCGAAGTCGACCGCGAAGCTGGCCCGCGATCTGGTGCGCCAGGGCTTCGAGGTCTCCGATGACACGGTGGGGCGTGTCCTCAAGCGGCTGGGCTACTCGTTGCAGTCCCCGGTCAAGGTCAAAGAGGGCACCGCGCACCCTGACCGTGATGGCCAGTTCCGGTACCTGCACGGCCTGGCCCAGGACTTCGTCGCCGCTTCCGAGCCGGTGATCAGCGTGGACACCAAAAAGAAGGAGCTGGTGGGCGAGTACGCGAACGGCGGGGTCGAGTGGCAACCCCAGGGTGAACCAACCCGGGTCAACGTGCATGACTTCGTCGACCCGGAGTTGGGCCGTGCCATCCCTTATGGGATCTACGACGAGGCCAACAACGAGGGCTGGGTCAGCATCGGTGATGTCGCGGACACCGCCGCGTTCGCGGTCAACTCGATCCGCTCGTGGTGGCAGCAGATGGGCCGGGCCCGGTTCCCCCAGGCCACCCGGTTGTTGATCACCGCCGATGGCGGGGGTTCCAACGGACATCGGGTCAGAGCCTGGAAAGCTGAGCTCGCGAAGCTCGCCGCAGAGACCGGGCTCGAGATCACGGTCTGCCACTACCCGCCGGGCACCTCGAAGTGGAACCGGATCGAGCACCGCCTCTTCAGCTTCATCACCATGAACTGGCGCGGCCGGCCCCTCACCTCCTACCGCACCATCATCGAGCTGATCTCGGCGACGACCACCGAGACCGGCCTCAAGGTCCGAGCCGCCCGAGACACCAGCTGGTACGCCACCGGCGTCAAGATCACCGACGCCCAGCTCGACGCCCTGCCCCTCACCCGCCACCAATGGCACGGCGACTGGAACTACACCCTGGCCCCAACCCCAAACGCATAACTAATCATGCGGGGCGCCCT